>NZ_NFIC01000015.1:0-39223 GCF_002161565.1 Bacteroides sp. An51A
CTTCATTACGGTAGTGATGCAGGCGCTGAGATGGCTGCGACTTACCATAGTGTAATAGGAACGGTAAAGCTTCATGGCAGTTCTGTCTGGAACTTCATCGGAACTTTTTTCAAAAATATCTTTAACGGGTGCAGGGATTATGTTAACATGGTTCCTGACAAAATCACTTTGGCTACCAGCCAATGTTAAATTCAAAGCTAATTAATTAACAAAACTCGGTTTAGGGCACTCAAAAGTGCCCTTTCAAAGGGGGATGCCCTAAATTGAGTGCTTACAAACAAATATGATAGCAGCAGGAATTGTATTATTTAATCCTGATATTATTCGTCTAAAGGATAATATAAATTCTATAGGACCTCAAGTAGATACTATCTATTTGATAGACCAACATTCATTTAACCTCAATGATATACATACTCTTATAAGCAATATCCATTATCCAATTCATTTAACTCAAAATGATAATAATATGGGCATAGCTTATGCTTTGAATCAATTACTTTTAGAAGCAGAAAATGATAAATATGAATGGATTATCACATTAGATCAAGATACAGTTTGCCCTCTCAACCTAATAAAGGAATTAAGGCAATATATTTATATGCAAAATGTTGGTATTGTATGTCCTGTAATAAATGATAGAAGTTTTGGCATTATTGATAAGGATGACAAACCATACACAATAGTTAAAACGTGCATAACCTCAGCATCTTTAACCTCTGTTAAGGCATGGAGAAAAGTCGGAGGTTTTGATTCTTCCATGTTCATTGATGGAGTTGACACTGATTTTTGCTATTCTTTATCTCGTAATGGTTACATAATTCTCAGATGCAACACTGTTTCAATATTACATGAAATAGGGCATAATTCTTTTATATCGAATATTCTGGGACATAAACAAGTTGTTTTTAATCACTCAGCATTTCGCTATTATTATATATGTCGTAACATAATATACAAACAAAGGAAAAATAAAGATTTCACACCATCTGTGTACCGTGGTCTACTGACTGTATTTTACAGATGGATTTTAATTGTACTTTATGAAAAGGATAAATGGAATAAAACACGAGCAATCATCAAAGGAACTTATGATGGTTTCAAAGCACCGATTAAATATAATTTTATTTAATCACACATATAAATCATACAAACATGATTTCAAAAACAATATAAATTGATTGTCGTTAATAAACGAATTAAAAGTAAATGAATTTTCAAGGCTTCTTATTGTACAAATGCGGCTTAATGAAGCTACGCATCAGACAAAAAGCACTCAGCTTTAAGCAGTATTATTCTGCCAGTAATCCTAAATTTCAGATAGATTCGCCTGAAATTGTTTATATGGCAGACGGACGCATAAGTCCGGGCGGCTTAGGAGACCGACTGCATGGGATTATTTCTTTGTATCTATATTGCAAAAAGAAGGGATATAAGTTTAAGGTTAATTTTTGTCACCCGTTCAGATTGAAAGATTATTTGTTGCCTAATAAGGTAAATTGGGACATTGACCCTGAAAAGCTGTCTTATAACAGCGAACAGACAACAGTAATCCCTCTGTTTTGTACATATAAGAAATACGGGATGACTGTAGACGAAGAAGCAAAATATCAACACGCTTTTTTAGATTCTTTTATCAAGACAGATAAAAAGCAATACCATATCTATACCAATGCACATTTCGCTTATACTCCAAATATCTATTCCACAGCTTTTCATGAGTTATTTATGCCAGCCAAACCTTTGGAAGAAGCGATAAATCAAAATAAGAAAAACATCGGAGGAGAATATATAGCCATTGTATTAAGGTTTCAAAGCCTATTGGGTGATTTTAAAGAAGCCGATTTCCCTACATTACCAGTTGATGAACAGAAAAGACTGATGGAAAAAGTTTACAGTAAAATACAAGAACTATATGATGAGCGGCACAAAGGTCAAAAAGTCCTGATAACATCCGATTCAAGAAAATTCTTGGATTATGTCAGTTCTTTAGATTATGTATATACCATACCCGGCAGAGTAGTGCATTTAACTTATACACCAGCCCATGATTATAATCTTCACTTAAAAAGTTTCGTTGATTTAATGATGCTTGCAGACGCACAGAAAATTTACCTTTTAGTAACAGGAGATATGTTTCATAGCGGATTTGCGCAAAGTGCATCGTTTATTAATGACAAGCCTTATGAAGAAATTATTTTCTAATAATCCAACTTTATTTTTAGAATAACCTCAATGAATCAACAACCTTTTTTTAGCATCATCGTCCCATGCTACAACGTGGAGAAATACCTTTCATACGCTATAGACAGTGTATTGAATCAACCTTTCTCTGATTGGGAATTAATTCTAATTAATGACGGTTCTACGGATGATACCAAAAACATCATAGAGAGTTATACTCATAAAGATGCAAGGATAAAAGCTATACACAAATTTAATGAGGGTGTAAGTATCGCACGAAATACAGGGCTAGATATCGCAATAGGGAAATGGATATTATTCTTGGATTCGGATGATTGGTTTGAAAAGAATGCTTTTACAAATTTAGAAATTTTGATCGAGCAATATCACGATGCGGACATTATCGGGTTTAATCACTTTTATAACAGTGAGAAACGTGAATGGAAAAGAAAAAGCATAATCCCTAATCGGATAATCCGAACCGGTAATGAAATTAAATATTTCAAATTGGATACTTTATTTCCTTATTACGATAAAAGAATAAATGGCGTTTCAGTAGGTGCTATTCGTGGTGCATGGGGCAAAGTATTTAAAAGAGAATTGATAAAGGACAATCATATCCAATTTGAAACAAATATCAAGATTGGAGAAGATGCCATATTCTGTTTAGACACTTTTAATGCCGCTAAAAAGATAGTATTATGCAATGAATATTTAATTCATTATAGAGTGTTCCAAGAGTCTACAATGAATAAATATAACGCAACTATATTGCATATAAACGAGCAATCATTAAATGGTTATTATCGCCGAATAAAAAATTTTCTCATATTGGGAGATAAAGATTATAAAATTTGTTTTTGCGGAATGGCAGCGGAATGTCTTTTTCGTTCTTTCAGGTTGTATTTGTTACATCCTAATTGTACTTTGTCGTTTTCGGAAAAGAAAAGCATCATTAGAAAAATGTTACAAACTGAATTGTATCAGATTGCCTTTGATTGTGATTTGAGCTATTTGCCGAAAGGGAAAAGGGAAATGGTTTATTGTGCGAAACATGAGATGTTGAATATGCTATTTGCATTTGCTTATGTTTCATGTGTCATAGTCGATTTTTTGAGAAAATAATAAGGAATGATCAGGATTGTTCTATGTTCCATTAGCTTTAGCTATTTATTTTCTTCCGAATGCTCAAACAAAACTTGCCATCAGTGCATCTGTTTGAATTTATTTTGTATCTTTGCCCAAAAGGACTAAGGTATATCAATTATGCTCTATATAATAACATACGACATCAATACTACAGTTAAAGACTATTCCTCATTGTATGAACGCATAAAGAAGCTGGGAGATAGCTATCAACATCCGTTGGAGTCTGTGTGGTTCCTCTCCAGTTCTTATAATGCAACTTTCATTTGCAACATGCTTAAGCAAGAGATGACAGATAAAGACCATGTATTTGTTGGCGAACTGAAAGCTGATAGTGATGTACAAGGATGGTTGCCAAAGTCTTTTTGGGATTGGTTTAAAAGCGAAAAACAATGATAAAGACGCTATCCATACAGAATTTTAAGGCTTTTGATGATTTACAAAAAATACAATTAGGCAGCCTTACATTATTAACGGGCATTAACGGACGTGGAAAGTCTTCTTTTTTGCAAGCCTTGTTATTATTGTCGCAATCGTTACGGAATTCTGCCCAACATACATTGAATAATCTGCTACTCAAAGGAGATTGGGTGGATTTAGGTAGCTTTTCTGATGTAAAGAATGTTTATGGCACGCATGACTTACCCATAATTTTCACTATCGAAACAGACAATGCTACAGACAATCGGTTTCGGTTATCCTATAAGGCAGGAAATGCTTCTTCAATGGGAGACTTATGCGGCATGGAGGTAGGCGGTAAGGAAATGTTTTCTGAAAGTTCTTTTTATGATGAAAGTGTTTCGGCTGAAAAAAGCGGCACGCTTGTCGCTCCTGTGATTTCAGGCTATACGTCTTTAACAAGTCTGCAACGGATGTATTACATCTCGGCAGACAGGGAGAGTGCACAAAATGAAGAAGATAATGTATCGCGTTCTTCTTTATGGTTAGACAAAAAAGGGCGGAACATACTGAACGTAATCTATGCGGAGGGAGAAGCTTTTCAGAAAAAAGTAGAACAGGAATTGAGCAATATATTCGATGGAGCTACTTTCTCGATAAAAGAAGAGGGAAACGCTTTACGTCTTTATATGGATTCTACAAACAATGGTCGCTTTTTCCATCCTGTAAACGTCGGATATGGTTACAGTTACGCATTGTCACTGATAACGGCTGGATTACTGGCAAAAGAAGGGGAAATTATTATAATAGAGAATCCAGAAGCACATTTACACCCCAGCGCACAATCTGCCGTAATGAATTTTTTCTGCAAAGAAGTTTTGCCTAAAAAAGTGCAATTGTTTATCGAAACACATAGCGACCACATTGTCAATGCTTCTTTGATAGCCGTCCGCAATGAAATCTTAAAGAATAACCAATTGGAAATTCTTTTCTTTTCCCGGAAACAGGAAGAAAAGAAATCATTTACGGTACAAAACCTGGAGATTACGAAAAAAGGCAGGGTGAAAAATCCTCCAAAGAACTTTTGTGATCAATATGCGATGGATCTGCGGACATTAATGGGATTCTGACTTATGAAGACAGCCTTTTACATATTGTTTAAAGAGTATAGCGATTCATCTCGTTCACCATCTGCGCTTTATATAAAGGACAATACGGAAACAGACCCTGAACAGATTGTAAAAGAAGTCAATGAGTGGCTGAAGATTGCGCGTTTTTTCAAGTACGAACGATGTGACCGTTACTATGATTCGGAAAATATGAAAGGTGTGCTGTATCCTTATATTGTTTTGCAAGAAGAATACGAAGAAGAAGAATACCCTAATGTAACAGTTGTGATCCAGGCTTTATTGAATGAGGAAGGTTTTGTAGATTGGAGGGATGAACCGTTGGAATCAGGAGAACAGTATTCATTAAATAATCAAGATGTAACGAATGACTGTTTAGGAGAAATGGCAAGAAATGAAGCCCAAGGCAATGCCGTTGTGTTGCTTAATTGTAATGCCTTCCACTTTAGGTCACCCATTGTCTTATCTGTTAATCCAACTGGAAACAATGTCTCTATCTATTGGTATAATGACATCCGCTCCTTTCATCAATGGTTTTCAGATAACCGCCAGCCTCAACGGGTGTATGTCTATAATCCCAAACATGGTGATGATAAACATCCGGCTCAAATGATAGCAGGAACAACGAAAAGAGCTGCCCAATTGTTGACGAACCGCAACGACACGGAACGGTTACTTAAATTAGCTGTGGGAACAGATATAAATTCAGCTTTATGGTATTATGACGAAGCAAACAACTGTTATATTTATTTTGAAAACCAAAACGAACTTCGTCTTGCATTCCATGGCTATCACTTATCAGAAGGTGAAGAAAACTACGATAATATAGATTTCCATAAACTCAGCCTGTTGTCTGAGGAAAAATAAAAATTCCACTATCACTTACTTCATCGTATAGAATATTAATGTATATATGACAGAGGCCACCAAGCATCTGTCATGGGGACTTCCTGCACCTATTAATCAAAAACATTTATATGAAAACCAAGAAGTTAGCACTCGTCACCTGCTACTTCCAACCTAACTATGGCAGCCAGCTTCAGGCGTATGCCACACAGTTGCTCTTTGACAAGATGAACGTGCCGAACGAGACCATCTGCATAGACGGGTTGAGAAGCGAAATCAATGCAGCCAAGTACAAGTATTTTTTAAGCCGGATATGGGACATCCATACGGTAAAGGACAAATATGCCACCGTGAAGAAAGTGTGGGCACTCAAAACGAAAGGGGAAGAACTGAAACGGAGCATGGCTATAAGGAATGCCATGTTTCAGGACTTTGCGCAAAGCAAGTTCCATCTGTCAAAAGCCTTTCCTTCGAAAACGGAACTGGGCAAAGAAGCACACGGTTATTCCGCATTCGTTGTAGGGAGCGACCAGTTATGGCTGCCTTCGAATATCGAAGCGGATTATTACACCTTGAATTTCGTTCCCGACGGAATACCTAAAATCGCCTTATCCACCAGCTTCGGCATATCGAAGCTGCCTAACCGGCAAGCGCATAAAGCGGCTGCATTTCTGAAACGGATAGACTTTTGTTCGGTACGCGAAAAGAGCGGACAGAAAATCATAAAGGACTTGACGGGCAGGGAAGTTCCCGTAGTTTGCGATCCTACCATCCTGTTTACAGCAGAAGAGTGGGCGGAAACGGTTCCCTCCGGACGGTTTATACAAGAACCTTATCTGTTCTGCTATTTTTTAGGCAACAACCCCAGACAACGTGAGTTCGTCAAACGGTTTAAAGAAGCTACGGGATATAAAATCGTACAACTGCAGCATTGCGATGAATACATCAGGAGTGATGTCGGTTTTCCTGATTATGCCCCTTACAATGTCGGTCCCGCCCAGTTTGTCCAATTAATCCGGGATGCGGAATATGTATTTACCGACTCATTCCACGCTTCGGTATTCTCCCTGCTTCATGGGAAACGCTTTTTTACATTCCGGCGGTATAACAACGATAGCATCGTTTCTACGAACGGCAGGTTGTATTCGCTGTTGTCGTTGGTAGGGCAAGAAGACCGGTTACTGAAAGGCGATGAGGATGTGAGGCAGTGTATGGCTCGTGGCATAGACTATAATGAAGTACACAAGAAACTGGCTGAGTTAAGGGACTTTACCAAGCAGTTCGTTGAAAACGCATTGACAAAATCAGGAATAGCTTATGATTCATATAGAAGATAAGAAAGAGTGTTGCGGATGCTGGGCTTGCTACAACGCTTGCCCTAAGCATTGCATCGGCATGAAAGAAGACGAAGAAGGATTCCGTTATCCGGTGGTAGATGCATCGTTGTGCATAGATTGTGGATTGTGCGAAAAGGTATGTCCGGTCATCCATGCCGATAAGGCGGATACCCCTCATGCGCAACAGGGCTTCTTGGCGCAGCATAAAAATGAGGATATCCGAAAAGAAAGCACATCGGGCGGGGCTTTTACCGCCATCGCTTCATGGATTATCCGGCAAGGGGGCATCGTATATGGCGCAGGATACCGGAAAGGCACTTTCATCGTGGAGCATCAAGGGGTGGAAACGGAAAAAGACTTATCGGTTTTCCGCAACAGCAAATACGTGCAGAGCAACGTCATGAATACATTCAAAGAGGCATTAGGGCACTTGAAGGCGGGACGCTGGGTCTGCTTTAGCGGTACTCCTTGCCAGATAGAAGGATTCCGGAGTTTTCTGCGCGGGCGTGAATATGAGAAATTAGTATGCGTGGATTTGGTATGCCGCGGCATACCAAGTCCACGCATACTAACCCGCTATATTGAGGCTCAACAAGCCCTTATCGGCGGGGAGTTTACCAACGTGCTTTTCCGCGACAAGCACTACGGCTATCATTACAGCTCGTTCTCCATATATAATAAGGAGAAAGGCAAAGACTACCATAAGGGCGTAGACAGCAATGCTTATCTGCGTGCATTCTTCAACAACCTGAGTGACCGCCCATCGTGTTATGATTGCCGTTTCAAGAAACGCTACCGTAGGAGTGACTTGACGCTATGGGACTGTTTCCCGATAGAGAAATTCACTAAGCAAATGGACGGGAAAGGGACGACACGGGTATTGGTACAATCCGAAAAAGGGGAAATGATAATGAACGCCACCGGAAGTGAATTGCGGACGGTACGTGTAGAGCCGGATAAATTAGTAAGCGATGTAAGGGAAATGTTCCATTCGGTACCGATGAACCCGCAAAGGGGACAGTTCTTCAAGGATTGCAACGTCCTGCCGCCTGCCGATTTCTTCCGTAAATGGTTCCCTATTACATGGAAAGTACGCCTGAACGCTTTTGTCCGCCTGACCTGTCACCGGCTGGGTGTCTATACATTCGCCAAACGGATGTTCATGCTGGTGTATACACGGAAAGATGACAGAAAATAAAGGCATATCTTTGCCATTTCCCCAATAAAGAGCTTTTATGCATCTATATCCGTAACCCCCTGAACCTGTCTTCATCGACAGCGGCATAACTGTGGCCTACGTTGCGGATTTGGGCATTTCCATATTTCATCAATTAATCATTCACATTTTATGAATCAGAAAATTACTGTCCTGCACATCGCCGAATGTGCGGGAGGGGTGGAACGTTATCTGCAGATGCTGATGCCGCGTCTGGAGGCAAAGGGATTCTGCCAGTTCTTTATCTGTTCCTGCAATTATAACAAGGCAAGCTATCAAGATATGGTGGACGGAGTAGAGCAGATGGACTTACAGCAGACGTTCTCGCCTTTACAAGTTATCCGGAAAGTTCTTTCCATCCGGAAGTATATCAAAAAACGCTGTCCGGACATCGTGTATTGCCATAGCAGCTTTGCGGGCGGATTAGGACGTCTGGCCGCATGGGGACTTCCTTGCAAGATTGTTTATAACCCGCATGGGTGGGCGTTCAATATCAGATAAACTTATGAAACTGAAAAGTCTTGTTTACTTGTTGATGGAGAAATGCCTTTCGCCATTGACGGACAAAATCGTCTGCATATCGGAAGCGGAAAAGGAATCGGCGGAAAAGGAACACATTGCCTCAAGGAATAAATTGGAACTGATACCCAACGGCATAGACATTTCCGCGGTCAGGAACGCAATCCCCAGGAAAAGACGTGAATTGGGCATACCGGATGAAGCTTTTGTGGTAGGCATGATAGGCAGGTTGTCCCCTCAGAAAGCACCGGATGTGTTTATCCGTGCGGCCCAACTTATCCACGAATCGATTCCCCGCTCGGCTTTTATCATCGTAGGTGACGGTGAAGAACGGGAATCCGTAGAGAGCTTTGCGGAAGCAAATCATTTGAATCTGTACATCACTGGCTGGACGGATACGCCTTACGCTTACTTGAAAGTCTTCGATGTAGCTTTGTTGTTATCCCGATGGGAAGGCTTTGGGCTTGCCGTCGTGGAATACATGGCAGCCGAAAAGAATGTAGTGGCGTCAAGAGTTGATGCAATCCCCACATTGATTGAAGACGGGACAGACGGGCTGTTGGTAGAGGTGGATAATCCGGAAGATGTAAGAGACAAAGTACTTTGGTTATATAATCATCCTAAAGAAGCAAAAATCATGAAAGAGAAAGCGTTGAATAAAGTAATCCGGAATTATGACATCAGCCGTGTGGTGGAGCAACACGCTGACTTGTTTGTTAAGATTTGTAAACGGGGGGGGGTAAAATGTAGGTTCATATTTTCTGCTTATGATGCCTTCCACAACGAAGAAAGGAGGGCGGCATGAAAGTACTTCATGTAGGGCAAATGATAGGAGGACTTGGGATTTATATAAGGAATACCATAAATTATAGTAGTGATGAATTCGAATTTGTCATTGTGCATGGAAATGCGGATAACAGCAACCCAATAATCAAGAAAGGGGAAGTGATAAAAGAATATGCCGTTAGCCTTTACCGGGAATTAAACCTTTTGAAAGACTTAAAAGGGCTTATTCAAGTCATCCGAATCATACACAAGGAAAAGCCTGACATCATCCATTGCCACAGTGCAAAAGGAGGTTTCATCGGAAGGCTGGCTGGCTTCCTAACCAATGTAAAAACATTTTACACTCCTCATGCATTTTCTTTTTTATCCACTCAAAATAAGATAAAAAAGCGAATCTATCTTTTCTTGGAAAGAATGGCAAGGTTAGATTCCTTTTTACTTGCCTGTTCCGAATCCGAGAAAGAATTAGGGATGAGACTGGTACGTTATAAAGAGAAAAGGGTATATGTTTGGAGTAATTCCGTTCCGGATGTGCAGGTCATACCGCTATCCGGTCTAGACGAACCATCGCCTTATATCTGTTACATCGGTAGGCCGTCATACCAAAAGAATCCATTCTTTTTAGTGAATGTTATCCATGAAGTGCATAAAGCTTGCCCTAATATCCGGTTCTATATTTTAGGTGTCGGGTATTATTCACCTGATTTGGAACGGATGAAACAGATGATAGCTCAATACCAATTGGGAAACACCGTAGAATTATTCCCTTGGTTAAGCCATGATGAAACCATGAGATATGTAAAAAACGCCATATTCTATCTGACGACATCACGATATGAAGGTCTTCCGTTGGCGGTGATAGAAGCAATGTCTTTAGGGAAATGTATCGTAGCATCGGATGTATTAGGGAATAAAGATTGTGTAAAAGACGGATATAACGGATATCTGCTTCCTTTACAAGAAAGTCTGTTCGCAAAGAAAATCATTGAACTTATCGGACATCCTAATTTGACGGAAGCTTACGGAAAGAATTCCCGCTTGCTTTTTGAAAAAGATTTCCTGATACAAAACCGGATTCCGTATTTAGAAACCATTTATAAAACACGATAAATATAGCATATCAACAAAATCATAAGTTTAACTATGAAAGGAATAGTCTTAGCCGGTGGCAGCGGTACCCGTCTGTATCCTATCACCAAGGGAATCAGCAAGCAGTTGATTCCTATATTCGACAAACCGATGATTTATTATCCCATCTCGGTGCTGATGCTTGCCGGCATCAGGGAGATACTGATTATCTCCACTCCTTACGACCTGCCGGGTTTTAAAAGGCTGTTGGGAGACGGAAGCAACTTCGGAGTGAAATTTGAATATGCTGAGCAGCCCTCGCCCGACGGACTGGCACAGGCGTTCATTATCGGTGCGGAGTTCATCGGGGATGATAGTGCCTGCCTGGTGCTGGGTGACAACATTTTCTACGGTGCCGGACTGACCGCGATGTTGAGGCAAGCCGTAAAGGATGCTGAGGAGAACAGCAAGGCTACGGTGTTCGGCTATTGGGTGAGCGACCCTGAACGTTACGGCGTGGCGGAGTTTGACAAGGACGGCAATTGCCTCAGCATTGAGGAGAAGCCGGAGCATCCGAAGAGCAATTACGCCGTGGTAGGACTTTATTTCTACCCGAACAAGGTGGTGGAAGTTGCCAGGCATATCAAACCGTCCGCCCGTGGAGAACTGGAAATAACCACCGTGAACCAGGAGTTTCTGCGTGACAATGAACTGAAAGTGCAAACCATGGGACGTGGGTTTGCCTGGCTGGATACGGGCACACATGACTCCCTTTCGGAAGCTTCGACTTTCATTGAGGTTCTGGAGAAACGTCAAGGCTTGAAAGTGGCCTGTCTGGAGGGAATCGCTTATCGGAAAGGTTGGATTACGGCAGAGAAACTTCGTGAAGTGGCACAGCCGATGCTGAAAAACGGTTATGGCAAGTACCTCATGTCGATTCTTGAAGAAAAGGAAGATTCGTTGGAGAAGAATTTGGAATATTAAAGGAATATGGAAGTAATAAAGACAGAAATAGAAGGTGTGGTGATTATCGAGCCACGCATCTTCAAGGACACACGGGGATATTTCTTCGAGAGTTTCTCGCAAAGGGAGTTCAACGAGAAAGTCGAACACGTAGAGTTCGTACAGGACAACGAGAGCATGTCATCGTATGGTGTCATGCGTGGGCTGCATTTCCAGCGTCCGCCGTTTACGCAAGCAAAATTAGTGAGATGCGTAAAAGGCAAGGTGCTGGATGTTGCTGTGGACATCAGGAAAGGATCGCCCACCTACGGCAAGCACGTAGCAGTGGAACTGACCGAGGACAACCACCGGCAGTTTTTCATCCCGAAAGGCTTTGCCCACGGATTTGCCGTGTTGAGCGAGACAGCCGTGTTCCAATACAAGTGCGACGAGTTCTATCATCCCGAAGCTGACGGCGGCATAAGCATTCTTGACGGTAGCTTGGGCATTGACTGGCAGATACCGACAGAACATGCGATACTCAGCGAAAAGGATACGAAGCATCCGCTGTTGAAAGACTTTGAATCCCCTTTTGTTTATTCAAAATAACGGAATGCCATCATGAACATACTTGTAACAGGCGCGAACGGCCAGCTCGGCAACGAGATGCGCATAATCAGCAAAGACACGAACGACAACTATACTTTTACGGATGTCGTAGAGGTTGAGGGCGTCGAGACAACCATTCTGGACATCACCGACGCTGATGCCATACGGAAAATAGTGAAAGAAAAGGATATACGGTGCATAGTCAATTGCGCCGCTTATACTAATGTGGACAAGGCAGAGAGTGACGAGACATTATGCAGGAAGCTCAATGCTGATGCACCGAAGCTATTGGCAGAGGCGATGAAGGAAGTGGGAGGACTTCTTGTGCAAATCTCAACAGACTATGTTTTCGGCGGCGACCCGTATAACACTCCTTGCAGGGAAGACCAAAAAGGAACGCCGACGGGTGTCTACGGCAAGACAAAGCTCGAGGGCGAGAAGAACATAGAGACCGTAGACTGTGATTACGTCATCATAAGGACGGCATGGCTCTATTCCGAGTTTGGCAGAAACTTCGTCAAGACAATGCTGAACCTGACAGGGACTAAGCCAAAGCTGAATGTTGTTTTCGACCAGGCAGGAACGCCTACATACGCATACGACCTTGCGGTTGTAATAAAGACTGTGCTTGCAGATTATGAAAAGGAAAATCCTAAGGATGGATATTCAAAGCGTGGCATCTACCATTTCAGCAACGAGGGTGTTTGCTCTTGGTTTGACTTTACGAAGAAGATAGCCGAACTTGCAGGGAACACGACCTGCGACATAGAGCCTTGCCACAGCGATGAATTCCCCAGCCCGGTGAAACGTCCTGCCTATTCGGTATTGGACAAGATGAAAATAAAGGAGACATTCGGGTTGAAGATACCTTATTGGACGGATTCGCTAAAGGTCTGCATGAAGAACATGAATGTCTTAAAATGATAACGACAACAAAACATAAACGACATGGAATACAAGAGAAACATCATCATAACAGGCGGCGCGGGCTTTATCGGAAGCCACGTGGTACGCCTTTTTGTGAACAAATACCCCGGATACCGCATCATCAACCTTGACAAACTGACGTATGCCGGTAATCTTGCCAACCTGAAGGATGTGGAGGACAAGGAGAACTACATCTTTGTAAAGGCAGACATCTGTGATTACGGGACGGTGAAGGAATTGATGGAGAAGTACAACGTTGACGGAATAATACACCTTGCGGCAGAGAGCCACGTTGACCGAAGCATAAAAGACCCGTTCACCTTCGCCCATACAAACGTAATAGGAACTTTGACGCTGCTCCAAGCCGCAAAGGAATATTGGGAGAGCCTACCCGAAGGATATGAGGGGAAACGCTTTTACCATATCTCTACGGATGAAGTTTACGGAGCATTAGAACTGACCAATCCGGAGGGAATTGAATCTCCGTTCACTACAAAAGCAAGTTCGGAGCACCACCATGCCTATGGAACCGAGTTCTTTACCGAGGAAACGAAGTATAATCCGCATTCTCCTTATTCGGCTTCAAAGGCAAGTTCAGACCATTTTGTACGTGCTTTCCACGACACCTACGGAATGCCGACCATCGTGACCAACTGTTCCAACAACTACGGACCTTACCAGTTCCCTGAAAAACTCATTCCATTGTTTATCAACAACATCCGCCACAGGAAGCCGCTGCCGGTCTATGGAAAAGGCGAGAACGTAAGGGACTGGCTGTATGTGGAGGACCATGCAAGGGCGATTGACCTCATCTTCCATAAAGGCAAGATAGCCGACACATACAACATCGGCGGCTTCAACGAGTGGAAGAACATCGACATAATCAAGGTTGTCATCAAGACCGTTGACCGTCTGCTCGGAAGGAAGGACGGCGAGGACATGGACTTGATAACCTACGTCACAGACCGCAAGGGTCACGATATGCGTTACGCCATTGACTCACGCAAACTGCAACGCGAACTTGGCTGGGAACCGAGCCTGCAGTTCGAGGAAGGTATCGAAAAG
This sequence comes from Bacteroides sp. An51A, assembly GCF_002161565.1. NCBI lineage: Bacteria > Pseudomonadati > Bacteroidota > Bacteroidia > Bacteroidales > Bacteroidaceae > Bacteroides > Bacteroides sp. An51A. The sequence continues at coordinate 14,172 of NZ_NFIC01000015.1, forward strand.
ACTGTCCGCTGGTATCTGGATAATCAGGCATGGATGGACAACGTGACGAGCGGTGACTACCAGAAGTATTACGAGGAAATGTATAAGGAACGGTAAACGTCTTTTTTGCCAACTCAAGGGCAATGCCGTCCCTTTTGTCCCATATTAAGAAGCTGTTTTGAATTTATCGTGCGATGATTTGGGATGAGTTTTTGAGGCATTTTCGCTTTTGTGATGAGGAAGATAGCGGGCTATCTGACGAAGAACAGGAGCGGAAAGGACCAAAAAATCGCCCAAAGCACACACGAAAACGGATACATCAAGCCAAGAAAAACTTTTTGGAGAAATTCAAAACAGCTTCTATACTTAACGGCTGTTTTTGGCTATGGTAAACATAGCTGGCATACGATGTACCATGGAACGTTGTTGCTGGGAGCGCGAGGGTTATTTACAGGCAAAAGTTTACCGCATAGAGCGGCTTGTTTTCCATCCATCCTTGGTCCTTGTAAGGCAACATCGACAGGCGCATTCCTTTCAACTGGGGATGTTTGTCAATATAGGTACGTAGTGATTTCGAACGGACATTTACCTCTGCTTTCACTTCGATAGGGATGACCTTTTCATCCTTTTGGATGAGAAAGTCTATTTCTACTCGCGAGTCATTCGCACTGTAATAATAGGCAGGGATGCCCTTGGACACCATCTGGGTAAGCGCAAATAGCTCGGTGAATGCGTCTTTGTACTCACTGAAACAGCTTTCGCCGACCAGAATGGTCTCTGGGGGCGTGTCTACCATCGCGCCCATCAAGCCGACATCGAGGGTGAACAACTTGAAAGCGGAAAAGTCCTCGTAAAACTTCAGCGGAAGCGACGGTGTGGTGACGCGGTTGACACGGTAGACCAGCCCTGCGTCGATGAGCCACTGTATGGCCAGCTCGAACTCGGAAGCCCGGGCACCCTTCTTGATGGCACCATAGATAAATTTCTTGTTGTCCTTGGCTAGTTGTGAGGGAATGGTGTCCCACACTTGGTTGATGCGCGGCACTTGACTTGAAGGGGCATGCTTGGAGAAGTCGCGGCGGTAGCCGAACAATATTTGCTTTTGAAGGTTTCTCACCTCACTGATGTCATGACTCCTGGTGTACTCGCTTACCACCGCCGGCATACCACCTGTGAAGTAATATTGACGTAGACAATCAGTTAACTTGCCGGCAAAAGTGTCTATCACGTTAAAATCCCGTGTACGCAATATGTCTGCCAATTGTTTCTCACCAATGGCCATTAAGAACTCATCGAACGTCATGGGGAACATCTTGATCACGTCTACCTTACCCACAGGAAAGGAGGTGTCGCCATGCAACGATATGCCCAACAATGACCCTGCCACGGCGACATGATACTCGGGGGCGTTCTCGCAAAAATATTTCAAGGAGTTTAACGCCAAGGGATTTTCTTGTATCTCGTCGAGGATAATCAGCGTTTCGCCAGGCTTGATGCTGACATGGGTAACGGCAGACAAGGACAAGATGATGCGGCGGATGTCATAGTCCCGCGAAAATATCTTCGTAACCACATCGTTGTTGTCGCAGTTGACGTATGCAATGTTTTTGTATTGCGTCCTGCCAAATTCTTTCAAGATATATGTCTTTCCCACCTGCCGCGCACCATTGAGGATAAGTGGCTTACGGTTGGTTTTATTCTGCCAATCAATGAGCTGAGCTAATATATTACGTTCCATATCGCATTTATTTGCACGAATAACTGGCACAAAGTTACATTTTTTTTGCATGAATAAACAAGTGTTCCCTACATTTTTCTGCACGAATAGGAACTGTGGTTGCGCTATCCGAAGGCAAGGAAGCTGGGCATGACCGCCACGCCTTGCCGGTTGAACCGTAAGGGATTCACAGACTTATTTGACACGCTCATCACTTCGGACAGCATCGCGGACTTTATCAGGCAGGGATGGTTGTCCGCTTTCGACTATGTGTCTATAAGGCCGGGCAGTTACGATCAAAGGCTCATAGACGGCCTGTCGAAACGTGGTGCCGACGGCGATTATCAGGTCAAGGAAATGGATGCTGTGCTGAACCGCAGACCGAGCATAGAAAGGCTATATGAAAGCGTGCTGCTGTATGCCGACGGAAAGAAAGGCATCGTGTATGCGATAAACATCAGCCACGCACGGAACATTGCTGAATATTACAAGGAACATGGAATGAATGCCGTCGCCATATCCAGATGGCAAGGCCGACACTCTCTCTTGCCAAATACCTGCAGCAAGTAGGACGCGGACTTAGGAAAGTGGATGGCAAGGAAACGTGTGTGCTGATTGACAACGTGGGGCTATACCACATATTCGGGTTGCCGACCGATTATCGGGACTGGCAAGCGATGTTCGAAGGGTGTATGGCAGGAAAAGGCTATGCCAACCATATTGGCATGGCAGTCCGTGACAGTTCTATATCCATTCCTACAGTCGCGGACAACGGGCTTGAACTTATAGTGTCGCACGACAACCTTATGACGTATCTTAACAAAGAATTGTCCCGTCCAAACAATACGGCTTGCCTGAAAGCCTATAAGGACGTGGCGAGTGGACTGTACGGACTGAGGCGCGGAAATATGATTACCTGCAAACCGCAGTTTGTGAGGGTGTTTGATATTCAAGAAGACTTTGCCATCGTAAGGCTGGTGAACTTGAGCATGGCCGTGGTAGACGATAGCGGAAAAGTGAAGCACAGCCTTGCCGGTTACAAAAGCGTAAGGATTCAGGAAAACCATATTATCGCTGTTACGGACAAGAGGAACAATGAAATGTACATCGACCTATACAGCGGACACTTGTACACGAGGAAACCTAAAGTTGTTAGGTTGGGAGACGTGCAGCTGTTGGAGGTGGACGGCATCTACTACAGCCGCACACGGGAACTGTACAAAAGCAGGAAGAGTACAAGTGGGACAAACATCCTCACCTGCGGGCATTACGTGCGCATCGTAGATTATTTTTCACCTCCCCGATGCAGGCAGGTCAACGAGGACGATGCCACGTGGGGGTATGACTGCGTGTGCCTGCTTGCCGGAGACCACGACACATATTATCATTATTGCGGGATGTTGACTGGTGGAGACATCGTAATTGTCGACAATGCCGGGAAGTATTACCTTGTGGAGGATGCAAGCAAGGCTAAGCGATACATAGCCTGCGAGCATCCCCAAACACCGGAAGAGGACTTCGATGGTGTCATTCAACGGCTGAAGTCCGAAGCCATGAAACGCTTGACGGAACGAAAGATGGAAGAGCGGCAAAACGATGAACGGAAGCACAGGGCGCGGCTTGACGAGCTGAAAGCCGCCGTGCCGTTCAGGTCTGGTCTGAAATGGGGATTGCAGTTGGACGGGCGTGTTGTCGTACCGCCAATTTACAGAAACATCAAAAGCCCCGTGGGCTGTTATTGCGCCGTGGAGGGCAACCCCAACCAATGGGGCATCATCATGGTGGATGGGAAAGTGGTGATAGAAATGCGCTACACGGATGTGGAGATAAACGAAAACGGAACGGCCCGGCTGACAATAATACCAGGGAAAATCAAGACGGTGAATCTGAGAAAACAATAAGGTTGCATAATGCTTGCTTGGCTGTGTAGCGGTCAGACAAGAGAAATAAAAAGCCTTTGCATTTCTGTTTCAAACAGGAGGCAAAGGCTTTTCTTGCAGTAGGACAGATAGGTTTCCGCCACATCCGAATATTTATTGCATGGACGTCTTATGCGTAAGCATTCGATAAACTACAGTCATTAAATATCTATATAATGATAGCGACTGTTACTATTGGATTCATAGTGACAGTCGCTATAGTTTTGTTGAACCTGTATGTTGACGTTGTGGTTAGTTAGCGGATTCTACAGTTTGTTTGGTCAACAGGCTCTCCGGATGTTGCAGTTTCCATTTGTGCGGAAGAAGGTTAAGCAGTTCCTCATCAGCGGACTTCTTATGATACGGCATTTGGGCAATGATATCCTTCAGGTAATCCCTTGGGTTCACATCGTGTGCCTTGCAGGTGGCTAGCAGGGAACAGATTACAGACATGTTAACGGCAGCCTCGTGATTACCGCAGAAGAGATAGTTCTTGCGCCCCAAAGCAATTGGCCGGATGGCATTTTCCGCCAGGTTGTTGTCCAAAAGCAGGCGTCCGTCCTCCAGGCATCTCATCATGTTGTCCCATCGGGTATAGGCATACGAGACAGCTTTGCCGATTAGCGATTGGGGACTGTATTTGATGCCTTCCGTTTCCATCCACGTCTTCATGGCCTCCATGATTGGGCGTGTCAGTTCCCGGCGTTTCGCTTTGCGTCCGTCGGACGACAAGCCCGCCTTATCGCAGCAGTGCTCAATCCTGTACATGTACTGTATCTGGGCCAGCCCATATTCGGCTTCCTTTTTGTTTTCACCCAAGGCATGCTCAAAATCACGGCGGATATGCGCCATGCAATTGACCAGCCGCACGTCGGGGTTGGTCTTGAAGGCTGTCTCATAGCCTGCAAAACCGTCGCATTGAAGGTATCCTTTGAAGCGGTATTGGCTTGCCAGTGATTCGATGACTGATCCGGCCCGGGATCCCATGTCATAATGGAAGATGACCAGTTTTTCCATGACCGACCTGACCATCCAGAGGTATTCCTTTTCCGCCTTGTGCTTTCCTCTGTTGATGACCGGGATGGTGGTCTCGTCCGCCTGCACATAGTCGCAAGAGAAAACCTCTTTCTTAAGCGACTCATACAGGGGCTTCAGCAGTTCTACCGTCTTCTTGAACCATCCGTCCAGCGTGCTTTCCGTAAGGCCTTTCAGCCCGAGATGCCTGTATTGCCGTATCTGACGGTAGAACGGGACGTGGTATTCATACTTCTGAAGCAGTATCTCGGCAAGCAGGCTGGTATCAGCGATGCACTTGTCAACAGGCATCAGCGGCATGGGGGCAATCTCCACTCCTTTCTGTCCAGCCGGAGGAAGCATGGTGCTGTCCTTGAGTGCATATTTGGGACGGATGATTTCCTTGACGTAAAGCATCCCCGGCTTGTGTTTGACGACTTTTGTTATCTCTTCGCCTATTCTACGGTATAAAGACAGGTCAACACCTGTCGGTTCTATTGTCTCGGTCTCCAGTACGGGTAAGTCCTCTATCATTTTTCGGTTCTGACGATTCTGCTTCCGTACTTCCGCCGATTCCTTTTCAATCTTCCCAACGGCTTCGTCGCGCTTTTCTTCCGCCTGATGTTGGAGTCCGGCAAACTCGTCTGCAAAAAGATCGGGGATATTAGGGTCATATGCGCGAAGCTTCTCCGATTTACGCCCAAAGAGCTGACGGTTCAGCCATGCGACCTGAGCCGTCAACTCTTTGATACGTTCCTGCAGATCTTTAATCTGCTCTGACTGTTCTTTATTGGTGGCAGACAACGAAGCGACAGTGGCATTCAGCCCTTCTATCGTCTTGAGTAATATAGCTTTTTCATCCATTGCCTGTCTCTTTTTTACTGATGTAAAGATACTAATTATTAATGGATTATACAATAATACCAGCACTTTTTTCAATAAAAAACATGTCATACATGGTACTCCTTACGCTCTGCCCTGAGCCGCCGGAGCCTCTGCCCCGGGCTTTCCTGAATGCCCTCGACCATCATTACCAGGTCACGCCATTCCATGGGATAACTGTCTGATTCCGGGTCGTATTCCGGCAGTTTGAAGCGTCCGGCCTCCAGCCGTTTGACGTACATCACCATGCCGCCGTCTTCCGCATGAAGCAGCTTCATAAGCCTGCGGTTGGAGCCGATGAAGATGAAGACATCGCCGTTCTTCACCTCACTTTTCATCTTTTCATGCACCACCCCGCACAGCGAACTGATGCCCTTGCGCATGTCCGTCCTGCCGGGACACAGGAAGTAGCGCATCGTGTCGTTCAAGTTAAACATGGCCCTCCTGCAGACTTTGGTTCAACACTTCCATCAACAGCTTCTCTGAGCCGTTTCCAAAGTGGGCACGGAGTCCGTTGGGAAACAACAAGGACACGCCGTAAGGAGCCTGTTCGTCCAAGGACAATTCTGCTGTTGGCCGTTTGATATTGATCGGAGCCAGCTCTTGTTTGATACTGTCTTTCTCGGCAGAGTATTTCTTTTGCCAATAGTGATAGGTGGAATAACTCACTCCTATCTGTCGTAGGTACGACTTCAATGACAGGCCGCTTTGTTGCACCTGCATTTCTAATTCTTCAAATTCAGTTCTGTTCATTGCTATTCGGTTTGATTGTTATGCGGGAGCAAAATTACAATCAAACCATAGGGCATGCAATGTGTATTTCTTAGAATGCTTACTCTTATGCCAAGCTCCCTGCAATGCTTACACAATAAATACAAATCCTTATTTCAATAGCGGAAGTTGCTCCAGCATGTTCTTGATGCGGATAGCCGTGCGGGGCATAGGTTCGGCTACGGTCAGCCCGACAATATCCTTTTCCTGCCCGATATCGTTTATCACACGCACCACTTCTGCGATTTTCATTCCATCCGGGACCACACCGACCGCCGCGATGATTTCCGCCGGGTCGAGTACATCCATATCAAAGTGAATGACAACCTTGGATGCTCTGCACGATTGCAGCCATTGCCGAACCGCATCACTGTTCTCGCGTACATCTTCCGGTGTCAGGTGTTGGATGCTATATTGTTCCTGCCTTGCCTTGATTTCGTCACGCTCCCAATCGCGCAATCCGACAAAAAGGATTTTGGAAGGGGCTATCTTCATCGGCAGTTCTGAAACAAGCTGTTTGTCGCCCAAGCCCATGCAGGCTGTTACCGCCATGGCGTGATAGCCCGCATAGACATCGCCGGGCAAGGTGATGTCCGGATGCGCGTCAATCCAGACCATTGCCACATCATCCTTGTATTTGTCCGCAAGATAGGTAAACGGAACGACGCTTGCCGAACATTCTCCGCCCAGTGTTACGATTTTATCAGGATGGGTTATCTTCAAAATATCCAAAGCCGCTCGGGTCTGCGCGATGAGTGCCTCTTTGTCCAAAACGCCATCGGTTACTTTACGCTCTATCTTGTCGGTTGCCACAGGAACCGTGTAGGTTTCTTGCCCGCTGTCCGGTGCAAGGAAATTCAGCAACTGCGCCCCAAGGTAATATCCCCTCGAAGCCTGCTCCGGGTCTTTCACTTCCGTTATCCAGTGGGCGATGTCGCCACCTTGCCACTGCGGATAAACCAGCCGGATGGTTTTTGTACGTTGATTATTATCCATGGTGATTTCGTTATTTTGTGCCTTGCCGGAAAACAGCGTTCCGCATAGCAAAGCAGTTACTAATAACATTCTGTTCATATTCCCCTTTTTTGTGTGCGAAGATAGCATCCTTACGCCACGTCTGCAAGTACGGGCAAATTATTCATATACGGATAAATTTGTCCCTATATCTGTTTCCAGTCATAAAATGTGTACTTTTGTCCTGCGAATTGACAACATCAAATATATGTATAAGAAGAAAATACCCTTAGACCTGGATTGCGGTGTGGCCATAGCCATGGAAGTCATGGGCGGCAAGTGGAAATCGTGCATCCTCTACGAACTGGAGAAAGGCTGCAAACGTCCCAGTGAACTGCACCGGCATTTTGAGGATACCAGCCCCCGCGTCATCAACCAGCAGTTGAAAGAGCTGGAAATGCACGGCATGATAGAGAAAACGATTTATCCCGAACTTCCGCCCCATGTGGAATATTCCATTACGGACGACGGGCGGAGCCTTATCCCCATTATCCGGATGTTGGAACAATGGGGAAATGATTTCCGCCCGAAGATGGTGCGGATATTGGAAAAAACGGGAATGGCAGAATAGTTTTTATATACAATTGTAACACGAAAAAGTTATCTTTGCCCCGGATATAAATCAAGCAAACATGGAAACAGAAAAAATGAAAATGAAGGCCGGCAAGTTGTACGACGCCAACTATGACAAAGAACTGTTGGCGGAGCGTGCGGCATGTGCCGATCTGACTTACGAACTGAATCAGCTACGCCCCTCCAAAGCGGAAGAACGGGATGCGCTGGTAAGGCGCATATTGGGTAAAGTGAAGGGCAACTGCACGATTGTCTCTCCTTTCTTCTGCGATTACGGATATCACATCGAAGTGGGTGAGAATTTCTTTGCCAACATGAACTGTGTCATCCTCGACGAAGCTCCGGTGAAGTTCGGCGACAATGTGTTCGTGGCTCCGAACTGCGGCTTTTATACGGCAGGGCATCCGCTGGATGCAGAACGCAGGAACCAGGGACTGGAATATGCACGCCCCATCACGGTAGGTGATGACGTATGGATAGGAGCCGGTGTCAGTGTGCTGCCGGGCGTGACGATAGGCCAAGGTGCGGTTATCGGTGCGGGCAGCGTGGTGAACCGGGATATTCCGCCACGGGTACTGGCCGCGGGAAATCCCTGCCGGGTGATTCGTGAGATTACAGAAGAAGAGGACTGCACCGTGACACCCAGGTAAGACGCGATGTACTTCATGGGGATTTGCTGGATGACCTCCGGATATTCGTCCAAAAGCGTCAGGTAGCGTTCGAAAGCATTCTTTTTCCATAAGTCCATGAGCCAGTTCTCGTAGAGCAGGATGAAGTTCTCCAGCATCCTGCGCCCTAAATTTGCCATGGTAATGGAGGAGTTGAAATGCCTGTGCAGTTCTTCTTTGGAAAGACAAATGGCCTCGCTCTCCGTCATGGACTCGAACGACAGGCGCGAAGGCTCGTCGGAAATATAGCCCCAGACGGAAAACACCAGTTCGCCCGGCGTGGCAAACCAGGCAGTAGCTTCCTCTCCGTTCTTGAAGTGGTAAGCCCTCCAGATGCCTTTGGTGATGATATACACGTTGCTGTCGACCTCATCCTTGTGGACGACAATTTCATTTTTGGCAAACGACCTCCTTCCCTGATTGTCCGTCAGCCAATGGATTTCCTCTTCGCTCAATCCCTCTCTGTCAGCAAGTACTTCTGTCCATTCTTTCATACCGGTAACTATGATTATGCGTGAATACTAACGCTCCATTTCTTCAATCTCTTTCTCAACAGATATATGGTGGAGACAAAGGTAAAGAATTCTGCCAACGGAACCGTCAGCCACACGCCGTTATCTCCTAAAATAACTGGATATATCATGATTCCAAGCACAACGAACAACAGCCCTCTTTGCAAAGACACAAGTACGGAGGTGCGTGCATCGCCCAGCGAGGTAAAGAAACTCGACGACAGAATGTTCGAGTCGTTCAGCAGGAAAGCGAAGGCGCAGACTGCCGCTCCGATGGAGGTTATCTTCAGCACATGGCTGCCCCCGTCTGCAAAGAACTGGGAGACGATGAACTCGTTGCCGAAAAACATGATGCAGAACAGGATGATGCCGATGGTCACATTCGTCTTGAAACCCAAAAACAAGGTCTCTTTCACCCGGTTCAGATGACCGGCTCCGTAGTTGAACGACAGGATAGGCACAATGCCGTCCGACAGTCCCACGAACATCTGGACTCCCAAATTCAATATATAATTGATGGCCGTAAATGCAGCTACTCCCACTTCTCCCCAGTTCTTCATCATCACCCAGTTGAAGAGGAATACTGTAATGCCGGCTGACAACTCCGACAAGCCTTCCGATGAGCCATTGTATGTCATCTGACCCAGCAACCTGAAAGAGAAACGTCCTTTCCGGAGACTGACCAGACTGCTTTTTTTCAGCAAAGCGGGAGCCATGACCGCAAAACCGGTTGTGAATGCGATGCCCGTAGCCAAGCCTGAGCCTGCCGTGCCCCACCCAAACACACCGACAAAAAGGAGGTTCTTGGCATGAAGATTAGTAATTGTATTACAGATACAGTATACATATGTCTTGGCAGAACAATAAAAGGTAGTAAAAAGAATAAATGGATATTCAACGACAGCCAATACGTCCCTCCTGAAAAATAAATATATACTGCATTCTTTATGTGGTCAGATTGGCAAATAGCTATAAGTTAGGCGGCATTTTATTTGAGCATTCCGGTTTTTACCTGTATCTTTGTCATCGCTAAAATCAAGCTTTATGGAAAACTTCAGTGAATTAATCAAGAGACGGCGCAGCATGCGTAAATTTACCGGCGAAGAATTGACTCAGGATGAAGTGGTATCATTGCTGAAAGCAGCATTGATGTCACCCACATCGAAACGGAGCAACAGTTGGCAATTTGTGGTCGTGGACGACAAGTCTACGCTGGAATTGCTGTCGAAGTGCAAAGAAGCGGGGGCTTCGTTCCTGAAGGATGCCGCAGTGGGCATCGTGGTGCTTGGCGACCCGTTGGCAAGCGATGTGTGGATAGAAGATGCATCGGTAGCTTCCATCATGATTCAGCTTCAGGCAGAAGACCTGGGGCTGGGCAGTTGTTGGATTCAGGTACGCGAAAGATATACAGCTACAGGTATGTCGGCCGATGAGTTTGTGCACGGGGTGTTGGATATCCCTTTGCAGCTTCAGGTAATTTCCATTATTGCGGTTGGGCATAAAGGCATGGAGCGGAAACCTTTCGATGAAGACAAGCTGCAATGGGAAAAGATACACCTTAATAAATATGGTGAACGATGACTGCAAAGGCTTCGAATCATAAAGACACGTATCGTGCTACGGCAGTGTTCTTGGGAATAATGGGACTTCTTTATTTGCTCGACCGTCTGATTGGTTTCGCTGCCCATGGTTTGCCTTGGGTGATGCAGAAAGATACGATGTTGCTCTATGCGGCGGTTATCTTTTTATGGTTTAAGGCGGACAAGTCGGTAGGAATTGTCCTGGCAGGTATCTGGTTGATACAGAACATCGGACTGGTAGTTTCTTTGTTAGGACAGATGTCGGGCTATCTGCTTCCTGTAGCATTGCTCCTGATAGGTATCTTGTTGTATTGGCTTTCATCCCGATAAATGAAGAATGAGAAAATAATGAATAAAGAATTGATAGACGGACAGCCTGTGTCCTTGAAAAAGGTCGTATTGGTGGGTGCCGGAAATGTGGCTACCCATCTGGGACCGGCATTGTGCGATGCCGGTTATGAGGTTGTACAAGTGTTCAGCCGTACCGAAGCCTCGGCTTCGGCATTGGCCGGTAAGTTGCACTGTCCCTATACGACAATGCTTGACATGGTGAATCCGGAAGCTGACATGTATATTGTATCTGTCAAGGATTCGGCTTTGGAAAAAGTGATACCTCCTTTGGTAAGTCGTCATCCGGATGCTTTTTTTGTACATACGGCTGGAAGTATGCCGATGAATGTATGGAAAGGGCTGGCACGGCATTATGGAGTGCTTTATCCGATGCAGACATTCAGCAAGGGTAGGGGGGTAGACTTCTCAACGGTGCCTTTTTTTGTCGAAGGGTCGGGAAAGGAAGAAATGGAAACCTTGAAAATATTGGCAGGGCAGTTGGGAGGAAAGGCATACGAGGCTACGTCCGAGCAACGCCGCTATTTACATGTTGCTGCAGTGTTTGCTTGCAATTTTGCCAATCACATGTATGCTGTGGCAGAGCATTTGTTGGCATTACACGGATTGCCTTTCGGGGCGATGTTGCCTTTGATAGACGAAACGGCACGCAAAGTACACGAGCTTTCTCCCTTGGAGGCACAGACCGGACCGGCAAGGCGGTATGACGAAAATGTAATCAACCGTCATCTGAGCATGCTTGCTGATGAACCTGAACTTGCCGAGCTATACGAGTTGATAAGCAAGAACATTCATAAGTTTTTAAGTTCTTGAGTTTATGAACTTTTTAGTTTTTGCATAAGAATAATTGAACTTACAGACTCACAAACTAAAAAAACACAAACTCAAATATGATTAATTATGATTTGACAAAAATACGGGCACTGGTATTTGATGTGGACGGAGTGTTGAGTGCCGAAACCATTCCGATGAGCATGGAAGGTGAGCCGATGCGGACGGTGAACATCAAGGACGGATATGCTTTGCAGCTTGCCGTGAAATGTGGGTTGCATGTGGCAATAATTACAGGAGGCCGTTCGGAAGCGATACGGAAACGCTACGAAGGGCTGGGGGTGAAAGATATCTATATGGGTGCGTCGGTAAAAACCAACGAATATGCCGACCTGTTGGCAAAATATGAGTTGATGCCGGAGGAAGTATTGTATATGGGTGATGACATTCCTGATTATGATGTGTTGCGTATGGTGGGTTTGCCTTGTTGTCCTGCCGATGCCGCCCCCGAAATCAAGGCGATATGCAAGTATATTTCCCATCGCAAAGGAGGATACGGATGCGGAAGGGATGTGGTAGAACAGGTATTGCGTGCACAGGGCAAATGGATGTCGCACGCGGATGCTTTCGGATGGTAAATGCATGAATATTAAAAATAGAAGAGTGATATGATATTGGAGAATTTACAGAAATACAAAGTGAAGCTTGCTTCCAATTCACCCCGGCGCAGGGAATTGCTTTCAGGCTTGGGCATCGATTATGAAGTGAAGGTGTTGCCAGGCATTAACGAAACATATCCTGAATCGTTGAGAAGTGAAGAAATACCGGTATATATTGCACGTGAGAAAGCCGATGCTTACCGTAAGGATATGGATGCGGACGAATTGATTATCACGGCAGATACCATAGTGTATGTTGATGGTGAAGTGTTGGGAAAGCCGGAAGATGAAGCAGATGCTTGTCGGATGTTGAAGAAGTTGTCGGGACGGACTCATCAGGTTATTACAGGAGTATGCCTGACTACGGCAGAGTTTCAGAAGACATTTGCATCAGTGACAGAAGTGACTTTTGCTTCGTTGAGTGAGGAAGAGATACATTATTATGTTTCCCGTTATCGCCCTTTCGATAAGGCAGGTGCATACGGCGTGCAGGAATGGATAGGTTATGTTGCTGTGGCCAGCATTCAAGGGTCATTTTATAATGTAATGGGGTTACCAGTGCAACGCTTGTATCAGGAATTGAGCAGTCTGTAAGGTATGTGCAATCATAAAAATGAATGTCCGCATTCTGACCGATTACCCTACATGGGTTGCTTGCGGAATTCATTCAAAGCTCAAGTAGGCCTTTTGATGGACATAAGTGAGTTGGCTGTTTCACATAAGTAACCCAGGCGTTTCACATAAGTAAGTCAGCCTTATCACTTATGTTCGTTTTTTCTCAGTGTTGTCCGTAAATTCCTTATACTCTAGGAGACAGATTTCCTGTCTTTAGTCACCCCGGTAATAGTATAGTAAAGCGTGACGGGCGATGAAATCCAGATTCTTTTGTACCAGGTCTGTGTTTTTCCCTTCTGGAAGTGATGCATCGGGAAGTAAGCCGTTGCGGATGCAGTAGGTGAGCAGGTCGGGAGGGCAGAGGCTTTCTTCTGTCAGCAACCGGAAAGCGTTGGCTTGCGCCAGGCTATGGTCATACATCGGATTGTTTTTGTCGGCTATGTATTCGCAGATGTCTTTTGCCAGGAGGATTCCTTTGGCGGGATTCGTCATCAGAATGAAATTGCGGTGTGCTTTCATTTGCGGCAAAGTGTGGTTGTCGTCATCTTGCCAGTGCAATGTATCGATCAGGAAGCGTCGAAGTTCACCGTATCCGTTCAGGTAAACAATGGAAGTTCCGTCGGTTCCTTCGGTGAAGTCCCGGTAGATTTTCTCATTAGCCGCGGCTATGTGTGGAGGTAATACAGGTTCTTCTGTGAACAATCCTTTTATTGCTTTCCAGTCGGTGTTGTCCGAAAGTATGCTTATCCATTCGTGGAGAAACAGTGCCAAGGGACCTGTTGGCATAATGAACCGGTCGTTAGGTGCTACGTGGTTGATATAAGGATACATCGAAGGTTCGGTCAGGTACGTGTGCCCGAAAAGCCAGGTCAATTTGCGGTCGGCATCGGTTTCACTATCGAAAGAAGCAAAATAATTTTTCAGTACAGGATTTTCAGGTGCTTCTTCGTATGCTTTGTCCAGGATGGAGTAAAAGCTTTGTGCCAGGTTGGTGATACGGGTATCTTCGGGATTAAGGTAGCTGGAAGTTATTCCGGCCTTCTGCCAGGTGTTCCAAATCAGGAAACGCAAATCTTCCTCGTTGATTTCATCGGGATAATAGGAAGCATCGATAGTATAAAATGGAAGCATGGTACCGTATAGTCTTTGGTGCTCGCCGGTAAAGCTTTGCCAGAGTTGCAGGCCGGATATTTGATCTTCAAGATATGCCGAAGCATAGAGCGCCAGCTTTTTGCGGAGAGCTTCGGGCAGTCCTGTCGTAGTGCATGCATGGAACAGGCGGTTGGCAAGTTCCACGAAATAAATGTCGGAAGGCTGTAGGGTTGTATAAGGATGAATTTGCAGCCAGTCGTTTGCGTAAATGTTTTTTTGCTTCATGAGAGTGCTATGTTTTAGTGTTTGGCAAAGAGGGTAATAAGTAAGGAGGTTCCGGCAAGGCAGACACCGGTCAGGGTGACGCCTGTCCATCCGGCATGGTGCCAAAAGGTTCCGGCGAGAAAAGTCCCAAAAGCACCTCCGATGAAATAAGTAGTCATGAAAATTGTGTTGACACGGTTTGCGGCACGTGGAGCCAGCGAAAGGGCACAGGTCTGATTGCTGATTTGTATGCATTGCATGCCAATGTCTATCAGGATGATGCCGGCAATGATGCCTGCGTAACTATTCTGGAAAAGGTAGAGGAGACACCACGATGCAATCATAATGCCACAACCGATGAAATTGAAACGCCTTACTCCGTAGCGGTGTACATATCTCCCGACGAAAGATGCAGTCAAGGCTCCTGCCATGCCGCATAGTCCCAGCATTCCAATGATGTTGTTTCCTGCATAAAAGGGAGCTTGGCTCATCTTGAATGCAAGACAAGCCCACAAGGTAAGAAAACACCCGAAACAAAGTCCGGCACGGAAAGATACCAGGCGGAGTGTGGCATTCTGCCGGATGAGTGTAAAGACCGATTTCATCAATCCCCAATAGCTTCCTTTAAAATTGGAAGGCATGTCGGGTAATGTGCGTATGATGATGAAAATGCAAGCCAGCATCATGCCTGCCGCAATGTAGAAAATGGTCCGCCATCCCCAGTATTCGCCTACAATGCCACTTATCACGCGTGACCCTAGTATACCGGTCAGCAGTCCGCTGATGAGTAGTCCTACATTTTGGGCTTTCTTTTCGGGGCGTGAAAACTGGGCAGCTATTGGGATGAAGATTTGAGGCATGACCGAACAGATACCCGTGATGAGCGAGGCAAGCAAAATAAAATGGATGTTTGTCGCTACCGCTATGCCGAACAGTGATGCTGAAAGCAGCAGAAAATTGACAACGATAATGTTTCGCCGGTTATAGAGGTCGCCAAGTGGAATGATGAACAGCAGTCCTGCCGCATAACCTATCTGGGTGGTCATGGGAATGAGATTGGCGGTAAATTCAGAAATATCCAACTCATCGCTGA
This sequence comes from Bacteroides sp. An51A, assembly GCF_002161565.1. Lineage (NCBI taxonomy): Bacteria > Pseudomonadati > Bacteroidota > Bacteroidia > Bacteroidales > Bacteroidaceae > Bacteroides > Bacteroides sp. An51A. The sequence goes on from NZ_NFIC01000015.1 coordinate 29,643, forward strand.
TACGATTCAACAATGGTTGGTTGTAATAAAGGTTGGCTACCGAGATGCCTGCAATGATGGCTAGTGTCCACAGCAGTGAGGCGGGTAAGCCTTTGTTCTCTTCCAATGTTTGTTTCATGTCAAGGAAATCATTTTTCGTTAAGTGGCGCAAAGTTAAGAAACTATTTTGAGATAGACCGCTATCTTCCTCGTAGTAGAGACGTAAAATTTTGCGTCTTTGCAAGAAATCATCCCTGATTCATGATAAATTCAAAACAGTTTCAAATGCTTTTTATGCATTTTGTTCCGCTTTCGTCTCGATGGGCATTGTGTTTTCCTTGTATGCGGCGAATCCTTTTACTTTAACCCGTTCCTTTTTCTCTTCTTCAGCTACGGTAGCATTACCCAGTTGGTTCAGGTTTTCTTTGATGGCGTTGTGTGTGTCGAAGAAAAAGTCGAGCAACATTTTCAGGTGTTCTTCCAGTTCTCCTTCGTTGGGTGAAAAGTATGTATGGCAACGCGAATGCAGTCCTACGGTTTTCCCGTCCTCATCTGCCATGTAAACGGTAGTGACCAGCGAATTGACATTGACCAGGTTGATTATTTCTTTCAATACAGGGAAGGCTTCGTTGTCGGTATTGATAGAGCCCCACCATGGATTCCATATCATGATGAAACGGTTTTCTTCTTCGGCGGCAATGTAGAAATCGTCTCCCTGATACTTGAAGGCGATGTGTCCTTCCTCGTTTTCCTCGGGTTGGCATCCTATCTTTTTCAAGGTGCTGACTACCAATTGTTTTGTACTGATTTCATCTAGTTCGTCCTTGGTCATTTGTTCCAGATGTTCCAGCCGTTTTTTTCGTTCGTGTATGATGCGAATCAAGAACAATACAATTGGCCAAAGGGCAAGGGCAATGACGGCTACCAGTATGGTGATATCTGAAATGTTGTTCATAATGATGGAGTTTTAAGATTTATACACTTAAAGATACGAATAATCTTGATATAGATTAAGCTTCTGCTTCCTTTTATATTTTTTTAATCTAATATTCCGCAGTAAAAGGACTTTGAGTTTGTTTTATAGACAAACATTAAACAAAAAAGGAGAGATTGATTATGAAAAAGATTTTATCAACTTTAGTCATTTGTGTGGCATTTTTAAGCACTGGTGTGCTTCAAGCCCAAGAAACAGAACGTGAATTGACTCGTGAAGAAAAGAAAGAAATGCAAGCCAAATTGGACAGCTTGCTTTTCGAAGAAGCGAAACAAGCCTTGAATGACAAGGCATTTACTTTAGAAGCCGACAAAGTTGTCTTCAAGTATGGACAGATGGCATATGTCAATTCGAATACAAATTTTGTATCTGTAGATGGTGAAAAGGCGGTTGTACAGGTCGCTTTTAACATTCCAGTCAGTGGACCGAACGGGCTGGGAGGTGTAACGGTAGACGGTTCGGTATCTTCTTATGAAGTGAAAGAAGACAAGAAAGGCAATTTGCGTTTGACCATGAATGTAATGGGAGCGGGAATTTCGGCAAGAGTGGAAATTGGCATGATGAAAGGTTCCAATCAAGCATCGGTTGAAATCTTCCCTAATTTTAATTCGAACCGTTTGACTTTGAATGGTGTTTTGTTACCTTTGCATAAGAGTACAGTATTTAAAGGACGTTCGTTTTGATAGAATGTGATGGATTGACCAGGAAACTGGCGTGACATTTTTTATGATTTGACTAATTAAATGGAAAGACAGATATGAAAAAGAATTTGTTTATGGCATTCGGTATAATTGCTTTAATGAGCTTGGCCGCATGCGAGAAAGACCCGGATATGGGGCAGTTGGACAGTGATTTGGTAGTATATACCGATCATGACAATAGCGTTGATTTCAGCAAGTATGTTACATATTATTTGCCTGATAGTATTTTGGAGGCAGGTGATATACATGCTTCGTATTGGACCGACAACAATGCACTGGCTATAGTCGGTGAAGTAGAAAATCAGATGAACCGTTTGGGTTACCAGCGTATTACTGATCCGACTCAAAAAGGTAATGCTGATGTAGGTGTACAATTATCGTATGTGTCACAGACCAATACTGTCATTTCCGGCGGTTATTGGGGAGGCTGGTGGGATCCTTTTTACTGGGGAGCCGGCTGGGGCGGATGGTATTATCCTTATCCGGTAAGTTATAGTTATGACACGCAAGCTTTGATTTTAGAGATGGTGGATTTGACAGGACAGGATGCAGGCAACAATCAGCGTCAGATTCCTGTAGTATGGTATGCCAGTGCTTCGGGGTTCCAGTTCGGGAGCAACCGTGTGAATATGCAGTTGTTGTTGGATGGTGTGGACCAGGCTTTCAGTCAGTCGGCTTATTTGAGTACCAATAAATAATAAAGGAGGATTAAATTATGAAAACAATGATATTCAGAAGTTTTGCAATAGCTTGTTGTGTAATGCTGTGTGGAGTCGCAAAGGGATATGCTCAATGGGATGCCCGTAAAATGCATTTTACTATCGACTGGCAGGTAAATGCTCCATATTCTACTGATTTTGCAGATAAAATCAGCGGGTGGGGGATGAATTTTGAGGCTACTTATAATGTGGCTCCACGTTGGGCGATAGGAGGCTTTATAAATTTCCACACCAATCATAGGTATGTAGGCAGGCAAACTTTACAACTTTCCCCTACTGAATCGCTGACGACTGACCAGCAACGTTCGGCTTATCAGTTACCTTTTGGACTTACAACTTCGTATAGTATATATAATGGTAAGGTAGTTAAGCCTTATGTAGGTGTGAAACTGGGAGCAGCATATACGCGTTATACCACCTATTATGGTACAGGAGGGGTGTATGATAATCCATGGGGATTTTATGCTTCGCCTGAAATCGGTTTGCGCATTTTCCCATTTAAAGGTCATCGTTTAGGTTTTCACATAGCAGGTTATTATAGTTATATGACCAATAAAGCGGAAACCTTAGCCAGTGAAGATATTGATGGACAGAATAATGCCGGTTTCCGGTTGGGTGTGATTTTTTAAAAGGTTCTTTTAAAAGGTCTTGATTTCACATAAAGGGTCATCTCAAAATTTTTAGGGATGACCTTTTATGTGTTTAATTGATTCCTGACAAAATGACATGACTTGGGACTTATTGTAATGTGCGATTGACTGATTCGATGTAATCCAGCAATTCTTGTCTTCCTGTCTTTTTTTCGGATGAAGTAATGAAATAGGGGGGGAGTTCTTCCCATTGCTCTTTCAAGGTATCAAGAAAACGTTCTACATTTTGCTTAGTCTTTCCGGCACTTTGTTTGTCGGATTTGGTAAATACAAGCGCAAAAGGCACGCTGTTCTCACCCAGCCACTCAATGAATTGTAAGTCTATCTTTTGAGGTTCAAGCCGGCTGTCAACCAGTACAAACAGGCATGTCATCTGTATTCGTTCCAATACGTAATGTTGGATGAGGTTCTTGATATTTTCCATTACCTTCTTCCCTCGCTGTGCATAGCCATACCCAGGCAAATCAACTAGGTACCACGAATTGTTGATGAGAAAATGATTAATGAGTAATGTCTTTCCGGGAGTAGACGAAGTCATAGCCAACTTAGAGTGATTGGTCAGCATATTGATGAGGCTGGACTTGCCTACGTTGGAGCGTCCGATAAAAGCATACTCGGGCAGATTTCCATCCGGACACATATCCGCCCGCGAATTACTGACAACGAATTTGGCACTTGTTATTTCCATATTGTTTTTATTGGTTGTGTTAGAGATGTTAATATTCCAGACACTCATCCAAATCATGTGTGATTTGTGCTTTATCGAGATGTTGCCCGATGAAAACGAGTTTTATCATGCGGTCTCCATACTTTTCATCCCAGTCACGCATTAACCCAGGCTCTTGCACCATCAGTTTGACCAAGTCTTCTTCGGGTGCGGTGGCATACCATAAGCCTGCTTCGTGCAGTTGCTTTTGTCTTCCTGCCTGTTCGAAAAGATAAGACATGTCGCGGTTATGGCTGAAGTAGCATACCCCTTTCGCACGGATGATGTTTTTCGGCCATTTGGTAGCGATGTAGCGGTCTAACTTATGAATGTCGAAGGCAGGGCGACGGTAATACACGAATGTGCCGATACCGTATTCTTCTGCTTCACCCTCATCGTGGTGGTGATGCTCGTGATGGTGATGATTTTCTTCTTCGTGAAGTCCGTCTTCATCGTGGTGATGTCCTTCGGCAGCTTGTAGGTGAGCTTCGCGTTCTTCTTCTTCGGTCGCAGCTTTTTCAATGCCCCGAATCCATCCGGCAGATGTTGCCACACGTTCGAAATTAAACATCTGTGTATTTAGCAACTTATCGAGGTTTGCATTCCCATAGTCGCATTCGATGATTTCGGCAGCGGGCTGAATAGTACGGATTATTTGTTTGATACGGTTTAATTCTTCGGGTTTTACTTCAGAAGCTTTGTTGAGCAGGATGATATTGCAAAATTCGATTTGTTGGATAATCAGGTTTTCAATATCTTCTTCGTCAATGTTTTTGCGTGTCAGGTTATCTCCACAGGCAAATTCGTCTTGCATACGCATGGCATCTACTACCGTTACGATGCAATCCAGCCGGCAAATGCCATATTTTGCATAGGCACCACCTAGTGAAGGTATGGAACAGATGGTTTGTGCGATTGGTTCCGGCTCACAAATGCCACTAGCCTCAATGACGATATAGTCGAATCGCTGGCTTTTCATCAGCTCAAACAACTGTTCTATCAGATTGGTCTTTAGTGTGCAACAGATACATCCGTTTTGCAAGGATACCAGGCTGTCATCTTTTTGATTTACGACACCTCCTTTTTGAATCAGGTCAGCATCAATGTTTATTTCGCCTAAATCATTTACAATGACGGCAAATTTGATACCCCGTTTGTTGGAAAGGATTCGGTTTACTAAAGTGGTTTTTCCGCTGCCCAGATAGCCGGTAAGGAGCAGCACCGGAATTTCTTTTGGTTTCATATGAGATGAGGATTAATAACGGTATTTTGAACGCAAGCCACACAGGCTACACAGAAAATAATTTTCAGAAACTGTTCGGGAATTCTACAAAAAGTTTTTTGGCTTGATGTATTCGTCTTCGTGTGTGCTTTGGGCGTTTTTTGTCTTTTCCGCTTCTTTCTTCGTCAGACAGACCGCAATCTTCCTCATCATAGAAGCAGAAATGCCTCAAAAAACTCATCCCAAATCATCGCACGATAAATTCACAACAGTTTCTCAATTGAAAAGACTGTGTCGTCTGTGGGTGCTGTGATGGTATCAGCAAAAGCGTATTTATTCGAATAAGCTTCTGAATTTCTTGAATATTTTTTCTTTCAAGGTCATGTTGGGCTTGAAACTTTCCGATTCCTGCCATTTTTCCAACGCTTGGCGTTCTTCCTTGTTCAGCTTTTCAGGAATATATACACTGACATTTACCAGTAAGTCTCCCGTACCTGTATTGTATCCGTAACTGTTAATTGTAGGGAGCCCTTTGCCTCGCAGGCGTAAAACTTTACCCGGTTGAGTGCCTGGCTCTATTTTGATTTTTGCCTTGCCATCGATAGTGGGGATTTCTACCGTGCCTCCCAATGCCGCTGTAGGCACGCTTAGCAAGAGGTTGTAGATGAGGTCGCTTTCATCACGGATTAGTTCGGGATGTTTTTCTTCTTCGATCAAGACCAGCAAATCACCCGGTACACCGTTATGTTTCCCGGCATTTCCTTTACCGTTGATAGTGACCTGCATACCTTCGGCTACGCCTGCCGGTATCTTTACCGTTACGATTTCTTCGCCGTAGACAATGCCTTCTCCGTCACATTCTTTGCATTTGTTCTTGATAATTTTGCCTTCACCTCCACATTGTGGGCACACAGACTGGGTCTGCATCATGCCGAAAATGCTTTGCTGGGTACGGGTGACACTGCCTGTTCCGTGACAGGTAGGACAAGTTTCCACGCCTCCTGTGTCTTCAGCTCCAGTTCCGTGGCAATGACTACATTGAACGTATTTTTTTAGTTTGAATTTTTTTTCTACTCCTGTAGAAATTTCTTTCAAACTGAGTTTTACTTTTACTCGCAAGTCGGAACCTCTGTATCGGCGTTGGCGTGGCTGGGCACTTCCACCACCGAATCCTCCGAATCCTCCTCGTCCGCCGAAGATATCACCGAACATAGAGAATATATCATCCATTGACATTCCGCCTGCGCCGAATCCTCCGAATCCTCCTCCGCCGGCAGCTCCGTCTACGCCTGCAAAGCCGTATTGGTCATAGCGTGCACGTTTGTCCGGATTGCTTAGGACTTCATATGCTTCTGCTGCTTCTTTAAATTTTTCTTCGGCTTCCTTGTCGCCGGGGTTTCTGTCCGGATGATATTGGATTGCTTTCTTCCGGTAGGCTTTCTTTATTTCATCTGCCGAGGCCGACTTGTCGACCCCTAATACTTCATAGTAGTCTCTTTTTGCCATATCAACAAATCTTTTTTATATTATTGTGCAACAACAACTTTCGCGTGGCGGATTACTTTGTCGTTCAGTTTATATCCGGTTTGTACACAGTCCAGCACTTTTCCTTTCTGCTCTTCATTGGGGGCGGGGACCAATGCGACAGCCTCGTGATAGTCTGTGTCAAAAGCTTCGCCTATTGGTTCCATTTTCTGAAGTCCTTCTTGCTCCAGCACTTTGTGGAACTTTTGCGAAATCAATTCGATACCTTGGCGGATGGCATCCAAATCTTCTGTCTTTGCTGCATTTTGCAAGGCACGCTCCATGTCATCAAGAATCGGGAGTATGGCACTGATGGTTTTTTCTCCTCCATTCTTGATTAATTCAGCTTTCTCTTTCATCGTGCGTTTCCGATAGTTGTCGAATTCGGCAGACAGACGCAAGTATTTGTCTTTTTGCTCCTCGATGGTTTTTGTGGCTGTTTCCAGTTCTTTTTGCAATTTTGCTTCACCGGTCAATTCTTGTTCGTCTTCTTTCTTATTGGGTTCTTGCTTGTTTTCAGATGTTGTCTCAGTTTGTTCGCCTGAAGGCTGTTCGGCCTGGCCTTGTTTGATTTCTTCTTCGTTATGATTATTTGTACTCATAATTATATAATGTTTTGTTTGTTCTGAAAAATGGCGCTACAAAATCCGTGCCTGAATGGCTGGCATGCGAAAAACAGGTGCAAAAGTAATGAATTTTTGCCATACTGGCAGGCTTTCTGTATTTCATTTGCCTTTTTTTCTTATCTTTGTGCCCACATAAGTTTAATATAGGTATAGTAAAAAGATGATAACAGTTTCAAACGTAGCCGTTCAATTTGGTAAAAGAGTGTTGTACAACGATGTGAATATCAAGTTTACCAATGGAAATATTTATGGTGTCATTGGTGCCAATGGCGCTGGAAAATCCACATTTTTGAAAGTCATTTCAGGAGAACTGGACCCTACGAAGGGAAGTGTAACTTTAGGGCCTGGCGAGCGTCTTTCAGTATTGAGCCAAGACCATTTTAAGTATGACACGCATACCGTACTCGACACGGTACTGATGGGGCATACGGTATTGTGGGATATCATGAAGCAGCGTGAAGCATTATATGCCAAGGCTGATTTTTCGGACGAAGATGGGCTGAAGGCAGCTGAACTGGAGGAGAAATTTGCAGAGTTGGAAGGATGGAATGCTGAAAGCGATGCGGCGATTTTATTGAGCGGATTGGGCATTAAGGAAGACAAGCATTATGTTCTGATGGGTGACTTGAGTGGAAAAGAAAAGGTACGTGTGATGCTGGCACAGGCTTTGTTCGGTAATCCGGATAACTTATTGCTTGATGAGCCGACCAACGATTTGGATATGGATACAGTGACATGGCTGGAGAATTATTTGGCCGATTTCGAGCATACGGTTTTGGTGGTGAGTCACGACCGCCACTTTCTTGATTCGGTATGTACACATACGGTAGATATTGATTTCGGGAAAGTGAACCTTTTTGCAGGGAACTACAGTTTTTGGTATGAATCCAGTCAGCTTGCTTTACGCCAACAGCAGAATCAGAAGGCAAAAGCGGAAGAGAAACGTAAGGAACTGGAGGAATTTATACGCCGTTTTTCTGCCAATGTGGCAAAATCAAAACAGACCACCAGCCGTAAGAAAATGCTGGAAAAACTGAATGTGGACGAAATCAAGCCTTCTTCGCGTAAATATCCGGGCATCATCTTTACTATGGATCGTGAACCGGGAAACCAGATACTGGAAGTGTCAGGGTTGCGTGCTACCACTGAAGACGGCACAGTGTTGTTTAACGACGTAAACTTTACGGTGGAGAAGGGGGACAAGATTGTGTTTTTGAGCCGGGACCCACGTGCAATGACGGCTTTATTCGAAATTATCAACGGCAATCGCAAGCCTCAGGCAGGACATTATAACTGGGGGGTGACGATTACCACAGCCTATCTTCCATTGGATAATACCAGTTATTTTAATAGCGATCTGAATCTGGTGGATTGGTTAAGCCAATATGGCGAAGGAAACGAAGTGTATATGAAAAGTTTCTTAGGCCGCATGCTCTTTTCTGGAGAAGAAGTGTTGAAAAAAGTCAATGTACTTTCGGGAGGCGAGAAAATGCGTTGCATGATTGCGCGTATGCAACTTCGCAACGCCAATTGCCTGATATTAGATACGCCTACTAACCATCTTGACTTGGAGTCGATTCAGGCATTTAACAATAACCTGAAGATTTATAAAGGAAATATCCTCTTTGCCTCGCACGACCATGAGTTTATCGAGACCGTGGCGAACCGTATCATTGAGCTTACGCCAAACGGTATCATTGACAAGATGATGGAGTATGACGAATATATTGCGTCCGACCATATTAAGGCGATGCGGGCAAGAATGTACGGGGGTGAAGATTAAAGAAACTGTTTTGGATTTATCATACGCTGATTTGGGTTGACTTTTGAGAGTCTCTCCCGACCTTCCTTTATGAGGAGGCTGGGAGAGGCTGTGATGAGGAAGATAGCGGATTGTTTGGCAAATAACAGAAGCGGAAAGGCAGATAAGGTCCATCAAAAGTTAGATGCCTTAAAAAATAGATGTGCCAAAAAATAGATGTGCCAAAAAATAGATGTGTTTGCTTTTGAAAAAAAAGATTGCCAAAAATTTGCAGGTTACAAAATAAACCATTACCTTTGCATCGGTTTTGAAAAAATGACCATTCGGGGTGTAGCGCAGTCCGGTTAGCGCACCTGCTTTGGGAGCAGGGGGTCGTGGGTTCGAATCCCGCTACCCCGACTTGAGTCCTGATTTCGTTGGAAATCAGGACTTTTTTATTTGGTAAATGTCTGTAGAAAAATTGAATATTTGTTCATAAATGTTTTTCTCTGTAACTTCATGTAGATTTAGAGTTTCTGAATCAGAATTTCATCACAATCTTCATAGAAGGTTGCCCACCGTCAAGTTAGAAGTGCAACTCCGCCACCGCCTTCCTCCGTCCTTGGAGCGTAGCGGAAAGGGCGGAGGAAGGCGGTGGAAGCCCGGAATCAGGGTCATCCGGCAATACAAAATAAAAAAGGGAGACCTCTGTCTCCCAC
>NZ_NFIC01000016.1:0-36669 GCF_002161565.1 Bacteroides sp. An51A
ATCCATATGCGGACGGGATTGTCATTACCGCTTCTTGATACAGGTTTAGGCCGGTCACCAATTTTAGTCTTTTCTTCATGGGTAATCTCAGGAGCACCGTCAACCTGAATCTCAACTACTTTTTTGCGGGTATCCTTAAACCATTTCTGGAAAATGTTATAAGGGACTTTGTTCTTGACACAAAACGATTGGAGAGATTCTCCACGGGGTAACGCCTCCGTCTGGTACTGAAAGTAAAACCTTTCAAGATCTTCACTGCTATACATAATTCTATAAATTTGGTTGGCAGCGAAGTTACCCATTTCAATCAATAGCCATTTTTTGACTGCTTACTATTTGTTTTTTATTTGTGTAAGAAAATGAAGTATAAGTTGATTGAAAAATATATATGTTAAAAATGTGAATACTAATAAATAGAGAAGCAATCCATACCATGGCTGAAGTGCAAATCCAGAATAGAAAAAGACAAATAAACATAACGTGATGTAAATAAATTCCTTTTTCTTGATAAATAAAGTTTTAAAATCATCACATGAGAATAGACACCAAATAACGGTGAATAATAAAGTGCCAATAGCATAAGATTCTTTAGTATTGTGTATAAAAGTGAAAATAATATTTATTATTATGCTTATTAACAAAGTAAACAATAGTTTTTTCATATACTTACTCTGTTGCTTCCTAGCCTTATACAGATTGACAAAAACACTAGTGTTGATGATTGCGAAAATTTGAGATGCAAACAATATAAACATAGTCCTTATTGAATCTGTGTAATTCGGAATAAAAAATTTTATTATAATTTGTGCACAAAACGCTAAAATCATGAGGAAGCAAGAAAAGATGACAATTAAATTACGTAGGTTGCTTATTTTATTATCATCTATCTCTTTTAAACAAAAAAAATTGTACAATGTAATAGAAATCGGAGTGACAGCTATATTAATGAAATTTACAATTGTTACTGAAAAAGAATAATATGCAAAATCAGATACGGATAAAAAAAAGGAAACAAACCATTGACCCATGCATACTAATAATGAAAAAGCTATATTTCCCAACGTCAGTGTATAACCAGCATTGATGTCTCGCTTAAAATAGAAATATGAAAATTTTATTTTTATTAATTTCTCATGAAACTTTTTAGACATATAGCAACTAATGGCTATAAATAGCAAATAATTTAATATTACGTAAGAAATTATATAAGGGAAAAACGATGTCTCTTTAATTATTAACAAAAAAAACAGATTAATAACACATGTAAAAATGGTTAAATAATTCATTATCCTGCCATACAAACGATATTCTCCAGTAGATTGATATAGATATCTGAAGTATGTCAGCATATTTACAGGAAGAATAGACATACTTGCGAATAATAAAATTTTATTATTTATACAGAAGGATAATAATATTATTATTAACGTTATCATTAGCTGAAAAGAAAATAGAGTGGACAGTTCTTCTTTTATTTCAGTCCTTGAAATATCACCGATTCTTTTCCCACCATTAAATAGATACATTCCGTCAATAAAACCAAGATGTAATAATCCAATGTATCCGGCATATAATTGATACGTTTTTATTGCAGCATAAGATTCAACAGGCAAATATCGTGGTAAGAGGAAGTTTGTGGCTAAACTAAAAAATAAATTTAAAACATTTGCAAGAAATATTATCGCTATACCTTTAGAAAGACTTTGTGGCATATAATTTAGGCTTTAAATAGTGTATAATAATGATTGTCAGAAACAGTAATATAAAAGTATTCAAGCAAAGATAATTTGAAAAGAGTTGTTCTTGTATGGCATGTTCAAATAAAGGCATCATAAGCATCCCATATAGAATAAAAGTAGCACTTATACCTGATTTATTTTTTAAACGTTTCATTTTCTCATAATAAATGGAATAAAAGAATCCTTCAATGACTTGAAATATGATAATTCCAGTAAAACCAAAATCATGATGAAAGGCTCTGAATGATGTATAGACATTACCCAAAAGAATTCCATTTGAATATCTGAATTCTTTGTGCATAATTAATTCCTTATCGTCAATAAAACCCAATTTTATTAGATTATTGTATAATGCACCGAAAACTTCTGTGTTATTATTCATTGCTTCATTCGGATGTTTCAGATATAAATCGAAAAGTTGTATTGAACCTCCAACATACATTGAAATATAGTCAACAATATTGGAATCATTTTGTCTTCCTACAAGGTAACGTATTGCGCTGAACATCACCAAAAAAAGAATTGAAAATCCGACTATATATAATATATATTTTAGCAATGCTTTCTTTTTGTATTTGCCATATTGTTGTTGGAATAGCAAAAGAAATACAATAAACATAACAAATAATTGTATTAGGGGTGCCCTTGAACCTGAACGTATTGTTGCATAGCCTAAAATAATCACAGGTACTAACCAAATTATATATTTTTTCCATTGACCTGTTGCGATTGTGTTATTGCAATAGATATACAGGCAAATGAATGTTATGACAGTTAAAACTTTATAAGACTGATTTGCGATAAAAGACAAATTTTCATCTCCATAAGAAAAATCGGATCTAAAATCAGCCATAGCAGTTTCATAATCTCCGCCATATCCTCCAACTATATGTGAAACTTCTTGAATATATATATAGGCACATATAAATATTATTAGATATAATATGATTGTTTTTTGATTTGTTATATTAATTACAAAAGCTCTTTTTATGGGAACAGGCTTATTTTTGTAGTGAGTTCTAACAATAAAACTACTCAAACAAAAGCTCAATAAACCAACCACTATGTATAAAACAGTAATATTAGATAGTTTTATGTGCCATGATTCAATATTATACATTGCCGCATATATTGAAAATGTATATACAGCGCAAATAATTACGGGTGGAGCTATAATTTCATAGCCATAATAATAAAGCGATATTAGTAGTAAGGCTAATACTAAAATAAATAATAGTAGAATCATTTTGTTGAAAATAATTAGTTTCCAATTTTAAAGGTGATAAGTATGTGTCCAATTCAGACATCCGTAAACGTCCAATTCTGACGTACCCCCTGTTTTTCAGGCGGTATGTCTGAAATAAGATTAAAATTCGGTCGATATTTATAATTTGTTAGCACTTATGCCGATAGTCGAGGGCATAAGTTTTCCGTAGTCGCGGTTGCCTGCGGTTATCTCGGCAAAGAATTTCTTGAGGTATTCCAGGATTGAATACCCCTGAAGCTTGCAAGTGGACACGACGGAGTGGTAGGCCGCACTGACACGCACCATCTTGTCACTGACCGAAGAAAAAGAAATTTGTTGATTATTCACCAGCAATCTGATTCGTTCGTCAGCAAGGCTGTTGTATATTATAATATGATTTTTCCACAATTCAATTAATTTATCATTTCTGTCAATTTATGATATGCCTCACTGAATAAGTTTAAGTACTTTTCATTTGTTGAATTGTATCGTCCAAAAATATTATCATCAATAGAATTCAAATTTTTTACAATGGTTATCCATTCGTGTTGAGTCATATCAAATAAGCTATAAATTCGTTCGGAGTGTATGCTTACGGAATAGAAAAGCGTGCGCTTTATGTCATTCCCCAATCGAGATTGAATAAGCATATTAAAGAATAACAAAATTAAACCCGCAATTTCTGTGCAATTACGATAGAGTTCATTAAAATCATCTTCTTCTATTGCATTTTGCGGATGAAAAGTATTTTTTAAATCTTCAATATGAAAACTACCTTGATACTGTGTGCGCTGACTTCCTGTAGGATGACATATAGCTACAGTCAAGTTATTGCTTAATTCGGATATGTTGTCTCTTAGTTTCATCAAGATGTCATAATCACTAGCCATTTGTTGGGTCTTATTGAAATTCTGTTGCTCTTTTAAAGTTAAGTACAACAAAATAGTACTAAGGAATCCCCAAAAAGGAGCAGTTGTTCCACCTATAGTATCTCCTATTTCGCCAGTTTGTGTTAAGTCGAGCCAGTCAAATCCTGGCAAAGTCAACAATCTTGGTGCTATAAATGCCAAGGCCACAATTAAAGTAACAATACAGCCGATGTGTTTTTGTAGAAAATTCATATTCGATTATAAATTTGTCAATTTATTTTTTATAAATTATAGATGCTTAAGCAAATGGTAGTTTCATGAGTTCTTAAAGTTTTCAAACTTCTCCCATAAATCCAACGCATACGGCACACCATAATCTTCGTATGCTTCTGTATGCTTTAACTTTTCCAATCCGTCTTTCAACCGTTGCAACTCTTCCGCTGGGAAATTCCCACTCTTAATAGAGCTGATGATTGCCTCCATCATATCTTGGCAAACATAGTCGGGACTGTACATGTCATCGAAATAGTTGTAATGCTCGTCTTCCACAAAGTGGTAAGTGATACTTTCGAGAACTTCGAGTAAGACGGTTACTGCTTCGGCATATCTACCTTGACTTAACGATTCACGAAACATTTTCCGATAAGGTGAAAGCAGGTCTGCAATAGTGTCGCAATCTTCATTAATGTTGCGCTTGTTGAATATGGTTTCGATTTCCGCTTTCAGCGGAGTCAATTTGATGTCAGTGCGTGATTTGTCTTCCATACGCTGACGGATATAGCTCATTTTAAGTTTGTGAGTTTATGAGTTGACATCCTGCTCTTGTTTTTATGAAGATACCTTCGCGGGGAAACGGTTCGTAAGCGTTCGATTCAGACATCCCCTACATTACCAGACGGTAGGCCTAAAATAAAATTTAGATGTAAAAACGAATAAGGCTCTGCAAACATCCCATGCAGGGGCGTATTGTATACGCCCGAATGCGTCAACTAATCCACGTAGATGTTTTTGGGCAGGCAAACCCTGCCCCCTACAAGGCATTTTGGCAAAATGAGGACATTCGTACTGCTTTTTTAAAGGATATATACTGCATCGGCAGTTGCAGTATATATTCATCAGCAGTTGCAGTATATATTCAACTGCCGATGCAGTATATATTCATTTTTCGGGTGTACTATCCTGTATGGTCTGTTCTGCCTGCTGCGCGTTCGGGGCGATGAGGTTCTGGCAGCCGTTGATGATGCAGACAAACTTGGGGTCTTCCCGCTCGTGGAGCTTGTCTATCTCATCGTGGTACTTCTAACTTATACTTCATTCTTCATTCTATAGGATGTCGCTTATGCTTACGCTCTTCGTCATGCTCTGCCACGAATGTCTTGCTACGGTGAGGTTCAGCGGATAACCGAGACCCATTATCTCACCCAATTTCTTCAGGCTGTAATTGATGCGGTGCAGGAGGCTGTCATACTGTTTCCATTGCTCGTGTGGGGCTTTTGCCGTGATGACAGGGAAAAGGCGTGCCGTGCCTTTCCTTCTGTAACGGTCTGCTATCTCCTGCAGTGCCGGCTCCCAGGGAATGGAGATTTCCTTACCGGTGATGTGCTGACGGTAAGTGAGCTGTCCGTCCTGGATGTTCTTTCTTGTCAGGCGGAAGATGTCATCGCTCCTCATGCCACGTGCATAGACAGAGAACAGGAAGATGTCGCGGGCGAAGACGATTGACGGATGTTCGCTGCTCAAGTCCAAGTCACGCATATGTTTTACCTCCGCAAGCGTCAGGCCGTTTTTCTCTTTCTTGACGTGATAGCTCACGTCCATGCCTTCGAAGGGATGGCATTCATCGGCCAGTCCGCTTTCTACGGCAAGGCGGTAGACCCGTTTCAAGTTCCGGATGTACAAAGAAATGGTATTGCGCCCTAACTCCTGATTCTTCAGCCACGTATGATAGTTGCGTATCAGCAGGGAATCGAAGTCCTTGAAAGGCACTTCGCTCTTGCCCAAATAGGCAATGAACTTTCTGAGATACATTTTCAGCTTGTTTGCGGCATCGTAACGCCCCTCGTCCTGCAGTTTCTCAACGCGGGAATTGGCGTATGCAATAAAACCGAAACCTTCCAGCCCCTCTCCGGCTCTCCCAGCCCCTCTCCAGTTCTCCCCATGAGGAGAAAGGGTAACAGCCGTCTGTGCTATATCCTTTTGCACTTTATTCTTCATCTTTCATTCTTAATTCTCGGGCTTCATGCATCCCAGAAAATCGAAAATGTTAGGCTCGTCGAAATAAATGCCCATGTCGGCGTAACAGGCTTCCTCCGGGTCTTCCGGTACGGTGTAGAGGTCTTCGTAAAGACTGAGCCGCTTGCCAAACGTGGTGGTGAAAAATGTGAGCTTTGCCGCATCCTGTTCTTTTTTAAGAATGTCGCTCCAATTGGTTTCACCGTTCCACACGGGCAAGGCTTCCTTGTTAAGCCAGACTGCAGAACCGTTTATGTAAGTTTTGTCATTGTAAGTGACAAGCTGGGCGGCAAGAGGACGGCTTTGCACATTTTCCGAAACAGGCGCGGGGAAAATCACATCACGGAACTCACGGCCGTCCCTGTGGAGTAAAGTGAGCGTGCGCCCGTCTTTACGCCCGATAACCGTGTAAGTGTCCAAACGTTCGGAACGGATAGCATCGAGACTTTCCGCCGCTTCTTTCAACCTGTCTTTTTCTTTTCCTTCGGCAAAAGACACTTCATAACGGAACTGCCTGGACAAGGTATCCGCCAAGGAGTATCCGCGCTTGTCACGCCAGTTGAAGGCAAGGTCTGCCCACAGCATCTGCCGGGCGGTCTGCCAGTCACCCGTAAGCCTGCGGAACATCACCTCCCTGAAACGCAAGTCCGGGAAAATGTGCCACATGACCGGATCTTCACATGGAAACCAAGCCATCATGCCGCTCATACGGGAAAAATCACCCGACAGCACGCATTCTGTCATCCATTGCCGGAGGGCACTGCAACCGGCTCTTGACACAGCTTCTGACACGAGACTGTCCACTTGTGAAGTGGCATCCGCACCCATGTCCAGGCTTTCGCACCAGCGGAACACGACATCGCCCACGCTGCGGTACCTGTATTCGTAAACACCGTCAAGCCCGACGGCAATAGTGTTCTCCGTATAAAGCAGCAGAGAAAGTATAAACTGTTCATCGAACCCCGCCGCATACTGTTCAGCCAAACGGTGCAGCCTGACGTAGATTTCATAAAAGAAAACCACGTCGCCATCCACATTCATGGACGGATGGTGGAGGCGTTGCCATCGGGAAGTAAATTCGGCTATCGTGTACATTTTATTTCAGGTAACAAGTTGACCAGTTGACGAGTTAACGAAGTTTTAGATGCCATTAGTGAAACTATTCAGAACCTTGTTGCCTTGTCAACTGATACCTTGTCAACTTCAATTGTGCAGCCACACCGTCCGCAGATACCTGCGCCATACGGCAAGATGGTTGGTAGTATTGATTTCCTTGCAGATGCGGACACAAGTCTGTATCAGCTTGTCCTTTGCCGTGTCTTTTTCTTGAACTGAAGACCGGATAGCAAAGACATTCAACGTATCTTCGCCGACCTTAAAATCCGGTACGGCTTTTACGGCTGAATCCGCATCCGTCAATACCTTATATAATGTTGGGGCATAGTTGCGGAAAGACTCGATGAGTTTTTTCCTTTCCGTATTCGTGGTCTCGTCAAGGACAGATTGCGACCTTCCCGACACTAACTTCTCGTTGGCTTTTCCTGCCGTAAGGAAATATCCGCAGAGAAAATCGTTCCAGTTGGCGAAGAAAACGAGGTTCCCCATCTCTTCCCTCATGCCGATATGGGCATAATACGCAGTGTTGGTTTTTCCGTCCTCCTGTCTGCTGGGGTAATAAACCTCTTCGGTAATGTCCACCCTGCGGATGATTTCCGTAAAATTCTTATGTTGAAGTTCCACCTCGTTCTTGCCTTCTTCCCATTCTATTCCGGATGTAGGTGTAAGAAACGAACGCAGGAGAATCTTTTGCCAGTTTTCCTTCACATATCCGGGAGTATCATGTTCGTAGCGGGCAAGGTTTATCAGAAGTTCAGCTTCCTTGGTAGTCAGTCTGGCAAGACGGCCGCCCAATGTTTTCTCACCTTTCTTGTCAAGTTCCCGGCAGAGATTGGTCAATGACAAATCGACAGCAAGGCGTTCCATCAGTTCATAAAGCATGGCTTGCGTGCGCTTTCCGTAACCGCAAGCCTGCAGGATGCCGACAAGCAGGTCAACGGCACGCCCTTTTTCCGTGCCTATAGACAGGCGGTCGCCCTCAGCATTGTGGAGACGGACAACGTGCAGGTCGGAGACATTGGGATAGGTGACGGTCAACCAGCTGCCCGGCACCATGCCTTGCACGCGGAACACCAGTCCCTTTTTGCGGTGGAAGCGGCAGATGTAACCTTCTTGGCCGACAAACGGACCGTCGACCACGCGCACAATCTCATTCGCCTCGCCCTCTTTCGCGTTGAAGGCATAGTCCGAGTAAGGACGCTCCAGCACTATTACCTTATCAGCGTAATTCTCGTTGTAGTCACGGAAAGCGCGCATTTGCGATTCGGGTATGGTGCAAGCGGTGGCTTTCTCGTCCGGTGTACGCTTGCGGTTGTAGCGGATAAAGGCATCGGAACAGTTATCACGAAGGAACTCAACCAGTGCGTTTTGGGTGGCAAGCACGAACACATAGCCATCAAAAAGAGGCATCCGTTGCTCACTGTCACCTCTGCGCACGTACACCTTGGTATGGGTAGGACAATAGACTTCCAGTATGTTCCGGATCTTGTCCTTTTCGCGCCCAATGAGTGCACACAACTCCTGTTCATGTCCGGGTTTGGTACGGACAAGGAACCATTGGTAATCTACGTTGTTGAGTTTGTCGGACAACATGATGGATTTACGATTTACAAAGTACTATTTACGGTGGTTAATCCCCATTTACAACACAGCTAAATCGTAAATTGTAAATAATGCCAATCAGGAGTTAAAAAGGAAGTTATAGGTAGTTATCGCCCACTTATCGGGCTGGGAGTTAGATGCCAATACCTTTTGCACAGCTTTCAGAAGCAAAGCTATTGACCTTTAACTCCTGAACGAAGTGATAACTCCTGTGAAACATAACTACGTTTAACTCCTGATTCGCATAAATAACCAAATTGTAAATGAACAAGGCGTTCCTTACGTTACCCTCATGACAATCGCATGACGGCTAACCGTTACCTCTCCGAATTTGAATCACTACGCTTTGCAAACTTTTTTAAGAAGTTTTCAGGCGTTGTTTACAGCATTCTTTAGGTTTAGCGGCAGCATTCCGGAGTAAAAACTCAGCAACAATGTCCTGCCGTTGTTATGTGACGAGAAGTGCAAAGCGCAATGCGCTTGAATGTTTTTGCCTCCATATCACAAATATTTGATATACAATCAATTAAATATTTTCAAGTTCGCCGCTTTATCATTGTTTTATATTATGAAGCGGCAAAACACGTTGCAAATATAGTGAAAAGATTTAATATTAAGGATTTTACGGTCAAAAAAAAATTCATGATTAGTGATTAAATTTCCCCAAAAGCTGCATTTGTTCGACTAAATCCGGAGAACATTATCTACTATTTATTGACTATCAACCTGTTACAAAATTCTGCCATTTCATAATATACAATAGCAAGTTTTATTGGATAGATTCCGGTCGTTTTATTTGCGAAAAATCTTGACAATCAGTTAACAGGTTCAAGGACATGGAAGGAACTTCGGGGTGAAAGCTGCATTGACATCAGTGGGCTGCCCGAAAAGCAAAGCATCTGCACCAGCCGTGGTTTTCCAGACAGTGGTTTGACGGAGTTGGGAGTGATGGAAGACACTGGCACTTGAAATGCGAACATAAGGCAGCCCAATACACCACAAGCCTTTGTGAAGTTATCAAGGTCAAAGTCTAATTACTATATATACAAGATGCCATTAAACCTAGAAGCTGTTTTGAATTTCTCCAAAAAGTTTTTCTTGGCTTGATGTATCCGTTTTCGTGTGTGCTTTGGGCGATTTTTTGGTCCTTTTCGCTCCTGTTCTTCGTCAGATAGCCCGCTATCTTCCTCATCACAGAAGCGAAAATGCCTCAAAAACTCATCCCAAATCATCGCACGATAAATTCAAAACAGCTTCTAACACTAATTATCCACTGATAGCAATCTTCATCACCCCGTCCAGCTTATTCTCAAAAATGTGATAAGCCTCCTCTATCTGGCGAAGCGGAAAACGATGGGTAATAAGCGGAGTAGTGTCTATCTTGCCTGCTTCTATCAGACCGAGTATCTCGGCGCAGTCACACCCGTCCACACCGCCAGTCTTGAAGGTGAGATTCTTGCCATACATGTCGGGCAAAGGCAACATTTGGGGCTTGTCGTACATCGCCACCACGGTCACGATGGCATTGGGGCGGGCACACTCCCACGCCAGGCGGAACGTATCGTCTGTTCCTGCCACTTCCATCACCACATCGGCACCACCGTGCACACTATGCGCTTTCACAAAGGCAAGGCAATCTTCGGGTTCTGTTACCAGCACTTCGGGGTAATGCCGGCGTACGAAACGGATTCGTTCGGGCGAACGTTCGCACACAATGATGCGCCGCGGACGCTTCAGCATCGTGCAAAGCAAGGTACAAATGCCCGTAGGACCGGCTCCGATGATAAGCACCGTATCCTCCTCTTTCACCTCGGAGATACGCGCCGCCCAAAAGCCGGTAGCAAGTATATCGCCCACAAACAACGCCTGCTCGTCGGTCACCGAGTCGGGGATGCGGTTCAGCCCTGTGTCGGCATAAGGCACACGTACATATCCCGTCTGCCCACCATCGATACGGCATCCCAGCGCCCATCCGCCGTGAGGGTCGGTACAATTGTTCACGTACCCGTGGCGGCAAAAGAAGCATTCTCCGCAAAAGGTTTCCACATTGACGGTCACACGGTCGCCCGACGCAATGTTCTTCACAGCCTCGCCCACGGCTTCCACCACACCCACCATCTCGTGACCTACCGTGATACCCGGCACGGCACGCGGCACGCTTCCGTGTTTGATATGCAGGTCGCTGGTGCAAATGCTGCTCAGCGTGACCCTTACGATGGCATCGCGCGACCCCTCCAGCCGAGGTTCCGGCTTATCGCACCATTCGAATCTGCCTTGTTCTACATAAGTATAAGCCAACATAAATTCATTTACTATTTTTCAATTTTCAATTTACAATTTACAAAACTACAGTTTAATGTGCTAAGAAGCTATTTTGAATTTCTCCAAAAAGTTTTTCTTGGCTTGATGTATCCGTTTTCGTGTGTGCTTTGGGCGATTTTTTGGTCCTTTCCGCTCCTGTTCTTCGTCAGATAGCCCGCTATCTTCCTCATAGTAAAGACGCAAGATTTTGCGTCTCTACTCATCCCAAATCATCGCACGATAAACTCAAAACAGCTTCTAATAAACAAATGCAATGTGCTGATTCATTCTCACATTAGCCATTAAATCTACTCATTTCTTCCCAAATTCCGGGTCTATCTTCAGCAAGGCCGCCACGGCGAAAGTCGCACCGCAGCACGCCATAATCCAGATGAAGAAATGACGATAGCCCAGAAGCTCCTGAAGCCAGCCGGCTGCCATGCCAGGCAACATCATGCCCAGCGCCATAAAGGCGGTACAGATGGCGTAATGGGCGGTGCTGTGACTCCCACGCGAAAAATAGATGAGGTACATCATGTAGGCGGTGAAGCCGAAGCCGTAGCCCAACTGCTCGATGAAAATGCACACGTTGACCCAAAGTAAGGGCGTTTGGGGAAAATAGCTGAGGTAAACGTACACCAGGTCGGGCAGAGATATCGCCCACACCATCGCCCAAAGCCAACGCTTCAAGCCGTGACGCGCCACGGCGATGCCACCCAGAATGCCGCCCAAAGTCAACCCGATGACGCCCACTGTGCCCTGCGTGAAACCTATCTGCTCGGTGGTCATGCCCAGCCCTCCTTCTGCCACGGGGTCGAGCAGGAACGGAATGCCCATCTTCGCCAATTGCGCTTCGGGGAAGCGGTAGAGCAGCATGAAGAGCAATGCCACGCCGATGCCTTCCTTACGGAAAAACGAGCGGAAAGTGAGAAGGAACTCGCGCCACAGGCTCTGCGCCGAAATGCTTGCTGCCGGACGGTCGGCACTGGGACACGGAAGTACAAAAGCGTGGTAGACGAACACAGCAAGAAACACCCCCGCCAACAGTAAGAACGTAACGCTCCAGGCAAAAGGGATTCCCCTACCCGACTGTTCCAACCAGCCGGCAAACATCAGGAGCAATCCTTGGCCGGCGATGGTGGCAAGGCGGTAGAAGGTGCTCCGGATGCCCACAAACAAAGCTTGCTGGTGCGGCGTAAGCCCCAACATATAGAACCCGTCGGCTGCAATGTCGTGGGTGGCGGAGGCAAACGCCATCAGCCAGAACAGGGCGAGCGTGGACTGAAAGAAATGCGGTGCAGGTATAAGGAAAGCAATACCCGCCAGTGCAGCACCAATAAGCATTTGCATTGCCACTACCCACCAGCGTTTGGTGCGCACCAAGTCTACGAACGGGCTCCACAAAGGCTTGACCACCCACGGCAGGTTGAGCCAACCCGTATAGAGCGCCACCTCGGCATTCGAGATGCCCATCCGCTTATACATCACCAGCGAGAGGGTCATTACCGCTATATAGGGCAGCCCTTCCGCAAAATAGAGCGTAGGCACCCACGCCCACGGAGAATCTTTTTTCAAGTTACGATTTGCCAATTTGCTATTCATGTGAACCAGGAGTTAAACGTAGTTATGTTTCACAGGAGTTATCACTTCGTTCAGGAGTTAAAGGTCGAAAGTCTTACTGAGAATCTGTTTTGAATTTCTCCAAAAAGTTTTTCTGAGGTATTGGCATTCAACTCCCAGCCCACACCAGCGGGGCGATAACTTCTCACTAGTCGTCTCCTTCATCGAAACGGTCCTCACCATCGTCTTCATGACAACACCCGCGATGGTGGCGGTGAGGACGGCGATAACGGTTGTGGTCGTCCCACTCATCATCTCCTTCGTCGAAATGGTCCTCGCCGTCATCCCAAGACTCGCCTTCCCAGCGTCCTTCGTCCCACTCGTCATCCCATTCGTCATCGTAAAAGCGGTCGATGATGTTTCCCCGCTCCGACACCACCAGCACATAGCTTTGGTCATTACGGTCGGCCTGAACGATATAAAACATTCCCCGACGGTTCTCCATCGCCATATTATCGTTATCGTCTATCTCTTCGTACACGAACCCTGTCCTTCTCAATACACTGATTACCGCACGCGGAAGCCTGCTGCGGCGTACTTCCCACATGGTACGCAACCATTTTCCATCGGCATTGAAAATAACGATCTTTTCCTTTCCGCGATGCGACATTTTCACTTCGATGAATCCGTCATCCCAATCACGGTCTAAAATACGGGCATCCGGATATCTGTTCCGTACAAACGACGTAGGATCACTCTCTGCATACACAAAAAGCGCAAAGCACATTGCCATCATTCCTAAAAATACACGCATTTTCATAAATAGTCTGTTTTTTAATGGTCTACGGCAAATGTACAACACTTTTTCTTATCTGCCAAAAAAACAATTGGCAATTGACAACCGGCAAAGTGCTTTGTGCCCTTTGGGGACTGGAGCATAAAGCAATCATTACCAATCATCAATTGCCAATCAGAAATAATTGTCAATTGTCAATTGCTCAGTTATTTTCCGGACGGAGCTTACGTACTACCACACCCGTCTGCCACATTTCGCTTTCGCGCAAGGCTTTCAACTCTTCGTTCAGCTTTTCGCGATAGTCGGGCTGAGAGTTGGAGTCGATGGAACGCTGGGCTTCCAGTCCGTCGGCTACCGACTTATACAGTTTTTCGAATACCGGCTTGGTAGCATCGTGGAACGGAACCATCCAGTCGAGTGCGCCGCGCTGGGCTGTAGTAGAGCAGTTGGCATACATCCAATCCATACCTTTGGCGGCAAAGAGCGGCATCAGCGACTGGGTAAGCTCTTCTACGGTTTCATTGAAAGCTTCAGAAGGCGTGTGCCCGTGTTCGCGCAAAGTTTCGTACTGAGCCAAAAGCAAACCCTGGATGGCACCCATCAGCGTACCGCGTTCGCCGGTCAGGTCGGAAGTAGCTTCGCGCTGGAAAGTGGTTTCGAACAGGTATCCCGAACCAATGCCGATGCCCATAGCGATGACACGGTCCCAAGCCTTACCGGTAGCATCCTGATAGATAGCGTATGACGAGTTCAGCCCGCGGCCTTCGAGGAACATGGTACGCAAAGAAGTTCCCGAACCTTTCGGTGCCACCATAATCACGTCTACATCTTTCGGGGGAACCACACCTGTACGGTCGTTCCACGTAATGGCGAAACCGTGAGAGAAATACAGTGCCTTACCAGCCGTAAGATGTTTCTCGATAGTCGGCCAGCAAGCTATCTGCGCTGCATCCGAGAGCAATACGGCGATAATCGTCGCACGCTCGCAAGCCTCTTCGATGCCGAAAAGGGTTTCGCCCGGCACCCATCCGTCAGCAACGGCTTTATCGTATGTCTTTCCCGGACGCTGGCCCACGATGACATTGAACCCGTTATCGCGCAGGTTCAACGACTGGCCCGGTCCCTGTACGCCGTAACCGATTACGGCTATGGTTTCGTCTTTCAATACTTCACGTGCTTTTTCCAAAGGAAATTCTTCGCGGGTCTCTACGTTTTCGATAACTCCGCCAAAATTCATTTTTGCCATAAAATTACAATCTTTTTACGCAGACCTTACCGGTCCGCAAGTTAATATTTGAGTTTGTTAGTTTTTAAGTTTGTTAGTTTTTAAGTTTTCACCACAAAGGACACAGAGGCACACAGAGTTTTTTAATTATTATGAATATCCGCATTTTGCCCCCTACATAGGATGATTGCGGACATTCATTTTAATTATTAATTCTTAATTATTAATTATTCAAACACCACTTTGCTCCGTATGGCGGTCTCAGTCCCGTTCTTCCGTACCTCGATGTCGTATTCGTTTTCCGACTTCTGTTCCCGATAAAACCCCAGCACATCACCATAATGGCTTTCGGCTGCATACGCAACCTCGAAACGGTGCAGCGTTTTTTCACGGTACATTTCCAGCGGAAACAGGTCGAGGATATGCTCGATGTACTTGATGCTGTTCACATGCCCGTTCAGGTCGATGTCGCTGTACCGGGTATGATATTCCGCCACCTGCTGCGCATCGCCTACCTTTACCCTGCCCGCCTTTGCGATGGGACAAGGCTTGTCGGCGCATATATAACTTGTGATTTCATCGCCATGCAAGAGAAACAAATCGGCAGGCTTACGGGTCTCCATACTAATCATCGCCCATACCGAACGTGCATAACCGATGGGCTTGCCTTCCGCATTGAGTACCGCGAAGTTGCGGTCGGTGAAGAGCCGGTAGACATTTTCCACCCATGTCTCGATACTGAACTTCTCGTATGCCCGGGGCATATCGGTCATTTCCACCGCCAAGCGCGAAAGCACCCACGTATAATGGTTCTCATTCAATACCGCTATCCCAAACCCGCGGTCGGCGGCATGGAATCCGGCACAATTCAATAAATGGTTTCCCAATACTCCCATGGTGAGCCGTCCCGCAAAATCTACATGAAAAGGCTCAGCCACAAATTCGTATCTGCCTACTTTCTCTTTTGCGTCCATAATGTTTACTCTTTTTTCTCTTTCAAATAACGTTCTTCCCGATGCGCCAGGTACTCGTTCACCCGCTCGAAACAACTGGTAGACACAGCTATCCGCCCTGAGCGGACAAACTGGAGCACGCAGTTCAGGTCTTTCAGCTTCTGGTACAAGTCGGTGATTTCGGCACTCATTCCTGTCAGTTCCACGATGCAGAACGTGGGGTTCACCTCCACGATGTGCGCACTGGCACGGCGCACCACCTTCGATGCCTCAGGGTTCGACTGAAACTCGGGTGTAGAAACCTTGTACATCGCCACCTCACGCTGAAAGATTTCCTTTTCAGTGAAATAATGCGCCTGAATGACGTCGATTTTCTTCTCTATCTGACGCACTACCTTCTCCACGATGTCGGGGGTAGTCCAGCACGTTATCGTATATTTATGCACGCCCTTGATGGAAGATGCCGAAACGTTCAGGCTCTCGATATTGATTTGCCGGCGGGTGAACACGGCGGTCACCTGATTGAGCAAACCGGCAAAGTTTTCCGAGTGAACGATAATTGTATATAATGTCTTATTATCCATTTGCGTTTTATTTTTAGGTAACAAGTTGACGAGTTAACGAGTTGACAAGATTTTAGATACACAAAGCTATTCAGAACCTTGTCTCCTTGTAAACTGGTACCTTGTCAACTGATATTCAACAATCCAGTTCAAGCAGCATATCGTTTACCGAACTTCCCGGAGGAGTCATCGGGAGCACATTGCCTTCTTCTACCACACACACTTCGAGCAGGAAAGGTCCGTCGGTGTCCAGCATCTCGCGGATGGCACCTTCCAGCTCGTCCCGTTCCATCACGCGGCGTCCGGCTATGCCGTAGGCGGCAGCTATCTGCATGTAGTCGGGATTCATCATCGGCGTAAACGAATAGCGGCGGTTGAAAAACATCGCCTGCCATTGACGCACATTACCTAAGTAATTATTGTTCAGCAAAATAAGCTTCACCGGCACTTGCTGCTCCATCACGGTACCCAGCTCTTGCATCGTCATCTGCAAGCCTCCATCGCCCATAAAGGCGCATACCGTACGTCCGGGACATCCGAACGTGGCACCAATTGCCGCCGGAAGGCAGAAGCCCATCGTTCCCATACCACCCGAAGTCACGATGCTCCGTTTTTTCCCGAACTTGAAATAGCGGCATGCCATCATCTGGTTCTGACCTACATCGGTCACCAATATCGCTTCGCGGCAGGTTGCCTCGCTCACGGCATTGACCACCTCGCCCATATTCAGCGGACCGCTTTCGGGATGTACCTCGGGACGGATTACCTGCTCGTACTCTTTCTCATCGTACGGGCGGAAACTTTCTATCCATTCCGTATGCTTGTGGGTCTGTATCAATTCGGTCAGCAAAGCCAACGTACGCTTGCAATTGCCCAGCACGGGCACATCCACCGGCACGTTCTTGCCTATCTCCGAAGGGTCTACATCCAGGTGGATGACCTTCGCCTGACGGGCGTATGTTTCCAGCTTACCCGTCACACGGTCGTCGAAACGCATCCCCACGGCTATCAGCACGTCACACTCGTTGGTCTTCACGTTAGGGGCAAGATTGCCGTGCATCCCCAGCATTCCCTTGTTCAGCCGGTGGGCAGAAGGCAATGCCGAAAGCCCCAACAAGGTACATCCGCAGGGGATGTCCGCCTTCTCAGCAAATGCTTTCAGTTCTTCTTGTGCACCTCCCAATTCTACACCCTGCCCTACCAGCAGCAAGGGGCGTTCGGCTTCGTTGATGAGCTTCACCGCCTCTGCCACCATCTTCGGGTCGGTCTCGGGGTCAGGGTCATAACTCCGGATAAAGTCCACATTCACCGGTTCATATTCCGTCATTTCGGTCTGCGCATTCTTGGCAAAATCGAGCACCACCGGACCGGGACGCCCGCTCCGCGCAAGGTAGAACGCACGCGACACCGCCCATGCCACGTCTTCGGCACGACGTATCTGGTAACTCCATTTCGATATAGGCTGGGTAACACCTACCAGGTCCACTTCCTGAAAAGCGTCTGTACCCAATAACGATGCACCCACCTGACCGGCTATCACCACAATGGGCGTACTGTCTATCATCGCATCCGCCACACCGGTAATGGTATTCGTAGCGCCGGGACCGCTCGTCACCAGACATACTCCTACCTCACCCGACACCCGGGCAAAGCCCTGTGCCGCATGTACCGCTCCCTGTTCGTGACGCACAAGGATATGGTTCAACTTGTCCCGATGGTCGTATAATGCATCAAATACCGGCATAATGGCTCCGCCGGGATAGCCGAAAAGCGTCTTCACCCCTTCGTGCTCCAGCGAACGCATCAATGCCTCCGAGCCTGTTATTCTTTCTTTGTCCATATTCTTCCTTTTATTTATTTTAGGAACTAGGGTTTAGATACTAGTTGACTAAGTTTTGAATAGTCTTACGAATGGTATCCAGAACCTAGTTACCTAGTACCTAAACAATTCAGTCAATCATTCTCACTCCTCCTTTATCCGCCGAGCTTACCATCGCGGCATACGCCCTGAGAGCTTTCGACACCTTGCGGTCGCGCGTAACGGGTGCCATCGGACGTGCAGCCAGTTCTTCATCGCTCAGCCGTACGTTGATGGTACGGTTCGGGATATCTATCTCGATGATGTCGCCGTCTACAATCTTACCGATGTTTCCTCCGGCAGCAGCTTCAGGCGAAATGTGCCCGATGCTCAAGCCCGATGTACCGCCGCTAAAGCGTCCGTCGGTAATGAGGGCACACTCTTTGCCCAAGTGTTTCGACTTGATGTACGATGTAGGGTAAAGCATTTCCTGCATTCCCGGTCCTCCTTTGGGGCCTTCATGGGTGATGACCACCACATCGCCGCTCACCACCTTGCCTCCCAAGATTCCCTCGCAAGCCGCTTCCTGCGAATCGAAGACTTTAGCGGGACCGGAGAATTTCCAGATGCTCTCATCCACTCCAGCCGTCTTCACCACGCATCCGTCCTGCGCAATGTTGCCCTTCAATACCGCCAGGCCTCCGTCTTTCGAATAAGCATGTTGCAAATCGCGGATACACCCTGTGGCACGGTCGGTGTCCAACGTATCGTACATTGTGTCCTGCGCGCCCAGCGCGATGCAGAACGTTCCGCCCGGTGCGCTCCGGTAAATACGCAACGCCTCGGGATCGGGAGCGGGCACACATATATTATATCGGGCAATGGCTTCTGCCAAGGTAGTTCCGTCTACCCGGCGCACCGAAGTGTCCAGCAAGCCCCCCTTCGCCAGCTCGCCCAAAATGTTCAGAATACCACCGGCACGGTTCACGTCCTGTATGTGGTATTTCTGCGTATTGGGAGCCACCTTGCACAGGCAAGGCACGCGTCGCGAAAGCTGATCGATGTCGTCCATACAGAAATCCACTTCCGCCTCGTGGGCAATGGCAAGCAGGTGAAGCACCGTGTTGGTAGAACCGCCCATCGCAATGTCGAGGGTCATGGCGTTGAGGAAAGCCTGGCGTGTGGCGATGCTCCGTGGCAATACACTATCATCCCCATCACGGTAATACTTCCACGCATTCTCCACGATGAGCCGTGCCGCGTCTTCAAACAG
The DNA here is from genome assembly GCF_002161565.1 of Bacteroides sp. An51A. Classification (NCBI taxonomy): domain Bacteria; kingdom Pseudomonadati; phylum Bacteroidota; class Bacteroidia; order Bacteroidales; family Bacteroidaceae; genus Bacteroides; species Bacteroides sp. An51A. Next base: position 19,274 of record NZ_NFIC01000016.1, read on the forward strand.
GATGCGGCGGTTGGCGTGCGTAGCAAGAACGGTGCCGTTCCCCGGCAGGGCAAGCCCGATTGCCTCGTTCAGGCAATTCATCGAGTTGGCGGTGAACATTCCCGAGCAGCACCCGCATCCGGGGCAGGCATGACGCTCTATTTCCGCCACATCGGCATCGCTCACACTCGTGTCCGCCGACTTAATCATCGCGTCTATCAGGTCGAGATGCATCCCGCCCCACTCGCCAGCCTCCATCGGTCCTCCCGACACGAACACCGTGGGGATATTGAGCCGCATCGCCGCCATCAGCATCCCCGGCGTAATCTTGTCGCAATTGGAGATGCAAATCATCGCATCCGCCTTATGCGCGTTCACCATATACTCGATGCTGTCGGCGATAATGTCGCGCGAAGGCAATGAATACAACATCCCGTCGTGCCCCATCGCTATTCCGTCATCAATGGCAATGGTGTTGAACTCGGCGGCAAAGCACCCCTGCCGTTCGATTTCGGCTTTCACCATCTGCCCGATTTCATGCAGGTGGGTATGTCCCGGCACAAACTGGGTAAACGAGTTGACCACCGCAATAATCGGCTTGCCCATCATTTCTTTCTTCATCCCGTTGGCCACCCACAAGGCGCGGGCTCCCGCCATGCGCCGGCCTTCGGTACTCATTGAACTGCGTAACTGATGTTTCATCTCCATTATGTTTTTTTAGTTCTTTAGTTTTTAAGTTTGTTAGTTTTTAAGTTCTTGAGCTTCCACCCAATCACAATACCAGCTTAACCCAACTGCCAATTATAAAAAAGCCTCTCTCGACCTCAGGGGTGAGAAAGGCTTTTCAACGTATAATCTCGAACAACTACATACACGAACCTTCCTCACCCCCTGGTACCACCACGACGTGAATCAAATGCAGGACTGCCAAGTTAATTCGTATATCAGTTGTCATTGTCATTCGGTTTAATTGGTTTTTACGGTTGCAAAGGTAAAGCCTTTTCCCGAATAAACAAATAAAATGAAACTTTTTTATCGAAAAAAATTATCATTAGTAAGAGAGTGTTTCAATTTTTCCGATAAATTTATTTAGCGGATATGAATCAATGTATGATTGAGAAGCTGTTTTGAATTTCTCCAAAAAGTTTTTCTTGGCTTGATGTATCCGTTTTCGTGTGTGCTTTGGGCGATTTTTGGGTCCTTTCCGCTCCTGTTCTTCGTCAGATAGCCCGCTATCTTCCTCATCACAGAAGCAAAAATGCCTCAAAAACTCATCCCAAATCATCGCACGATAAATTCAAAACAGCTTCTGAAAGGTTCAGTATCTGTTTCAAGCTGTCTTCTTTTTACGTTCTCCATATCAAAACCGTACGGTTTCCATATCGAGAACGTACGGTTTTCAATTGGAGAACGTACGGTTTTGATATGGAAACCATAAAAGGATGATGTCTGGATTGATAATATAATCCAATCAGATATTTCAATTATATGGCTTTAGGAATTTGATTATAAATGCCCATAACATTTTTTCTTTGATTAATTCAAAACAGTTTCCAAATAAAACGGTTCATCGTTTCCGGTATCCAAGCAAAAGACTATCTTTGCACTGAAAACGCATATTAACGCATATAAAAAAGCTATGACAAATACCCCACAACTATTAGTCTATAAAGCCTCAGCCGGTTCAGGAAAGACCTTTACCCTTGCCGTGCAATACATCCGGCAATTGATAGAAGATCCTGCATCCTACCGGCGTATCCTGGCAGTAACCTTCACAAACAAGGCTACAGCCGAAATGAAAAGCCGTATTCTGGAACAACTCTATGGGCTGGGCTACAACGTCAAATCATCGGACAGCTACCTCAATGAACTGAAACGAATATGTCAGATGGACGAAGACGCCATCCGCAAGGCAGCACGACGGGCGTTGCACAACATCATACATGACTACAATCGTTTCCGAATTGAAACCATTGACTCTTTTTTTCAAGCCGTGCTGCGCAATTTAGCCCGCGAGCTGGAACTAGGTGCCAATATGACCATAGAACTGAATAACACAGAAGTACTTTCAGATACCGTAGATGCAATGATAGAAAAACTGGACCGTCATTCACCCGTACTGAGTTGGCTGATGGAATATATAGACGAACGCATCTCGGATGACAAACGCTGGGATATTTCAAGCGAAATCAAGAACTTCGGACGCAACATCCTTGACGAAGGATACATTGAGAAAGGCGACGGGCTGCGCCGTAAACTTGCCGACCCGACTTTCATTCCCAACTATCGGAGACAGGTGCAGGACATCCGCCGTGAAGCATTGGAAGAGATGAAAAGCTTTAACGACCAGTTTACAGGTGTACTGGAAATGAACGGCCTGTTGCCAACCGATCTGAAAAACGGTTCGCGTGGTATCGGAAGCTATTTCAACAAACTCGCCCTAGGAAACCTGTCGGACAATATCCGCAATGCCACTGTAGACAAGTGCCTGGCGAGTGAAGATAACTGGGCAACACGCACTTCACCCCATCGCGCTGCCATCTTAGACCTTGCCACACGCGAACTGATTCCCTTGCTGAAAACCGCCGAAGAGTTCCGGCCGAAGAATAACGTACTGGTAAACTCGTGCAATCTTTCGTTACGCTATCTGAACAACCTACGCCTTCTGGCACATATTGATGAAGAACTGCGCTTGCAGAACCAGCAACACAACCGTTTTTTATTATCCGATACCAACGCCCTCCTGCATAGCCTGATGCACGAAGGTGACGCAGCATTCATCTATGAAAAAATAGGTACTTCCATCGACACTGTGATGATAGACGAATTTCAAGATACGTCACGTATGCAATGGGAAAATTTCCATCTGCTGCTGGAAGAAAGTCTTTCACAAAGGGAAGGTAGCCTCATCGTAGGCGACATCAAACAAAGCATCTACCGCTGGCGCAACGGAGACTGGAAAATTCTGGCAGGACTGGGGAATGACCCGACCTTGCGTATCCGCGAACTGACCCTGAAAACGAACTGGCGAAGTGAAGCACGCATCATTTACTTTAACAACGCAATGTTTACTTCCGCTTGTACCGCCCTGAACCACAAATATGAGGATGAAACAGGCACCCCATGCCTGCAATTGCTCAACGCATACAGCGACGTATGCCAGGAAACTTCCAAACAAAACGAACAGGGATTCGTCAGCCTGACTTTCCTACCCGATACCCAAGAACAGCCATACGCTGATGCTACCCTGCATGCCCTTGCCAGCCAGGTAGAACAACTTATCGCACAAGGTATACATACCAATGACATAGCTATTCTGGTACGGAAAAATAAATCCATTCCCTCCATAGCCGATTATTTTGATAAACATACACCCTACCGCATCGTATCGGACGAAGCTTTCCGCCTCGATGCTTCGCTGGCTGTATGCATGATGGTAGACGGGTTACGCTATCTCACCTCGCCCGAAGACCGCATAGCCGGTGCACGTCTGGCAGTAGCATACCAGCACGAAATACTTCACTCCAGCATCAGCCTAAACCAAATCTTAGCGGATGACCTCACTCCTTTCCTACCTGAAGCCTTTGCAGCACAGATGCCTGAATTGCGCCTCATGCCTCTTTATGAGCTATTGGAAAAACTCTTCCTGCTATTCGATATGCAACGCATTGAGCATCAAGACGCCTACCTATGCGCTTTCTACGATGCTGTAACCGAGTACATGCAGCAACATTCGTCTGAGCTAACTGCCTTCATTGCTTTTTGGGACGAACGCCTGCACGAAAAAACCATCCCATCGGGAGAAATAGAAGGTATCCGTATCCTTTCCATCCATAAGTCGAAAGGATTAGAATTCCACACTGTACTGCTCCCTTTCTGCGACTGGAAGATGGAAAACGAAACCAACAATCACCTGATATGGTGTTCAGTGGCAGGAACAGGAAAAGAGACCGACCGTGCCCCGTTCAACGAACTGGACATCGTACCGGTAAATTATTCTTCAGCCATGGCAGACTCTGTTTACCACGACAGCTATTGGGAAGAACGACTCCAGCTATGGGTGGATAACCTGAATCTACTCTACGTGGCGTTTACCCGTGCGTGCAAGAACCTTATTATATGGGGTAAAGCAAACCAGCGGGGCACTGTATCGGAACTACTTGCTGAAGTAGCCCCCCAACTCAACATTTGGGACACAAAAACAGAAGAAACCGAAGAAACATCTCCTCTGACATACACCTTCGGCTCTCTCTGTCCTTCGGAAAATAAAAAACAGGAAAAAGGCTCTGAGAATCCACTTGCAGTACTTCCACAAAGCTTGCCTGTACAGGTGGAATCGATAGAAACCCCAATCGAATTCAAACAATCGAACCGTTCTGCCGACTTTATCCGAGGCGATGAAGATGAAGAAGAACACGAACGCTACATCCGTCAAGGACAACTCCTGCATCAAGTGTTTGCTTCCATCACCACTGAATCCGACTTACCTGGAGTCATCAAAAAACTCACGTTTGAAGGCATACTGGAATCGGAAGAGAAAGCATGCGAAATCGAAAAACTTGCTCGTTGGGCGCTAAACCACCCGCAGGTAAAAGACTGGTATGGAGGAAATTGGAAACTCTATAACGAATGCAGCATCATTTACACTGATGAAACCGGAACATTCCAGACACGGCGACCAGACCGCGTAATGATGAAAAAAGACAAAGTGGTAGTAGTCGACTTCAAGTTCGGTAAGAAAAAAAATGTCTACCGCCAGCAGGTAAAAGAATATATGAACCTGCTCATCGGGATGGGCTACAAAAATGTAGAAGGCTACTTGTGGTATGTATTCGGAAACGAGTTGGAAAAAGTATGACTCCACAGAAATCCAGATATCCAGAAACCGATACTTTTCCCCTAAAAAGGCATTAATATCCAATCCCAAGTGACAAATTCCCCAACTACTAACCCTCAATAAACCAATAAAAAAGATGAAAACATTCCTACAAGAAGTAGCACACGACCTATATGAAAAAACGCACGGTGACCTAAGCAATGTTGCCGTGGTTTTCCCCAATAAACGCGCCAGCCTGTTTTTCAACGAGTATTTGGCACATGAAAGCAAGCGCCCCTTGTGGTCGCCCGCCTACACCAGCATCAGCGAATTGTTCCGCCAGTGCTCTCCATGGCAAACAGGCGATTCCGTCAAATTGGTGTGTGACCTGTATAAAGTATTTCGCCAAGTAACCGGAAGTAATGAATCTCTAGACGATTTCTTTTTCTGGGGAGAGATGCTGATAGCCGATTTTGATGACGCAGACAAGAACTTGGCAGATACCCAGGCGCTCTTCAGCAATCTGAAAGACCTGAACGGCTTAACTGATGATTACGATTTTCTGGAAGAAGGACAGAAAGAAACCCTTTCGCAGTTTTTCCGAAATTTCTCGATTGACCGCGTAACAGAGTTGAAACAACGCTTCATTTCGATATGGGACACACTAGGAGAAATCTACACCCGATATAAAGCATTGCTGGAAAGCCAGCACATTGCTTACGAAGGAATGATGTACCGCCAAGTCATCGACACCCTAAATCCCGACAAACTTCCATACCGGCTGTATGTTTTTGTAGGTTTCAACGTACTGAACAAAGTAGAACATACACTCTTCCGTAGACTTGCCGATGCAGGAAAAGCCTTATTTTACTGGGACTACGACACCTTTTACCTGAACCGGACACCTCATGAAGCAGGCGAATTCATCCGCCGGAATTTACGGGATTTCCCATCTGAGCTTCCTCCCTCTTTCTTTAATAACTTAAATCAAGCCAAAGACATTACTTTTGTAGAATCGCCCACCGAAAACGGACAAGCGCGCTACCTGCCCCAATGGCTTCGTGAGAATCTTACCGAAGAAGAAAAAGAAACTGCCGTAGTGCTATGCAACGAGGCACTGCTCCAGTCCGTACTCCATTCGCTTCCCGAAAATGTAAAACACATCAACATCACAATGGGCTTTCCTCTCTCACAAACGCCTACATATAGTTTTGTCTGTGCCTTGCTGGAACTGCATACTGCAGGATACAACACACAAAACGGACGTTATCGCTTCACCGAAGTAATCAGCCTGCTGAAGCACCCTTATACGCGACAACTCTCGTCACAGGCGGCAGAATTGGAGCAAAGCCTAACCCGTGACAACAGATTCTACCCACTTCCCTCCGAATTAGAAAAAGACGGAATACTGGAGATACTCTTCACGCCCGTTACCACCAACTCCAACTTATGCCAGCTGATTACGAAGGCATTAGAGAAAGTCGCGTTATCTTACCAGCAACAAAAGCCTTCGGATACAACTGCTTTCGACCAGCTTTACCGTGAAGCCTTGTTCAAGACCTATACCTTGATGAACCGATTCTACACACTGATAGAAGACAAAGACTTAAACGTAAAACCCGAGACATTGCAACGCCTGCTTACCCGCGTCATGGCTACTTCGAGTATTCCTTTCCATGGCGAACCAGCCATCGGACTGCAAGTAATGGGAGTACTGGAAACACGTAACCTCGACTTCCGTCACCTCATTATGCTCTCGGTAAACGAAGGCCAACTTCCAAAAGGTGGAAACGATGCCTCATTCATCCCCTACAACCTGCGAAAAGCATTCGGAATGACCACCATCGACCACAAGATAGCCGTCTATGCCTATTATTTTTACCGTCTGTTACAGCGCACGGAAAAAGCTACACTGATATTCAACACTGCTACTGACGGCATCAACCGTGGCGAAATGTCGCGCTTCATGCTCCAATTCATCATCGAATGGGGGTATCCCGTCAAGCGTTTGAGACTGGAAGCTGCACAATCGCCACAAGGCTCTACCCCTATCTGTATCTCCAAAGGACCGACCGTCCTCCGACGCTTATGGGAAACCTTCGATGTACGTTACAACCCAAAAGCTGTACTTTCGCCCTCGGCATTGAACTGTTACCTGGACTGCCCGTTAAAATTCTACTACAAGTATGCGGCACACCTCAATGCCCCCGATGAAATCTCTCCTGAAATTGATGCTGCCAAATTCGGCAGTATTTTCCACCATGCTGCCGAACACATCTACAAAGACCTGACAACACACGGAAAAGTCATCAATCAAGAAACAATAGAGAATCTGCTGAAAAATGAAGTTCGCTTACAGGACTATGTCGACAAAGGTTTCAAAGAACTTTTTTTCCATCTGCCTCCTGAAGAAAAACCCACTTACAATGGTATCCAACTTATTAATTCAGCTGTCATACTACGCTATGTGAAGCAACTGCTCCAGAAGGACCTGAAGCATGCACCATTCACGTTCGTCAGTTCAGAATACCCCGTCTACGAAGAACTGAAACTCACCGTAGCCGACACCGTCCTACATTCACGTATCGGAGGCATCATTGACAGAATAGATTGGAAAGACAACATTCTGCGCATCGTCGATTATAAGACTGGAGGAAACGCCGACACGCCATCCAGCATAGAATCGCTCTTTTCTCCCGACCTCAAACGTTCGAGTCATGTATTCCAAACATTCCTCTACGCTGCTATCGTATGCCGCAAGCTACGGGAGAAACAAGACACACGCCAAGTAGCTCCCTCACTGCTGTACATACACCGGGCTGCCTCAGAAAACTACACGCCAGTCATCCAACTGGGTGAAGCACGAAAAGCTGAACCAGTTTACGACTTTGCCCGTTACGAAATGGAGTTCCGCGAACGACTGAAACTGTTGCTGATGGAAATCTTCTCCCCGGAAATCCCATTCACACAAACCGAGATTCCGGATAAATGCACCTATTGTGATTTCAAGGATTTATGCCGGAAATAACGGATAATCCTATCTTCAAAAGAGGATTATCCGACCTGACACAGAAGATAATCCTCTTCTCATTCACCGCATTGTGGACATTTAACCTTAGCCTTGCAATATTGAGTACTACAACAATTTCACATACCCCAAACGAGTATAACGCACTCCGCGACTCTCGTAATGCGATATCACCTTAGCAGAAGCAAGATGCAACATCTCGTGAGCAATGACCTTTCGTGTATGGCAACTTAATACATTGGGCGAAAGACTACGTCCGCCTGCTTTAAGAAAAAACGTAAAACGATTTCCATCACGGTCGGCTGCCAAAATATATTGGTCCACATAGAAATCAGGCTTGTAAATATCTACTTGTAGACGGACATTCAACACCGTCAGAAAAAGTTCCTTCAAACGCTCGCCTACTTGCCCCACATTATGGCTCACCGATGAAACGCGACGCTTTTGTACTGTCAGTTCAAAATGAACACGTGCAAACTCTTTGGCCAGAACAACCAATGGTTCGTAACGCTTGAGACTAGGTACAAATTTATTTGCCAGCCACAATACGTAAGAAGGATCAATATAATACACTTCAGCCAATCGTTTGCCACGGTACTTTCCGAAAGGAACAAAATCTTCCGATTGTCCATAATAGCATTCAAAAACCCTATTATCAAATACTTCAAGTTTTACATTACAATTTTGAAGCAAAGAAAAAGCACGTTCAGCCGCCATATCAAAAGTGACGGCAAGTGTCCGTATAAATAAAGGAATCTCTACGTTGGGGAAGAAACGCCAGAAAGCATAATATGGACGATAAGCTGTAGCCACACTAATAGCATAACAACCATTAACGGTTGTCCTGCCCCGATTGAATTCACCGATACGGGCTATTACCGTTTCTGCCAACCGGGGAGATACTTGATATAAAGTCAAGTCATAATCCATATTCTCCCTTTTTTGCAAAGATAAGATTTTCAAGTCTATTTTACTACATATTCCCGACAAGAATCAAATAAAAGCATCATCATACCCTTTGGCAAGCATACTCTTTTCCAGTTGGTGATAAGCAGACTGCAAACGCTTGGCTATTGTCGATTTGTTCGAGTTTAATTTGACGGCAATAGCCTCTAAAGTCATTCTTTTCCAGATTTTCATCTCTACCAATATTCTTAATTCCTCCGGAAGCTCCTTGACCGATTTCCTTAGTTCTGCATATTTATGTTCTCTATCCTGCGAACTTAATTCATATTCATTTTGCCAATCTTTCACCGTCTCCAAATCCAAATCTGTGATTTTAGGCTTCATTTTCCTACAATAGCTACATAAATAATTGTCAACTACACAATGTAGCCAACCTCCAAATTTCCCATTTTCCTTGTAAGCTGTCTTCAGTTTAATACTGAAATGAATGGATAAATCTTGAAAAACATCTTCAGCTTCTTCAATACTGGATATGATTTGACGAATAGAATATTTAATCTGGTCGGCATAGCGGTGTAAAAGAATAGCGAATGCCTCATTGTTTCCAGACTGAAATAAAGAAATCAGCTCTTCATCAGAGCTAACGAGTAAATTCATAGTATCTGTTTTTATGGTTTATAAATTAATTCAATTACAAATGAAAACATCTATCATACAGTCAATCATTTAAGAAAGATATAAATCATTTTGCTGTAAAGGAAATATTTTTTCAGTAAAAAAGCTAATGAAAAAGGATTTTTTTTCGAAATATCTTAGATAAATACCGTTTTCTCCTTTAAATGACTGGTTCTAAGAAACAGTTGCAAGACCTAACCCCCAAAACCAACTCTTTCAGCCAACTATTTTCATAGGTATATCCGTAGTCTGCCAACAACCGACAATAGAAAATAAATACTTCGCCATTAAAAGCTATGTTTCAGATGCAGTTGCATATATGAACTGCATCTGAAACATAGCTTCATTTTTAAGAACGACAGATGGGCAAAGTGCGGGCATCCATAAAGCATTGTTATTGGAAGAACACATCGTCCAGCCTGCTGGCATTTTCTTCTTCCATTTCAGTCAATTTGTCCTTACAAGGGTCAAAATCGCCTGGTATGTCAAAGCGTTCCTCTTCAGAATAGCCCAATTCCTTATCAGCATAAACTTTTTGCATAAAGAGTCCCCATACCGGAAGTGCCATCGAAGCACCTTGTCCATCACGCATCGTGTCAAAATGGATATCACGCTCTACACCGCCAACCCAGCATCCAGACACCAATGAAGGAGTAAATCCCATAAACCAACCATCCGAATTACGGTTAGTTGTTCCAGTCTTTCCACCCATATCTGCCTTAATGCCATACAAACGGCGCACACGTCCTCCGGTACCCTCATTAATAACGGCACGCAGCATCACCAACATTTTATAAGCACTCGATTCACTGATTACCTCATCGACCTGTGGAGTAAAGTTAGCAATGACATTTCCCTCATTATCCTCAATGCGCGAAACAAACAGCGGTGCCGTGCGGATGCCCCGGTTGGCAAATGCCGTATAAGCACTAACCATTTCTCCTACCGATATTTCACACGGACCCAGACAAAGAGAGACAGTGGGCTGTATGTCTTTGTTCAGCACACCGAACGAGTGAATCAACCTCGCCAGCGCATAAGGGCTAAGCTTACTCATCAGATAAGCCGATATCCAGTTATTCGAGTTGGCAAGTCCCCACTTCAGAGTAACCACTTCACCATAATGCGAACGGGAAGAGTTACGTGGCGACCAAGCTTTTCCGTTCTCATCGAAAAGTGTCTGTTCCACATTACGTACTTCATCACAAGGCGAAAAACCATTCTCCATCGCTAGCGAATAAAGGAAAGGCTTGATGGTAGACCCTACCTGACGGCGTCCTACCATTGCCATGTCATACTGGAAGTAATTATAATTAGGCCCGCCTACGTATGCCTTCACGTAACCGGTCACAGGATCCATCGACATGAACCCGGCACGCAGAAAATACTTATAATAACGAATGGAGTCCATCGGTGTCATGATAGTATCTTTTTCTCCCTCGTATGAAAAAACCATCATCTCATGCTTGGTGTTGAAGGCCTGACGGATTTCTTCTTCCGAGCATCCTGCTTTCTTCATCTGACGGTAGCGGTCGGTCTGACGCATTGAGCGGTCCATTATCTCGTTCACTTCTTCTTGCGTCAGCTGGTTGGTATAAGGAGCTGTCTTCCGCCCCATCTTCTCCTTAAAGAAGCGAGGCTGGAGATACTTCGCCACATGCTCGTAAACCGCCTCTTCAGCATATTGCTGCATCCGGGAGTTGATAGTGGTGTAAATCTTCAACCCGTCGGTGTAAATGTTATAGTTGGTGCCGTCCTTTTTCTTGTTCTTCGCACACCAACCGTAAAGCGGATTGGTTTTCCAGGCAATGGAGTCTTCGTAATACTGCTGCATCTGCCAGCCGCGATACTTACTCTTATCGGGCTGCTTAGCAGTCATTATATGACGCAGGTATTCACGAAAATAAGTAGCCAGCCCATCCTTATGGTCAACAGGCTGGAACCTTAACTTAAGCGGAAGTGCCTGCAACGAGTCACATTCAGCCCGCGTAATATAATTCGCCTTGCGCATCTGGTCGAGCACTGTATTTCGACGTCCCCGCGAACGTTCGTTAAACCTGCGCGGATTATAAAGCGAAGGATTCTTACACATGCCAACCAGTGTTGCAGCCTCTTCGATGGAAAGTTCTTTCGGATCTTTCGAGAAATAAGTTTTTGCCGCCGTTTTGATACCCACAGCATTGTTTAAGAAATCGAACTTATTGAGATACATCGTGAGGATTTCTTCTTTTGTATAATAACGCTCCAACTTGACGGCTATCACCCACTCTATCGGCTTCTGTAACAGACGTTCCATCACATTGTCTGCCGTAGGTGAATAAAATTGCTTGGCAAGCTGCTGGGTAATCGTACTGCCTCCTCCGGCATTCTTCTGCATCAGTATTCCGCGCTTGATTACCGCACGCAAGAAAGCACGAAAATCAATGCCGGAATGTTCGCTGAAGCGCACGTCTTCTGTAGCAATCAATGCATGAACCAAATTGGGCGACAAATCATTATAGCCTACATAAACACGATTTTCCTTGCTATACGACCATGTCCCCAGTAATTGGTCATCATCGGATATAATCTGGGTAGCAAATTTCAGATTGGGATTTTCCAATTCCTCCACCGGAGGCACATAACCTATCCATCCTTTCGCTATAGCCGTAAATACAACCGCCACGGCCAGAATACTCAAGACCACCAAAATCCACAATGCGCATATGAACTTCTTTCTCATAATTCTTATACCTTAATATATAAACATAGAACCCAGGAAATACAATGGCACAAAAAGAGGAATGTCTTGCTTCGCCGACAAAGAAAAACACTGCACCTTCATACTCTTGTGTCCGATATTACTCTTTACGAAGTGCAAAAGTATAAAAAATGCCGGAATAAAAACCGTTCATTCTATTTTTTTGACTATCTTTGAACTCCGGTATTTATTAAAGAACTATCATTAAACGGAAAATATGGAAAATAGAAGTTTAGTCACTATTGCCAACCACTCGAAGGAACGCATCCTTTATCTGCTGGAAATGGCACAAGAGTTTGAAAAGAAACCAAACCGTCACTTGTTGGACCAGAGAATCGTTGCGACCCTTTTTTTTGAACCTTCCACCCGCACGCGTCTGAGTTTTGAGACAGCTGCCAATCGTTTAGGTGCAAAAGTCATCGGATTCACCGACCCCAAGGTGACAAGTTCTTCGAAAGGAGAAACCCTGAAAGACACCATCATGATGGTAAGCAATTATGCCGATATCATCGTCATGCGTCACTACTTGGAGGGAGCCGCACGCTATGCCAGCGAAATAGCACCCGTTCCTATCGTCAACGCGGGCGACGGGGCCAACCAGCATCCTTCTCAAACCATGCTTGACCTCTATTCCATCTATAAGACACAGGGTACACTGGAAAATCTGAACATCTATCTGGTAGGTGATTTGAAATACGGACGCACAGTACATTCCCTCCTGATGGCAATGCGCCATTTTAACCCGACTTTCCATTTCATCGCCCCCAACGAACTGAAAATGCCGGAAGAATACAAACTGTACTGCAAGGAACATCACATCCATTACGAAGAACACAGCGACTTCAACGAGGAAACCATTGCCAATGCAGACATCCTGTACATGACCCGTGTACAACGCGAACGCTTCACCGACCTGATGGAATACGAACGGGTAAAAGACGTATATATCCTGCACAACAAAATGCTGGAACACACACGGCCTAACCTTCGCATCCTTCATCCGTTGCCCCGCGTGAACGAAATAGCCTATGATGTGGATAATAACCCGAAAGCCTACTATTTCCAACAAGCACAAAACGGCCTGTACGCACGTGAAGCCATTCTTTGTGATGTATTAGGAATTACGCTGGACGAAGTGAAAGCAGATACCAACCGAATCATGAACCTTTAAAACTTTTGATGTAATGAGCAACAAAAAAGAATTGCAAGTAGCCGCCCTTGAGAACGGAACGGTAATCGACCATATACCTTCAGACAAGCTGTTTACCGTAGTATCCTTGCTCGACCTGCAACACATGGACAGCAACATCACTATCGGAAACAACTTCGAAAGTAAAAAACTGGGAAAGAAAGGCATCATCAAGATTGCCGGACGGTTCTTTACCGATGAGGAAATCAGCCGCCTTTCTGTAGTGGCACCCAACATGAAGCTGAACATCATCCGCAACTACGAGGTAGTGGAAAAGAAAGAAGTGGTGATGCCATCCGAACTGAAAGGAATCGTGAAATGCAACAATCCCAAATGCATCACCAACAACGAGCCGATGCAGACGTGGTTCCATGTCGCCGACAAAGAACAAGGTATCCTGAAATGCCATTATTGCGAGAAAGAACAACAGGTAGACAACATCAAACTAATCTGACACACAAACCATGAAACAAGACTGGAAACCTGGCACGATGATATACCCCCTGCCAGCCGTACTTGTGAGTTGCGGAAGCACGGAAGAAGAATACAACATACTGACCATAGCGTGGGTAGGAACCATCTGTTCCAACCCACCCATGTGCTACATCTCCGTACGACCGGAACGACACTCCTACCCGATTCTGAAAAAGAACATGGAATTTGTCATCAACCTGACCACCAAAGATATGGCATTCGCTACCGATTGGTGCGGTGTACGCTCAGGCAAAGACTATAATAAGTTTGAGGAAATGCACCTCACACCAGGCAAGGCTTCAATGGTGCAGGCACCACTCATCGAGGAATCACCTCTATGTATCGAATGCAGGGTGAAAGACATTATCGCCCTTGGCTCGCACGACATGTTCATAGCAGATGTCGTCAATGTAAAAGCTGATGAAAAATATTTAAATACAGAAACCGGGAAATTTGAACTTGCACAATCCAATCTATTAGTATATATCCACGGCGGATATTATGAAACAGGAGAAAAAATAGGAAAATTCGGTTGGTCTGTAGAAAAGAAGAAATAAGATGAGAACAAATGCCTTTATCCTGCTTTGCCTTATGGGGCTGTCCGGACTTTCCGCACACGCCCAAACAGAATCGCGCAATGAGACAAACGACCCCAAGGTCAATATAGGCATCAAGGCAGGATTTAATTCCACCATGTTCTTCATCGACCATTTTACATTAGGAGAAAATGAGCTGCAAGATATCCAGAACAACTACAAGATAGGATATTTCGGAGCCTTTTTCTGCCGCTTCAATTTAAAAAAACACCATTTCCTACAAACCGAATTTTCGTATAACGTTTCAAAAGGGAGTATTTCGATTCCGAATGATGTAAACAATGCAGGACTAATAGATGACAATGCCTTGGTAAAAACAGACATCCATTCTATCGACATGCCTTTGCTTTATGGTTACAAATTCGTAGATGCCTATCCATACGGCATGGCATTCTTTATCGGACCGAAAGTTGCATACGCATGGGAAAAACATACCAAAAGCGAATATTCCGGGTTTTATCAGCAAGGAATCAAAGAAGAAATACGTCCCTTCAGCTTTAGTGGAGTAGTCGGACTTGCAGTCAATGTATCAAACATTTTTTTCGACTTCCGCTATGAAATCGGATTACACGATTTGGTTCAATCCATCACATACGACAAGACACTGACTGAAAATCCTTATAATACCCAAGACATTTCCCTAAAACGTCGCCGGAATGTATTAAGTTTCTCAGTAGGTGTAATATTTTAACATCAAATTATTTTATCAAAAAAACATACAAATATGAAAAGAGACGATTTAATTTTCAACATTATCGAAAGAGAACACCAACGTCAACTGAAAGGCATAGAACTGATTGCTTCCGAAAATTTCGTAAGCGATGAAGTAATGCAAGCCATGGGGTCATGCCTCACTAATAAATATGCCGAAGGTTATCCTGGCAAACGCTATTATGGAGGTTGTGAAGTTGTAGACCAAAGCGAACAACTCGCCATCGACCGCATCAAGAAAATCTTCGGTGCCGAATGGGCAAACGTCCAGCCTCACTCTGGAGCACAAGCCAATGCAGCCGTATTCCTTGCAGTATTAAACCCTGGAGACAAGTTCATGGGACTGAATCTGGCACACGGAGGACACTTATCCCACGGTTCGGCCGTCAACACTTCAGGCATCATCTACACACCTTGCGAATATAACCTGAATAAAGAAACCGGACGTGTAGACTATGACCAGATGGAAGAAATCGCACTACGCGAACATCCCAAATTGATTATCGGAGGTGGTTCTGCCTATTCACGCGAATGGGATTACAAACGCATGCGCGAAATTGCAGACAAAGTAAATGCCATTCTGATGATTGACATGGCTCACCCAGCCGGACTGATTGCTGCCGGTCTGCTCGACAATCCAGTAAAATACGCACATATCGTAACGTCTACTACTCATAAAACTTTACGAGGACCACGTGGAGGCATCATCCTAATGGGAAAAGACTTTCCCAATCCTTGGGGAAAGAAAACGCCCAAAGGTGAAATCAAAATGATGTCACAATTGCTTGACTCTGCCGTATTCCCCGGTATCCAGGGTGGCCCGCTGGAACATGTGATTGCAGCAAAGGCTGTCGCCTTTAATGAAATCCTCCAACCCGAATGGAAAGACTATGCTTTACAAGTAAAGAAAAATGCCGCTACATTAGCACAAGCATTGATAGACCGCGGATTTACCATCGTATCCGGCGGTACAGACAACCATTCGATGTTAGTAGACCTGCGAACCAAATATCCCGACCTGACCGGAAAAGTAGCTGAGAAAGCGTTGGTTTCGGCAGATATTACCGTAAATAAGAACATGGTTCCGTTTGATACCCGTTCAGCATTCCAAACCTCTGGAATCCGTTTAGGAACTCCAGCCATTACGACACGGGGTGCAAAAGAAGACCTAATGTATGAAATTGCCGAAATGATAGAAACGGTATTATCGAACGTAGACAATGAAGAAGTGATAGCTTCCGTTCGTACCCGTGTAAACAACACGATGAAAAACTATCCCTTATTTGCATATTAAATGTATAATATAAAAAGCTTATGAAAAAAACAAGTTGTATGGCTATCTTACTGAGCGGATGCTTGGTACTTAGCGGTTGTGGAAGTTTAAACAACACCGCCAAAGGAGGAATGATTGGAGGTGGTGGCGGAGCAGCTTTGGGTGCCCTCATCGGAGGTATTGCCGGTCATGGAAAAGGCGCAGCAATCGGTGCTGCTGTAGGAGCTGCCGTAGGAACAGGCGCAGGGGTCTTGATTGGTAAGAAAATGGATAAGGCTGCCGAACAGGCTGCGCAAATCGAAGGAGCAGAAGTAGAACAGGTTACGGATAACAATGGCTTACAAGCCGTCAAAGTAACCTTCGATTCGGGCATCTTATTTGCTACCAGCAGCTCTACCCTGAGCACTTCTGCCAAAGCGGCTCTAAGCAAATTTGCCAACAACGTATTAATCCAAAATCCCGATATGGATGTAGCCATCTATGGATATACCGACAATACGGGTTGGAAAAACAGCACCGCAGAACAAAGTGTACAGAAAAATCAAGCCCTCTCACAAGAACGAGCACAAAGTGTATCCAGCTACCTTCTCAGTTGCGGTACTACTGCCTCACAAATCAAAACAGTGGAAGGATTGGGCGAAAGCAATCCGGTTGCAGACAACAGCACCGAAGCAGGCCGTCAAGAAAACCGGCGTGTAGAGGTATATATGTATGCCAGCCAGCAAATGATACAAGCAGCCGAAGCTGGCACATTGCAATAATATGGCAGAACAATACTGAATCAAGGATATTCAGTAAATGACCTCAAAAATTAAGAAGCTGTTTTGAATTTATCGTGCGATGATTTGGGATGAGTTTTTGAGGCATTTTCGCTTCTGTGATGAGGAAGATAGCGGGCTATCTGACGAAGAACAGGAGCGAAAAGAACCAAAAAATCGCCCAAAGCACACACGAAAACGGATACATCAAGCCAAGAAAAACTTTTTGGAGAAATTCAAAACAGCTTCTT
>NZ_NFIC01000017.1:0-34121 GCF_002161565.1 Bacteroides sp. An51A
AATCGCCCAAAGCACACACGAAAACGGATACATCAAGCCAAGAAAAACTTTTTGGAGAAATTCAAAACAGCTTCTTAGAACCTGTTTGAAATTTGCTCAGGTTTGTTTTGAGAGACTTTCTGTAGAAATTCAAAACAGTTTCTGGACATAATCGGGGCTGCTTTTCTGATTTATACAGGGATGAGGTGGTTACTTTCCGGATAAAACCGGGAAAACAGACCGGTAGCAAGCTCAAAAGGACCTGATATAATATTGCTTTATTGGAAATTTTAAACAGTTTCTGATGAATGTCTGCATAGCCAGTTTGTTCGGGTTAAAAACGTAGTAGTACTGCGTTCGCCGATGAAGATATATTCAACTGCCGATGAAGTATATATTCAATCGCAGATGCAGTATATATTCAACTGCCGATGCAGTATATGTTCTTTTTTAGGGGGTATATATTGGCTGTTTGCAGATATTATTAATATAATATAATAAGGAGTTGAAGGAAATCAGAAGCAATCCTTTTTATGCCGGTTTTCGAAAGTCTGGCTATTGGCTTTTGACTCCTGGACGAAGTTATTAACTAAAAAACAGATAAAGGACATGTCAGTAGAAACTAAAAAGCTGAGCAAGGAAATCAGCGAAATCTTTTGGAGAGAAGGTTATACATTGGCAACTGCAGAAAGTTGTACGGCCGGAAATGTAGCAGCCATCATTACGGCAGTACCCGGTAGCTCACGTTTTTATAAAGGTGGAGTGGTAGCATATGCCGATGAAGTGAAGGAAAACTTGTTGCATGTAAAAGCGGAAACCCTTCAGGCATGCGGAGCGGTGAGTGAAGAAACCGTAATCGAAATGGTGAAGGGAGCTATTGATACTTTTGGGACTGATTATGCCATGGCTACATCGGGCATTGCCGGACCGGGTGGAGGTACTCCCGAGAAGCCTGTCGGTACCATTTGGCTGGCAGCCGGGAGTAAAGACAAAATTATGACACTCAAGCTGACAGAAGACGAGGGACGCGACAAAAATATCCAGTTTGCTACTAAAAATGTGCTTCAACTGTTGCTCTCTATTTGCCAAAACAAAGAAAATGAGCAATAAAAGGCAATTTATTGAAGAAAAACTTGCATATGTAAAATAAAACCGCTTACTTTGCACTCCGTTTTAAGGAGCATAGAAATAAAACTATAAAAACTAGATAGAAATGTCGAAAATTTGTCAAATTACCGGAAAGAAAGCCATGATTGGCAACAACGTTTCACACTCAAAAAGAAGAACGAAAAGAACGTTCGATGTGAACTTGTTTACAAAAAAATTCTACTATGTAGAACAAGATTGCTGGATTAGCCTGAAGATTAGTGCTAACGGCTTGAGAATTATTAATAAGAAAGGGCTGGATGCAGCACTGAATGAAGCTGTTGCGAAAGGTTACTGTGATTGGAAAACTATCAAAATCGTTGGTTAATTAAAAGGAGAGTAAAAGTATGGCTAAGAAAGCTAAAGGCAACAGAGTGCAAGTAATCTTGGAATGCACTGAAATGAAAGATAGTGGTATGCCGGGTACTTCTCGTTACATCACTACGAAGAATAGAAAGAATACACCCGAGAGATTGGAATTGAAGAAATACAATCCTATTTTGAAAAGAGTAACAGTTCACAAAGAAATTAAATAATAAGACACCATGGCAAAGAAAACAGTCGCAACCCTTCAGACAGGAAAAGAAGGCCGTTCTTATACAAAGGTTATCAAAATGGTTAAGTCGCCGAAGACTGGTGCTTATGTTTTTGACGAACAGATGGTACCTAATGAAAAAGTTCAGGACTTTTTTAAGAAATAAGGCTTTAATTAGAGTTAATTATATCATTAAAACTCCTTTCGATTTCGAAAGGAGTTTTTTTTAGTAGTACGCTCGGCATGAGCATTGTCTAACGGGTGTAAGTCCCGAGTGAGCCCTAATAGCGGGAATCACATAGCCCAAGGCAAGGGTGTCCATCGCGAGGTGGAATCTGAAGGAAGCCGGCGGCAAACATCTGGTCTAACGAACAGAAACTTCATACAAGGCATTTGACCGTGGGTAAGGTTTCTACACAAACCAAAGCCCGATAGCTATTCGGAACGGTCGGTGTAAATGAAGTAGGCATAAGATGGAAAGACAATGCCCTTATCCGAGGAGGTCTCACGGACGCATGGCGAAGACGTACCCATTCGATGTGCCCTGACGGAGTAAAGCTTGCCGTGAGAAGTCAGCAGAGGTTATAGTACCTAAGACACGTGTGTCTATGGGGAAGGACCGAATCGCGCAGTGCAATAGTAAATGACTGCTACCCTTGAGACTCTTTTGTAGTCAGATGTCCGAAAGGAGCTTCCCTACTCACCACGATAGGACGGAATCCGACAATAGAGTAGGAGTGACGCTAGTCCGAGGGATGGCTGAAAACAACTTGCCACACATCGTGAGATGAGAAAGCGCGAAACCGCCGTATGCGGAACCGCTTGTACGGTGGTGTGGGAGGTCGGTAAATGTGAAAGTAGGAGGCAAATGCCTTTCTATGATTAGCATTTACCTCCTACCCGATTCTATACGCAGCCTTAAAAACTCATCCCAAATCAGCACGCGATAAATTCAAGACAGTTTAAAAAAACTTGTATTGCCTTCTCCATGTGAGCCTGTAATATTAAAATAATGTTAACGAAAAGAGTCCGATATATGCTTACAGTGTTTTTAGTGACGTAAGTTTTATAAAAAATAACTCCGATTAGAAAAAATTATGCCATCGATGTAATAAGTGTTACAGAATATGTTTAATTTTGCTATTGAATAGTTAATTAATTAAATCTATACAAATTTATGCAAAGCAAACTAGTAACAAACAGGCAGACGCAGAGAAACCTGTTTTCTCTCGCGGTTTTTCTTTTAGTGAGTATGTATGCATTTGCCCAAAACATGGTGACGGGTATTGTGAAAGACAAGACTGGGACGCCATTGATAGGGGTAAGTGTAGTGGAAAAGGGAACTACTAATGGTAGCATTACCGATACGGACGGTAAATATGCCATAACGGTATCGCAAGGCAAAACCCTCGTGTTTTCCTACATCGGATACTTGACGCAAGAGGTTCAAGTGAAATCCAGAAACTTGAATGTAACAATGCAGGATGACACGCAATTGCTTGATGAAGTGGTGGTTATCGGTTACGGTTCGATGCAACGCAAAGATGTGACTAGTTCCATCACTTCTGTAAAGGCAAAGGATATGAATGTAGGTGCCTATACTGAGCCGGGGCAATTGCTGCAAGGTAAAGTGCCGGGGTTAGTGATTGTACAGAACTCAGATCCTAATGGGGGCGTGAACTCCATCAATTTGCGTGGAGCTTCTACCTTGAATGGTTCCAGCTCGCCGCTTTATGTGGTCGACGGTATTCCGGGAGTTAACCTTAACTTGATTTCACCAGCCGATATTGAATCTATTGATGTGTTGCGTGATGCTTCGGCTACGGCAATCTATGGTTCGAAAGCAGCCAATGGCGTTATCATGGTCACTACTAAACGTGGGCAAGAAGGTCCGGCACGTGTGACTTATAGCGGCTATGTGGCTTGGGATAAGATTCATAATGACTGGGAGATGATGTCGGCAGACCAATTACGTACTTATGCCCGTGAAAATGGGATTACCATCGCTAATGACAAAGGAGCCAACACCAATTGGGCAAAAGAAGTACAACGCACTGGCTTTTCGCATAATCATAATCTTTCCATTAGCGGAGGAAGTAAGAGCACGACTTATAATGCCAGTATCAACTATATTTCGCAAGATGGTATTATCAAGCGTGTTGGTAACGACATTTTCACAGTCCGTAGTTATGTGGAGTCGAAAATGTTGAAAGACCGTTTGACTATTGGTGTAGGATTGAATGGAAATATTCGTAACGAATGGGGAGTGCCTCGTGGAGACCAAGGAGCTTCGGTTTATAATGCCATGTATTATTATTCACCATTAGTTCCAGTAAAGAACAGTGATGGGAGTTGGTATAGCGATTTAGGTATTTCGCAAAATATTAATCCGCTTTCAATGATTTATGAAGATCAAAGTGAAGCTACTTATAAGCGTTTACAGGCAACAGGTAAGGTAAACTTGAAAATTATTGATGGTTTGATGCTCAATGCGAACTTCTCGTATGAGAACCAGAACTACAGCTATAAAGACTATTATTCGCATCAGTCACAAACCAATTTCCGCAATGGTGAAACGAGTCGTAACACAACTGAAGATATTAAAAAACTGATGGAAATTTATGCCAACTATGATAAAACATTTAAAGATGATCATACGTTAAATCTGTTGGCTGGCTATTCGTGGGAAGAACAAAATACAGGTGAAGGTTTTGGGGCACGCGGTTATAATTTTTATAATGATGAATTGTGGTGGAATAACATTGGTCTTGCTAACTCATGGGATGCCGACCCTGTATGGGCAAATCTACGCCAGACTGTACGTATGATTTCATTCTATGCTCGTGTCAATTATTCATATAAGAGCAAATATATTTTCCAAGCTACTGTACGTCGTGACGGTTCTTCCAACTTCGGTGCCAACAACCGTTGGGCCACTTTCCCCTCATTCTCCGCTGCATGGCGTTTGTCGGATGAGAAATTCATTAAGGATTTGAATATTTTCGATGACTTGAAATTGCATGTAGGTTGGGGGCAGAGCGGTAATGCAACCGGTTTCAATATTTATACGGCACGTTTTTATTATCAAGGCGGTTCTCGTTTCAATTACATTGATCCTTCTACAGGACAGACAGGCAGTTACAAAAATTTGAATGCTGCTCGTAATGTCAATCCGGATTTGAAGTGGGAAACAACTTCTATGTTCAACATCGGTCTTGATTTCTCTTTCTTCGGTGGTCGTCTGAACGGTACAATTGAATATTATGACAAGTCTACCAAAGATATGATTTGGGATTATCCTGTATCTACCAGCTATTATCCAGTAGGAAGTTTGACAGCAAACGTAGGTAAAATGAGCAACCGAGGTGTTGAATTGACCATCAATGCAACTCCGGTGCAAACACGCGATTTCACATGGAATGCTTCGCTTAACTTCTCGCACAACCGCAATAAGGTAGTGAGCGTGTCTAACCAGGAATTTAATGCAGGTGTCTTGAACCGTTATAATCCAAATTTACCGAATGCGTCTACAGCTACTATCCAACGTATCATAGAGGGAGAACCCATTGGTACTTTCTATATGTATGAATGGGCTGGGTATAATGATGACGGTGTATCTACGTTTTATGTACACGACCCTGAAACTGGGGAACGTACAGGAGAGACGACAACTACTCCGGGTGAAGATGACCGGACCATCGTGGGAAATGCACAACCGAAACTGACAATGGGCTGGAACAACACCTTTACGTATAAGAACTGGGATCTTACCGCTTTCTTTACCGGCGTGTTCGGGCAGAAGATATTCGATGAAGGACGTGCTTATTTCAGTAACATTCAGAGTATTGCGGAAGGCAAGAACGTCTTGGCATCGGTCGTAACTGAACAAAGGCCGACAGATACATACTCGGCTATGCCTTCTGACCGTTATTTGGAAAATGGTTCTTATTTCCGTTTGTCAAACCTCACATTAGGTTATACATTCCGCAACTTAAACGGATGGTTGCGTGACTTGCGTATTTATGCTTCGTGCAATAATGTATTTACAATCACAGGTTATAAAGGACGTGACCCGGAAATCAATTTGGGAGGTTTGGAGCCTGGTGTAGATTCTCGTAATGACCATTATCCACGTACTCGCCAATTCCTTATCGGTGCAACTATTAACTTTTAATAAATAGAATAGACTATGAAACCATATATTAAACTTTTGCTATTTTCAGGCATGATTGTCGGTGCTGCTTCGTGCACTGACCTTGATACGGTAATCGATACCCAATATACTACTTATCCGGATAATCCTATTGCCTTGAGTGCCAAGTTGGAAGGATGCTATTATTATTTGCAGAACGAAGCAGGATTGGGGCGTAACTACTGGGAAGGTGTAATGCTCCAAGGTGATGAACTGATGGGAGTTTGTTTCAATGGCGGATATTATGACAGCGGCCGATTGCTTTTCCCTACAGTTCACGACCTGCGATCCGACACTCCTGGTGTAGGGCAGATGGGAGACCTGATGTCAGGTGTCTCTTATTGCAATTCGGTGATTATGGAGTTGACCGGAGGTGAAGATGTTGAGAATAATACGACGATTGCTCCTGTACGTGCTATCCGTGCTTTTTATCATTTCATGATGATGGATTTGTATGGTGATGTACCCTTGCTTGATCATACACCGGCAGAAGGTGAAGTGATAGAACGTGCACCTCGCGCTGAAGTTGCCCGTTGGATAGAACAGGAATTATTGTCTGTTATTCCTCAATTGACGGCAGAAAACAATGATAATACGTATGGCCGTCCTAATAAGTGGATGGCAGAAGCATTGCTGGTCAAACTATATTTGAATTGGGGTGTATATACTTGCGGTGATGTAAAATCAGTAACTAATGATACGCCAAACGAAAAACTGAATGATTGTGTGGCTTGGTGTGATAGTATCACCGATTCAAAACTTTTTGAAGTAGGTACAGGTTATCGCCAAAAATTCTTCCCTAATAATGGTGTGCAGGTTAAGGATTTCATTTATGCTATGGATTTCGATCCGGTGGCAAATCCTACAAAGTATGTGGGCGGACACCAGTTGGACCGCTTTATGACATTTAAAAAAGCCAATAACTGTGACAATGGTCCGTGGGGATTTTTACCTTCAAAATCGGTTGCAGGAGCTTATATTTTGATTCCTGAATGTGTTGCTCGTTTCAATTTGCCGGGTGACGAACGCAATGAAATGATTTTGGGAGGTCCGCAATATGTGGCTGATTATAATAATAATTATGTCTTTACAGACCAGCCGTTGATGTACCAAGGACAGCAAGTTACTTACAAGCAACTTGAAACAAGTGATTTCGTTGACCTGCCTACCTTGGATGTTGGTGCCGACTCAGAAGCTCCTAATATTATGAAAGGTTATCATTTGGGCAAATATCCGAGCATTCCTGATGATTACGACCTTCGCGACCGTCTGAGTGGAAATGACATTCCAATTTTCCGTTATGCCGATATATTGCTGACGAAAGCAGAGTGTATTCTGCGTGGGGCAACTTCGACTAGAGGTGATACCCCAGCTTCGTTGATAAATCAGGTACGCGATTGTTCAAGTGCTCCTCACATTTCGGAAGGTGCCGTTACATTCCAAGAATTGCTGGATGAACGTGGCCGTGAGTTTATTTGTGAGATGTGGAGACGTCAAGATTTGATTCGTTTCGGTCAGTTTGAAAACGATTGGGGGTGGAAAAATGTGGTTCATCCTGAAGCTAAAACTGAATTGTGGCGTCGTGTAATGCCAATTCCTTTGGGAGTGATGGATACCAATACTAATTGGACTCAGAACGAAGGCTATTGAACAAATTTATGAACTGTTTATTTTACAGAATTGTCTAAGAACTTGTTTCTTATTTCAATGAAGCCTTGCAGCTATCTGCCGTTGTAATAAACGCCGGAAGCCGCAAGGCTTTTTGTTTCATTCATGTACGGTACGATTTTTAAGGGCAGATTTTGGTACTGGAGCAAATAATCCTCTTTCCAAAATGGGATAATCTTCTTTCCGGAATCGGGTAATCTGTATAATTTAGATGTGTTTGCCTTGACAAACTAATAAACTCATTCGTTTGTTTTAGAGAAAAATCCGTATATTTGCACAAACATAGCAGATAACATAAAGACATATCGTATGGGAATATTTAGTTTTTTCTCGAAGGAAAAGAAGGAAACGTTGGACAAAGGATTGTCGAAAACCAAGCAGAGCGTGTTTAGCAAGATAGCCCGGGCTGTGGCAGGCAAATCCAAGGTAGATGACGAAGTGCTGGACAATCTGGAAGAAGTGCTGATTACTTCGGACGTAGGTGTGGAAACCACGCTGAAAATCATCAAGCGCATCGAGAAGCGTGTGGCACAAGACAAATACATCAATACCGAAGAACTGAACAACATCTTGCGTGAGGAAATAGCAGCCCTGCTGACTGAAAACAATACGGTAGATGCAGATGATTTTGATATTCCCGCAGGAAAGACGCCATACGTCATCATGGTAGTGGGCGTAAACGGAGTAGGAAAGACCACCACTATCGGCAAGCTTGCCTATCAGTTTAAGAAAGCCGGCAAGTCGGTCTATTTGGGAGCTGCCGATACTTTCCGTGCAGCTGCTGTAGAACAACTCGTGATATGGGGCGAACGGGTAGGGGTGCCTGTTATAAAGCAAAAAATGGGTTCTGATCCTGCTTCAGTGGCATTCGATACGTTGAGTTCGGCAGTGGCAAATCATGCCGATGTGGTCATCATTGATACGGCTGGACGTCTGCACAATAAAATCGGCCTGATGAACGAATTGACCAAAATCAAGAATGTGATGAAGAAGGTGGTGCCTGATGCTCCTCATGAAGTGTTGCTGGTGCTTGATGGTTCTACGGGACAGAATGCTTTCGAGCAGGCTAAACAGTTTACATTGGCAACAGAAGTCAATGCAATGGCTATTACCAAACTGGACGGGACTGCCAAAGGAGGTGTCGTAATCGGTATTTCTGACCAGTTTAAGATTCCAGTGAAATACATCGGGCTGGGCGAAGGCATGGAAGATTTGCAGATATTCCGCCGCCGCGAATTTGTGGATTCACTGTTTGGAAACAAATAAGTAAAGTTGAATGAGAAAAAATACGATTGATATCATCACTTTGGGCTGTTCGAAGAACCTGGTTGATTCGGAAAAACTGATGAAGCAGCTTGAATTGAACGGTTATAGGGTGACACATGACAGTGAAAATCCGCAAGGAGAAATTGCGGTCATCAACACTTGTGGGTTTATCGGCGATGCCAAGGAAGAGTCTGTCAACATGATTTTAGAATTCTGCCAGGCTAAAGAAGAAGGGCGGTTGAAGAAACTCTACGTTATGGGGTGTTTGTCAGAGCGCTACTTGAAAGATTTACAAGTGGAAATTCCTCAGGTGGATAAGTTTTACGGAAAGTTTAACTGGAACGAGTTGCTTGCCGATTTGGGTAAGACTTTCCATTCTGAATATGCCATCGAACGTCACTTGACAACTCCCAAGCATTATGCATACCTGAAGATTTCGGAAGGGTGTGACCGGAAATGTGCCTATTGTGCCATACCTATCATTACAGGCAAGCATGTCTCGCGCCCGATGGAGGAAATTCTGGATGAAGTGCGCCTGCTTGTTGCACAAGGAGTGAAAGAGTTTCAGGTGATAGCGCAAGAGCTGACTTATTACGGTATTGACCTTTATAAGAAGCAAATGCTTCCGCAATTGATTGAACAGATGGCTGAAATTCCGGGTGTGAAATGGATTCGCCTGCATTATGCTTATCCGGCACATTTCCCGCAAGATTTGTTTCGTGTGATGCGTGAGCACAGTAATGTGTGCAAGTACATGGATATTGCCTTGCAACACATCAGTGATAATATGTTACAACGGATGCGCCGTCATGTTACGAAAGAAGAAACCTACGCTTTGATTGAGCAGTTCCGCCATGAAGTGCCGGGTATTCATTTGCGTACCACGTTGATGGTAGGATTTCCAGGTGAGACTGAGCAAGATTTCGAGGAGTTGAAAGAGTTTGTGCGTCATGCCCGGTTCGAACGTATGGGGGCATTTGCCTATTCGGAAGAAGAGGGTACGTATTCGGCACGCCACTATAAAGACGATGTTGCGGAAGAAGTGAAGCAGCGCCGGCTGGACGAACTGATGGCAATTCAGCAGGAAATTTCAAACGAGCAGTGTCATGCCAAAATCGGTAAAGAATTCCAGATTATTATCGACCGTAGAGAAGGTGAATATTATGTGGGCCGGACCGAATTTGATTCGCCAGAGGTAGATCCTGAAGTATTGGTGAAAGATGAAGGCAAAATCTTGCATATAGGTTCTTTTCACCGCGTGAAAGTTTATGATGCCGATGATTTTGATTTATATGCTGAAATAATTAGTTGATAATTAACGGTTGACGAGTTGGCAAGGTTTTCTACTTTGTCAGCTCGTCAACTGTTATCGGAAATTCTAGCGTAAAATAAGACTATGAATAACAAGGAGTTGACAGGAGAATTGTCACGCCGGTTGGGATATACCAATAAGGATGCAGCACAGTTAATTGCTTCGATGGTAGACATTATGGGCGAACAGTTACAGGAAGGGAAAAGGCTGGATTTCGACGGTTTCGGTACATTCAGTGTAAAGAAAGAGTTGGAACGGATTGTGTATAACCCGGCGTCCAAGCAACGTTTTTTGGTACCTCCGAAACTTGTATTGATATTTGAACCGGCTTCTTATGAGTTAGAAAAACATAAAAACAGTTCGTTTGCTAATGGATGATAAATTCACAAAAGAAGAACTGGTGATGTTGTTGGCGCAACGCCACCAGATGGAAGAGGCAGATGCAGAAGCGTTTGTCGAAGCTTTTTTCGCCTTGATAAAAGAAACATTGGCAACCGACAAATATGTGAAAATTAAAGGTTTGGGAACCTTCAAGCTGATAGATTCCGATGACGGGAATGCTGGAAGATCGTGTCTTTCGTTTATGCCGGATGTATCTATGCGTGAGTTGGTCAACAAGCCGTTCAGTCACTTTGAAACCGTTCTGTTGAATGAGTCTGCTCATTTCGATGATATGGTAGAGGAAGAAGAGAAAGCCATTGCCTCGGAAGAGGCACAGATGGAAATTCCTGCTTCGGATGAAAGAGAACCTGCTGCGTTTGAACCGGAAGTACATCCGGAACCGTTGCAACAGACAGAAGGTATGAAGCCGGAAACAGAAGAAGAGAAGTATGAGCCTGTACCTTTGTTTCCGGAAAACCGCTTTGATGTAGAAAAACAAAAACAGAAACCGCGCTTGCCTTGGTGTTTTATTGCTTCCGTTTTATTGATCGGTGTTATTATAGGCGGTGTTATGGGTTGGGTCTTGTTTTCCGGCAGACGATATATACCTGACTCAGTAGTAAAGGTGTTGTCTGAAACACGACAAGAACCGAAGGGTACGGTTGTGTCTGAACAGGCTATGACAGTAGACAGCTTGCCTGCTTCTAAACATCGTGAAACGGTCGGATTGCCATCTTCTCCGCTCTGTTTGCCGGATACAGTACGCTATGATATTGTAGGAACACTGGCCACGCATACACTTCGCAGGGGAGAGAGTTTGGCTCGTCTTGCTTTGCGATATTATGGTAACAAGAATTTGTGGACTTACCTTGCCCGTTACAACCGGGAAATATTGAAAGATGTCAACGATATTCCTGTAGGTACTTCCATACGTGTTCCGAAGCTGGTTCCGAAGCGATGAAGACCATTTTAAAAAACTTTAGTCCAATAAGATTTAAATGCAGAAAGGCAGCTACTTTTTTTAATAAAAATTAGTTGTTCCTGTTAATATTATGCCGTACTTTTGAGGCCGATAAGAAAAACAGAATACTTAACATATAAAAAATAAAGAAAAACTATGGCTGAAGCTATTGATATTCGTGCATTGAATGAACGAATAGAACGCGAAAGTGCGTTTGTTACTAACCTGATGACTGGTATGGACCAAGTGATTGTAGGACAGAAACATTTGGTGGAATCCTTGCTGATTGGCTTGTTGTCGGATGGACACATCTTGTTGGAAGGTGTTCCGGGATTGGCAAAGACTTTGGCAATCAAAACACTTGCTTCATTAATAGATTCAAAATATAGCCGTGTCCAATTTACTCCGGACTTATTGCCTGCCGATATCCTTGGTACGATGATATACAGTCAGAAAGATGAACGGTTTGTCACTAACAAGGGACCTATTTTTGCCAATTTCATCTTGGCGGATGAAATCAACCGTGCACCGGCAAAAGTGCAGAGTGCTTTACTGGAAGCCATGCAGGAACGCCAGGTGACACTGGGCAAAGAGACGTTCGACCTGCCTTCACCATTTTTGGTAATGGCTACCCAAAATCCAATAGAACAGGAGGGTACTTATCCGTTGCCTGAAGCACAAGTGGACCGTTTCATGCTGAAGGTGATTATTGACTATCCGAAGTTGGAAGAAGAAAAGAAAATCATTCGTCAGAATATTTCCGGAGAAAAGATTCAGGTGCGTCCTATCCTGAAGGCTGAAGATATCATTGAGGCACGTAAGGTAGTGCGTCAGGTATACCTTGACGAGAAAATCGAGCAATACATTGCCGACATTGTGTTTGCTACCCGTTATCCTGAAAAATACGATTTGAAAGACTTGAAAAATCTGATTGGTTTTGGTGGTTCGCCACGTGCCTCCATCAATTTGGCATTGGCTGCACGTAGCTATGCTTTCATCAAGCGTCGTGGATACGTTATCCCCGAAGATGTACGTGCCATTGCACACGATGTGTTGCGGCACCGTATCGGGTTGACTTATGAGGCGGAAGCGACAAATGTCACTTCGGATGAAATAGTCAGCAAGATCCTGAATAAGGTAGAAGTACCCTGATTGCTATGCATTATAAATTGACGTATGCTTACACGCAAACAGGTGCAAGCATACGTGCCTTTTACCGGTTTAACAAGGAGCAATTAACAGATGAGCGGATGTAATTTCTCCATTAGGTAAGTTGTTCATTGTAAATTGTAGGTTGTTAATTGTAAATGAAACAGATGGAAACAAGTGAGTTGTTAAAACGGGTACGTCAGATTGAAATTAAAACCCGCGGATTGTCTAGCAATATCTTTGCAGGACAATATCACTCGGCCTTTAAGGGGAGGGGAATGGCTTTTTCTGAAGTTCGCGAGTACCAATACGGAGATGATGTGCGCGACATAGACTGGAATGTGACCGCTCGTTTCGACAAACCTTTTGTCAAGGTGTTTGAGGAAGAGCGGGAACTGACTGTAATGCTGTTGGTCGATGTGTCGAACAGCTTGGATTTTGGTACGGTGCATCAGTTGAAAAAAGATATGGTGACCGAGATAGCTGCCACATTGGCTTTCTCTGCCATCCAGAACAATGATAAAATCGGTGTTATCTTTTTTTCTGACCGTATCGAAAAGTTTATTCCACCCAAAAAGGGACGTAAGCACATTTTGTACATCATTCGCGAATTATTGGATTTTCAGCCTACCAGCACGCGTACCAATATTCAGTGTGTGATAGAATACTTGACTAACGTGTTGAAAAAACGGTGTACAGCTTTTATGTTGAGCGATTTCATTGATGAGCACGATTACCAGAATGCGCTGACCATAGCTAATCGCAAGCACGATGTTGTGGCTGTGCAAGTGTATGACCGTCGTATGGAAGAATTGCCCAATGTGGGATTGATGAAAGTACATGATGCCGAGACGGGTCATGAACAATGGATAGACACTTCGTCCAAGGCTTTGCGTAATGCTCATCATGCCTGGTGGTTGGAGCGTCAGCAGAAGCTGTCCGGTATTTTTACACACAGTAATGTGGATTCGGTTTCGGTGCGAACCGACCAAGATTATGTAAAGGCGTTGCTTACTTTATTTGCGAAACGAAATTGAGAGTGACAGATTATGAAATACACATTATTATATATATGTAGCAAGAAGCTGCTGAAAATGTTGGGATGCGTGCTGGCGTTGTTGTTTTTTGCTTTTCCGGAAGTAAAGGCACAAGTGACGGTGGATGCTACCATCGACTCGTTGCAGCTGCTTATCGGTGAGCAGGCGAAAATCAAACTTCAGGTCAGTATGGATGCCAATCAGAAGTTGCAGCTTCCCTTGCTGCGTGATACGTTGGTAAGAGGTGTGGAAGTGTTGGATGTAGCCAAACCAGACACTCAATTGCTGAATGAAAACAAACGATGGCTGATTTCGCAGGAATATACGGTTACTTCGTTTGATTCGGCATTGTATTATTTACCTCCCTTCGAAGTGAAGGTGAACGGCACACCTTATTTTTCGAAAGCTTTGGCATTGAAAGTGTATTCCATTCCGGTAGACACGTTACATCCTGACCAGTTCTTCGGTCCGAAAGCTATTCGTGAAGTACCCATCACATGGGACGATGTAGCTCCATTGGTCTATTCGGGTATCCTGATGCTGATATTGGGTGCTTTGGCTGTATTTCTCGTCATACGCTATCGTGACAACAAGCCGATTATCAAGATTATCAAGATAGAGCCTAAATTGCCTCCTCATCAGGTAGCAATGAAAAAGATAGAAGAGATAAAGGCGGACAAGCAAGTGCAACGCGATGACCCGAAGCTGTATTATACGGAGTTGACCGAGGCCATCCGTACATATATCAAGGAGCGTTTCGGATTTAATGCGATGGAAATGACTTCGGCTGAAATTATTGACCGGTTGTTGGAAGAAAAAGATCAACGTTCCATTGACGACCTGAAACTCTTATTCGAAACGGCCGATTTGGTGAAGTTTGCCAAACATGCGCCGCTGATGAATGAAAACGATATGAATTTGGTGAATGCCATCGATTTCATAAACCAGACCAAGGTGGAAGAAGATCCGAATGCAAAGAAAGAACCGACCGAAATCCGTGTAGAAGAAAAACGTTCGAAACGAGGACGTATCGCCTTGATATGTAGCATTGCCGTTGTAAGTATCGGTGCTGTGGTATGTATATACTTGGTGGTCCGGCATATCATCGATTTGTTCTTCTAATTAATTAAACTGTAGAGACTATGATTTTTGCAAATATTGAATACCTGTTTTTGTTGCTCCTGCTGATACCTTAC
Source organism: Bacteroides sp. An51A (assembly GCF_002161565.1). Lineage (NCBI taxonomy): Bacteria > Pseudomonadati > Bacteroidota > Bacteroidia > Bacteroidales > Bacteroidaceae > Bacteroides > Bacteroides sp. An51A. The sequence goes on from NZ_NFIC01000017.1 coordinate 14,823, forward strand.
ATTGTGTGGTATTTTATACGAAGAAAAAAAACAGAGCCTACTATGCAGGTCTCCACGACCCGCATGTACATGAATGCACCACGAAGCTGGAAATTGTATTTGCTTCATGCGCCTTTCTTGTTGCGCATTGCGGCTTTTGTGATGATTGTGCTGGTGCTGGCGCGTCCGCAAACTACCGACAACTGGCAAAACACGGAGATAGAAGGTATAGACATCATGCTGTCGGTTGACGTTTCAACCAGTATGCTTGCCGAAGACCTGAAACCCAATCGTCTGGAAGCAGCAAAGAAAGTAGCTGCCGAATTTATCAACGGGCGTCCCAACGATAATATTGGGCTGACTATTTTTGCCGGAGAAGCATTTACGCAATGTCCGCTTACCATCGACCATGCTGTGTTGCTGAATCTTTTCAACAGCATTAAGGGTGACATTGCACAACGTGGGTTGATTGAGGACGGAACAGCTATCGGTATGGGGCTTGCGAATTCTATCAGTCGCCTGAAGGACAGTAAGGCAAAGTCGAAAGTGATTATTCTGTTGACTGATGGCAGCAATAACCGAGGAGATATTTCACCACTGACGGCGGCCGAAATAGCCAAGCAGTTCGGTATTCGGGTGTACACCATCGGGGTGGGAACAAATGGAACGGCACCTTATCCGATGCCTACTTATGCGGGTATCCAATATGTGAACGTGCCCGTGGAAATAGATGAGCAGACTCTGATCCAGATAGCTGGTACTACGAACGGAAACTACTTCCGTGCCACAAGCAACTCTAAGTTGGAAGAAGTCTACCGCGAGATTGACAAGTTGGAAAAGACCAAACTGAACGTGAAAGAATTCAGCAAGCGTGAGGAGGCTTATCTGCCTTTTGCCTTGGTGGCATTCTTGTGCATTTTGCTTGAGCTTGTCTTGCGTAATACTGTATTAAAGAAAATACCTTAAAAAAGAAAAGCTATGTTTCGATTTGGAGAACCCATATATTTATATTTGCTATTTGTATTGCCGGTACTGATTGGACTGTACTTGTATTCCAACTGGCGCAGGCGTAAGAAAATCCGTCAGTACGGTGATCCGGAATTATTGGCGCATCTGATGCCTGACGTATCGAAGTATCGTCCCGATGTTAAGTTTTGGCTGGTGTTCGCAGCATTGGCAATGGTCATATTCATGCTGGCACGTCCGCAATTCGGATCTAAAATGGAAACTGTGAAACGGCAGGGAGTGGAAACTGTCGTGGCACTGGACATTTCGAATTCAATGCTGGCAGAAGATGTGACACCCAGTAGGCTGGAAAAATCAAAAAAACTTATTTCACGTTTAGTCGAGACATTCAACAATGACAAAGTGGCTATGATTGTCTTTGCCGGTGAAGCCTTTACCCAGTTGCCTATTACCAGTGATTATATATCGGCCAAGATGTTTTTGGAAACCATCAGTCCGTCGCTCATTTCTACTCAAGGAACTGATATCCGTGGTGCTATTGACTTGGCAATGAAGAGTTTTACACCAAATACGGGTGTGGGACGTGCCATCGTGCTTATTACTGATGGTGAAAACCACGAAGGAGGAGCGGTGGAAGCAGCACAACAGGCAGCCAAGCAAGGAGTACGGGTGTTTGTATTGGGAGTGGGGTCACCCGATGGTGCTCCTATTCCGGCAGGCAGCAATAATGAATATCGTCGTGATAAAGATGGCAATGTCATTATCACTCGTTTAAATGAGCAGATGTGTCAGGAGATAGCTAAAGCGGGAAACGGGATGTATGTACGTGTGGATAATACTAATAATGCCGAACGTGCTTTGAATGCCGAAATCAACAAATTGGCAAAGGCAGATGTGGAGACACAAGTATTTACCGAGTTTGACGAACAATTCCAGGTTTTGGCATGGATGGCTTTGCTTTTGCTAGCTGTCGACTTGATGATACTGGAACGGAGAAATCCGCTCTTTAAGAACGTGAAACTATTTAAACAGGATTGATTATGGGACGAAAAGGATATATTTTACTGCTTGGATTCATGCTCGTATCGGTCGCTGCTTATTGTCAGAAAAGCGAACGCGATTATTTGCGGAGTGGCAACAAGCTTTACAAAGATAGCACTTATGTGAAGGCAGAAGTGGATTACCGTAAGGCTTTGGAACTGGAGCCAAAGTCGACCGATGCAATGTATAATCTGGCAAATTCGTTGCTGATGCAACAAAAGGCCAAGGAGGCAATGGAGCAATACGAGGCTGCACGGCATGTGGAGAAAGATAAAATGAAGCTGGCACAGATTTACCATAATATGGGTGTCATTCTGCAATCATCGAAACAGTTGCCACAGTGCATTGAAGCTTATAAGGAAGCCTTGCGAAACAATCCGAAAGACAATGAAACGCGTTACAACCTTGCTTTGGCACAAAAACAATTGAAAGACCAGCAGCAAAATCAGCAACAGGATCAACAACAGCAACAGAAGCAAGACCAGAAGCAAGACGAAAAACAACAGAATAAAGACCAGCAAGACCAACAAAAGAAAGATCAGCAACAGCAGAATCAGCAACAGCAGCAACAGCAGCAGAACCAAATGTCGAAGGAAAATGCCGAACAGTTACTGAGAGCTGCAATGCAGGATGAAAAGAACGTGCAGGACAAAGTGAAAAAAGGTGTCCGCGTGGAAGGGCGAAAGCTGGAAAAAGACTGGTAAGAAACCGGAAAATTTAGCCAACTGTAAATAAAACAATAATACACAATGAGAAAACTTATCTTCTTACTACTGTTAGTCATTGCGGCTTTGCCGATGCAGGCAAAGAATGGAGCAACGCTTACTGCCAACGCACCAGAAGTTGTGGTAAGTGGCGACCAGTTCCGACTGACATTTACAGTAAATACACAAAAAGTGAAAGATTTTCTGGCTCCATCCATCAAAGGATTTGATGTGTTGATGGGACCTACTCGTTCGCAACAGTCCAGTACGCAAATCATTAACGGAAAGGTGTCTTCGAGCAGTTCCATCACATATACTTACATCTTGATGGCAGGCAAGGAAGGTACATATACCATTCCGGCTGCCAGCATTGAGGTGGACGGGGAAAAAGTGTTTTCGAATGCGCTCACCATCAAGGTGCTCCCGCCCGACCAGACGGCTGGCAATTCGCAGGCTAATCAGGGAGGAGGCGGTTCGTCATCGTCGCGCGGACAGCTAGCCGGAAGCAGAATCACCGATAAAGACTTGTTCATTACAGCTACTGCATCAAAGACCACTGTCTATGAGCAAGAAGCTATCTTGTTGACTTATAAAGTCTATACGTCGGTAAATTTGCGCCAGCTGATGGAGGACATGCCGGATATGAAGGGTTTCCAGATGCAGGAAATCCAACTGCCCCAGCAGAAGCAATATTCGATGGAGCACTATAATGGACGTAATTACAACACAATCATTTGGCGTCAATATGTCTTATTCCCGCAACAGACAGGCAAGCTGGAGATTCCTGCTGTCACTTTTGATGGAGTCGTGGCTCAGCAGACCATTTCGGATGATCCCTTTGATGCGTTCTTCAATGGAGGAGGATATATTGAAGTGAAGAAAAAAATTGTGGCTCCGAAAGTGGTCATCAACGTTAAACCTCTTCCTGTTAAGCCAGCGAACTTTTCAGGAGGAGTAGGAGAGTTTACAATGACATCTTCTATCAACGCGAAAGAAGTGAAGACCAATGATGCTGTGACCATCAAGCTTACCATCAAGGGAGCAGGCAATATGAAGCTTATCACCAGTCCGGAAGTGAAATTCCCCGAAGATTTTGAAGTATATGATCCGAAAGTGACCAACAATTTCGATGTCTCGCGTGCAGGATTGTCTGGTACGCAAACTATTGAGTATCTTGCTATTCCGCGTCATGCCGGCAATTTTACTATTCCTCCGGTGGAATTTGTTTATTTTGACTTAAAGAGTCAGTCGTATAAGACCTTGAAAACTGAGGCATACGATTTGAAGGTGGAAAAAGGTAAAGGTAATGCCGACCAGGTGATAGCTGACTTTACTAATAAGGAAAACGTAAAGGTATTGGGACAGGATGTACGTTTCATCAAGCTGGGCGATACGACACTTACCCCGAAAGGCGAAGTCTTTTTCGGTACTATGGGATATTGGCTGGGTTATCTTATTCCGTTTATTGTGTTTGTAGCACTGGTCGTTTTCTTCCGCAAGCAGGCGGCCGAGAACGCCAATGTAGCAAAGGTGAAGACCAAGAAAGCTAACAAAGTAGCCACTAAGCGCATGAAGTTGGCAGGAAAGTTGTTGGCAGAGAATAAGAAAAATGAGTTTTACGATGAAGTGTTGAAAGCTTTGTGGGGATATATCAGCGATAAGTTGAGTATTCCGGTCTCGCAACTCTCAAAAGATAACATTGAAGCAGAACTGACCAAGCACGGAGTGGCCGAAGACGTGACAAAGACATTCATCAATGCCTTGAATGAATGCGAGTTCGCCCGCTATGCACCCGGTGATGAGAACGAGGCAATGGACAAAGTGTATGCCACTTCGGTGGATGCCATCGGTAAGATGGAGAACAGTATCAAACATTAAATTAATTAAGGAGAAACCGGATATGAAAAAACTGTCTATATTGTTCGTTTTTTTGATAGGCGCAATGCAATTGGCTGTTGCAGCCACGAAAGTGGAAGGCGACAAGGCTTATCAGGAAAACAAGTTTGAAGATGCCATCAAGATATACGAGTCGGTATTGGCTGATGAAGGTGAGTCGGCAGCTCTGTATTACAACTTGGGCAACAGTTATTACAAGACGAAAAACATAGCCAAAGCGGTGCTGAACTATGAACGGGCATTGTTGCTGAATCCAGGAGATGCCGACATCCGTTTCAATCTTGATTTGGCGCGTAGTAAGACTGTTGACCAGATAACTCCTACCAGTGAAGTGTTCATCGTGACGTGGATGAAAAACATCACCAACTTGATGAGCGAAAAAGAATGGGGTACAACAGGTATTGTTGCTTTCTTGCTTTTGTTGGCTGGGTTGGCACTGTACATTTTTGGCAATCGTTTGATATTGAAGAAAGTAGGCTTCATTGCTGCCGTGCTGTTCCTTGTCGTATGTGTGTGCGCTAATATTTTTGCTGGTGGGCAAAAAAACAAGGTAATAGACCGCAAGAGTGCCATTGTGATGGAACCAACGATAACCGTAAAAAGTACGCCTAACGAAAGTGGTACCGATTTGTTCGTGCTGCACGAAGGTACGAAAGTATATATTGAAGACAATTCGATGAAAGGGTGGAAGGAAATCCGGCTGGAAGATGGTAAGGAAGGCTGGCTTCCCACAACTTCTATCGAAGTGATATGAAAATTGAATCTGAAACCGGGCACAGGGAACACTGTCTTTTTCGGATTTGCGGGATAGCATTGATGGAGAGCACGGCATAGGCGTGTCCCTGTGATTTATGCATGAAGTGATTGATTATGGACATACAGCAACTTATTGAAGTCGACCAACAGCTGCTTTTGGCACTGAACGGAAGCGGTTCGTTGTTTTGGGACGGGGTGATGTGGGTGGTATCCGACACGAAAACCTGGCTGCTGGCAGCTATTGTGTTGATTTATATCATCTTTAAAAACACTAAGTTGCTTCATGCTCTGTTTATCGTTGTGATGGTGGCTGTGGTTATCACATGTGCCGACCAGTTTGCTTCCGGTCTGTGCAAACCTTATTTTCATCGTTTCCGTCCAGCTCAGGATCCCAATCTGATGTACTTGGTGGATGTGGTGAATGGTTATCGGGGAGGACAATACGGCTTTATTTCCAGCCATGCAGCCAACACATTTGCTTTCGCTACGTTCATTTCATTATTGATTCGCAATCGTTGGCTTACGTGTGTGATGTTTCTGTGGGCTGCGGTTCCTTCCTATTCACGCATTTATCTGGGCGTGCATTATCCGGGCGATGTGCTGTGCGGTGCCTTGGCTGGAAGCGTGATTGCCGTCATTGTTTATGCGGCTTATCGTTTTGTTGCTTGCAGGTATTTCGAATGTCCCAAGTATATTTCGGGGCAATATACAGCCACCGGTTTTGAAGTGGATGACATCCGTATGTTCTATACAGCACTGCTTATTACTTGTCTGTACATCGTAGTGGGCGGTATGGTGCTGTCTAAGGGTCTCCATTTTTGATATACTTTGAGCGGTGTGAATTGTGCATTTTAATGAAATATACACTGTCGGTATCACTCCTGTTGCCAGCCCTGTTGCCAGTGTCACGCTGGATTATAAATCCGCTTCTTCAATTACGCCGGATTACATATCCGGCATGACAAGCAAGCTTTGTTTTCTCCGCAATATAGCTGCATCGTTTGTAAGATTATTAATCTTCAGGCTGTAAGATTAATAATCTTTCGGCGTGAAGATTAATAATCTTACAAGCAAGGCAGCCATGTGGCTTGGATTATCGGACTAAACTGATGTTCTGGTTTGGCTTGGAAAAAAAGCTGATGGATATAAAGTGTACGGGCACAAATCCGGCTTGACAAATGTGACAAGCGACAAAAATGCATAAATTAATGCTGCAGGAAGTATAAATTTTCTTTCCGGGAGAAAAAATGGAGAAAAATATTTGCTGTTTCATATAATTTTATTACATTTATATCGTGAATTAACTAAATGATTTGTCTAACTTTAAAATTTTGACTACTATGAACAGAACGATAACTTTTAATGAACTTCGTAAAATCAAGGATTCACTGCCAAGCGGGAGTATGCACCGTATAGCCGATGAGCTGAACCTAAGTGTGGAAACGGTGCGTAATTTCTTTGGAGGACATAATTTTAAAGACGGTAAAAGCGTGGGCATCCATTTGGAGCCGGGGCCGGATGGAGGGCTGGTAATGTTGGATGACACGACTGTACTTGACAAGGCTCTTGCTATTTTGAGAGAGCAACAGGATGCCTGAAAAGAGTGTTCACCACAGATTGCACGGATGGAAACGGAATTTCTTAGTGCATCTGTGGTGAGTTTTTTATAAACTATTAAATTTTGAGTTATGGAAGATAAACTTGTTACATTAGCTATTCTGACGTACTCGAAAGCTCAAATCCTTCAGTCCGTATTGGAAAACGAAGGCATAGAGTCATACATTCACAATGTCAATCTGATTCAGCCGGTCATATCTGCCGGCGTGAGGGTACGCATCAAAGAGAGTGATTTGCCCAAGGCATTGAAGGTCATTGAAAGTTCTTCGTGGCTTTCGTCTGAAATCTTGCATGAGGAATCACCTAAACCTGTAGGTTCACCGCAAGTGCTGATTCCGGTAGACTTTTCAGACTATTCGTTGAAAGCCTGTGAGTTCGGTTTCCATCTGGCTGAACGGATGCAGGCGGAAGTCGTGTTGCTTCACGTACATTTTACGCCTATTTATATGCCTAGTTTACAGTATGCTACCGACCATTTCGATGTGCCTGCTGTCGAAAACATTCCTTCGATAAAGAGTATGCTGGAAGATGTTCACCAAAAGATTAATAAACTGACTCAGGACATTGACAAGAAGATGGAAGAGGGTACTTGCCCGAGGGTGAAATATACTTGTATCTTGCGTGAAGGAATCCCGGAGGAGGAGATATTAAGCTATGCGCGTCACGAAAGGCCGCTTATCATTGTGATGGGAACGCGGGGCGAGCACCAGAAAGACCTGGAATTGATAGGCAGCGTAACGGCGGAAGTTATTGAACGCAGCCCGACGTTTGTATATGCCATTCCAGAACGTGCTCCATCGAAACCGATAGAAGACATTCACAAGGTGGCTTTGTTTACGAGTTTTGACCAGCGTGACCTGATAGCTTTTGATTCGCTGATTACAACGTTCAAGGATAACCAGTTTGAGGTAACTTTCATACACATTAATTCGCACGAGGAGAAGCGGAAATGGAATGAAATTACCCTTGCCGGAATTAAGGAATATTTCAAGAAACAATATCCGGACATTGAGTTTAACTATCTGAGTGTTGATGAAGAATATCTGCTGGATAATTTAGACCGATTTGTGCAGGAAAATCGGATTGATGTTATTTGCACGTCCAATTACAAGCGGAACATCTTTGCCCGCCTGTTCAATCCGAGCATAGCGCGCAAGATGCTATTCCATTCGAACACGCCACTTCTGATTATCAAATAAAATTTGAAATTTATGTTATTGACAACTACAAACATTGTTGAGGGTAAACGTGTTACCCGATATTTTGGAATCGTCTCGGGCGAAACCATTATTGGTGCCAATGTGTTCCGTGACATTTTTGCCAGTATTCGTGACATTGTGGGTGGACGCAGCGGCTCTTATGAGAAGGTGCTCCGTGAGGCCAAAGACACTGCATTACGTGAAATGCAGGAACAGGCTCAAAATATGGGTGCGAATGCAGTCATAGGAGTTGACTTGGATTATGAAACCGTGAATGGTTCAATGTTAATGGTTACGGCTAGCGGAACGGCAGTTACTGTTGAGTAATTGCTTGCCTGGGGTAGCAAGATAAACAAGGGGCATGGTAGAACACTTGTTTCAACCAAGTTCCTTGTTCTTGTTTACAGAAGAGAATATGTGAAAATAGCATGTGGAATAATTATTATTTCGTCGTTCACACATGCTATCTTATGTCTCATATCCCAATGATAAAATAAGAGCCTGTTTAAATTTTCCAATAAAGTAATATTCTATCAGGTTCTTTTGCGTTTGTTTCCGGTCTGTTTCCCCGATTTTATTCGCAAAATTAACTTGAGCAAAATTTAAACAGGCTCTAAACTGTAAGTTCTTTATCTGAAAAAGTACTTATAAATTAAAAAGCTAAGGAGGCGCGTCAGGGGATTATTTCCCTCCGCCTTTCTTTTGCGGCCGCCGGTTGTTGAACGAGCGTTTTTTCCAACCTCCCTTTCTTTTGTTTCCGGGTTTGTTCCGGCTGCTGGTGTGCGGGGCATAAACGGGAGCTTCGCCCAATTCGGCTGGGACAGGCAGTTTATAAATCTCTTTCCCTAAGAAATCCTCTATCTGTTTGAAGCGGGTTTGTTCATTTTCACTGACAAACGTAATGGCACATCCGTCATTGTTGGCGCGTGCCGTACGTCCGATACGGTGCACATAGTCTTCGCTGTCATGAGGCACATCGTAATTTATAACCAAACGGATATCATCGATGTCAATGCCTCGTGCCACAATATCGGTGGCTACCAGCATATTGATGCGTCCGTTGCGGAACTCGTGCATAATCTCGTCGCGTTGGCTTTGTTCAAGGTCGGAGTGCATCTCGCCCACATTCAACTTGAGTCGCTTCAATGCCTTGGCTACCTCTTTCACTTTCAGTTTTGAAGAGGCGAAAATGATGACCCGTTCCGGTTCCTGTTGCTTGAACAGGCTTTCGATGATGCCTAACTTTTGCGCTTCGTAGCAAACGTATGCCGCCTGAATAATTTTGTCGGCAGGCTTTGATACAGCAAGTTTTACTTCCGCAGGGTCATGCAGGATGCTTTGTGCCAGTTGCTGTATCTTGGCTGGCATCGTGGCGGAGAACATGATTGTCTGTCTTTCCTTGGGCAGGTATTTCACAATCTGCATAATGTCATCCGAAAAACCCATATCCAACATCCGGTCGGCTTCGTCAAGTATAAAAAAGGAGACTTTCGACAAATCGACGTACCCCAGACTCAAATGACTGATGAGACGTCCCGGAGTAGCAATTACGACATCGGCTCCCAGTGTCAATCCTTTCTTCTCCTGTTCGAACCGTACCCCATCATTACCTCCATAAATGGCTACACTGGAGACAGGCATAAAATAAGAAAAGCCTTCCATCTGCTGGTCGATTTGCTGTGCCAGTTCACGGGTGGGTGCCATAATCACACAATTGATGGCATCGGCAGGATATCCTCCCTTGCTCAGCTGGTTGATGACGGGCAACAAATAAGCTGCGGTTTTGCCTGTACCCGTTTGCGCCACGCCTATCAGGTCTCTACCTTCTAAAATGACAGGGATGGTCTGTTCCTGCACCGGAGTACATTCTTTAAAGTTCATCGCATCGAGTGCATCCAAGACACTCTCTTCCAAATTCAGTTCAGTAAACTTCATATATATCGTTTCTATTATATTCAACTGTTGGCACGTTCGTCTAGGTATGAGTCTTTAAATCCTAGGAAATACAGCACACCATCCAGTCCGATGGTATTGATGGACTGACGTGCATTCGCTTTTACTTTGGGTTTGGCGTGGAAGGCAATACCCAGACCTGCTATCGACAGCATCGGCAGGTCGTTGGCTCCGTCACCCACGGCGATAGTCTGTGCGATGTCGACGTTTTCTACCTGTGCTATCAGCTGCAACAACTCCGCTTTTCGCTTTCCGTCTACTATGTCGCCTACATAGCGTCCGGTCAGTTTTCCGTCTACGATTTCCAGGTTATTGGCATATACGTAGTCGATGCCGAATTTCTCTTTCAGGTAGTTGCCGAAATAAGTGAACCCTCCGGAAAGAATCGCAATTTTATAACCGTATTTCTTCAATACGTACATCAGCCGTTCTACCCCTTCGGTGATGGGCAGGTGTTCGGCAATATCCCTCATTACACTTTCATCCAATCCCTTGAGAAGTGCCACGCGTTCTGTAAAGCTTTCGCGGAAATCAATTTCGCCACGCATCGCCCGTTCGGTAATGGCGCGTACCTGTTCGCCTACGCCTGCACGTTCCGCCAGTTCGTCTATCACTTCGGTTTTGATGAGTGTAGAGTCCATATCGAAGCATATCAGGCGGCGCATCCGGCGGTACATCGTATCCTTTTGGAAGGAGAAGTCCATCTCCAGCTGGTTGCTCAGCTTCATCAGTTGGCTTTGCAGTTCTTCGGTGTCATGGGGAGTCCCTCGTACGGAAAACTCAATACAGGCACGTACCCGCGCTTTTTGCTCATCTAAGGGAATACGGCCCGTCAACCGTCGGATGGCATCGATGTTCAACCCCTGTGCGGCAAGGATTTCCGTGGCTCCAGCTATCTGCTGGGCGGTCAGCTTACGCCCCAACAAAGTCAGGATGTAGCGGTTCTTGCCTTGCATGTTGACCCATTCCTCGTATTCCTCCGTCGAAATGGGATAAAAACGGATGTTAATGCCCAGTTCGGAGGCTTTGAACAGCAAGTCCTTCATCACGTTGCCCGAATCTGTTTCGCGGCATTTGAAAAGAATGCCCAGCGATAGCGTACTATGGATATCTGCCTGTCCGATATCCATGATATCCACTTCGTAACGCGAAAGTATTTCGGTAATGGAAGCCGTCAGTCCCGGACGGTCCAGTCCGCTGATGCGTATTAAGATGAGTTCTGTGTTCGTACTGTCCATGCTTATTTATTCAAACTGTTATTCTTTGCAAATATACATGATTATTTTGATACGGAGCCGGATTTCGGATTGGAAAACTAGGCAAGTGCATCAATTTGTGGGTAATTTGTGGGCATTTGCCGTTTTAAGATGCACTTATGTCCGTTGGCTTGTGCACATAGGTGCGCCGGCTGATGGACATAAGTGCATTAGCTGACGAGTATAAGAAGCTGTTTTGGATTTATCGTGTGATGATTTGGGATGAGTTTTTGAGGCATTTTCGCTTCTGTGATGAGGAAGATAGCGGGCTATCTGACGAAGAACAGGAGCGAAAAGGACCAAAAAATCGCCCAAAGCACACACGAAAACGGATACATCAAGCCAAGAAAAACTTTTTGGAGAAATTCAAAACAGCTTCTAAGTTCATTTCTTTACCTGACGGGATGGAAGCTGAACCGGAAGTGTACAGATACAATCTTTAAACGTATAAGGAGAGGCATGCCAGTCTACGGCAGGAGTCCAGCGCGGCATTTTCCGGATGAAGCGCAACACCTGTTCGTCAAAGTCGGGGAAAGGTCCGGGATGAAGCACCTTTACCTCTTCCGGATAACCATAATCCGTAATCTTGAAACGGTAAACACCTCGTACCCCTGAAGCATTGCCCTGTCCATAAACTTCAATCAGGTTCTGCTTGAAGTATTGTTGCAGCTTATACATGCCTCCCGGAAAACTGGCAGACGAATCATAATCGACAAACATCGAGTCGGCACGGGCTTTCCATTCCTGTTTTTCTTTCAGACGGCGCTGGTAACGATAAGGGCGGAACTGCACATAAATGCCATACGTGCAGGAGACAGGCTTTCCTTGTTTGTCAAGTGCCGGAAGAGCATGCGGCATTTGCTTGAGCAGACGTGTCACCTCCTCCGCAAAAGACTCATGGCTGCTTTGTATCGTCAGGATGTTTGTGGCAATTCCCAAGGTGTCCAAGTCAAGCTGGCAGAATGCATAGCCTCCCTTGCCTTGCTTCAGCATTTCTTCCGGATAAATCATGTTATCGTAACAATAGGCTTCTATCGTGGGATATCCGGCAAAACGAGCCGTATCGCCCAACGTTTCGCGGGGAGTCAGCAAGCCTCTTTCCCAGATACCGTGCCAGGCAGGAAAACGGTCTTCTGGGAGCGGGTCATCCTGTATTTCTTCCCATAACCGGTTGGCTGTATGCTTTGTCTGTTCCCAGTCTGTTTCGTGATGCATGATACGTTGGAATACAGAATCACTCCAATCGACCAGCTTCCGGCAAAAGGAACAGTCTGTTAAAGGTGCCCATATTTGTGTCAGATGAAACGCGTCCGCAGAATCGGGTATCGCAAAATAACATGTGTAGCCATCCAGTCCCATTGTGTTGAAATCTGTATCTTCCGCCAGCCGGATAGCCTTCTTGAAAAGACGTTGCACGGCTTGGCATACAGAGAGGGAGACCGTAACCTTGTGCTTACGAAAGGTGGAATCGGGAGCAGAAAAGCCATTTCCCTTTATCGCATAAAGTGTGGCTTGCTTCCGATGCCCATTTTCCTGCAATCCCCACATCCGGAAATAATCTCCCCATGCAGCGTAATGCAGGTAGCAAACCTGTGTATGGGGTGAAAGCGTACGTGTAAGAAATTGTCTTATCTCTTGTCTCTTGGCCGTATCGTTTACCAGTTCCAAATAACGGTAAGTGTCTTGTGCCGGCAGCCACACGGCATTCAAGAGTAAGCCTAACAGGAAAAGAAAACGTTTCATAATCCGTATCCTTATTTTTATGAATGATTGTAAAACCCGATTGGATGCCATAAATATGCGAAAAAGAAACGATAATACCAAGCATAAGAGAGATGGATTTTATGCTGAAAAACATAATTTTTCTTATTTTTAGATACAATGAAAGCCTAAAATGCCTATCTTTGCAGCGATTTCAAAACGAAAATGGGAAGTAGTGGCACAAATGTTACGCTTTCTATCCAACGATGTTCCGGGAAGAAATCACTGTAGAACGACAGTCCCGGATAGTATTAACTAAAATCAAATTACATGACTAAAAATGTAAAATGGTTTTTTGTTGTATTAGTATTCAGTTCTTTGATTTCTCTTGCGTTCAGCAATGAGAATGTTCATGCAGAGAAGTTGCGGGAAGGTGACAAGATTCCTGCGTTGGTTCTTTGCGACACCGTGCAGCCGCTCGACCTGCACTCCGCCCGTGAAGGGTATACGTTGTTGAGCTTCTGGGCAAGTTACGATGCGGTGTCCAGGCAAAACAATGCCGCATTGGCGCATTTGGCCGGCGAGACGGGCCAAGTGGAAATGCTCTCTGTTTCCTTCGACCGCTATGCATCGGTATTCCATGCAACGGTAGAGCAGGATGGACTAGAGGATGTCCGCTGCTTTGTGGAAACGAACGGTTCCGATTCGGAGGCATTTCGCGCGTTTGACCTCAAGCAGGGTTTCACCAATTATCTGGTGGACAGCAAAGGGGTGATTGTGGCGAAAAACGTGACTCCCGCCGAATTGGCTTCTTACCTGAAAAAGTAAAGAAGATTCTTTTTGACTTGAATACAACAAAAAGCAAACAGTAAAAAGTCATCTCAAAGTCTTTTTGAGATGACTTTTTTTAATGAATATCCGCATTTAGCCCAATTACTCCCTTCCAAATGAAACTATACTTCAACAGCGGTAAAAGCAAGGATACTTGAAGAAGTTTACCATAAAATGCTTCTTATTCCCGATTTTGGGGAATTGAGGATATTCATATTCAAAGGTTACCTAAGAGGATGGATTGCCTATTATCGCTTTGTACAAAACGTCTTTGTATTGAAACCAATGAATGGTTAGGACGAACGCGCATGTGTATCTGGAAGTCATGGAAAAATGTTAAAACCAGAGTGTCTAACCTAAAGAAATGTGGTGTTTCTTGCTGGTAGGATTTGTATGACAATCAGTATAAATGTCAATTAAACTAATCTTTGGATAGATTGTGCTGTAAGATGATTATGCTGTCAGTTTGATGCTCAAAAAAGATGCCATATAGCTTTTATAGAAGGGATGATAAGGCAATTCATGTTTATTAAATAGTTTATATCCAAAAAATTACATTTTCTGTTTGCAAGCGGTTATTTCATCGCTGTTACATCTGATGACAGGTTTGTGAGTCAAATTTTTTAAGCCTCCGTTCAGGCATGTTTATTGCGGCATGGATAAGACTGTGAAAAGATGTATCGTGATTGAAGAGATACGAAAGATAAAAGAACTGGATCTGTCACGGAATCCCAATCTGGATTTTGCCAGAGATATGTTTATCTTCAGTTTCTGCACGCGCGGAATGTCCTTCATCGACATGGCGTACTTGAAAAAAACAGACCTGAGTAACGGTTGCTTGTCTTTCCGGCGGAAAAAGACAGGGCAGTTGTTGACAATGGAATGGACAGGGCAGATGCAGGACATTTTCGATAAATATAGGTATGTCGGCACCAGCTATCTTTTGCCAATTATCTCTCGTGAAGACGGGAGTGAACGCAGGCAGTATCAAAGCCAGATGAGGAAAATCAACCGGCACCTGAAAGACATAGCGCGTTTGATAGGGTTGTCTTTGACATTATCTCTGTACTATACCCGCCATAGCTGGGCTACCATAGCGCGTGGCAAAGATGTTCCGTTGTCGGTCATCAGCGAAGGACTCGGACACGATTCGGAAACGACTACACAGATATACCTTGACTCAATAAAGTGTAAGCATTCGATAAACTACAAGTTTTAAACCTTTATATACAACAATAGCGACTGTCACTATGAACCTAATAGTTTCAGTCGCTATTATTTTGTTGAACCTATATGTTGCATATGGGCACAAATTTGTATATGATGAAGTTTCTAAAGCTTTCACTTTTACAGCACAGTGCCTTATGGGTTTGTACATTTCTCAAGTAAGCACTCAATTTAGGGCATTCCCCTTTGAAAGGGCACTTTTGAACAGGCTGTATGAATGATTGGCAAATGAAAACATACGGACTATTCTTCGATTTCACGACATGACAATAAAGACATCCCCGTCACAGGGTTCACGGTGAAGCCGTTCACGGATGATAGACAACACACGGCTGTGCTTGCAACGCATGTCGGTAAAGTCACGCACATAATAAAAATGATTCAGGCCGGTAACACTCAGCATAGACCCTCCAGCTTCTCTATCATCCGGACTAAATCCTGATAGCTTAAATTCTTTTGGGACAAGTGCAATCCATTACTGATACGGATGTCTATCCATATGCGGACGGGATTGTCATTACCGCTTCTTGATACAGGTTTAGGCCGGTCACCAATTTTAGTCTTTTCTTCATGGGTAATCTCAGGAGCACCGTCAACCTGAATCTCAACTACTTTTTTGCGGGTATCCTTAAACCATTTCTGGAAAATGTTATAAGGGACTTTGTTCTTGACACAAAACGATTGGAGAGATTCTCCATGAGGCAAAGCCTCGGTCTGGTACTGAAAGTAAAACCTTTCAAGATCTTCACTGCTATACATAATCTTTTAATTTTAGTTCGCAGCAAAGTTATTCCTTTCAATTAATAGCCTTTTTTTGACTGCTTACGCGAGGCTGCACAAGAGCAATAGGTAGCACTATTTCATCATCATAAGTGCTCTATTTCTTCTAAGCTCAGTCCGGTAGCTTGGGCTATGGCATCCGTTGAAATGCCCAATTGCTTGAGGTTCTTAGCAACCTCCAACTTTTCCTCCATACGTCCTTCTGCACGTCCTTCTGCACGTCCTTCCGCACGTCCTTCCGCACGTCCTTCCGCATGACCTTCCAATTTTGCTGTATTCAGCACGTCATTTTGAATCATGATGGCATTGACATGTTCGTCATATTCATGCCGTTCTTCTGGCGACATATCATAATAACGAAGCTTTTCCCGCGCTTCAGGTAAGCCGGGCGCTGTTGTATCCGGATCAATAATACCTGTTTTAAGATATTTCACCCACTCTTCCAAAGGCGTTTTTGCCACTTGGTTAAACTCGTTCACCCGTATCAGGTAATATTCAGGGAAAACCTCTTGGGGAAGCTTCTGGATTATAGCACCTTCCTCTTTTGCTGTAATTAGCAGTTCATCATTCGTATGTACGCCGATAAAACGGTTCTGCCCGTGATACAGATAATCATTACCCTTTCCCAAATCGAAATAAAGGATACTGATTGAATAGACCTTCTTCACTTCCTGATACGTATCTCCCAACGAGATATGCTCAGTGATAGCTTTGGCTGTACCATATAGAATGCGCTCCAAATAATAAAGTTCACGTGTATTCTGAACTTCCACGATGATAATTTCACCCTTACTGTTTTTTGCTTTGATGTCCACCCGGTTAAACTTGTCATCATCCCGTTGCTGGTTGCCTTCACTTTCCAATATTTCTACAATCTTTGTCTTGTCATTGAAAAGCACAGTCAGCAATCCTTCCAGCACGCTGAAATTAGCCTTGTCTCTCAACAGCCTTTTGATGGCCCAATCAAACCGTATATAAGAATTCTTTTGCATAAGGACAATTTTTAGTTAAAGATGCAGGCAAGCCCTCGTTTCTTCGATTCCAGCTTAAGAACTAAAAAACATAAGATTTACAAATCTCACAGACTTATCTGTTTACAAAGATAGGAATACTTGGGGAGATTCACAAATTTGTATATGATGAAGTTTCTAAAGTTTTCACTTTTACAGCACAGTGACTTATGGGTTTGTACCATTTCTCAAGTAAGCACTCAATTTAGGGCATTCCCCTTTGAAAGGGCACTTTTGAACAGGCTGTATGAATGATTGGCAAATGAAAACATACGGACTATTCTTCGATTTCACGACATGACAATAAAGACATCCCCGTCACAGGGTTCACGGTGAAGCCGTTCACGGATGATAGACAACACACGGCTGTGCTTGCAACGCATGTCGGTAAAGTCACGCACATAATAAAAATGATTCAGGCCGGTAACACTCAGCATAGACCCTCCAGCTTCTCTATCATCCGGACTAAATCCTGATAGCTTAAATTCTTTGGGGACAAGTGTAACCCATTACTGATACGGATGTCAATCCATATGCGGACGGGATTTTCATCACTGCTTCTTGATACAGGTTTAGGCTGCTCACCGGTCTTAGTCTTTTCCTCATGGGCAATCTCAGGAGCACCGTCAACCTGAACTTCAACTACTTTTTTGCGGGTATCCTTAAACCATTTCTGGAAAATGTTATAAGGGACTTTGTTCTTGACACAAAACGATTGGAGAGATTCTCCACGGGGTAACGCCTCCGTCTGGTACTGAAAGTAAAACCTTTCAAGATCTTCACTGCTATACATAATTCTATAAATTTGGTTGGCAGCGAAGTTACCCATTTCAATCAATAGCCATTTTTTGACTGCTTACTGACAAGGTACCAGTTGACGAGGTTCTGAATAGTTTTACTGAATGTATTTAAAACCTAGTTACCTAGTACCTAATCCTAAAACCTCGTTCACTAGTACCTGATACCTAGTCCCTAAAAATAATCAACCTGCCTGAGCATCTCCTTGTCCTCGCTCATGTACCGTCCAGGCTGTGGCGGCTCCACATGCGACAGCAAGATGCGCTTCTGCTTTCCGTTGTTCAGCATAGCCGCCAACCTGAGCCTGCATCCGTATGTGTCCCGCATGGGTATCGGGCTTTCCGAAACGGTGCGCCATGCTTTTCTTCCGTATGCCTCGCAGGATTTGTTGGCTTTCAACACGCTAAATCATAATGATGCGATTTCTTCCGGACTAAGCCCGGTAGCTTTCGCTATGATATCTGTAGAAACGCCTAAACGTTTCAAGTTTTGTGCATCCTCCAGTTTACTTTTAGCCATTCCTTCTTTTATTCCTTCTTTTATACCTTCTTCTCTTCCTTCCTGCATTCCTTTTTCTCTTCCTTCCCGCATCGCGTTCTCCACTCGGTCCTGCATGTCCTCCTCGTAAATACGGCTCACGTAGAAACGGTCTACTGCCTTATCATAAGCCACACGGTTCGCTTCCGACAAGTTCGCTACGGCAGCCAGCCGTTCCAGATGCTTGAACACCTGTTCTTTCAGCGCATCCGGCATTCTGTTCCATTCGTTCATATTCTTCAGTGCATAGATTAGTTTGTCATACAATGTCTCGCATTCCTCCAACTG
The DNA here is from genome assembly GCF_002161565.1 of Bacteroides sp. An51A. NCBI lineage: Bacteria > Pseudomonadati > Bacteroidota > Bacteroidia > Bacteroidales > Bacteroidaceae > Bacteroides > Bacteroides sp. An51A. Next base: position 33,362 of record NZ_NFIC01000017.1, read on the forward strand.
CTTGGTGAAGTAAGGGAACTGCAAGTATATCTGCCGGAAATGCGGGTTCACCGTCCGTCCGTTCTCACGGTCTGCCACCACCGTGTCCGTACGGAACTTCGGCTCTAACTTCCCTTCCTTGAAGTTCATCAGGAATATCCCGTATACGGTTGAGAGTTTATAGCGGTCACCGTAGCGGGGCGGTGTCTCATTCACCGTGTCTGTTACGTTGTCATTCCTGCCGATCGGCAATTCCACTTCATCCGTTATGGGACGTTCTATCAACCGGCTGATGGCACGGCACACGTAATACAGCGTGCGATCCAGAAAATTACTGTGCCACCGGTTCTGCATCTCCACGATGATGTATTCCCCGCCCGAAGTCAGGCAATACAGGTCGAAGATAATCCCCCTGTCGTTTACGTTGTCCGAATTGTCTTCCTTGTCGATGAACGTCAGGTCTTCAATGTGATGCTCCCCCGCAAGCAGCTCGTTCAGCAAGGTAATGAGCAGTTCCTTGCTGGCAGGTTGCCCGAAGATGATCTTGAAGCCGATATCCGTAAACGGGTTTACGAAATGCGTCATGTATCTTTCTCTTCTTTTCATGCCTCAAAGATAGGAATACTTGGGGAGATTCACAAATTTGTATATGATGAAGTTTCTAAAGCTTTCACTTTTACAGCACAGTGCCTTATGGATTTGTTCCATTTCTCAAGTAAGCACTCAATTTAGGGCATTCCCCTTTGAAAGGGCACTTTTGAACAGGCTGTATGAATGATTG
>NZ_NFIC01000018.1:0-33962 GCF_002161565.1 Bacteroides sp. An51A
ACGGTGGTGTGAGAGGTCGGTAAACATGAAAATAGGAGATAAACACCTATGATTAATGTTTACCTCCTACTCGATTGTCCGATATGATATGAGAGCCGAAGTTTTTTCTTTCCGGACCGTGCTTCGTTTTTATATATGTGGAAAGATAAAAAAAGAGATCGGAATTTTCCGACCTCTTTTGCATTAAAATAGAACTCAGATTATTTCTTGAAATATCTGTTGTACAAACCTTCGAAACCTTTTCCGTGACGAGCCTCGTCTTTTGCCATTTCATGAACTGTATCGTGGATAGCGTCCAGATTCAACTGTTTAGCACGAGTCGCAATACGTTTTTTATCTTCGCAAGCACCAGCTTCTGCGTTCATACGTTTTTCCAAATTAGTCTTGGTATCCCATACACAGTCGCCTAGCAATTCAGCGAATTTAGAAGCATGTTCAGCTTCTTCCCAAGCATAACGTTTGAAAGCTTCAGCTACTTCGGGGTAACCTTCGCGGTCAGCTTGACGGCTCATTGCCAAGTACATGCCGACTTCAGTACATTCACCCATAAAGTGATTGTTCAAGTCTTTAATCATTTCTTCATCGCAACCTTTGGCTACACCGATTACATGCTCGTCAACGAATGTCAGACCGTTGTTGTCTTCTTCCATTTCTTTGAATTTGGAAGCGGGAGCTTTACACAAAGGACATTTTTCAGGAGCTGTTTCACCTTCGTAGATGTAACCACATACAGTACAGATAAATTTCTTCATAATTCAATGTTTTTTAGTTGTTAGTTATTTAGTTGTTTTTTGCCTATGGCCAAAGGCCTAGGTCAGTTCTTGTTCATTTTCAAACATTCAGGGCATATACCCTTATAGTATCGGTGTGTTTCCTCTATTTGAAAACCTTCTTTTTTCATATGTTTAATCTCATCCGGTTCTTCTGCCGATAGAGGGATGTCCGTGATTCTACCGCATACTTTACATTGGAAATGTGCATGTACAGATATGTCTCCGTCAAAGCAAGCATTCCGTTCGTCAATGGTCAACATGCGGGCTGCACCGTGTTCTACAAACAGTTTCAGGGTGTTGTAGACAGTTGTTTTCGACAATGTAGGAATATCTTGGCATAAAGCCATATAAATCTCATCGATGGACGGATGAGTATGATGCTTCAGCAAGTAATCCATAATGGCAATGCGTTGTACGGACGGCTTGATTTGGTAACTGAGCAGATATTCGTAAACGTTCATCTTATTATTCCTTATTTGTAATTGTTACAACTTTAAATCATTGGCAAAGGTATAAATATTTTCTTTATGTACAAAATAACAGATGCTTTTTTTACTTTTTTTCAATATGGATAAGGGATACACCTTATTTTATATTATCTTTGTCCGATGTAAGCCAAGATATTAAATGACATACTTATGAAATATGGTTTTGTGAAAGTGGCAGCCGCTATTCCTTTGGTGAAGGTAGCCGATTGCCCATACAATGCAGAGCAGGCAGAAAGCCTGATAGCGAAGGCAGAGGGGAACGGGGTGCAGATATTGGTTTTTCCCGAGTTAAACCTCACTGGATACTCGTGTGGTGACTTATTTGGGCAAGCATTGTTACTTGAGCAGGCAGAGATGGCACTGATGCGCGTGCTCAACAATACTCGTCAGTTGGATATCATTTCCATTTTGGGTATGCCGCTTCGGGTAGACTCGATGTTGCTGAACTGTGCCGTAGTTATTCAGAAAGGAAAGATTCTGGGAGCTGTGCCCAAGACTTATTTACCCAATTATAAGGAATTTTATGAGCATCGCTGGTTTGCTCCTGCCACTTCGCTTGATGGTGAGTCTACCGTTCGTCTTTACGGGCAAAACGTTCCGGTCAGTCCTCATTTGTTATTTGAGACTGCCGAGACAAGGTTCGGCATAGAGTTGTGCGAAGACGTGTGGGCGCCTGTCCCGCCTAGTTCGGCATTGGCTCTTAAAGGAGCCGATATCATTTTCAATCTTTCTGCCGATACCGAAAATATCAGCAAACATCAGTATCTTCGTTCGTTGCTTGCTCAGCAATCTGCACGTTGTTTGGCTGGATATGTGTTCGCTTCGTGTGGTTTTGGCGAGTCTACTACCGATGTTGTGTTTGCGGGTAATGCGCTGATATACGAAAACGGTACGTTGTTGGCAGCTTCCGACCGTTTTTCTTTTGACAGGCAACTGGTGGTAAGTGAAATCGATGTAGAACGTTTGCAGGGCGAACGTTTGGTGAATACAACTTTTGCCGCCAACATAAGTCAGTATCAAGGAGAGCCGATAAAGGTTATACAGACCGAAAGGGTATTGGAGAAAGATTTTACACTTACTCGGCGGATAGACCCACATCCGTTTGTCCCGGCAGGGGGGCAGATGCTTGCCAGCAGATGTGAGGAGATTTTTTCCATTCAGGTAGCAGCGCTGGCAAAGCGGTTGGTACACACAGGATGCAAGACGGTAGTGGTAGGTATTTCGGGAGGACTTGATTCTACGTTGGCGTTGTTGGTATGTGTCAAGACATTCGACAAGTTGGAGATGTCGCGCAAGGGCATTGTCGGCATTACGATGCCAGGATTCGGCACCACAGGACGTACTCATCGCAATGCTGTTGCGCTGATGGAGTCGTTGGGGGTTACCTCACGTGAAATCAGCATTCGTGATGCCTGCCTTCAGCATTTTAAAGATATCGGACATAATCCTGATGTGCATGACGTGACCTATGAAAACGTGCAGGCACGTGAGCGGACACAGATTCTGATGGACTATGCCAACAAGGTAGGGGGATTGGTAATTGGTACGGGCGACCTTTCCGAACTTGCTTTGGGCTGGTGTACTTACAATGCCGACCATATGTCGATGTATGGAATCAATGCCGGTATTCCAAAGACTTTGGTACGTTATCTGGTCACGTGGGTAGCAGAAACGGTAGATGCCGGTTCACGTGCTACGCTGCTCGATATCATTGATACCCCTATCAGTCCTGAACTGATACCAGCTGATGAGGATGGCAATATCCGGCAGAAGACCGAGGACTTGGTAGGTCCTTATGAACTTCATGACTTTTTCCTTTATCATTTTTTGCGTTTCGGTTTCCGTCCCGCCAAAATTTATTATCTGGCAAAAGTAGCTTTCCGTGGTACTTACGATGATGATACTCTTAAGAAATGGTTGTCGAACTTCTTCCGTCGCTTCTTCAGTCAGCAGTTTAAGCGTTCTTGTCTGCCCGATGGTCCGAAGGTGGGTTCCGTATCGCTAAGTCCGCGTGGTGACTGGCGTATGCCGAGCGATGCCAGTGCAACGCTGTGGCTTCGCGAATGTGAAGAGGTGAGTTGAGATGCGTGGAAAGTGTTTGGATAGAAATGGCAGATAATTTTTTGCGGCTATCCGTGATGGCATTCCGAAAGCACATTATTCAAGTTAGACTCCGGGTGGGTGAATAGCGTTTCTGCTGTTATCCCACCCGGATTTTTTATATCGTTTTCTGTTTGAATAGCTTGAACTGGCGGTAGAGCATAATGGCGGCGATGATGCTGGCTGCAAGGTCGGAGATGGGCATGCTGAACCAGATGCCGTCTGCACCCCAGAAGAGCGGGAGAATCAGCAGGAGCGGGATAAGTATCATCACCTGCCGGCTCAGCGAAAGGATGATGGCTTTTTTTGCCATGCCGATGCTTTGGAAGAAGTTTGACGTGACCATCTGGAATCCGATGATGGGGAAGAACATTACCGTGATGCGCAGCCCGCGTGCCGAAAGGTCTATCAGGGTCTGGTCGGTGGTAAAGGCTTTTGCCACGAGTTCGGGTATCAGTTCGCCCACCAGGAAACCGGTTGTCGTTACGATAGTGGCGGCTATCACGGTGATTTTCATTACCTGGTTCACGCGTCCGTATTGGCGTGCGCCGTAGTTGTATCCGGCTATGGGCTGCATGCCTTGGTTCAGCCCCATGACAATCATGACGAAGAGGAAGCTGATGCGGTTCACGATACCGAACGCTCCGATGGCAAGGTCTCCGTCGTACAGCTTTAATCCCTTATTGATTAAGATGACAATCATGCAGGCGGCTATGTTCATGAAGAACGGAGCCAGCCCGATGCCGATGATGTTCTGCACCAAATGGCTTTGCAGGCGGTAAATGCCTTTCTTCAGGCGGAGCAGTTCGTTTTTCCGGCAGAAAAGCTTGATTTGCCATGTCAGGGCGATGATTTGCGCCAGTACAGTAGCCAACGCCACTCCCTGGATGCCCCAATGGAACACGAAGATGAATATCGGAGCAAGGATGGTGTTGATTACGACGGTCATGATTGTGGCGAACATCGCCTTTTGCGGATAACCCGCCGCGCGGAGCACCGAGTTCAGTCCCAGGTACATGTGTGTCACCACATTGCCCAAGAGGATGACAATCATGTAATCGCGTGCGTAAGGGATGGTCGCTTCGCTCGCTCCGAAGAAATATAGAATCGGTTCGAGAAACAAGAGGGAAAGAATCGTGAATCCGATGCCGATAAGGACATTCAGCGATACGACATTGCCCAAGATATGCTGGGCGGTAGTATAATCTTTTTGCCCTAACTTCACCGAAACCAGCGTAGAAGCACCTACCCCCACCAGCGAGCCGAATGCGGCGGCAAGGTTCATCAGGGGGAATGTGATGGCAAGTCCGGAGATGGCCATAGCGCCTACACCGTGCCCGATGAAGATGCTGTCTATCATGTTGTAAAGTGAAGAAGCCGTCATGGCGATGATGGCAGGGACGGCATATTGCGTCAATAGTTTGCCGATAGGTTGTGTGCCTAATTCGGAAGCGGTTCCTTTTTGTGACATAAAACTCTTTTTACCATTAAATCCGGGTGCAAAGGTAATCAAAATTAATGAAGAACGAAGAATGGAGAATGAAGAATTCCATGCGGGCGAAGCGATTCTTCATTCTTCATTCTTCGTTCTTCATTTATTAATTGTATCTTTGCTCCCAAGAATTTTGGACTTTTATGGAACATACTCCTCTATCTTTATACGAATTGAATGCCTTGGTGCGCCAAAGTGTCCGCTTGTCCATGCCCGATGCGTATTGGGTGCAGGCGGAGCTGAGTGATGTGCGGACCAACTATTCGGGGCATTGCTATCTGGAATTTGTACAGAAAGACCCGAAGAGCAATGCCTTGCTTGCCAAGGCGCGGGGCATTGTCTGGAGCAATGTATTCCGTGAGCTGAAGCCTTATTTCGAGCGGGAAACCGGACAGGCATTCGTGGCAGGGCTGAAAGTGCTGGTAAGAGTAACGGTGGATTTTCATGAGCTTTACGGCTATTCGCTTACCGTTATCGACATCGATCCTACGTATACGCTGGGGGATATGGCAAAGCGGAGAAGGGAAATCTTGCAACGCTTGGAAGAAGAAGGCGTGCTTACATTAAATAAGGAGTTGGAATTGCCCGAACTTACCCAACGCATTGCCGTGATATCTTCGCCCACGGCGGCGGGGTATGGAGATTTTTGCGACCAGTTGGAGCGCAATGCTTTCGGGTTTGTGTTTTATACCAAATTGTTTCCGGCGGTGATGCAAGGCGAGCAGGTCGAGGATTCCATTATCTGTGCCTTAAACCGGGTTTATGCCGAGCTGGAACATTGGGATGTAGTGGTGATTATCCGTGGAGGTGGAGCGACATCAGATTTGTCAGGGTTCGATATGTATGAACTGGCAACGAATTGTGCTCAGTTTCCTTTGCCAATCATTACCGGTATCGGCCATGAGCGCGATGATACGGTGATTGACATGGTGGCGCATACGCGGGTAAAGACTCCTACGGCTGCTGCCGAGTTCTTAATCAATCATTTGCGTGAGACTGCTGGTAGGCTGGATGAATATGTGTCGTTCTTTTATCAGGAAGTGCCTGCTTGGTTAGAACGGCAGAAAGAACGTTTAGAACATTGGGTGGCACGTATTCCGGCACGTGTACAAATGCGTTTGCAGGATGAAGGATTCCGTCAGGAACGTTTGTTGAAGCGTATGCATTTGGCTTGGCAGACCCGTTTGATTAAGGAAGATTATCGTTTGCAATTAGACCGACGGTTGGGCGTGGTGCTCTGTTCGCGTCTGCAACGGGAAACCCAGCATCTGCTGTTGATTGAGCAACAAGTCAAATCGGCATCTCCCGACCTGCTGTTGCAGAAAGGATATAGCATTACATTGAAAGACGGTAAGGCGGTGACAGACCCAGCTTTGCTCTCGCCGGGTGACAAGATAGTGACGCGAGTAGCAAAAGGAGAGTTTAAAAGTGAGGTATTATAGGTAAGTTTTCATTATATATTATGGCAACCAAAAAAGAAACATATTCTGAAGCGATGAAGCGGCTGGAAGCAATCGTGGCGCAGATTGAAAGCAATGAACTGGACATCGACGAGCTGGCAGGCCGCTTACAGGAAGCTCAGCGTCTGATTAAATATTGTAGAGAAAAACTCTATAAGGCGGATGCGGAAATCAAAAAGATGCTTGATGAAGGAAGCAAAGAAGAAAAAAGTGCGGATTAAATTGGATTTTGTAAATATAACTCTTACATTTGTTGCATTGTTTATAACGAAATGTAACATTTAAAACATATTATTCGCATGAAAGAAATCGATTGGGCTAATCTGCCGTTCGGGTATATGAAGACAGATTACAACGTACGTTGCTATTATCGCGACGGGAAATGGGGAGAATTGGAATTGTGCTCGGAGGAGACATTGAATATCCACATGGCGGCTACTTGCCTTCATTACGGGCAAGAAGCGTTCGAAGGGTTGAAAGCGTTCCGCGGCAAAGACGGCAAGGTCCGTGTATTCCGTCCGCAAGCCAATGCAGAACGTTTGCAAAGCACATGCCGGGGTATTTTGATGCCCGAACTTCCGACAGAGTTGTTCTGCGAAGCTGTACGCAAAGTGGTGAAAGCCAACGAACGTTTCATTCCGCCTTACGAAAGCGGTGCGGCTCTTTATATCCGTCCGTTGCTTATCGGGACGGGGGCACAGGTAGGCGTACATCCGGCAAGTGAATATTTGTTTGTGATATTCGTCACTCCGGTAGGCCCGTACTTTAAAGGAGGCTTTGCTACGAACTCGTATGTGATTATCCGTGAGTTCGACCGTGCTGCTCCGCTTGGTACAGGTACATACAAGGTGGGGGGAAACTATGCAGCCAGCCTGCGTGCCAACAAGATGGCGCATGATGCGGGTTATGCGTGCGAGTTTTATCTCGATGCAAAAGAAAAGAAATACATCGACGAGTGCGGTGCAGCCAACTTCTTCGGCATCAAGGATAATACGTATGTTACTCCGCTTTCTACTTCTATCCTGCCGTCCATTACCAACAAGAGCTTGATGCAGCTGGCAGAGGACATGGGCTTGAAGGTAGAACGCCGTCCTATCCCCGAAGAGGAACTGGAAACGTTCGAAGAAGCCGGCGCGTGCGGTACGGCTGCGGTCATCAGCCCGATAGAACGTATCGATGATTTGGAGAACCACAAGTCGTATGTCATTTCGAAAGACGGCAAGCCGGGTCCCATCAGCGAAAAGCTCTACCACAAGCTTCGTGCCATCCAGTATGGTGACGAACCCGACCCGTACGGATGGGTGATGATGGTGGACTGATACTTCGGTAACGTAAAAAGAAAAAGAGAGTATGCAGATATGCATATCCTCTTTTTTTTGAATATCAATTAAATGAATCTCTGCAATCAGCCAATTCGGTTGGGTTGCAAACGCAGTATATATTCAACCGCCGATGCAGTATATATTCAACCGCTGATGCAGTATATATTCAACCGCTGATGCAGTATATATTCAACTGCCGATGCAGTATATATTCAACTGCTGATGCAGTATATATTCATTTTTCAGGAGTATATATTGGCTGTTTGCGTGCATTCATTTGTTTTTTACTTTATTTTCGGTAGCATTTCAGGCGTAGGCCGTTCGTAATTGCTGATGGGAAGTTTTACCTTCATCAATTTCTTCAATTTATGTACAGGACGCTCTATATCTTTCGGAAAAGACATTTTTGAAAACTGCTGGAAGTAGAGCAGGCAAGCATCTTTCCACCACACTGCATCATAGGTTTGAATTTGAAGCCGTTCGTCTACGGCATTCCAACGTTCTGTATCCACATAAGGTTTTACTTCCTCCCAAGTCTGGCAGAAGTTCCGTGTCTTGTCTACACCATGTTGGTAATGGCGGCATAATTCTTCCCATAAAGTAGTTCCGTTATTCATGGTATGTGTCCACGGTGCATGGTGAAACCAAAGCAGGAACTCTTCGGGACAGGTATCGATGGAGTCGAACATACGCGCCAGTGAGTCGGGGTATTGTGCCACGGCATTGCTTCCGGTATGGCTACGGTCAAATCCAAGTCCTGTACGGTCGGCCTGGTGGTAATAAGAGGGAAGCCAGTCGGGGCGTGCTCCGGGAATGGTGCACCAAGGTTCAGGTCCATAGTGGTGTCCCCAGGCAAAGATATGGTGTAGTCCGAGGGGCATCATATAGTCTACTACGGCTTCACGGCTCTGCATCATCATATCCTCTACGGGATGTATAAATTGAGGGTTGGCTGTAAATGTCTGTGCCAGCCATTCATCGGCAATACTTTCCGAAGAAAGTTCCGGATTCCATGCCAGGCGTCCGAAGGCATACCAGTTGGCTTGTGCAAAATCGTGTCCGCACCAATTACTTTCGTCTCCGATATTCGATACACCCGCAATGGCACGTATGCTTTCCGGTTTTACATATTGGAAAAATTCTTTCCACATCGGTGCCAGGTAAGCCAGGTGGTTGGAGTGTCCCAGGTATTCTTGTGTTACTTGAAACTCCACCATTAATGGGGTATGTTTCATCGCTCCGAAGAGTGGGCTGTAAGGTTCACGCGGCTGGAAGTCAATCGGACCGTTCTTTACCTGTACAATGACATTGTCGAGGAATTTTCCATCAAGGGGCTGAAATTCCAGATAGGCTTGTTTGGCACGGTCGTTATCAGAAGGGCTGTACACAAAGGCACGCCACATTACAATGCCTCCATAAGGTTTTAAGGCTTCTGCCAACATATTGGCGCCTTCGGCATGAGTGCGGTGATAATCGCATGGTCCGGGTTGGCCTTCAGAATTGGCTTTTACCAGAAAACCTCCGAAATCGGGTATCAGACTGTATATTTCGTGTACTTTCTGCTTCCACCAGTTTGCTACTTGGGGATCCAACGGGTCGGCAGTAGCCAATTTGCCTATAATCATCGGCGAAGCAAAATTTACCGATAAGTATACTTTTAAGTTGTAAGGACGGAAAATATCAGCCAGTGCCTTTACTTTCTTCAGATAAGGTGTGTCCAGCATTTCGGGTGAGGCGTTGACATTATTCAACACTGTAGCATTGATACCGATGGAGGCGTTGGCACGGGCATATGCTTTGTAACGGGGAGAAAGTGTCGCTGGCAGTTCGTCCCATTTCCAAAGTGAATGTCCGGCATATCCACGTTCGATGGTACCGTCCAGATTATCCCAATGGTTGAGGATTCGTATGGGATACGCCGGACGTTCTTCGATATGGAGTGACTGAGTGTCTTGCTGGGTTGCTTGAAGTCGTAAGAGGTGATAGGTGGCATAAAGCAGACCTTTTTCGGAGATGGACCCAAGTGTGATACCGTTTTTCCCCGACCGGATGGTATAACCTTCGGGTCCTAAAGCGGTGTGGGTAGCATCATTGAACAGCTCAAGTGATACAGGAGTGCCTTTCCATGTCCGTTTCAGTTCAGAGCAAGCTATATCCAGTGTAGGAGAAAGCAGTGAACATTCTACCTTAGCATTTGCTGTAGTGTCCTGCCGTAGCCAGAGGCGGCTGCCGTTTTCTGCGGACAGCCGTTCTCCAGCAAGCAGCAAGCATATGCTGAGAAGCAACATTCGTATCATTCTCCTCCTCCGTCAATAGTGATGATTTTTCCTTCTGCGTCGTATTCCAGTTCTACTACTTTCAGACTACGCAACCATGTTTTTCCTCCAGAGGGTACACAATCGTGGTGGAAGAGGTACCATTTGCCTTTGTATTCTACAATGGCGTGATGTGTGGTCCATCCCACTACCGGTGTGAGGATAACTCCTTGATAGGTGAACGGTCCGTATGGATTGTCTCCGATAGCATAACACAAGAAGTGGGTATCGCCCGTAGAATATGACAAATAGTATTTTCCGTTGTATTTGTGCATCCACGATGCTTCGAAGAAACGATGCGGGTCATTGGCTTTCAGTGGGTTTCCTTCCTGGTCGATAATGAGGACGGGGCGAGGGTCTTCGGCAAACTGCATCATGTCGTCACGGAGTTTTACCACACGTCCGGGCAGAGCTGGTTCGTTGCCTTCGGGCAGGATGGCGCTTTCCAGTGCCTTATTATCCCGGTAACGTTGCAATTGTCCGCCCCAGATACCTCCAAAATAAATGTAATGGCTTCCGTCTTCATCGCAGAATACGGCGGGGTCGATGCTATAACTTCCCCACATCGGATTGGCTTCGGGAATAAACGGACCTTCGGGCTTGTCGCTTATGGCTACTCCCAGACGGAAAATGTCATTGCGGTCTTTCATCGGGAAATACATGTAATATTTGCCGTTTTTGAAAGCCACGTCGCAATCCCACAACTGGCGTCCTGCCCAGGGGATATCTTCCACTTTCAATACAACTCCGTGGTCGGTGATTTCACCGTGCATTACATCATCGGTAGAGAATACGTGGTAATCTTTCATATTAAAATGGTCGCCATTGTCGTTTTCGGGAACTCCACTTTCCCAGTCGTGCGAGGGATAAATGTATAATCTGCCGTTAAAGACATGTACAGACGGGTCTGCCATATAATCATTCGGTACGAGGTATCTTGCTTCTTTTTTCATGGTTATGAGTTTTTTATGTTTATAAGTTTTTTAAGTTTTTCTTCTGTGTTATTGGGGTGTGTTTGTTTCCTTTTCTTTTATCATTTCCGTGATGAACGGCTTGGGCTGGTAGTTACGGTCGAAGAGCAGCGGATAGTCTTTACGTCCTCGGATAGGGAAACCGTTTTTCCAGGAATCTCCGTCGGTTACTCCCCATGCTGTCACACGGTCTACGATATCGGCATGTTTTTCAAACAGTTCAAAGAATTGTTTCATGCGGGCGTTCCATGCCTGCGATACAGAATCGGGTAATGCATCCGGATACGGATTCAGCGCTTTCTTGAAGGCGATTGTATCCGATATATTGGCTGTACGTGATACGGTAGGCAAGGCACTCATATCCCATTCGGTAATCATTACTTTCACACCTTCTGCTGCAAAAGCAAGCATACTTTTTTCGAATTCTTCAATTTTCGGATAGTCCATACCCATGTGTCCTTGCATACCGACAGCATCGATGCGCAAACCTTTTTCTTTCAGGCTGCGGATGAGTTTTACAACTCCTTCGCGGCGTCCGGGGTTATCCATTCCGTAATCGTTATAATATAGTTCGATGGTGGAGTCTGCCTCGTGTGCGTATTGGAATGCCAAAGGAATGAATTCTTCACCCAAGATTTCATAAAATTTGCTCTTGCGGTACGAGCCGTCCTCAACAATGGCTTCATTTACCACGTCCCATCCTTTCAGCTTTCCTTTGAAATGATTTACTATGGTATAGATATGGTCTTTCATGCGTTGTTTCAAAACTTCGGGGCTTACGTTCTTTCCGTTTTTGTCCACACAGAACCATTCAGGACATTGCGAGTGCCAAATCAGTACGTGGCCGGTCATGGTCAGGCCATTCTCCTCACCGAACTTTACGAAATCATCCGCAGCCTTGAAGTCGTACACGTCTTCTGACGGATGGAGTTCTTCCATTTTCATGCAGTTTTCAGCAACAATGGCATTGAAATGGTGTTTCACAATATTGGTAGCATTCGTGTCTTTTCCAGCTACTTGACGGACATTTACTGCCGTTCCGATAAGGAACTGGTCGCCTACGGCATCTTTCAGTGTAAGCTCTTGTGGAACAGTGCTTTTAGGTCCGCTACATGCTGCGACGAACGTTGCTGCCAGAATAGCAGATGCAATGTGTTTTACTTTCATGGATTTTGTTTTTTAAGTTATTTGTTTATTCAGTTAACTGAGAAGCTGTTTTGAATTTCTCCAAAAAGTTTTTCTTGGCTTGATGTATCTGTTTTCGTGTGTGCTTTGGGCGATTTTTTGGTTCTTTTCGCTCCTGTTCTTCGTCAGATAGCCCGCTATCTTCCTCATCACAGAAGCGAAAATGCCTCAAAAACTCATCCCAAATCATCGCACGATAAATTCAAAACAGCTTCTGATACTTTGTCATTTAATTTTGTTTGCTTCTCCGTTCGGCGAGTTCTGCCTGCATTTTTTCGTTATATTGTTTGGTGATAGGATAGAAGCACAAGGCAATTACTCCAACAAAGAACGTGGCTGCAGGAATCAGGCTGGACGAGAGAATGATTCCGTGGATAGCCGATTCGCTTTGTACAGCTCCGACTCCCGATACATAGCCAAAGCCAGAAAGCAGGAAGCCAAGGATGGCACCTCCTACACCCAGGCCGGCTTTTAAGGCAAATACCACTCCGGCGAAAGTGAACCCCGTGGCACGGCGGTAATGGATGTATTCCGAATGGTCGGCTACATCGGCAATCATTGCCCAAAGCAGAGGTACGGTGGGGGCGTATGCCAGACTCTTCAAGAAATTCAGGAAGAACATCAATTCAATGTTCTCTTTCGCCGGGAAGTAGAACATTGCCGTGAAGATGGCGGTCAGTGTCAGACATACAATGAATGTATTTTTCTTTCCGAAGCGGTTGGCAAGGAAGTTGGAAAGAATGATTACACCGAAAAATTGTACCAATGCTCCCACCATGTTGAATACACCGAAACCTACTTCGTAGGCTTTGTCAGGGGAGCTCACTATCAGCCCGAATGCATTTAATATATGATAACCTATTGAATCCTGTGCTTCGGCAGATACCAGTCCCATGCGGTCGAGGAAGTTATAGAGGGCTCCCGCATCGACGTAATGCTCGAAATAGTAGTTCATAGCGCTTCCCCACATGGCTAGGGTGATGAAGACAAATAGAGTCAGCACGAACATTGCGCGCCAAGGTATGCTTCCGAAAATATCCTTGATATCTTCGCGTAAATTGGTCTTTTGATTGGCCGGTGGGGTAATGCGTTCTTTTGCCGAGAAGGCAGCTATGGCAAGGAAGATGAATCCCACTACAGCAAATAAGGAAATCGTGCATAGCCATCCATGTCCTTTATCGCCGTCTTCCGAGAATTTGCCGACCAGGGGCAATGTTAGTCCTTGAACCACAAACTGTCCGATAGTTGAGAATATGAAACGTACGGAAGTGATGCTGGTACGTTCTTTGATGTCGCCCGACATGACGCCACCCAGTGAAGAGTAGGGGGTGTTATTGAATGAATACATCGTCATCAATAACGTATAGGAGATGGTTGCATACAATGCCACCAGCCCTTTGTCTTCAATGCCGGGATTGTAGAATGCCAGAATATAGAATACCATAAAAGGTATGGCTGTCCACAATACCCAGGGGCGGTATTTTCCCCAACGTGTCTGCGTACGGTCGGAAAGAATGCCTACGGTAGGGTCTACAAAAGCGTCTACAATGCGTGCTACCAACATAACAGTTCCGGCAATGGCTCCTTCCAGTCCGAATACGTCGGTATAAAACTTTGTTTGATAAATCATCATCATCTGGAACACAAGGTTCGCAGAGCAGTCTCCCAATCCGTAACCGATTTTTTCGGCCATGGAGACTTTTTGATTCTGTAGTGCGTTCATGGTATGTATTTAATTCTTTAATTGGTTCTTGGTTTTATTTATGTTTTTTGGCAATTCCCTTTTATTTTGTGAGGTAGGTTTAAAAACTTTGGGTAACGGCTTCTACCAGTCGTTTGCCTCCTGTTTTCTTGTCCAACGGATGGATGTCATTCCACTCGCCTGTGTCTTTATTGGGGATCAGGGTGGCGTGCGGGTCTTCTTCTGCGGCTTTCGCCTGTTGTGCCTGCAAAGCTGCCCATCCTTTTCTGCCCGGATTGTCGGGAGCCATGAAATCGGCAAGTTCCATGATGTAGAAAGGCATTTCAGGCATTCCGAAGGTTTTCCGCCAGTCTTTCATCAACGATTTCAGCAGGCTGGCATATTCTTTCCATTTACCTGTGTTTGATTCGCCCTGATACCATACAGTGCCTTTGAACACATAATTTCTCAGAGGGGCAATCATGCCATTATAGAGTCCGATGGGCATATTCTGAAAAGCTGTAGACGAAGGAGCCTGAGGCATTTCTGTTCCTATGCGGTGTTTCCATTGTTGTGAGAGGTTGGTCTCTTCTGTCCCGCAAATCAGCTTATATGGTTTGTCTTTTACGAAAGAAGGGAGTCCTCCGTTGCTCACCAGGCGTATGGTTATTTGGTTTTTGCCTGTTTTCAGAAGTCCTTTCGGGATGTTGTAAATACGTGGAGGATATTGGTAGGCAACGCTTCCTACGAATTTTCCATTGACATATACCGAGTCTGCATCCACAATGCATCCCAGGCGCAACGTAGCTTCTTTTCCGTTCCACGAGGCAGGCAGGTCAATCTGCTGACGGAACCAGTGTACACCGTTTATCGGGCGCCATCCGTTGGTAGCCCATTGAGGTGAAAACATGTCAACGGTTTGCCATGCCGAATCATCGTAATTTTCGGCATACCACGGAGTTTGTGCATGAGTGCCTTTATCGGTTTTGTAAAGTTCGATTTGCCAGGCACGTCCACGGGCTTGTTCTATCTGTTGGATGTTGTTTATCAGTTCTTTCGATTCATATACTGCTTTTTGGTGTGTGTAGACAGGAAAGTCTTGCAAACCTTCTTCGCTGATCCAGGCTTCGATGGGAGTTCCTCCCCAGCTTGAGTTGATGATACCTACGGGTACCTTTGTTTTTTCATAAAGTTGCTTGGCAAAGAAATAGCACAAAGCCGAATATCCCATGACATGCGTTTTGTCCAACGGTTGCCACTCGGCTTTTTTGATGTCTTTTTGCGGCTCATTGAAATCGTAGCAATATGGAACCTTCAGATAATGGATGTTTGTGTTTTCGTAAGCATTTATTTCATCGGCAAACATGTCCATTACACGTGCTACGGTCAGCTCCATATTCGATTGTCCCGAACAGAGGAATACATCACCTATTAATATATTATGTAAGGTAATGTCGTTTATCTGCATGTCATACGGGCCTCCCGCCTTCATGGCAGGAAGCATGATTTTCCAGTTTCCATCCGGACCGGCAGTGGTTTGATACTCTTTTCCTGCAAACTTGAGGGTAACACTTTCGCCTGCATCGGCGGTTCCCCATATAGGTACTGCTTTTCCACGTTGCAATACCATGCCGTCGTTTATTAAGTAAGGCAAAGAGATCTTTGCTTCGCCAATCGCGGCGAAGCAAAGACAAAGTAATAAAACTAACCCTAACTTAATATTCAACCTATTTGTCAACCTATTTGTTTTCATCATAATTAATACTTGATTGGTTTTGGTTCTATGCAAATGTATGGAAAGTTTAGCTATTTCGTATTCACAAATGCTTCAAAAACTTTTCTCTATGATACATCCGACTCTTTGTTTGTTACATATTTTATCACGTATGTTACATTTTATGATATAAAACATAAAACGTCCATTTTGGACGCTTGTCGAGAGATGTATTTTGGGCTTTGTTTTGGAGGCTTTGTTCGGACAGCAAATCAGTATGAACACTAGCGTGACAAGGGAACAAATCGCATCTTGTTTTGTGAATATTTTTAAAAAAAGTGGTTTTTGTTTAAACGTTTTCTTACTTTTGTCATCACATAAGCATTAGTAGAAACCAAAATTAGCATGAAAGGCACATGAACAAATGGATTAAATGGGGGATTATCGTGGCGATAATAGCCGGATTGACCGGATTGGGCATTTATTCGTTTACACCGCGAGAGAATACCGAACTCAATGAGGCGGACAGGAAAATGCCTGCCGAGAAAAAGCAAATCTTGAACGTGAACGCGCAGGTGGTGCGCCCCCACGTACTGACCGATAAATTATTTGTAAGCGGCAAGCTTATACCCGATGAGGAAGTGGACCTCTCGTTCGAAACATCAGGAAAAATCGTTGACATCAATTTTCAGGAAGGGACAATGGTGAGCCAGGGGCAATTGCTTGCCAAGGTAAACGACAGCCAGCTTCAGGCACAGCTGCAAAGACTGGAAGCGCAGATGCCGCTTGCCGAAGACCGCGTGTTCCGCCAGAACGCCTTGCTCCAGCGCGATGCTGTAAGTAAGGAGGCTTACGAACAGGTGAAAACCGAGCTTGCCACCCTTCATGCCGATATCGAAAACGTACGTGCCACGATTGACATGACCGAGCTTCGTGCTCCTTTTGATGGAGTGATAGGCTTGCGGCAGGTCAGTATGGGTGCCTACGCTTCGCCTACAACCGTCATTGCCAAACTTACCAAGATAAAACCGATTAAGGTGGAATTTGCCGTCCCCGAACGCTATGCACGTAAGATACGGAAAGGTACGAAGCTATCATTTAAGGTAGAGGGGCATCTGGATGCCTTCGAAGCGGAAGTATATGCCCTGGAGTCGAGCATTGACCCCGAGACGCATGCCCTGACCGTACGTGCGATTTACCCGAATACCCGTGCCGAATTGCTTCCCGGACGCTATGCCGATGTCGAATTGCGCCAAGGCGAGATACAGGATGCCATCGCCATCCCTTCCGAAGCCATCGTACCCGAAATGGGGCAGAACAAGGTCTTCGTATACCGCTCGGGAATCGCCATGCCTGTCGATGTGGAGATAGGCATCCGTACCGAAGCCGAAGTGCAGATACTCCGTGGGTTAGCGGCTGGAGATACCATCCTGACTTCCGGAACCTTGCAGCTCCGCACGGGAATGCCTGTAAAATTGGATAATATCAACTAAAACCGTGCCTGCCTTATGAATATTTCCGAACTCAGTATCCGCAGGCCGGTGCTTGCCACCGTGCTCACCATCATTATCTTGCTTTTCGGATTGATAGGCTATACGACCTTGGGTGTACGCGAATACCCCTCGGTGGACAATCCCATCATATCCGTAACGTGCAGTTATTCGGGAGCCAATGCCGATGTCATCGAGAACCAGATAACCGAGCCTTTGGAACAGAACATCAACGGTATCCCCGGCATCCGTTCGCTTTCCAGTGTGAGCCAGACGGGTCAGAGCCGCATCACCGTGGAGTTTGAATTATCGGTCGATTTGGAAACGGCGGCAAACGATGTACGCGACAAGGTTTCGCGTGCCCAACGTTACTTGCCTCGCGATTGCGATCCGCCTACGGTATCGAAAGCCGATGCCGATGCCAGCCCCATCCTGATGGTGGCTATCCAGAGCAATAACCGTTCGCTTTTAGAATTGAGCGAGATAGCCGACCTGACCGTAAAAGAGCAGCTTCAGACCATATCCGATGTGAGCAGCGTGTCGATATGGGGCGAAAAACGCTATTCGATGCGCTTGTGGCTCGACCCCGTAAAGATGGCGGGCTATGGTGTGACTCCAGTTGACGTGAAGAATGCGATGGACAACGAGAACGTAGAACTTCCCTCGGGAAGCATCGAAGGAAATACCGTAGAACTGACCTTGCGCACCATGGGACAAATGCATACCGCCGATGAGTTCAACAATGTCGTAATTAAGGAGGTAGGCGGACAAGTCATCCGACTGAGCGATATCGGGTATGCCGAACTGGGTGCTGCCGACATAAAGAGTTACATGAAGATGAACGGTGTGCCGATGGTGGGCGTGGTGGTCATCCCTCAGCCCGGAGCCAACCATATCGAGATAGCCGATGCCGTGTACGAACGTATGAAGCAGATGGAAAAAGACCTTCCCGACGATGTGTCTTACACGTATGGATTCGACAATACCCGCTTTATCCGTGCCTCCATTGCCGAAGTGGAGAGTACCGTTTACGAGGCTTTCTTCTTGGTTATCGTCATCATCTTCCTGTTCTTGCGTGACTGGCGCGTCACGCTGATACCGATTATCGTGATTCCGGTCTCGCTCATCGGTGCCTTCTTTATCATGTACGTGGCGGGGTTCTCCATCAATGTATTGACCATGCTGGCGGTGGTGCTTTCGGTAGGACTGGTGGTAGACGATGCCATCGTAATGACCGAAAACATTTACATCCGTATCGAACGGGGTATGGAGCCTTTTGAGGCAGGCATCGAGGGGGCAAAAGAAATCTTCTTTGCCGTAGTGTCTACCACCATCACGCTGGTAGCGGTGTTCCTCCCCATTGTATTTATGGAAGGCACCAGCGGCAGGCTGTTCCGCGAGTTCAGCTTTGTGGTGGCTGGTTCGGTGCTCATCTCTGCCTTTGCCGCCCTCACCTTTACGCCGATGCTTGCCACCAAACTCTTGAAGAAACGCGAAAGACAAAGCTGGTTCTACCGCAAGACCGAACCATTCTTCGAAGGCATGAACTACTGGTATGCCCGTGGGTTGAGCGCATTCTTGAAACGCAGGTATTGGGCTATCATTTTCACTGCAGTCACATTGGTGCTTATCGGTTTGCTTTGGACGCATATCCCGGCAGAAATGGCACCTCTGGAAGACCGTTCGAAAATCACAATCAACACCCGTGGCGCCGAGGGAGCAAGCTACGAATATATCCGAGACTATACCGAAGACATCAACCTGCTGGTGGATTCCCTCATACCCGATGCCGAGGCGGTCACAGCCCGGGTATCGAGCGGAAGCGGAAACATTCAGATTACGCTGAAGGACATCAACGAACGCGACTACAGTCAGATGGAGGTGGCGGAGCAGCTTTCGCAAGCCATCAAGACCAAGACCAAGGCACGCGCCTTTGTCCAGCAGCAGTCTTCTTTCGGCGGACGGCGAAGCAGCATGCCCGTGCAATACGTGCTTCAGGCGGTTAGCATCGACAAGCTGGAAAAAGTATTGCCCGCTTTCTTAAATAAGGTGTACGATAACCCGACTTTCCAGATGGCGGATGTCGACCTGAAGTTCAGCAGCCCCGAAATGCAGGTCAACATCAACCGCGACAAGGCAGGAACGATGGGGGTGAGCGTGCGCGATATTGCCGAAACCCTCCAGTACGGATTGAGCGGCCAGCGCATGGGGTATTTCTACATGAACGGCAAGCAATACGAGATATTGGGGCAAATCAACCGCCAACAGCGCAACCAGCCTGCCAATATCCGCTCCATCTATATCCGGAGCGATAAAGGCGAAATGATTCAGCTGGACAATCTCGTGGAATTTGTCGAGTCAATCACCCCGCCCAAGCTTTATCACTACAACCGATTTATTTCCGCTACGGTATCGGCCGGGCTTGCCGAAGGGAAAACCATCGGCCAGGGATTGGACGAAATGGACAAGATAGCAGCCGAGACGCTGGATGAAACCTTCCGCACGGCACTTTCGGGCGACTCGAAAGACTATCGGGAAAGCTCGTCGAGCCTGATGTTTGCCTTCATCCTGGCGTTGGCGTTGATTTACCTCATCCTCGCAGCACAGTTCGAGAGCTTCAAAGACCCGCTCATCATCATGCTTACCGTGCCCCTTGCCATTGCCGGTGCACTGATATTCATGTATTTCGGAGATATCACGATGAACATCTTCAGCCAGATTGGCATCATCATGCTCATCGGACTGGTGGCGAAGAACGGTATCCTCATCGTGGAGTTTGCCAACCAGAAGCAAGAGGCAGGCGAGGACAAGATGCAAGCCATCCGCGATGCTGCCCTCCAGCGCCTGCGCCCCATCCTGATGACCAGTGCGGCTACGGTATTGGGACTTATTCCTTTGGCGTTTGCCACAGGCGAAGGTGCCAACCAGCGCATTGCTATGGGAACGGCAGTAGTGGGGGGTATGCTGGTATCGACATTCCTCACCATGTTCATCGTGCCTGCCATTTATTCGTACATATCCACTAACCGAAACAAAACCAAGAACGTATGAAGCAGATTCTTATCTTGATAATAGCTGTGTTTGCCGCACTTCCCCTTCAGGCACAATATGAATACACGTTGAAGCAATGCCTGGAAGAAGGATTGCTGAACAACTATTCGCTCCGCATCTCGCGCAACGAAGAGCAAATCAGCAAGAACAACGCCACGTTGGGCAATGCGGGTTATCTGCCTACGGTAGATTTTACCGCAGGATATACCGGTGACTTGAACAGCTCCGATTCGAAATTGCGTGCCGACGGGAGTACGGTAGCCGAACGCAATGTGCTCGACCATACCCTCGATGCCGGCATCGACTTGAACTGGACCATCTTCGACGGTTTTAATATCTCTACTACCTACAAGCAGTTGCAAGAGCTGGAACGTCAGGGAGCTACCAATACCCGGATTGCGATTGAGGATTTCATCGCCACGCTCACCGCCGAGTATTACAACTACATCCAGCAGGAAATCCGCCTGAAGAACTTCCGCTATGCCGTTTCGCTCTCGAAGGAACGTTTGCGCATTGTAGAAGAGCGGTACCACATCGGTAATTTCTCGCGTCTCGATTTCCAACAGGCAACGGTAGACTTCAATGCCGACAGTGCCCAGTACATGAAGCAGCAGGAACTGGTGCACACCTCGCGCATCAACCTGAACGAACTGATGGCGAATAAGGATGTAGACCGTCCCATCCGGGTGCGTGATTCGGTCATCGACCTGAACCGCATCCTTGATTTCGACGAGCTTTGGAATGCCACGTTAAGCACCAATGCCAATCTCTTGCATGCCGACCAAAATACCGTCTTGGCTCAATTGGACTACAAGAAAGTCCTCTCGCGCAACTATCCCTACCTGCGCCTGAATGCGGGATATGGCTATACCTTTAATAAATACGATGTGAACGCCACGCGCCAGCGCAACAATTGGGGATTTAGCGGAGGCATCACCATCGGTTTCAATATCTTCGACGGAAACCGCCGGCGCGAAAAGCGCAATGCCAGCCTTGCCATCCGCAACGCCCAGCTGGAACGCGAGCAGGTAGAGCAAGCCTTGCGTGCCGACTTGAGCAACCTGTGGCAGGCATACCGTAACAACCTCCGCCTGCTGCACCTGGAACGCCAGAACCTGATAGCCGCCAAAGAGAATCACGAGATAGCCAAAGAGCGTTACCTCTTGGGAAATCTGTCCGGTATCGAAATGCGTGAGGCACAACAAAGCCTGCTCGATGCCGAAGAACGCATCCTCTCTGCCGAGTATGACACCAAAATGTGTGAAATCTCTCTCCTCCAGCTGAGCGGAAAAATCACGGTGTATCTGAAATGAAATTAACAAATAATCCCAAAAAATAAAAATCAAGACAGATGACATTCTTTTAAATTATTTTCCGTAAATTGCGCCGTTATTCGAAAATCATTAATTCCATGAATATAAAGAAACTATTCTGTCTGTGGATGTTATGCAATGTCTGTTTATTCGGAGCGGCTGCCGATGCACTGCCTTCCCTGTTCCAGTTCAGACACTACAACATAGAAAACGGAATGTCATCGAATACTGTTTACGATATTTTACAGGATGCCGAAGGATACATCTGGATAGGTACAGACAACGGACTGAATCGTTTCGATGGAATCGAGTTTACGTTTTATCAGAAAGAAAGCGCTTCTTCACCAGAATTTCTTACTAATACCATTTCTTGTCTTTGCGAGAGGGGAGACAGTCTGTGGTTGGGCACCGATTGTGGCGTATACATTTTCGAGCGGAAGCCGGAGCGAATCATTCCTTTCCGTCCGGTGGCGGCAGATAGCCTTAGCCCCATCCGGAGTTGGGTTACTAAAATCGTCTGCGACCCACAAGGTAACGTCTGGATAGCTACCCGTTCGCAAGGGGTTTTCCGGTATGCCAACGGAAAACAACTGGCTCATTACCCCATGCGGGAGGATGACGGAAACATTTTCTACCTGTTGTGCGACAAAAAGGGAGAACTATGGGCATCTACTTGGGCAAGGCTGTACAGGTTCGATAAGCAGAAGAATCAATTTACCGCCTTTCCGTTGCAAGACAATCCCGACTCGTTCTATTCAATGGCTATGTGGGAAGATGCAGTAGGAAACCTCTGGGCAGGTACGTGGACAGAGGGTATATGGAAAATCAATCCACAGACGGGAGCGGTGGAACGTTATATGGAACCGCATGGCGACAAAGGCATTTCGCACATCCATGCCATCGGCGAATACTCGTCCAATGTATTATTGGCAGGATCGGATAACGGTCTGGCACTGATTGATCGGATTACCGGGTGCAGTGCGGTGTATGCTTATTATGGCGAAGAAACCAAAGCGCTTTCCGACCGGTTTATCTATCCTATCCTGAAAGACCGGGAGGGAGGTATCTGGATAGGCACCTTCTATAACGGCATCAATTACTTGCCGCCTTACAGCGGACAGTTCGAAGGGTATTCGGACGCAAATGGGAATGGTCTGTTCACAGGCACCATCATCAGTCGCTTTTGCGAAGACGAGGACGGCAAGATATGGGTAGCCTCGGACGATGGAGGATTAAGTCGCTTCGACCCCATCCGCCGCAGGTTTGAAGACTTTCCTGGCAGAACGGCGTTTGCCAACGATAACGTACACGCGTTATGTATAGATGGCGATAACCTGTGGATAGGAACGTACGGGAGAAACATCCGTATCCTGAACCGGAAAACCGGAGCGATAAAAGACTATCAGGATCAGGAACCGGAAGGAATGAGCATCTATACCGTATTCAAGGACAGAAGGGGGCAGATATGGACTGGCTCCATGGTTTCGGTATGTCGCTACGACCGCCCCACGGACAGGCTGATACGCATCGAACAGGTAAAAGCCACCGTAATCGATATGAAAGAAGACGCGAAAGGTTACCTGTGGATTGCCACACAGGGTGACGGGCTGTACCGCTACCAGCCGGAACAAAAAGAATGGAAAGCCTACGGCAAGGCGGAAGGCATCGCCAGCCAGATTGTCAACCAGCTGTACATCGACCGGAAAGACAGGCTATGGGCAGCCACGGGCGAAGGACTCTGCCTCTACCGGGAGAAAGAAGACCGTTTCGTGTGGCAAGCCTTGCGCATCCCGAACGAATGCATCAACGCCATTGCGGAAAGCGATGAACACCTGTGGCTCACCACGGCAAAGGGACTGGTAAAATACCATCCGGAAAACGGACGGACACAAGTGTTTACCCGCAGTGATGGGCTGCAGAACGAGTCGTTCCTCCCCGCTTCGGTACAAATGTCGAAAAACGGTGAAATCTATATCGGGAGCATCAACGGGTTCAACCGTTTTCATCCGCACCGCCTGAAATCGAACACACAAGCCCCCGCCGTGGTGCTGACCGGACTGGAAATATTCAACAAACCCATCGCTACCGAAACCGGAGGCATACTACCCGCAGCTATCGGCGAATTAGAAGAACTGCATCTGCCGTACACCGACAATGTCATCACCTTGAAATACGCGGCATTGAGTTATTGTACCCCCGAGAAAAACCAGTATGCCTACATGTTGGAAGGCTTTGATAAAGACTGGAACTACGTCGGGTCACAGCACAATGCCACGTACACCAACCTTCCTGCAGGGACTTATACGTTCCGGGTAAAGGCTTCGAACAACGACAAGGTGTGGAACAAAGAAGGCACCGCCCTGCGCATCGTCATCCATCCTCCTTTTTACCTGTCTATCCCGTTCAAGGCTGCCTACATCGTCCTGTCCGTGCTCGCGCTGGCCGTATTGATACGCTACATCGTACGCCGAGGTGAAAAAAGACACGCGCAGGCCATCGACGAACTGAACGTGCGGAAGGAAAAAGAAATGCACGAAGCCAAGATTTCGTTTTTCACCATGATTGCACACGAAATCCGTACGCCTGTGTCGCTCATCATCGGGCCGTTGGAAAAGGTGATGCAGTCTACGCAAAACCTGCCGTCGGAAGTGCGCAACGACTTGAATATCATCGATCGTAATAGCCAGCGTTTACTCTATCTGGTAAATCAGTTGCTGGATTTCCGCAAAGTGGAACAAAACGAAATGAAAATGCGCTTCGCGCCGCAGCACATCAAAGAACTGATGCAAGCCGTGTGCGAGCGTTTCCAACCTTCGCTGGAGCAACGGGGCATTACACTGACCGAGGTCTATCCGCCCGAAGACTTCCGTGCCGATGTAGACCGCGAGGCGGTCACCAAAGTGCTGAGCAACCTGATGACTAACGCCAACAAGTACACCCGCGACCAGGTGAAAATGGAATTTGCTGCGCAAGAGCATACGTTTACCTTGACCGTAACCGACAACGGGAAAGGTATGAGCCCCAAAGAACTGCAACTTATCTTCCGTCCTTTCTATCAGGCGCACGACAACAAGCCGGGTACAGGCATCGGATTAAGCATCGTAAAGGGCATTGTAGAAGCTCACCACGGACGCATCGATGTACTGTCGGAAGAAAACAAAGGTTCGTCTTTCCGTGTTACACTGCCGGTGCGGCAAGAGAAAACCGACTCCATAGAAACTGCCGGAGAAGTCCCGGAAGTGCCCGAAGGCATTCTGCAGGTGCAGCCTGCCGGTTTGGCGAATAAGAAGCTGCCTGTCGTCTTGATAGCGGAAGACAACGAAGACATGTCAAGTTTTTTGGCAGACAGCTTCGGCACCGCCTATGTAGTGATTACCGCAGCCGATGGCGCAGAAGCATTACAACGACTGAAAGAACAAGAAGTTTCGCTTATCATCAGCGACTGGATGATGCCCAACGTGGATGGTATCGAATTGTGCCGCCGGGTGCGTGAAGACCGGCTGACCAGTCACATTCCTTTTATCCTGCTGACGGCAAAAACCGATAACGCTTCGAAGATTGCAGGCATGAATTGCGGCGCGGACGCGTATATCGAGAAACCGTTTTCCATGCAATACCTGGAAGCCTGCGTGAAAAACCTGATGGACTTGCGCAGCCAATTACAGCAGAAATTCTCGCAGATGCCGGTAGTGCCCATCAGCACGATAGCGGGCAACCAGGCAGACGAAGAGTTTCTGACCAGGATGAACCAACTGATAGAAAACAATTTCGACAACCCCGATTTGTCGGTCGATTTTCTTGCCGAAAAGTTAGGCATCAGCCGTTCGGGCTTGTTCGCGAAAATAAAAGCGCTGGCAAACGTTACACCCAATGAGATGATTCAATTGGTACGACTGAAAAAGGCGGCATTGTTGTTGCAAGAAAACAAATACCACATCAGCGAAGTGAGTTACATGGTAGGTTTCAGCAACCCGTCGTATTTCAGCAAGTGTTTCCAGAAGCAGTTCGGCATGACGCCCGGTAAATTCATCGCGTCGGGGAAAACCGCAACGAAGTGATGGACGGTCTTTTATGAATGTCCGTATTTTACCAATAGGAGTTAGAAGGAGTTATTTGAGGGAGTTATAGTCAATCAGAAATAAAATGCGAAAAAACATTTGTCATGCTGAGTGCCTATTTCCTGCGGAAAATCCATTCGATTATGACAATACATCAAGATTTTTTCGCAAACCAATTTTGTTCTACTATAAAAGGAGTTAGAAGCCAATACTATTGTCCTTTAACTCCTGCCGAAGGCATAACTCCTTCTAACTTCTTTTATCTGCTGGCATTTTGCGGATATTCATTTTAGAAGCTGTTTTGAATTTATCGTGCGATGATTTGGAATGAGTTTTTGAGGCATTTTTGCTTCTGTGATGAGGAAGATAGCGGGCTATCTGACGAAGAACAGGAGCGAAAAGGACCCAAAAATCGCCCAAAGCACACACGAAAACGGATACATCAAGCCAAGAAAAACTTTTTGGAGAAATTCAAAACAGCTTCTTAATCAAAATCCCAAAATCCTTCCCAATATTTGGAGTTTCTGATAGGGTTGTATTATCAATCCGGACGGCATCCTTTTATGGTTTTCATATCAAAACCGTACGTTCTCCAATTGAAAACCGTACGTTCTCGATATGGAAACCGTACGGTTTTCATATGGAAAACGTAAAAAGAAGGTAGCCTGTAACAGATCCTAAACCATTCAATCATATATTGATTCATATCTGCTAAGCAAATTTATCGGAGAAATTAAAACAATCTCTTACAACATAGTAAAACAATTGGTTTGTGGATATATTTATCTGTAAAAATCATCCAAACAGATGACAAAATCGTCTATATCCTGTTTAAACGTGCTGTACAGCATATTCTGTAGACCTCTACACGACTATTTTCTTATAAGTATGGACTATCTTTTTATCCGGTTTTCAGATTTCCTCCTACATTTGTGCAGATGAAATTTTAAAAATAATAATATGAAGAACTATCTGTTAACACTGATGAGCGGACTTGTAGCGTTGGGAGTCACTTCGTGTGGCAAACCTGCCTATATCCAGCCCGATGCTCCCATTCAGGAAGTGCCGTTCACTCAGGTGCACCTGAGCGATAGCTTCTGGTTGCCCCGCATCGAGACCAACCGCACCGTGTCTATCCCTTCCGCATTTAAAGAATGTGAGAAAAACGGACGATTTGATAACTTCGCCATTGCCGCCGGACTGAAAAAAGGAGAGCACCGGGGCGACTTCTCGTTCGACGATACCGATCCTTATAAGGTGATAGAAGGGGCATCGTATTCGCTCGCGGTGAAATATGACCCGCAACTGGACCATTACCTGGACAGCGTCATCAACATCATTGCCGCGGCGCAAGAACCGGACGGTTATCTTACTACCTGCGTCACCAATAAATGTTATCGTCTCTCCGGATGGTGGGGACGCTCGAAATGGGAAAAAATCAACAGCCACGAGCTGTACAACAGCGGACACATGTACGAAGCAGCCGTCGCCCATTACCGTGCTACCGGCAAGCGTACCTTCCTGGATGTAGCTATCAAGAACGCCGACCTCGTCTGCAAGACCTTCGGACCGGGCGAAGGACAGATACACCGACCCAGCGGACACCCCATCGTAGAGATGGCGCTCTGCAAATTATATAAGGTGACAGGCGACCAGAAATACCTCGACATGGCGAAATACTTCGTAGAAGAAACCGGACGGGGCACCGACGGACACAAGCTGAGCGAATACAGCCAAGACCATAAGCCCATCCTGCAACAAGACGAAATCGTGGGCCACGCCGTACGTGCCGGCTACCTCTATTCGGGTGTGGCGGATGTGGCAGCCCTGACCCATGATACGGCATACTTCCATGCCTTGACCCGCCTGTGGGACAACCTCGTCAGCAAGAAGCTCTACATCACCGGCGGCATGGGTTCGCGTGCGCAAGGCGAAGGCTTCGGACCGAATTACGAACTGCAGAACCACACCGCCTATTGTGAGACCTGCGCTTCTATCGCCAATGTATATTGGAACTACCGTATGTTCCTTGCCACGGGCGAATCGAAATACATCGATGTGCTGGAACGTGCGCTTTACAACGGTGTCATCAGCGGCGTGTCGCTCAGTGGCGACAAGTTCTTCTACGACAATCCGCTGGAATCGATGGGACAGCACGAACGCCAACGTTGGTTCGGCTGCGCTTGTTGCCCGGGCAACGTGACCCGCTTCATCGCTTCCGTGCCCAACTATGCCTACGCCACCCAGCAGAACGACATCTACGTCAACCTCTATATACAAGGTAAAGCCGAAATGCAGCTTGCCGACAGCACCAAGGTCACACTGGAACAGACTACCGGATATCCTTGGAACGGTAAGATAGCCATTAAGGTGACGCCTGATAAAGAAGGAGAGTTCGCCATCCGTCTGCGCATCCCCAGTTGGGCAAAGAGTGCGCCGGTAGCTTCCGACCTCTACGCCTATACCGATGCTCCGAAAAAATATACCCTGAAAGTAAACGGCTCGTCGGCACGGGCAGCCGAAGGCGACGGTTACGAAACCTTGGTACGCACCTGGAAAGCAGGCGACGTCATCGAACTGGACCTGCCAATGGACGTGCGACGCATCCAGGCGAACGACTCGGTAGAAGTAGACCGTGGCATGCTGGCACTGGAACGCGGACCTATCGTATTCTGCCTGGAAGGCAAAGACCAGCCCGACAGCACCGTGTTTAACAAGTTCATCACCCCCGACACACAAATCAGTGCCACCTACGAAGCCAACCTGCTCAACGGCGTGATGGTATTGAGCGGGGCTGCCAAGGAAGTGGAACGCGACAGCTCGGTGAAAGACCTGACCTTCCGCGCCATCCCCTACTCTACCTGGAACAACCGCGGTGCCGACCAGATGGAAGTATGGATTCCCGAATCCAAGGAATACGCTACCCCGACACCCGAACCGACCATAGCCAGCAAGGCACAGATGTTCAGCATACAGGCACCCATCCAGAAAGATGCACCCGAATCGGCTTCGGTCATCTCGTATGCGTGGGGTTTGAACGACCAATGGGAACCACGCCGTTCGTCGGATACTTCGAAGCCTTACCACTACTGGTGGCTGAAAGAAGGCACCGAAGAAAGCCTTGCCTACGAGTTCGACCAGCCTTATACCGTATCGAACGTGCAGGTGTACTGGCTCGACTTCGACCACTACGATGGCAACTTCCGCGTGCCGCAAACCTGGAAATTATATTATAAGGTAGGAAACACGTGGAAAGAAGTGGAAGCCCTCGGCGAATACGGCGTAAAGAAAGATTGCTACAACAGCCTCGACTTCAAGCCCGTAAAGACCACCGGACTGAAAATAGCCGCTCAGCTCCAGCCGGGCGAATCGGGAGGAATCATCGAATGGAAAGTGAAATGACAGTAAACAATTAACTCACATAAAAAATACAAATCATGAAAAAACTGATGATTTCTGCCTTGCTCTTCTTTATCGTAACAGGAGGAGCATATGCACAAAAGGGAACGGCGGCACATGGGTATCCTATCGATCCCGTTCCGTTCACTTCTGTAAAGATTACAGATTCTTTTTGGGGACAACGGCTGAAGGCGAGCCGTGAAACAACTATTCCGTTGGCATTCAGCAAATGTGAAGAGACGGGACGTTATAAAAATTTTGAGATGGCCGCTCATCCAAGCGATACCATCAAGGTAGGCGGATTGTCTTTCGATGATACCGATGTATATAAAACCATTGAAGGAGCCAGCTACCTGCTCCAAACCTATCCCGACAAGAAACTGGAAAAATACATCGACAGTGTGTTGACCATTGTCGCCGCTGCACAAGAACCCGACGGTTACTTGTATACATCACGTACGATGAATCCCAAACATCCGCACGAATGGGCGGGAAGCAAACGTTGGGAGAAAGTAGAGGAACTGAGTCACGAATTCTATAACTTGGGACACATGATAGAAGGCGCTATCGCTCACTACCAGGCTACTGGAAAACGTAATTTTCTCGACATCGCTATCCGTTATGCAGACTGCGTATGCCGTGAAATAGGCGACGGCCCCAACCAGGTGGTACGTGTACCGGGACATCAGATAGCCGAAATGGCACTTGCCAAGCTATACCTCGTTACCGGTGATGAAAAATACCTGAAACAAGCCAAATTCTTCCTCGACAAACGTGGCTACACATCACGTCGTGACGAATACAGCCAGGCACACAAACCGGTCATCGAACAAGACGAAGCGGTAGGACACGCCGTGCGGGCCACTTATATGTATGCCGGCATGGCAGATGTGGCAGCCCTGACAGGAGACACATCGTATGTACATGCCATCGACCGCATTTGGGACAACATTGTAGGCAAGAAACTCTATATTACCGGCGGTATCGGAGCCACCAGCAATGGAGAAGCTTTCGGAGCCAACTACGAACTGCCTAATATGTCGGCTTACTGCGAAACTTGTGCAGCTATCGGCAATGTGTATGTCAATTACCGTCTCTTCCTGTTGCATGGCGATGCCAAATATTACGATGTACTGGAACGTACGCTTTACAATGGATTGATTTCGGGCGTATCGCTCGACGGCGGAGGATTCTTCTATCCCAATCCCTTGGAATCTATGGGACAACACCAGCGTCAGCCCTGGTTCGGATGTGCTTGCTGCCCGTCGAACATCTGCCGCTTTATTCCTTCGCTTCCGGGATATGTATATGCCGTAAAAGACCGCAATGTATACGTCAACCTTTTCATGTCGAACAACGCGACACTGAAAGTTAACGGCAAGAAAGTAGAACTGTCACAAACCACTTCGTATCCTTGGAACGGAGATGTCACCATCACCGTAGACCGTAACAGTGCCGGACAATTCGCCATGAAAGTCCGCATACCGGGCTGGGTACAAAATCAAGTCGTGCCGAGCGACCTGTATATGTACACTGACGGACTGCGCCCCAAATACAGCGTGAAAGTAAACGGTGAAGAAATGAATGCTGAACTGCAGCAAGGCTATTTTACCATCGACCGGAAATGGAAGAAAGGCGATCAGGTAGAAGTGCACTTCGACATGGAACCGCGCACCGTCAAAGCCAACAACAAAGTGGAAGCCGACCGTGGACGCATTGCGATAGAAAGAGGCCCGATTGTATATTGCGCCGAATGGCCCGACAACGACTTCGACGTACTGAGCATCCTGATGAACCGCACACCGAAATTTGAAGTGGTGAGCAAACCCGACCTGCTGTACGGCATCAATGAAATCAAAACTCAGGCACAAACCCTGGAATATGACAACAACGGACGCCTCGTTGCAAAAGACCATACACTGACTCTGATTCCTTACTATGCATGGGCACACCGTGGCTCGGGCAACATGGCGGTATGGTTGCCCTATGAAGTAAACGCTACCCGTCCGACGGCTATTCCTACATTGGCATCGAAAAGCAAGGTAGATGCATCTCACAAAGGTTCATCGCTTTCTTCTATCTCCGACGGACTGGTGCCAAAAGATGAGAACGACCGTACCATTCCTTATTATCATTGGTGGCCTAAAGAAGGGACAACCGAATGGATTTCATACGAGTTCCCTGAAGAAATGACCGTCTCCAGCTCTACGGTTTATTGGTTCGATGACGCTCCATGGGGCGGATGCCGTGTCCCGAAGTCATGGAAGATTTACTACAAGGACGCAGCAGGTGCATGGACTCCGGTTCAGAATCTGAATAACTATGGCGTAAAGAAAGGCGACCCGAACATTGTTGATTTCGAACCGGTCAAAACCAAAGCCGTCAAATTGGAAGTTGTATTACCAGAGAAAAACGCTTCCGGAATTTATGAATGGGAAGTGAAATAGTATTCAAGTAGTAAAGGAGGTAAAGTAGTAAGGAGATAAAAGAGGTAAAGTTTTGATGATATCGCTAAAAAATAAAGCTTATATTCGAACTTCGCTTCCTTTCTCTCCTTAATACGTTACCTACACAATATAAACCCGACAAACCAATGAAATATTCCATACTCACAACCGCCGCACTCCTGATTAGCGGTGCGGCTTGGGCGCAAGGCACATTAGAAGATTACAACCGCGCTTACGGGCTGCGCGAAAAATACAGTCCGAAATCAGTATACTACAGCAACGTAAACCCGCAGTGGATAGAAGGCACCGATTGTTTTTGGTACATACGAAATACCCCCGAAGGTGAGGAATACGTGAAAGTAGATGCCAGCGAGAAGAAACGCGCTCTTTTATTCGACTCAAACAAGTTATCGGCATCCCTTGCCGCAAGCACAAGCAAAGAAATCGACCCGATGCAGCTTCCCATCCGCGGATGCCGCGTGTTGCAAAGCCTGGACACCTTGCGCTTCGTTTTTGAAGGAAAGCGCTGGTGCTTCGACATCACCCGCAACAAGCTGACCGAGGAAGGCAACCTTCCTGCACCGGGACCGCAACGCCACTGGATGGAACGGGATGACGAAAAAGAGGGAGCACCCGTCACTTCGCCCGATGGCAAGTATGTGGCTTTCATCAAAAACGACAACGTATGCGTACGCAATATCAAAACCGGTGAAGAAAAGCAACTGAGCCAGGACGGCACGATGGCAAACTATTACTCCTCTTACATTTATTGGTCGCCCGACTCGAAGTATGTAGCCTCCTGCCGCATCCGCCCTACCGAGAAACGGTATGTATACTACGTGGAATCATCACCTGCCGACCAGCTTCAGCCCAAACTGCACAAGCAAGAATACGCCAAACCGGGCGATGAATTACCCTTTAAAGTGCCTTGCATCTTCGGGGTGGAAGATGGCAAACGGCTGATTCCTTCTACCGAACTCTTCAGCCGGCAATATGAATTGTACGGACCGATGTGGAACAGCGATAGCAAAGGAATTACCTTCGAATACAACGAACGCGGACACAAAGTCTACCGGGTACTCGAAATGTCGGTAACTGATGGCAGCGTACGCCCGCTTATCGAAGAAAAGGAAGAAAAATACGTCAACTATCCGCGCATCTACCGCTACTACCTGAACGACGGCAAACGCATCATCTGGTCGAGTGAACGGGATAACTACAACCACCTGTATCTATACGACCGCGCTACGGCAAGCCCCATCAACCAAATCACCAAAGGCGAGTGGTACGTACGCGAAGTGCAATACGTCGACGAAGCCAACCAGCAGATTTATTTCTCGGCCAACGGGGTGAACAAAGACGAAGACCCGTATCTGATACATTATTACCGCATCGGCTTCGATGGCAAAGGCATGAAAGAACTGACTCCTGAGGAGGGAATGCACAAAGCATGGTATTCATCAGACCATAAATACTTGGTAGATGTCTATTCCAAAGTAGACCAGGCTCCTGTAGCCGTACTGCGCAACGCGGAAAACGGCAAAGTACTGATGGAACTGGAAAAAGCCGATATTTCGAAACTTACCGCCAACGGCTGGAAAGCTCCCGAAGTATTCGCAGCCAAAGGACGCGACGGCAAGACCGATATGTGGGGCATTGTCTACCGTCCGTCCAACTTCGACGCTTCGAAGAAATACCCTGTTATCGAATACATCTACTCTGGTCCGGGCGACCAATACGTGCCCAAGACCTTCTCACCTTTCAACGGCTACATGTCGGCGATTGCCGAACTGGGCTTCATCGTGGTGCAGGTAGACGGCATGACCACTTCGTTCCGCTCGAAAGAGTTTGAGGAAGTATGCTACAAGAACCTGAAAGACTCCGGACTGGCAGACCACATTGCCTGGCTGAAAGCCCTTGCGCAGAAATATCCGTACATCGACCTCGACCGTGTAGGTATCTTCGGATGTTCGGCCGGCGGACAAGAGGCACTG
This sequence comes from Bacteroides sp. An51A, assembly GCF_002161565.1. Lineage (NCBI taxonomy): Bacteria > Pseudomonadati > Bacteroidota > Bacteroidia > Bacteroidales > Bacteroidaceae > Bacteroides > Bacteroides sp. An51A. The sequence continues at coordinate 33,254 of NZ_NFIC01000018.1, forward strand.
AACGCCGTCCTGATGCACCCCGAATTCTACAAAGCCGCCTACTCGGCTTGCGGATGCCACGACAACCGCATGGATAAGATTTGGTGGAACGAACTGTGGATGGGCTATCCGATAGACGATTCATACAAGGAATGCTCGAACGTGGAAAACGCCCACCTGCTGACTCGCCCGCTGATGTTGGTGGTAGGCGAACTGGACGACAACGTAGACCCTGCCTCCACCATGCAAGTGGTCAATGCGCTGATCAAAGCCAACAAAGATTTCGAACTGGTAGTTGTCCCCGGAGCGCACCACACCATGGGCGAAGCTTTCGGCGAGCACAAACGTTACGACTTCTTTGTGCGCCACCTGATGGGTGTCAATCCTCCGGCATGGAGCGACGTGAAAACAGGAAATCAATAGCTTCTTATAATATGAATATCCTCACGAAACCAGTAGGTAAAAGGAGTTAGAAGGAGTTATGCCTTCGGCAGGAGTTAAAAGCCAATAGCATAAAAGTATTGGTCTTCTAGCTCCTTTTAAGAAGCTGTTTTGAATTTATCGTGCGCTGATTTGGGATGAGTTTTTGAGGCATTTTCGCTTCTGTGATGAGGAAGATAGCGGGCTATCTGACGAAGAACAGGAGCGAAAAAGACCAAAAAATCGCCCAAAGCACACACGAAAACGAATACATCAAGCCAAGAAAAACTTTTTGGAGAAATTCAAAACA
>NZ_NFIC01000019.1:0-32130 GCF_002161565.1 Bacteroides sp. An51A
GAAAACTTCAGAAGGCTGACCATCGATTATGAATTCCTTGCTGAAACCGCAGAAGCTATGGTACAGATTGCATTCATCCAAATCATGCTTAACAAATTTATCGAATGAAATCAAAACAGCTTCTGAATCTCTATCGAAAATAATCTTTTGTTTCCTGATACACAAAATCATTTTCTTCAAAAAGACAATTAATAATCCACTCACAGCTATATAAGTTTTATATTCCATGGGCTGGAACATACATTCCACGCCGTGGAACGTATATTCCAGCCCATGGAATATACGTTCCGCCAGCCGGAATATAAAACTTAGATGCCTGCAAAGAGAATATCACCCAGCTGCAAAGCCAAATGTACCAAGACTTTTCATGGAAATAAGTATGCCAACGGACGCTGGAATGCAGACTCTGCATCATTTTCGTGCAGTTTTCGAGGAATTCTGCATTTTTTTCATGCAAAAACCGTATCTTTGTTTTCTAAACCACACGATTATGGAACAACTATATGAGTTTTTCAACCGGAAACTAAAACATACGCCTACCGAGTTCTTTCGTTACCAGTACAACCTAATCAAATGGAACGGACGTGCTTTCGGGATTGTCGGACCGCGGGGAGTGGGCAAGTCTACGATGCTTTTGCAGTATATTAAATTCAATCTCAATCCGGCAGATACACTCTATGTATCTGCTGACCATCTGTATTTTGCCGAACATAAGCTTGTGGAACTGGCGGACCATTTTGTGAAAATGGGAGGGAAACATTTGTTTATTGACGAGATTCATAAGTATGAAGGTTGGTCGAGAGAGCTTAAGCAGATTTACGATAGTTACGATGACTTGCAACTGGTTATCTCCGGTTCGTCTATCCTTGATATATACAAAGGGCTTGCCGACCTAAGCCGAAGGATGCCTATTTACACCATGCAGGGGCTTTCATTCCGCGAATACCTGCATTTGTTCCATCAGATAGAAACCCCCGTTTATAGCCTCAACGAAATATTGGCGCACAAAGCCGTGCTTCCTGTTGAGCATCCGCTGCCTCTTTTCAAAGATTATCTACGCAGAGGCTATTACCCTTTCGCCAAAGATGAAGAATATGAAATGGAACTGATGCAGGTCATCAATCAAACGATGGAAGTGGACATTCCGCAACACATACAGGCCAACATTGCCTTAGGGAGAAAACTGAAAAGCCTCTTGATGGTAATAGCTAAAAGTGTGCCTTTCAAGCCCGTCATGCAAAAATTGGCGGAAGCTACTGGAATTAGCCGGAACGACATTCCGAATTACTTGATTTACATAGAAAAGGCAGGCATGATAGCCCAACTTCATGATACAACAGGCGGACTGCGAGGATTGGGAAAAGTGGAAAAGCTTTATCTTGACAACTCCAACCTGATTTACACATTAGCGCCCGAACATGCGGAAATCGGCAATGTAAGGGAAACTTTCTTCATGAACCAGACAAGGGTGCTAAACAATGTGACCAGTTCCAGCGTCTCCGACTTCGAAATAGACGGCAAAGTATTTGAAATCGGAGGACGCAAAAAAGGGCAAAAACAAATAGAAAGCGTACAAGAAGGGTATATCGTAAAGGACGACATCGAGAACGGCTACGCCAACATCGTCCCACTATGGGCGTTCGGACTGAACTATTAGCCTTCTCTCCGCTCGTCTATCACTTCCACATCCGTTATCCCCGCCTCTTTCTTTTGGCGGTAGCGGATGATGCGGAAGAGGTCGGTCAAGCCGTAAACGATAGAAGACACGCCCAGAACGATGAAAGGCACTTTTGCCGCTTCGAAAGGATTCACCAGAATCAGGATGCCTGCCAGCAGGAGCAAGACCGAAATCACATAAAAGATGCCTGGGACACTACCTGCGAGCTTGCGTGCCGAAATGAAACCCATCAGCTGGCTGACGCCTCCGAACACCAGCAACGCGCCCAGCACATACATCAGAATACTGACAAAAAAGCCCGGCATTACAATCAACCATATCCCCAACAAGGCACTGCCCAGTGCTACAACAGGAAAAACATTGCCACGTGAAGAAAAATAAGCCAATATCCCGTACAAACCCGGAAGCAAAAACAATACCCCTACCGTTATTACCAAATAAATCACGGCTGCCTCGGGCCACACTACCAGCAGAATACCCATTATCAGGGCACACAGGCTGCTCACTACTGAATAACCGAATAGTTTCATAATTTTCTCCTTATTATATATGTACTACGAAGATAGTTGTTTTTTCTTGTTTATACAAATAAACTTCTATGGATATAGAACAAAAAAATCCCATTTTGTTTGCATCTTCAAAAATTATCGCTATATTTGCTCCCGAATTAAACAGAAACATAACAAAAAACTCATGAACTCAGTAATGACAAATACATATCGTTGGTGGCGTTACTTACTACTCCCAAAGTCGTAAGCTAACCCAGTCCGTGTGTATCTGTCTGTTCTCATAACCAACAATCATTTATCAAGGCATACAAAAAAGGCTGTCGTTCTTACGACAGCCTTTTTTGTTTTTATCCCCATTGGCAATAACTTAAACAATCAAAATATGAATAGCAAAAAGTATCAAGTAGACTCAAACGGGTATTATGGAAATTTCGGCGGAGCATACATCCCCGAAATTCTTCACCGGTGCGTGACCGAACTGAAATATGCATACCTACGGGTATTGGATAGCGATGATTTCAAGCAAGAGTTCGCCCAATTGTTGCGCGACTACGTGGGACGTCCCTCTCCCCTGTATCTTGCCAACCGGCTTTCGGAGAAATACGGATGCAAGATTTACCTGAAGCGGGAGGACCTGAACCATACAGGCGCACACAAGATAAACAACGCCATCGGGCAAGTGCTGCTGGCACGGCGAATGGGAAAGAAACGCATCATCGCCGAAACCGGAGCCGGACAGCACGGAGTAGCGACCGCTACGGTCTGCGCACTGATGAACATGGAATGCGTGGTGTATATGGGCGAAACCGACGTGGCACGCCAGCACATCAACGTGGAAAAAATGAAGATGCTGGGAGCCGAAGTGCGTCCGGTCACCTCGGGAAACAAAACCCTGAAGGATGCCACCAATGAAGCCATACGCGACTGGTGCTGCCACCCCGAAGACACATACTACGTAATAGGTTCTACCGTAGGGCCTCATCCTTACCCCGACATGGTGGCACGCCTGCAATCGGTCATCAGCGAAGAAATCAAAAAACAACTGATGGAGCACGAGGGACGCGATTATCCCGACTATCTGATAGCGTGCGTGGGCGGAGGAAGCAACGCCGCCGGCACCGTCTATCATTACCTGAACAACGACAAGGTGAAAATCGTACTCGCCGAAGCAGGAGGAAAGGGCATCCATTCGGGATACTCTGCCGCCACCATCCAACTGGGACGGCTGGGCATCATACACGGAGCGAAAACCCTTGTGATGCAAGACGAAGACGGACAAATCCTGGAACCCTACTCGGTATCGGCAGGGCTGGACTATCCGGGTATCGGTCCCCTGCACGCCAACCTTGCCACACAACACCGTGCCACGGTGCTCGCCATCAACGATGACGAAGCCATCCGTGCCGCCTACGAACTGACCCGTCTGGAAGGCATCATCCCCGCACTGGAATCGGCACACGCATTGGGCGCACTGGAGAAGGTCAGTTTCCGCCCCGAAGACATCGTGGTGCTCACCGTATCGGGACGAGGAGACAAGGACATGGAAACGTATTTGAATAATGTGCTAATGTGCAAATGTGAAAATGTGCTAATGTGAGAATGTGCTAATATGAGAATGTGCTAATGTGAGAATGTGCATTGTTTATTAGCACATTGCCACATTGTTTATTAGCACATTGCCACATTGCCTATTAGCACATTGCCACATTGCCTATTAGCACATTGCCACATTGTTTATTAGCACATTAAACTATTAACTATTAATTATTAATTATTAACTAAAAAATGACCTACCATTACCATACCAATCATAAAGTGCTGCTGGGCGACCTGCATACACCGGTCAGCACCTACCTGAAAGTGCGCGACCTCTTTCCGCAAAGCGCCTTGATGGAAAGCTCCGACTATCACGGGAGCGAAAACAACCGTTCGTTCATCGGGCTGAACCCGATAGCCAGTATCAGCGTAAGCCACGATGTAGCTACCGCTATCTATCCCGACCACTCGCGCGAAGAAACTCCTATCAGCGAAGCATGTACGGTGGAGGATGTGATGAACCGCTTCCTTGCCCGCTTCCGGGTAGAAGGAGAATATGCCGACTATTGCGGCGTGTATGGATATACCTCGTTCAACGCCGTGCGCTATTTCGAACCTGTGGAGGTGAAAGACAGCACCGAAGCCAAGAACGATGCACCCGATATCCTCTACATCCTGTATAAGTACATCATCGTATTCAACGATTTCAAGAGCGAAATGGTACTCATCGAGATGAACGACGGAAGCGAGCCGAGCCATATTGGCGAGATAGAACGTGCCATCCACGACCGTAATTATACCACCTACGGTTTCCACCCCATAGGGGAAACCACCAGTACCCTGACCGATGAAGCGCACAAGGCAAACATCCGCAAGGGAATCGCCCATTGCCTGCGGGGCGATGTGTTCCAAATCGTACTCTCACGCCGTTTCATCCAGCATTTCCAGGGAGACGACTTCAAGCTCTACCGCGCCCTGCGCAGCATCAATCCCTCGCCTTACCTGTTCTACTTCGACTTCGGAGGATTCCGCATCTTCGGTTCCTCGCCCGAGACCCATTGCAGGATAGAAGACGGGCAAGCCACCATCGACCCCATTGCCGGCACCACCCGAAGGAGCGGAAACAAGGAAACCGACCGAAAGCTGACCGAAGCCCTGCTTGCCGACCCGAAAGAGAACGCCGAACACGTGATGCTGGTAGACCTGGCACGCAACGACCTAAGCCGGAACTGCACGGGCACGCACGTAGCTTTCTACAAAGAACCGCAATATTATAGCCACGTTATCCACCTCGTGAGCCGAGTAAGCGGCACGCTGAACGCCGACGCCAATCCCATCCGCACGTTCTTCGACACCTTTCCGGCAGGTACCTTGAGCGGTGCTCCCAAAGTACGTGCCATGCAACTCATCAGCGAGATAGAGCCACACAACCGCGGTGCATACGGAGGCTGCATCGGCTTCATCGGGCTGAACGGAACCCTTAACCAGGCCATCACCATCCGCACCTTCGTAAGCCGCAACCACGAACTTTGGTTCCAGGCAGGCGGAGGCATCACCGCCCTGAGCAACGAAGAAAACGAACTGCAAGAAGTGAACAACAAACTGGGAGCCTTGAAAAAAGCCATCCTGATTGCTGAGAGTTTATAAGTTCTTTAGTTTTTAAGTTTTTGAGTTTTTGAGTTTGTAAGTTATTATCTTACACCAACTCAAGAACTAAAAAACTTAAGAACTAAAAAACTCAAGCAAGAACTTAAAAACTTAAAAACTCAAAAACTTAAGAACTCAAAAAATGAAAACCGTTATTATAGACAACTACGACTCGTTCACCTACAACCTGAGCCAGATACTGCAAGAATTGGGAGCCGAAGTGACCGTGCTCCGCAACGACAAATTCCTGTTGGAAGACTTGGAAGCATACGACAAGATAGTCCTCTCGCCCGGACCGGGCATCCCCGAAGAAGCCGGATTATTGCTTGACGTAATCCGTTCCTATGCCGGAAAGAAGCCTATACTGGGCATCTGTCTGGGCGAACAGGCGATCGGCGAAGTATTCGGCGGAAAACTGGTAAACCTTTCCAGCGTATTCCATGGCATACAAAGCCCGGTAGACCTCATCGCCGACGATTACCTCTTTCAAGGATTGCCCCGTGAGATTCCCGTAGGGCGTTATCACTCGTGGGTAGTCGACAAGGACACCTTGCCTTCCTGCCTCGAAACACTCGCCCTAAGCAAAGAGGGATACATCATGGCATTGCGCCACCGCGAATATGACATCCGAGGCATCCAGTTCCATCCCGAATCGGTGCTGACCCCCGACGGGAAACGCATCATGCAAAACTGGCTGGAGCTTTCACCACAGATTACACAGATTAAAATAAAATAATTGATTACTGACCAATCACCGCAAACAGACACAGCCCATTAAATTTAATTTATAAATCTGTGTAATCTGTGGTGAAAAAAACGACTCAATATGAAAGCAATACTTACAAGACTATTTGCCCACGAAGAGCTTTCGCACGACGAAGCATACGGACTGATGAAAGGCATCACACAAGGCAAATACAACGATACACAGATAGCCGCCCTGCTCACCGTATTCCAAATGAGGGGCATCAAAGTAGACGAACTTGCCGGCTTCCGCCAGGCATTGCTTGAAACACGCATCCCCGTCGATTTCTCCGACTACTGCCCCATCGACATCGTGGGGACAGGAGGAGACGGCAAGAACACCTTCAATATCTCCACTTGCGCCTGCTTCGTGGTGGCAGGAGCAGGCTACGCCGTAGCCAAGCACGGCAATTATGGCACCACTTCGGTGAGCGGAGCCAGCAACGTAATGGAACAACACGGCGTGCGGTTCACTACCGACCCCGACCGATTACGCCGCTCCATTGAGACCTGCCACATGGCATACCTCCATGCCCCCCTCTTCAATCCGGCAATGAAACACGTGGCAGGCGTGCGCAAGGCGTTGCAGGTGCGCACCCTGTTCAACTTGTTGGGACCGCTCATCAATCCCTGCCAGCCGGCATACCAGCTATTGGGAGTGGCAGACCTCGCCCAGATGCGTCTCTACACCAACACGCTCCAGCAGCTGGGTATCGGTTTCGCCGTAGTGAACAACCTCGACGGATACGATGAAATCTCGCTCACTGACGAGTTCAAGGTGATGACCAACCGCTACGAGACCATTTACCGCCCGGCAGACTTAGGTTTCTCGCTTGCCCGCCAGGAAGAACTTTCGGGAGGGAAAAGCCCGCAGGAAGCCGCCCGAATATTCGACGACGTGCTCTGCAACCGTGCCACGAAAGCGCAGACCGAATGTGTGCTCATCAACGCTTCGTTCGCCATTCAGGCACGCGAGCCCGGCAAGCCGATAGAAGAATGTGTGGCACTGGCACGCCAGTCGTTGGAAAGCGGAAAGGCATGGAGCACCTTCTGCAAGTTCGTAGAGATAAATAATTAAATCAGGTACCAGGTGAATAGGTACTAGGCAACTAGGTTCTAAATAGTTTTGCCAGTACAAACCAAACTATCTAAAAACCTAGTCCCCTAGTACCTAACACCTAGTCAACTAAAAAATTATGAGCAAAGACATTTTAGAAGAAATCATCGCGCACAAGCGCATCGAGATAGCCGGACAAGAGAAAGTGGTATCTGCCGCCTTCCTTGAAAAACAACTGGGCGAACCTGTTCCGGCACGCAGCCTTAAACAGGCACTTATGGCATCGCCTACCGGCATTATCGCCGAGTTCAAACGCCGTTCGCCTTCGAAGGGCTGGATTCATCAGGACGCCGATGCCGGCAAAATACCTGCCGCATACCAGCAGGCAGGAGCCGCCGCACTCTCCATCCTGACCGATGAGGCATACTTCGGCGGAACCTTGAAAGACATCCGCACGGCACGTCCTACGACCAGCCTGCCCATCCTGCGCAAAGACTTTATCATCAGCCGATACCAGTTATTGCAGGCAAAAGCAGTACAGGCGGACGCCGTCCTCTTGATAGCCTCTGCCCTTACCCCCCAAGCGTGCCTCACGCTGGCAAAAGAAGCACACACGCTGGGACTGGAAACCTTGCTGGAAATCCATACCGAAGCAGAGCTGGATTACTTGAACGAATACATCGACGTAGTGGGCGTCAACAACCGACACCTGGGCACCTTCCACACCGATGCGTCCCATTCGCTCCGGCTTGCCGAGGCATTGCCCCGAGGCATAGTGAAAATCTCTGAAAGCGGCATTTCCAGCCCCGATACCCTCCTTCAGTTGCGCGAGGCAGGATTCGACGGCTTCCTTATCGGCGAAACCTTCATGAAGACCGACGAACCGGGAGAAGCATTAAGCCGGTTTATTGCAGATTTACTCACCACAGAATTACACAGATTAAAATAATTAATTATAACCCATTCACCACAGTGACAATTTTATTAAAAATGAATTCCGCACACATCCGCTGTAGGGGCGTATCGCATACGCCCGAATGCGCCAACTAACCCACAAAGACGTTATCAGGGCGTATGCAATACGCCCCTACAAACAAATTGGACAAAATACGGACGTTCATATTACTAAATCTGTGTAATCTGTGGTGCCCAAACAACAAACAACATGATAATCAAAGTATGCGGCATGCGCGAGCCCGAAAACATCCGCGCCATAGAAAATACCGGAGCCGACTGGATAGGGTTCATCTGCTACGAACGCTCGCCCCGCTTCGTGGCGGACACACCCGCCTATCTGCCCCGCCACGCCAAACGCGTCGGCGTATTCGTCAATGCCGGCTTCGACACCATAACCGCACGTGCCGAAGCCCTGCGCCTCGACTACGTGCAACTGCATGGCACCGAAAGCCCTGAGCTGTGCCTCGAACTGCGGTGCCACGGGTTCCACCTCATCAAGGCGTTCGCACCCCGCACGCCTGCCGACCTGGAGCAGACCATTCCTTACCTTCCCTTGTGCGACTACCTGCTGTTTGACACCCCGAGTGCCGGACACGGAGGCTCAGGCAAGGCGTTCGACTGGTCCTTGCTTCGCTTCTATCTCGGCGACGTGCCGTTTCTGCTGAGCGGAGGCATCTGCCCCGAAAGCCTCGAAGCATTGTGGCGTTTCCATCATCCCCAGTGGGCAGGCATCGACCTGAACAGCGGCTTCGAAACCGCTCCCGCCGTAAAGGATGCCGGAAAGCTGAAAGCATTTATAGAGAGAATAAACAATGTATCAATGAACAATGTGACAATGAGAGAATGAATTAGCACATTGACACATTATCACATTGACACATTAGCACATTATTAATTAGCACATTATTAATTAGCACATTATTAATTAGCACATTATTAATTATTAACCACCATGAACCGTATCAACCAACTATTCGAACAAAAGAAACACGACATCCTCTCCATCTATTTCTGTGCAGGATGTCCCACACCCGACAACACCGCCGATGTCATCCGCACCCTCGAAGCACAAGGTGTGGATATGATAGAAATCGGCATCCCTTTCAGCGACCCGATGGCAGACGGACCCGTCATCCAAGACGCCGCCACCCGTGCCCTGCATGGCGGAATGACCCTACGCCGCCTTTTCGCCCAATTGGAAGGCATCCGCCACAACGTACGCATCCCCCTCATCCTGATGGGCTACCTCAACCCCATCATGCAATACGGATTCGAGAACTTTTGCCAAAGCTGCCAGGCATGCGGCATAGACGGAATGATTATCCCCGACCTTCCCTTCAAAGACTACATGGAAGAATACCGTCCCATAGCCGAACGCTATGACCTGCGCATCATTATGCTGATTACCCCCGAAACCAGCGAAGAACGCATCCGCGAAATCGACCGCCATACCGAAGGGTTTATCTATATGGTATCTTCTGCCGCCATCACCGGCGCGCAACGCGACTTCAACGAGCAGAAGCAGGCATACTTCCGCCGCATCGAGGCGATGAACCTGCGCAACCCGCGGATGATAGGCTTCGGCATCTCAAACCGCCAGACCTACGAGGCCGCCTCTGCCCACGCCGCCGGATGCATCATCGGAAGCAAGTTCGTCACCCTGCTCAATGAAGCGCAAGGCGATGCCCTGAAAGCGGTTACAAGGCTCAAAGAGGCGATTTTCAAATGAATATCCTCAAAATGCCAGCAGATAAAAGGAGCTAGAGGGAATTAGTTAGAAGCCAATGGCACAAAAGTATTGGCTTCTAACTAAGAAGCTGTTTTGAATTTATCGTGCGATGATTTGGGATGAGTTTTTGAGGCATTTTCGCTTCTGTGATGAGGAAGATAGCGGGCTATCTGACGAAGAACAGGAGCGGAAAGGACCAAAAAATCGCCCAAAGCACACACGAAAACGGATACATCAAGCCAAGAAAAACTTTTTGGAGAAATTCAAAACAGCTTCTAACTCCCTCTATACTTTAAACGGTATTTTAAAATGTGCATTTTCTGCCTCTGTGATTTGAAAATTTCACACGCATATAAGTCCATTATTAATCTTACACCAGACTATCTGTAAAATAAAAAAGAATCATAAGGGTAGTATGGTTCTTTAATAAAAGGAGCTATAACCAGTAACGACCTTCACCGGCGTCTCCGGAAAAACTCCTTCATCAAACCGGCGCACTCGTCTTTCAAGATACCCTGAACCACCTCGGTCTTCGGATGTAATGCCGCAGGTGCGTAACGCATATACCCGCGCTTCTCGTCTTCGGTGCCGAACACCAGCTTGCCCAATTGTGCCCACGCTATGGCTCCGGCACACATCACACACGGTTCTACCGTTACATAAAGCGCACAATCATTCAGGTACTTGGCTCCCAATGCATTTGCCGCAGCCGTAATGGCCTGCATCTCGGCATGTGCCGTCACATCGTTCAAGGTTTCGGTCAAGTTATGTGCACGGGCAATGATACGGCCTTGGCATACTACCACCGCACCTACAGGCACTTCTCCCCTTGCCGATGCTTTCTCTGCCTCAGCCAACGCCTGTTTCATATAAAACGTATCATCTGCCATATCCCGTTACCTCCGCATATCGTGTTCTTTGAATAAAGTAGGGTAATCCTCTTCCATTTTCTGATGAATAAACGTCAAGACCGTTTCCCTGAACCACCGTGCCTTATTGGTTATCTGATAGTGTTTCAGGTAGCGCTCAATAATCTGTGCCTCCTCTTCGCTGAGCAGACACACCATCCGTTGCCTGCGCGGAGGAACCGACGCCGGCACTTTCTTCCTTTTTTTTCCATTGTTCATCATCTTGAGTGCAAAATTAGTTCACTTTTTTCTCTTCTGCAAAGCAGACCAAGATTAAAATTAAAAAAGCAAAGAAAATACAACAAGATTACGTAACTTTGCACACAAAAAACGTACAAATATGGCAGAACATAACGACCTGGGCAAGGAAGGGGAGGACGAAGCGGTGCGCCACCTGGCCGAAAAGGGATACTGCATCCTTCACCGCAACTGGCGACGGGGAAGAAACGAACTGGACATTATAGCGACAAAAGACGGACAGCTGGTCTTTGTGGAAGTAAAGACCCGAAGGAACGAGACCTACGGACACGCCGAAGATGCGGTAAACGACCGGAAAATACGCACGCTGGTCTCACTGGCAGACTCATACATCAAGAAGTTCGAACTCGACCTCCCGGCACGTTTTGATGTAATAACGGTAATAGGCGAAAAGCCTCCCTTCCACATTGAGCATATCGAAAATGCATTCCTGCCGCCCATTTGGTAACACCTTACAATATATATAATAATGAGTAGATGTTCGTATTTAGTTTATTTGAATATCCGCAAAATGCCAATGGTATGAAAAGGAGTTAAAAGGAGTTATGCCCGCTTCGCTCACAGGAGTTAAAAGACAATAGTTCTGTTAGGATTTCCATTAGTAAATGTATTGGCTTCTAACTCCTTATTGGTGAAATGCGGACATTCATATAAGTAAATGAGCCGGCATGGAACTTCTTAGAAGCTGTTTTGAATTTATCGTGCAATGATTTGGGATGAGTTTTTGTAGAGACGCAAAATCTTGCGTCTTTACTATGGGAAGATAGCGGGCTATCTGACAAAGAACAGGAGCGGAAAGGACCAAAAAATCGCCCAAAGCACGCACGAAAACGGATACATCAGGCCAAGAAAAACTTTTTGGAGAAATTCAAAATAGCTTCTTAACTCCTCAAAAGATAATATCATTTAATTCTGATTACTTTATGAAATATCCTAAACCTATATATCTGCAAGAAACAACTTCGACCAACTCCTATCTTGCCGCCTTATGCGACCACGAGCCTCAAGCCAACCTGACCTGCGTGTACAGCGCATACCAGACAGCAGGACGCGGACAACGTGGCAATACATGGGAATCTGAACCGGGAGCCAATTTGCTATTCAGCTTCGTGGTATATCCCAGTTCTCTGAAAGCCGAACAGCAGTTTCTTCTCTCACAAGTCACGGCACTGGCACTTGCCGATGCACTTTCGGCACATACCGACAGTATCTCCATCAAATGGCCCAACGATATCTATTGGAGAGACCGGAAACTATGCGGTACCCTCATCGAGAACGACTGGGACGGTGCATACGTCAGCCGCTCCATATCAGGTACAGGCATCAACCTGAACCAAAAACGGTTTGTAAGCAATGCTCCCAACCCTGTTTCGCTTACGCAAATCACAGGTCTACTTTATAATCCGGCTACAATCCTGGAACAAGTAATGGAACGTACAAGCTGGTATTACGGTCTGCTGGAAGCGGGATGCACTGATGAAATTGCCCAACAATACAAACAGATGCTGTACCGCAAAGCAGGTGTCCATCCTTACCGTGATGGTAAAGGTCGCTTCATTGCCCGCATACACGATATAGAACCTTCGGGAAGGCTGGTCTTGGAAGACGAAAAAGGAACCCTCCGGAAATACCTGTTCAAAGAAGTTTCATTCGAATTGTAAACCACCTTTATAAGATAACACATGTCACTCAATATATCATTCACAAGCCAACGCATACTGCATATTGCCCTTCCTTCCATTGTCTCGAACATCACCGTTCCCCTGCTGGGACTGGTAGATGTCACCATTGTCGGCCATTTAGGCTCGGCATCCTACATCGGTGCCATAGCCATAGGCGGCATGCTGTTTAATATGATTTACTGGATATTCGGTTTCCTGCGCATGGGAACAAGCGGACTCACGGCACAATCGTACGGTGCACACGATCTTCCTGAAGTGACCCGCATCCTGCTCCGCTCGTTAGGCATCAGCCTTTTATTGGCACTCGCTTTATTGGTATTGCAATATCCCATCCGCATCATCGCTTTCCACCTGATTGATGCCAGCCCGGAAGTTAGAGAACTCGCATCACTTTATTTTCATATCTGTATTTGGGGAGCACCAGCCACGTTGGGACTGTATGGGTTCACCGGATGGTTTATCGGGATGCAGAACTCCCGCTTCCCGATGTTCATAGCCATCGCACAAAACGTGGTAAACATTGTCGCCAGCCTGTTTTTCGTGTTTGCCTGCGATATGAAAGTGGCAGGAGTAGCACTTGGAACCCTCATCGCCCAATACGCCGGACTCTTTATGGCATACCTGCTGTGGTTTCGGTATTACCGTCCCCTGCGCAAATATGTCAGACAAGGAGCCGTTTTCACCCGTAAAGCAATGTCACGCTTCTTCCAGGTGAACCGTGACATCTTCCTCCGCACACTTTGCCTGGTAGCAGTCACCGTATTCTTCACCTCTACAGGAGCTGCGTATGGCGATGTTACACTGGCAGTCAATACCCTGCTGATGCAGCTTTTCACCCTGTTCTCATACATTATGGATGGATTTGCATACGCTGGCGAAGCTTTGACCGGAAAATACATCGGTGCACGAAACCGTACAGAACTTCTCCGCACCGTCCGCCACCTCTTCGGCTGGGGTATTATGCTCTCGCTGGCTTTCACCCTCCTGTATGGCATCGGAGGAAAAGGATTCCTCGGCCTGCTCACCAACGAACAGACAGTAATTGATGCTTCGGGCACTTATTTCTATTGGGTGCTTGCCATCCCACTTGCCGGTTTCTCTGCCTTCCTACTCGACGGTATCTGCATCGGAGCCACCGCTACATCCATCATGCTGAAAGGAATGTTTGCCGCATCAGCAAGCTTCTTCCTTATTTATTATACCCTGCATGACTCGCTCCAGAATCATGCCTTATGGATGGGCTTTATCGTCTACCTGGCTTTGCGAGGCATCGTACAGGCACTATTGATAGCACGAAAAGGCATCGGTTAAAACCTGTTGGAGAGACAGACGTATCTAAAATCAGGACATGTGACTTTTTATCACCTCTTCGTGACGAACCGTCACCCTTGCTTTTACCATCGCTACAAGATAATCTTTACTTTTGCCCAGTAAAAAACCAAATTTATAAAGCGATGAAAAGTAAGCATTCGATAAACTACAGTCATTAAATATCTATATAATGATAGCGACTGTTACTATTGGATTCATAGTGACAGTCGCTATAGTTTTGTTGAACCTGTATGTTGACGTTGTGGTTAGTTAGCGGATTCTACAGTTTGTTTGGTCAACAGGCTCTCCGGATGTTGCAGTTTCCATTTGTGCGGAAGAAGGTTAAGCAGTTCCTCATCAGCGGACTTCTTATGATACGGCATTTGGGCAATGATATCCTTCAGGTAATCCCTTGGGTTCACATCGTGTGCCTTGCAGGTGGCTAGCAGGGAACAGATTACAGACATGTTAACGGCAGCCTCGTGATTACCGCAGAAGAGATAGTTCTTGCGCCCCAAAGCAATTGGCCGGATGGCATTTTCCGCCAGGTTGTTGTCCAAAAGCAGGCGTCCGTCCTCCAGGCATCTCATCATGTTGTCCCATCGGGTATAGGCATACGAGACAGCTTTGCCGATTAGCGATTGGGGACTGTATTTGATGCCTTCCGTTTCCATCCACGTCTTCATGGCCTCCATGATTGGGCGTGTCAGTTCCCGGCGTTTCGCTTTGCGTCCGTCGGACGACAAGCCCGCCTTATCGCAGCAGTGCTCAATCCTGTACATGTACTGTATCTGGGCCAGCCCATATTCGGCTTCCTTTTTGTTTTCACCCAAGGCATGCTCAAAATCACGGCGGATATGCGCCATGCAATTGACCAGCCGCACGTCGGGGTTGGTCTTGAAGGCTGTCTCATAGCCTGCAAAACCGTCGCATTGAAGGTATCCTTTGAAGCGGTATTGGCTTGCCAGTGATTCGATGACTGATCCGGCCCGGGATCCCATGTCATAATGGAAGATGACCAGTTTTTCCATGACCGACCTGACCATCCAGAGGTATTCCTTTTCCGCCTTGTGCTTTCCTCTGTTGATGACCGGGATGGTGGTCTCGTCCGCCTGCACATAGTCGCAAGAGAAAACCTCTTTCTTAAGCGACTCATACAGGGGCTTCAGCAGTTCTACCGTCTTCTTGAACCATCCGTCCAGCGTGCTTTCCGTAAGGCCTTTCAGCCCGAGATGCCTGTATTGCCGTATCTGACGGTAGAACGGGACGTGGTATTCATACTTCTGAAGCAGTATCTCGGCAAGCAGGCTGGTATCAGCGATGCACTTGTCAACAGGCATCAGCGGCATGGGGGCAATCTCCACTCCTTTCTGTCCAGCCGGAGGAAGCATGGTGCTGTCCTTGAGTGCATATTTGGGACGGATGATTTCCTTGACGTAAAGCATCCCCGGCTTGTGTTTGACGACTTTTGTTATCTCTTCGCCTATTCTACGGTATAAAGACAGGTCAACACCTGTCGGTTCTATTGTCTCGGTCTCCAGTACGGGTAAGTCCTCTATCATTTTTCGGTTCTGACGATTCTGCTTCCGTACTTCCGCCGATTCCTTTTCAATCTTCCCAACGGCTTCGTCGCGCTTTTCTTCCGCCTGATGTTGGAGTCCGGCAAACTCGTCTGCAAAAAGATCGGGGATATTAGGGTCATATGCGCGAAGCTTCTCCGATTTACGCCCAAAGAGCTGACGGTTCAGCCATGCGACCTGAGCCGTCAACTCTTTGATACGTTCCTGCAGATCTTTAATCTGCTCTGACTGTTCTTTATTGGTGGCAGACAACGAAGCGACAGTGGCATTCAGCCCTTCTATCGTCTTGAGTAATATAGCTTTTTCATCCATTGCCTGTCTCTTTTTTACTGATGTAAAGATACTAATTATTAATGGATTATACAATAATACCAGCACTTTTTTCAATAAAAAACATGTCATACATGGTACTCCTTACGCTCTGCCCTGAGCCGCCGGAGCCTCTGCCCCGGGCTTTCCTGAATGCCCTCGACCATCATTACCAGGTCACGCCATTCCATGGGATAACTGTCTGATTCCGGGTCGTATTCCGGCAGTTTGAAGCGTCCGGCCTCCAGCCGTTTGACGTACATCACCATGCCGCCGTCTTCCGCATGAAGCAGCTTCATAAGCCTGCGGTTGGAGCCGATGAAGATGAAGACATCGCCGTTCTTCACCTCACTTTTCATCTTTTCATGCACCACCCCGCACAGCGAACTGATGCCCTTGCGCATGTCCGTCCTGCCGGGACACAGGAAGTAGCGCATCGTGTCGTTCAAGTTAAACATGGCCCTCCTGCAGACTTTGGTTCAACACTTCCATCAACAGCTTCTCTGAGCCGTTTCCAAAGTGGGCACGGAGTCCGTTGGGAAACAACAAGGACACGCCGTAAGGAGCCTGTTCGTCCAAGGACAATTCTGCTGTTGGCCGTTTGATATTGATCGGAGCCAGCTCTTGTTTGATACTGTCTTTCTCGGCAGAGTATTTCTTTTGCCAATAGTGATAGGTGGAATAACTCACTCCTATCTGTCGTAGGTACGACTTCAATGACAGGCCGCTTTGTTGCACCTGCATTTCTAATTCTTCAAATTCAGTTCTGTTCATTGCTATTCGGTTTGATTGTTATGCGGGAGCAAAATTACAATCAAACCATAGGGCATGCAATGTGTATTTCTTAGAATGCTTACGATGAAAAAGGAATATACTAAACCAACAGCAAAAGTTGTTGAATGGGATTTTAATGAGGCGGTATGCAGTACTACCGTTTATAATGCAAGTCCATGCATATTGATAGATGACCAATTTGGAGGAACAACCCGAATTGACCACCGTTCAAGTTCTGATGCCAATAGCATTACATGGAACAGATGGAATGGAAGTGGGAGCAATTAATTAATAAGGAGAGTAAACATGAAAACAATTCAAAACGTTTTGATAGGAATATCTCTGCTATTTTGCGGAGGGCTGATGTCATGTACAGACGATACAGAAACAACAGATGTACAACAATCTGTTAAACCTGGATTATATTCCCTAGATATCACACTAATAGCCGAATCGGGAGTAAAAAGTGAGACAAGGGGATTAGATACTGAAAATGGAGAATTTACCAATGAATATCCATACGATTACATTTACATACATTCAGCAAAAACAGATAATACACATCAGTCAATAAGAATACCTTTAGAAAATGTAGAACATTGCGATGGTTGCCAAGGTATCCACATGCAAGTTGAAGATGAAGATGAAGAAAACGGAGGAGGATACATTATACGTGCAGGAGAAGCAGAAATGACTTTAAGTGCAGATGATAATGTCTATTTCTCAACAATTGAAGGTCCTTATTGGGAAGCCGAAACCAGTGGAGCAACTCCCGTCAGTGGAAGCGATGTATTCGTACAAAACGATGAGATAAACAAAGAACTGCTTAAGAGCCAAACCTATACAAAAGACGAACTTGTTAATTTAATGCAGCAAGATATTCCGACCATAACAATGACAAGACACGTCACTGGATTCAGGGTTTATTTTATGTTTACACAAGTAACGGCTGACGGTAGTACAGATAATGATATAGATGAAGATGATTGGATTTCCGAATTAGGATGTAATCCAAGCGATTTTTCTATTAAGCTCTATTTAGGTCCCAACTTCTGTCATCAATATGATGTTTTAAACAATGCTGTTGTATCCGGAGACGAAGGAGGATTCTATGCAACCAATGACCAAACCTATCAAGAATTCGAGCGAGTAGAATATTCATATACAACCGGAGACAATGGCATCGGTTTATATCGAGGGTTCGGATATGTAACAGATGCTTCCAATTATTTATTATCCCCTCTCAATACTTCAATTCCTGCTACGGATTTCAGTATATATGCATTCATCAAATACAAATCTTCTGATTATTCAAGCGATGAAGGTGCTTCGTGGTTCCAAGCACAAATACCTGGCATTACGTTAGAGACCAATCGAATTCATTATATCATCATGGCTTTTGACATCGAAGATTTACGCAGTCAATTCTTGCCAGCAACAACTACGTTATCCCGTACCCCATGGTCGGCTCCAAGAAAGATTGGTATTAAACCCATCAAAGTAATCTGCAATTAATTCTTTTTCATTTGCAAAATATTTCTTCATCAGTCTGTCTTTTTCTTTGCCACAATCGCTTCATGCCTCTGTTTGGCTTCCGGGCAATTACGTCTCACATATCCTCCCAAGCTATTATATACCAATCCCAACCGTCTGGCTATCGACTTCAGTTCCTCATCTGTCGTTTCATACAGGCGCACGGCTTCCGCATATTTCTCGGCAGCCTGCCGGGATACTGTTTTCCCGTTTGCAGCCTTCATCATTCCTAGCCTCTTCGACAGTTCCGGCTCATGTTCTTTCAGATACATCCGAAACGTCTCCGGATGCAACCCGAACTCTGCAGCCACCTTAGCCACCTGTCTGGGATTGGCTTTCAAACTGTCAATGGCATCGGCATATTTGGCAGAAGTCGATTTCAGGTAACGTTTGGTAATACTCAAATCAATATCATCCCGGTCTTTTCCCGCAGCCGACATTCCCCTTCGTTCCAACATCAAATCCCGGTGCCATGTACGCAGGTAATAACGGAAGCCTTCCAACGGAACTCCCGCCCGCTGCACAATATCCTTTACAATGAGATTCGTGTTCCGGTACAGTTCCAGAGCTTCCCGGTACCTTTCCACTGTTTCCGGATCAGGAACGTGTTTCCGGCCATTACCGGATATGTGTCCGATTTTTTTCTTACCTTTCTTCGCCTGCTCACGTTCGGAAAAACGTTTTTCTATCACCTCTTTATGATAGAAGCGCAGATGCTGGCTCAGTCCGCCTATGGATACACCACAAAACTCTGCTACTTCGGATATCGTCATATCCGTAGTCTTATACATCTCTACTGCCTGCGTATAGACTTCCGCACATTGGCGCCGCGCACCACGCCAGGTATTATCAGCTATTCCCAGCCGTAACTTTGCCTTTTCCCTCCGTTCCAGCACATCAGGATAATGCAGGCGCAGAAAATTGCCCAGTCCCGTAGCAGTAACACCAAACATGCGAGCTATTTCCGAAATACTCAATCTGATATACGACAGGTTATCACAGGCTTCTACCGCTTCCTTATATTTAAGATGAGCGTCCGGCCGTTGCCCACGTTTCGAACGAAGCTTTACCGAACATTCCATGCCTTCCATGCCATAACGCTTCAGCAATAAATCCCTATGATGCCTGCCCAGATAAGCCCGAAAGCCAGCTACTTCCACATTACATGCTTTGGCTATCTGCACCGCAGACAAGTCGGTCTCGGCATACAGCCGAATAGCTTCCTGATATTTCTGATGGATGGATGCCATAATCGTTTTTGAAGGTAACAAGGTGACAAGGTGACAAGGCTTTAAAAAACCTTTAGCCAAACGATTCAGGATCTTGTCACTTCACCACCTCGTCACCTTGTTACTTATTTATCAATCACGCAATGAATCCGTACTTTTACGCAGCGGTTCAGTTTTGCGTTCAAACCTCGTGTACTCTTATCATTTACTGTTACAATCGGGTCGGTCAACGCACTAATTGAGAAAGCACTGTTTGCCACATTGTCAAACATCGCATTACCTCTCAGCCACTTGATTATAGTATGTGCACGATTGTATGCCAATGTTTTGTTACGCTCCAAACCAACGTTCTCAGCATTCTCACCAATATAATTATCCTGACTGGTAGCCAAACCTTCCGCCTGTATATTCAAGATACGTCCTTTCTTCAGTACCTCAATCAATTCTTTCACACTTGCACTATCAGCTGCCTGTGCCACATAACCATCATTGCCTTCGATGGCAGCATAAACGTCAGCAAAACTATACAAAGCTGTATGACTATCTTCCACCTTCATATTTTCTTTTATCACATTCAGTCCGGCATGTGCATTCAAGCCATACGAAGCACTTTCACGATAATTATCGTCAGACAATAGGCTTTGTGTCGTAGTCTCTTTATCGACACGATAATACCAAGTCTTTCCACCTTCATAAATCGGTGCATAAAAATAATCCATCTTTTCTTCGAACGTACGCATACTTGCAGGATCCATACTCAATGAAATCGGACTTTCAGACATTTCATATCCACGAGAAACACCATCTATCAACATACACCGATAAGCTTTTTCAGTCGGTATATCCTCTGTTGCCAATGAAGTCAGAGATGTACCCGAAGTCAGCCGTCCGTCTACAGCGTCTGCATCTACGAACTTTCTTTGTGTAAAGATACCCGATGCCAGATAATCGACAGCATTGACAGGAGCACCTGCTACGATAGGTGCATCATCACGTCCTGAATAATTGTTCGGGAAAAATACATAAAATTCCAACGTTCTGTATTCTGGACAGTCTTGTACAGGGACAGGCAGATAAGTATTGTTAATATACACTGGATTCTGACAAGGAATACATCTGTCCCAATGACGTTTTTTAATGTAATAAGTCACACCGACACTTAACCCAATGTTTCCATCCCACCATTTACTGTTTTCATTGTTTTCCTTTAGGACTATACCGTCAAAGTTCGTCTGAAACAAAATGGCATGTGCTTTCACATCCAGTGAAATCCGTTTCTTTTTATCAAAGAAACGGCTGTATTGCAATTCGAAATGCCCACTCCATTCATTACGTTGCTGCGGAATATCCCGATGATGCACTGCACCAATGCCGACAGAAGCAATAAACTGATTCATCAATTCATCCGATTCTTTTCCTTCATATCCCTTAATCAGACGCGAAAGGTTGAACATGGCATTAATATTAATGTCCCACCATTTCATTTTCGATTTCCAATAAAGTGTACCATCTGCAGCAGTCAACGGATCCCCATACGTAAAGTACGTTTCTTCCTTGCTGTAGCCTTTCGAATTAGACAAACCGAATTGTGCTTTCACACCGATACCTGGTGTAAACCATTTACCAATACCTACATTGAAGTCGGGCGTCAGCGTCCCCGAAAAATCTCCAACACTTACATAATCACCCGTGTAAGCATGTCCGCCAAAATCTCCTAAGACAAACCAGTTATCCCAAAAACGGTTAGTTACCACACGATACCTATCATCCGTAGGTTGAGGCTCTATTATCTCCTCATTTACCAAAGTATCGCTTACCACTGTTTGTGCATGAACATTACTACCGAATAACAATAGCAACATTCCAATTCCCATTACTAATTTTCTCATTTTACTTAAATATTAAATGGTTGATAATTCTTATTTTTAGGGAACAAGTTGACAAGATGATAAAGAAACAAGGCTCAGAAACCTTGTCTACTCGTCAACTAAAAGCCTACCCTTCGCATAACCTGATGCAGCAAGAACCAACACGTCTCATCGGGCATCATGCCGCCCAGCCGCAGGCTCCGCCTCATCCAGAACCAGGCATGCCTGCCTGTCCGTACAAAAGGTAAACGCTCTTTCGCTTCCTTTTCCTCTTGAACCTGTTTCAGTAAATATCCTTCATGGAATATCACCTCACGCATCAAGGCAAAATCTTTATCGCTGAACAGAGGAACGAAAGGATAACTCTCCGCACCTCCCAAATAGGTATCTATAAATCCGAACAAAACCCTGCAGAACCTCTTCAAACGTAACCGCTCTAACATATATGCCGATTTAGACTGATTCAAATGCGCACGACGCAACATCATCGTCACATCACACACCTGCTTCAAACCAATCCCATACGTCAGGAAATGCCGGCGCAGGTGCACAATCAGGCAAACCAGATAAAGCTCGTTACTGCTCCCTTCTTTCAGCCAGTCCTGAAGACGGACATTCATCACCGGATTATAAAGATATTCCCGATGCGGATGAAACTCTACAGTAGTCAATCCACCTTCATGCACCACCAGGTCGCCCCATTCATTCCGAAACGGAACACCTTGCCCATGCAACCATTCTTCCAGTTTTTGCCAACCCTCTTCTACCACCAGGTCGATATCTCCAAAACTTCTGTGCAACGGATACGGATACCATGCTGCCACCGAAGAACCTTTGAACACCTGTACCCGAATGTCTGCCTCAGCAAGCCTTCCTACCCATTTTTCTTCCCTGCAGGCAATACGCTCGTTTATCTGTTCCAGGTAAAACAAGTGGGCAATCCATTGCTCCCACAAGTCACGGTCGGGACGTAAAGACACAGATGCCACCCCGTCTATAAAAACTCCCGATACAGCCTGCACAGAAGCCATACGGAACAACTCATTCCATTCCTCACGTGTCAGGACAAGCTCCGGCTCTCTCGTTTGCGGCATGTCGCCCAATCCCCTGCGTAAGAAAAAACAAAAAGCCTCTCTCAGGTCAGTCATTGGTAAAACTCCGTTTCAGTTTCGCTTCGATAAACTGGGGTATCTTCCAGCCCATCTTCATCAGCTTTTCAGGTACTCCCCAAAAGCCATGCTCTTTATACAGCCTCACGTCTTCTTTCCACATCTGTATCCTGCTTGCCGCATCGGTCGAAAGCCCTCCCACACGCATTTTTAATACATATTTGTTTAGATACTCTACATGCAACTGTTCTTCATACAAATACCTTAAAAGCAATTCCGAATCAGAGGCTATCTTATAACTTTCATCATACAGCCCCAACCGTTCCATCACTGTACGTTTAATATAGACTGTAGAATGTAAGGGAAGCCAACCTATCCGGACCTTCCAATAACGGTAATTTCCACTTATCCAATTCCGTATGACACGATTTGTATCTTTTCCGTCCACATACAGCCCATTCCCATAGACCATATCTGCCTGTGTCTTGCAAAACACATCAGCTATATCTGAAAGAATATGATTATCGAAAAAAAAATCATCCGAATGCAACAACCCCACCACATCTCCCGTTGCAAGACGAATACCTTTATTAATACCTTCATACATTCCTGTATCGGGTTCAGATATTACCTTCGTGATTTTCCCTTGATACGAATTGATTATTTCCAGCGACCTGTCCTTACTGGCACCGTCTACAATGATGTATTCAATGTCCTCGTAATCCTGAGACAATACGCTTTCGATTGTCTGCCTGATAGTCGCTTCCCGATTAAAACAAGAAGTGATAATAGAAATTTTCACCATGAAATAACAGTTGAAAAAAATGTGCCAATGTGTTAATGTGTTAATGAGTCAATGTGCTAATGTGATAATGTGTCAATGTGCCAATGTGATAATGTTGATAATGCACATTGTTTATTAGCACATTGTTTATTAGCACATTGTTTATTAGCACATTGTTTATTAGCACATTGTTTATTAGCACATTACTTATAATTCTCCATCAAATAAGCCTTAATGCGCTCTTTATCGAAATCGAAACGTTTTTTCAGTTCATAGATTTTGGCATCTACCAACATACGGTACCAAAAACCTTGCAAGATGTGCCAGATAAAGCCTTCTTTCCCGTCACGAAACCCGCCTTTCAGGATATAACGGATAAAGAAATTAATAAACGGACGTACAAACAGAGGAGCTTTGATGTATTTCAGCTTCAGCCAACGCTTGCGTTGTTCTTCTGTCCCGAAGAATTTAGGAACCACCTCTTCCGCCTTAGCATCCATTCCGTATTCCATCAGCAACATATCTGCCACCTCACGGGTAGCATATCCATTATGCTTTTCCGTCCACCAGGTCAAGTCATTCAGATTATCATCCACCTGATTCCCTTCTGCTACAGTAATAGCAATACCGTCAAAAATACGGATATGCTCGTCCATCCAACGATTCTCGCAATCTCCATGCCCTCTACGGAACACCTTTAAATGATACGAAGGATACCACCCTCCATGCAGCAACGGACGTCCCATAAAATCAATACGTTTCCTGACATATATTCCGTTTACTTCTTGGGAACATTCTGCCAATGCTTTCTTTACAGCCATACCGATATTGCCATCCAAATATTCATCCGCATCAATCCTCCATATCCATTCTGACTGTATCGGACATTGATATACTCCATAATTGAACTGGGTAGCATAATTTTTCCACGGGTTCCGATATACCTTAGCCCCTAATGCCTCAGCTATCTCACACGTCCGATCCGTACTGAAAGAATCAATCACAAAGATTTCGTCACAAACACCTTCCAGCGAATGGATACAACGCCCAATATGCTTCTCCTCGTTTTTTGTGAGGATGATGGCGGCAATGGAATTAGTATTCATTAAAATAATCTTCTTATATTATTTACAATATAATTGATTTCCAACTAACAACTTCGATATTTTCAATTTATCACAAAGCCATGCACTCAATAAACATAAAGAAAGCACCAGTATCAAACTTACTATCGCCCACAACATATTACTCCTATCAAAAGTAAACATAAAGTCATATTGCTTAGTCAAAACCGTAAATATAGGGGAGAAAAGCACAATACAAAACGAATTACGTCCTATAAACCCCACTAAATGTTTACATATTAAAGGAAGATAGCTATAAAGTCCCATAAGAAAACTAAGCATAAAGAAAGTCAGTCCCAATCCAGACCAATCCGCTCTACTAAAAGTCGCAGCACAACAAGAAATTAATAAAACAGGAATCAAAGAACACATTGAAGGAACTATACTCTGAGTTATACTTAAATTCAACCTATGCAAAAAACTACCTATTAAAAAATAAATCACATTCGACCACAACAATCCATCAACAAACAATGTCAAAACGAACAATATACTTCCAGTTAATACCAATGACACAAAAGGCGTAAGCCTTAACCAACTAACCAAATAACTTATAATCACACAAATAAACAATGTATGCAAATACCAATAAGTACCTATTGGTGATAAAAACAAACATTTACATACTGAAACAAAAGAAAAATCAATTTGATTTTGGCTGCCTAAAATAGAGCCTAACAATGTAAGCCCTAATAAATATAATACTTCAAAAATCGCATAAGGCAAAAATATTTTTCTTATAACAGTAAACAACTGACTTAAAGTTCCACCACTTCGTTGAAAATACCCAGATATTAAAAGAAATCCTGACATATGGAAACTATAAACCCAACTTGTTAACTCACTATACGTATTCACAAACATTTTAAAATGAAACAATACCATCAGTGATATTAAAACACCTTTGACAAAATCTACTTCAAGAATCCGTTCTTTCATAACCAGCCCCTTTCAATGCTCTTTTCTTTAAAATTTTCGCCGGATTACCTCCCACTACCAGATAATCCTCCACACTTTTATATACCGAAGCCGTTGCACCTACTACGGCTGCTTTTCCTATACAAACCCCTAAACCAATAAAAGCTTTCGACCCTATCCATGCCTTTTCCCTTATCCATATAGGAGCGGTAATCAATGAGTCGTCTGCCGTATTCAGCATGTCCACATCATGCGAAGCCGTACACAGATAGCTGTATTGCGACACCACAACATCATCTTCCAGCAACACCATGTCCTGATTATAGCAAATCACGTCAGGTCCCAAGCACGCCCGATGTCCCATCTGCAAATTCCATGGTGCCCAAAGTCGGACAGAAGCATATACTTCTGCATCCCATTCCACTTTAGCGCCAAACAATTTCAGCAAAAAGATACGCCACGGACGAAATATTTTGGTAGGGAAAGGGCGGAACAGGCAAAAACAAACCACATTCCAAACCGCCCTTTTGGCTTTTACCGATAAAGCCACATGCCCAGGCGTGTGTTTCGTTAAGTCCATATATGATTAAATCAATTGATATTTCACCGTAAAAAACACGGATATTTTACCGAAAATAAATGCCTGTTATCGCCACTATCCTTGCAGCCGAAAATGAATATATACTTACTTTGCCCATAAAGATATCTCCGTAGGCTATTTCAAATATATGAAACAGCCAATGAAGTATATATTCGTTTTTAAAGCATACTTATTGGCTGCATGAGAAAGAAAAAAACACCTTATTTCAAACAGATAATCAAGCAATTCAGGGAAGCAACCTCCGTTGCCCTTCTCCCTTGCTATAGTGGGAGTTATTTATAAAATTTAATGGTACAGAGTACACAGGGTATCAAACACCCTATGTACTTCTATACCCATTTTTGTTTAATTATATATCCGTCAAGTGTTGTACAAACACTCTCATCACAATGCCTCTATTTCTTCCGCAGTAAGTCCGGTACATTCCGCTATCAAGTCAACAGGCAATCCTTTGGCTTTCATCTTTCGGGCAATCTCGATCTTTGCTTGTTTCCAGCCTTTCTCAAAACCTTCTTTCCAGCCTTGTGCAAACCCTTGTTCCCAATCTGCCTCCAATTCTTCTATCGCATATCCTTTGGTTTCCAAGTAGTTGCGATACGCCTTAATGCATTCTTCATGCATTATTTGTTCCTCTTTGGGAAGAGAGGCGATATCTGTTATTTCCTCCAGTTTCTTAAAGGTTTTGCATTCCTTCAAAGACAATTTTTGCAATATTTCCATCATCTCTTAAACATACATTTATACAGTCAACAATCTATCATAACGCTTCTATTTCTTCCGCAGTAAGCCCGCTATATTTCACTATCAAGTCTATTGGTAATCCATCAGCTTTCATATTTCGAGCAGTTGCAATATTCGCTTCTTTCTTGCCTTCCTCTATGGCGGCAGCTCTCGTTACAAGATTATCGCGATACACTTTGATGCTTTCATCATATTTCATGCGGTCCTCTTTCGACAAGGAAGCGATGTCCACAATGTCTTCCAGTTTCTGGAACACAGCCTTGCGTGCCTTGAATGGCAGTCTTTGTAATGTTTCCATATTCTTCAATACATAAATCCAACGTTCAAAATCTGTCTCACATTCATCCTCATCCTTATTGAAGACGGGGAGTTGCAGGAAAACAAACCTCATCTTGTCGCAAAACATCTCATGAGTCATCCGATCAGCAAGAATGATATCGCTACGCAGACGGTCATGCAAGCCATCCAGACGAAAATTCATAAAGAAAATGCCATAAACAGCTTTCAGGTCAAACATCCAGCCGGAACCTTTTTCGCCTTGTCGCACAACGGCACGCGACAGGTAGAACAAGGCACGTTCGCGGAAATTCACCTGGCTGCGGTTCTGCATTTCCACGATAAACTGCTCGCCGTCCTCATTGGTACAGTAAACGTCATAAATACTGTTGCGGTCTTCCACCGTTTCTCCCACTATTTCCTTGTCGAGGAAACGGATATCCAGAATGTGCTTCTCACCGGCAAACAAGCTGTTCAAGAAATCAATCAGCAAATCCTTGTTGATTTCCTGGCCGAAGATGCGCTTGAACCCCACATCTGTAAACGGGTTGATAAATCTCGACATAGGCTTAAGAATTGGTCTTTTTACAAAGATAACGCTAATTATTGGTTTTCCAAGACTTACAGAAGCTTTTTATTCGCTTATCAAAACCTTTTCATATAATCCTGCTATCTCTTCCGCCATCTTTTTAGCCGAATACTTTTCTTCTACCAGCCGGCGTCCGTTCTTTCCCATTGCTTCCAGTGCCTGTTCGTTCAAGACAAGAAAAGCTTTTACTGCTTCTGTAAGCGGATTTGTCCCGATTTCCGTCCACCATCCGCAATGATATGTTTCCAAGTCCTGCCAGGGAGTGCCTTTGGTCGTAATCACCGGCGTGCCACAAGCCAAAGCCTCTGCCACAACAATGCCAAAGTTCTCGCTATAGGTAGGCAGTACAAACAGGTCAGCGTCACGGAAAAGTTGCCATTTCCTCTCTCCATAAACTCCCCCTATGAAACGAACCAACCCGTCAATGCTCAAAGCTTTGGTTTTACTTTTAAGCTGTTCTATATAGCCGGCATCTCCTTCACCCGCAATATGTATCGTATAACCATCGAGGGAATTTTTCAAGGCAGCCACAGCTTCCAGCAGAAATTCGATACCTTTCTTTACATGGATACGGGACAGGAACAAAATCTGTTTCTTCCTGTTCCAGCTTCGTTTCATGATGATTGCTTCCACATCTATGCCGTTGGGGATAACCGCAATGCGTGAGTTATATCCCAATTTGAGCAAGTTCTCTTTCTCGCTTTCCGCCGTAGCGTGCAGGTAATCTGCATTCTTTACGGCGGCTTTCTGGTAGAGTAGGAGGGCCGGAACTTTTTTCGTCCAGTAATGACGTTTCATAATCCAAGGTTCCAACATGCCGTGAGGTGTAAGCACCACTTTGTAGCCCAATTGTTGTGCCCATTTTTGTGTCAAAGCACATTGGGGCATCCAGCAACAGTTGACATGCACAATGTCCGGTCGTATTGCGTCCAACAGGCATTTCCATTCCCGTTTCATTTCCCGGAAATGTTTCAACGGTGCCACGTAATGAACTTGACAGCTCTCCAATGTCACCGGATTGTCAGATGCATGGCTGACAATATGTAATTCCGTAAGTTTTCCCAGTTCTTTCGCAAGCAACTGGAGATAGGTGGTTGTTCCGCCCGACGTACGGTCAATGCTGGGGATGTAATGGATGATTTTCATATCATACTGATTTTATCTGCCACCTACACAAACGGCATAATTACGGGGCAGGCATTTTTTGAAACAATAACCGACAAGAATGAACAGGCAGGCAAATATCCATGGCGACACTAAGTAATTGATAGCAAATCCTAATGAAGAATGCCCCAATAAGACAACCAGTAATTTCCGGACTATGTTCAATGTCGGTTCATGGAATAAATAAATGAAAAAAGTGAACTGGCAAGCTATGGCAAGCCATTTATGCTTTTTCAATTCAAATGTAATTGGTACAATCCTGTTATATAGGTTCCAAATGCTGACAATTCCCAAAGCAATGATGGGGATTCGGACTTGTTTCCATGGCAATTCAGGGAAAGCAAGTTCTAAAACTGATAGAACAATGAACACGGCAGGAATCCAATACGTATTGACTTTGTCTAATTTCACAAGAAATGCATCACCTGCCATAAACCAAAACAAGGCATAGACGGGCACCACTTCGAACTGAAAGAATGATAGGAGAAATAAGACGAATGTTAACACGCTTCCTCTTATGGCTTTCCTTACATAATACAATAATGGCGAGATAGCCACTATGATAATCAGGTCACGTAGAAACCAAAGATGAAAAGCCCAAGGAGCTGTTCCTTCCGGTACATGCCAAAAGAGGGAAGTGAGTATTTCGGCAACAGGCAGTTGCAAGTTTTTAGAAAATGCTTCCTCTCCGTTTATATAGTTGCCGGTAAAAGGCAACTGTTCCATCAGCAGATAGAAAGCCGGAAAAAACAATGCGGCAATTACGAATGGAACCAGCAAGGTCTTAATCCGTTTTTTCATTTTTCGTCCTATATCCGAAATGCCTTTATCCGTATGCAGGAAAAACAAGTATCCCGAAATAACATAAAAGAGGGGAACGGCACAACGTCCCAACATACCGGAAATGCTTTCTTGCAGATAATGATTGAAAGCCATTCCCTGTATTTCATTGGGAATATCGTGGAAACCCGAATGAATATAGAGGACTAAAATAATAGCGACAAAAGATAATACCTTTAGCTTCTCGGATAAATAGTATGTCATTTTTTTTGATTTTAATGTAAGCACTCAATTTAGGGCATCCCCCTTTGAAAAGGCACTTTTGAGTGCCCTAAACCGAGTTTTGTTAATTAATTAGCTTTGAATTTAACATTGGCCGGTAGCCAAAGTGATTTTGTCAGGAACCATGTTAACATAATCCCTGCACCCGTTAAAGATATTTTTGAAAAAAGTTCCGATGAAGTTCCAGACAGAACTTCCATGAAGCTTTACCGTTCCTATTACACTATGGTAAGTCGCAGCCATCTCAGCGCCTGCATCACTACCGTAATGAAGTGAATTGTTGCGTTGGGTAGTCAGCTTCCGGATGGTCCGTTCTGCCAGATTGTTGTCTATCGGAAGATCCCCATCGTCCAGAAAAGCAAATAGTTCCTTCCAAAACTTCTTCAAGTAATTAAGAGCTTCTGTATAATACTGGCTTCTAAATTCTGAATTCTTCGACAGTTCACTCTCCAACAGGCTGCGCAATTCTATCAGGTGTTCCTTCGTTTCCAGGCTTTGCCTTTCCCGCAGTCTCTCTTCCGGAGTAAGACCGGCTTCATCATAAATATGTTCTTTAGAAAAGAACCACTTTAAAAGCTTTGAAAAACGTTCGGCCAGCGGTTCGCCTCCTTGATTACCGGCTTTAACGAACTTATTATTCGCATGGGACATACAAACCTGATGGATAGTATCCTTAAACTGAGCCGATTTCAACTCATCACCGATAAAAACATAAGCATTGTAGCCGTCGGACATGATACTCTTCAATTCCGCATCACCCAGAAAATCCGTAAGCACCTCACGGCCGCGGGAGCCATCCTCATAGAAGAAAATGGCTGTTTTCTGAGCCTTGTTGACCAATACCCAGATATAACACTTCTTATAACGGTCATATTTGCGAACCTTGCACCAGGTCTCATCGCAGTTCACAACCGAGTCCTTTTCCAAGGCAACGGACTTCAATACACGAACCAGTTCATCAAGGTATTTCTTGCCTTTCTTAAGCCAGTTGCGTAAGGTGTTTTTAGAAATGGTCATTCCCATATCCGTCAGCCATTGGTGCAGAAGGCCGAAGGTCACATTCTTTACATAAACTTCATAGGCGATGGCCTGCAGAAATTCAGGAGTGGCTTTAGTCCCCTCAAACTTAGTTACCACCTCCGGATGGCCTTCAGAGGGGAAATAACCCCACTTCGGCTTTTTGCCAGGCTCTGCATAATGGACCATCTCAAAACATTCTTCCGTAAGGAAGGTACGGAAACTGAATACACGCACCATCCTTCTTTCAATGATACGTCCGGGAACCTTTGTCAGATCAGACGGATGCTCTATCGTTTCTCCGGCCACTCCCATCGTCTTATATCCGTCAGGACGATTGCCCAGGTCACGTTCCTTTCGGAGAAGAGCCGGCTCATTCCGGGATTCGTTATTGTCTACAGAATCCGTACGGAGTGTATCGTCCGTACCGTCATAATCATCTTTCTCCTTTTGCCGGTCAGAAGCACTCTTTTCTGCCTTGGAGTGTATCCTTTGACGCCTGTCTCCAAAACGTTCCTGATTGGCAAAATCAAGTCTTTCCTGAAAAGCCTTTGCCTTCCGTTCAGCCGATTGGCGAAGCTTGCGCTCTTCTGATAACCGGTTTTCCAAATCGGACTGTTTCGATTGCATGGAGGACACCTGATCCTTCAGTTCCTTCATCTGAACCATGAAATCCTCCAAGACAAGCTTCATGGCGTCATTTGTCAACCTGAGGTCCTGATTCTGCTCAGCAAGGTATTGTATGTACCGGTCTTTTTGATCGTCTGCCATACCTTCACTATAATTTATAGGGTTCCGTGAGTAGGTTTCCCTACTCAACAATTCCCTTTTTGAGTCTATTATATGTTGCAGTTCGATCATGTTTAAACCTTTGATTTACAGATATAAAGGTACTAAAATAATCGCAAAACCGCAAGCAAATGACCATATTAATTATCTGATTTTTAATGTTTTAACTATAGGGTTTTCCAGTATCAGAACCACATCTTTCCAGTCAATCCGATAAACGGTATCCGCCCCGTTCCGCTCCACTTTCATGAACTGGTAGCCCGCGACAAACTTCTTTTCGAACAGGCTGTATGAACGGTTGGCAAATGAGAACATACGGACTATTCTTCGGTTTCGCGACATGACAATGAAGACATCCCCGTCACAGGGTTCCCGGTGAAGCCGTTCACGGATGATGGACAACACACGGCTGTGCTTGCAACGCATGTCGGTAAAGTCACGCACATAATAAAAATGATTCAGACCGGTAACACTCAGCATAGACCCTCCAGCTTCTCTATCATCCGGACTAAGTCCTGATAGCTTAAATTCTTTTGGGACAAGTGCAATCCATTACTGATACGGATGTCAATCCATATGCGGACGGGATTGTCATTACCGCTTCTTGATACAGGTTTAGGCCGGTCACCAATTTTAGTCTTTTCTTC
>NZ_NFIC01000002.1:0-587500 GCF_002161565.1 Bacteroides sp. An51A
TCCTGAGCCAGGATCAAACTCTTCATTGTAAAATATCTTTTCATCGCCTGCCTCCCCAAAAAAAGAAAGGCAAGGCGCTTTTTTTCCTGTCCAGGTCCGGTTACATCTTTCTAACCTTCACGTCATTCACTTTTCGTACTGCGTTTCCTGTATCCAAATCATATCAAAGATCTTGCTCCCGTTTTTGAGGGAAAGCGTCTGCAAAGTTAAGGCGTTTTTTCCATTCCTCCAAATTTTTCGGAATATTTTTTCGCCGCCCCGCCGACCGTCACCCTTTCAGGCGGCGTCCCTTTCGGAAAGCGGTTGCAAAGGTACGCCTTTTTACCGGAACTGCAAGCAATATGGAAACTTTTTTCTGAACTTTTTTACACATATAAACGCAAAATGCTGCCATACAACATATTACAGGACGAATATTCTTAAAACTGATGAAAAATGGCTGAAACGGGTACTCATTAATATAATTATACGCGCGCGAGGGGCACACAGGACAAAAAAAACATCCCCACACATCCTGACGGACATAAGTGGTAAGGCAGGACCACTTATGTGAAACGGCAGGGGTACTTATGTGAAACGGGCAACCCACTTATGTTCATCAAAAGGCATGCTTGAATCTGGGAAATCCACAAGAATAGTGGGACTATCAAAAAGAAGCCGGACCAAACGTACGGACATAAAAAAAGGAGTACCGCTGTACTCCAACCTTTGTTAACCTTAAATCTAATACTATGAAAAACACAGTACAAAGGTACGAACTTCTACGGAATATGCAAGCTTTTTCATAACAAATAGATGTTTTATAATACGTTTTAAGAAATTTGCCAGCATACCCTAAAGTTTTTAACAAATCTTTTTTACAAACCCAATCTAGCAGATATGTCCAACATCTTTTGTATGGGTTTAATGGCTTTTTCAGCTATCTTTCCATCAACCTTCACTTCCGGCCACTCATATTTCAACGTATTATACAGTTTAGAAAGTGTGTTCAATCGCATAAAATTACATTCGTTACAAGCACATGTACTATCTTCTGGTGGAGCAGGTATAAAATTTTTATCCGGACATTTTTTACGCATTTCATAAAGAATGCCACTTTCTGTAGCTACAATAAAGTTTTTCTTATCACTCTCTACAGCATATTTCAATAGTCCGGCAGTAGAAGCTACTTTATCTGCTAATTTCACAACTGGTCCTTTACATTCGGGATGCACCAGTATTGCAGCATCAGGATACTGCTTTTTCAGTTCTAAAATCTTTTCAACGGAAAACTTTTCATGCACATGACATGCACCATCCCACAGCAACATATCTCTTCCGGTTACAGAATTTATATAGTTCCCCAAATTCTTGTCAGGACCAAAAATTATCGGTTGGTCTTGAGGAAAACTTTCAACGATTTGCTTGGCGTTTGTAGAAGTTACCACCACATCGGTCAATGCTTTCACCGCGGCACTGGTATTTACGTATGAAATAACCACATGTTCGGGATGCTGATTGACGAACCGGGCAAATTCGTCTGCCGGACAACTATCCGCCAACGAGCATCCTGCATTCAAATCAGGAATCAACACCTTCTTGTCCGGACAAAGGATTTTCGCTGTTTCACCCATAAAGTGTACTCCACACATTACGATTATATCCGCATCGGTTTTAGCAGCCCATTGTGCCAATGCCAGACTGTCTCCTATAAAATCGGCTATTTCTTGTATTTCATCAGCTTGATAGAAATGCCCTAAAATAACGGCATTCTTTTCTTTACACAAACGTCTGATTTCGGCTTTCAAGTCCATACCTTTGTCGATAGCTTCATCAGCATATCCCTTTTTCAACCATTCTTCTTTTTTCATATTCATATTTTTAAATCTTTTCTTTTTTAAGAAAATCTATGATTGTTATAATATCCCGTTGATAATGTTCGTAAAAATCAGGCAAAAATCTTGTTTTTTAAGTTATAAGTTCATGTTGTATTGCTATCAAGTGTTCATCAACAGGCTTATAATCTGATTATGCATTATTTATGTCTGCTATTCACTTACAGTTGATATGTGGCAAAGTTAAAAACTTTCTCTTAATGGTCTTGGTATTTTCTATTAAAAAATCTGTTTAAACCTGTGATGAAACTTTTCTTTTTCTTTTTTTGAAAGTTCGATTTCATCTGTCTATAAAGATTTATCCGAATAAACCAAGATAAAGTTTTTATTTTCTATGCATTCTTTTTTTACAGGTTTTCAACCGTTTTCAACTGGGTTATGAATATACTTTTTATCTTTGCATCATAATTCAGCAATTATGGGAACATTAAGAAAATTGAAAGTAACCGAAATGCACCGTCTGACGGTAGACGAATTTAAGGAATCCCGAAAACTTCCTCTTGTCGTCGTGTTAGACGAGGTGAGAAGTTTACACAATATAGGTGCGGTATTCCGTACATCGGATGCTTTTTTGGTAAACAGTATTTATCTATGTGGCATTACGGCTACTCCGCCACATCCGGAAATGCATAAAACAGCACTTGGAGCCGAATATACAGTTGACTGGAAATATTTTAAAAATACCGAGGATGCTGTAAATGAATTGCATACGATGGGATATACTGTATTTGCTATTGAACAATGCGAGGGAAGTACGATGTTAGACAAACTGGTTTTGGAAACAGATAAAAGGTATGCTGTAGTGTTGGGAAATGAAGTAAAAGGAGTAAAGCAAGAGGTTGTGGATATGTGTGATGGATGCATCGAAATCCCCCAATTCGGCACCAAACACTCTTTGAACGTGTCAGTTACAGCAGGGATTATTTTATGGGAATTTGCTAAGGAGTTGGCGAAGTGACATGCAGTTTGAACGCTGAAACACAGATACGTGGTTTGGATGATCTGTGTTTCTATAAACTTTATAATTGTCCGTTTTCCACCAGTACCACAACCCGTTCAGTCAGTTTGTCTTCATCTTCGGGATGATACTCTTTTTTCAGGCTGGCACCGAAGAGTGCAGCGAAAGTTTGGTAAAATCCTGCTTTGAAAGGTCCCATAAATGCTTTTACCAGTTGATAGGATGACTGGTTACACTCACGGTTCACCAGCTTTATCAACAGTTTCCCTTGCGAGAATGTTAGTTTCTTCATACGTGGAGTGTATTGCTCTTTCAGTCCTTTTTCTACTTTTTTGATATGGCGTTCGCGAGCTTTTTCATCGGGAAGCGTCATCAGGTATTCATAAGTTTCGATTACGGCACGGTTTACTTCTTTTGCCAATGGCAGGGTTTTTTTTACATCCCTTACCAGTTTGTTGTAATATTTTCTTTGGCGTTTGTTTTTAAAATGCAGTTCGGGGTAAACATAGATGGTTCTCAGCGTTATATGAGGTATAGTATCTCCGTTGTACACACACACAGGTACTTTGTACATTGAGGCAGTACCCGAATGTGTTTGTGCTTTGGTTCTCATCGCGAAAACCAAAAACAGAACCAGTGCTATGTAGAGAGTTTTTTTCATAATGCGCAAAAATAGAAATAATAATGACTTGTAGTTAAACCCGAACAGAGCTTATACGAAAAATTAACGTATTTATCTCTGTTGAAAACTTGTGAATACCATGTTGAAACGATTATTTATGTTTTGTCTATCAATTGTTTGTGTATTAACACCCTTGTTGGCACAATCGGACTGGCTGGAATGGAATGAAGACATAGCAGCTCCTGAAGAACTGGCGGGCTGGCAGGAAAAATATGAAGAGTTGAGCGAAATAGCTGAACATCCTTTTAATATCAATACCATTACTAAGGAAGAATTGGAGCAATTACCATTTTTATCCGACCGGATGATAGAGAATATCTTGTATTATATCTACAAATACGGACCAATGCTTACCAAAAATGAACTGTTGGGAATAGAGGGAATGGACTGGCAGACACGAAAGTTTTTAACCGACTTTATCTACATCGGACCATCTGATAATGAAAAAGATAGACTTAAATGGAAAAACTTGTGGAAATACAATAAACAAGAGTTATTAACACGCTTGGACATTCCTTTCAACACTAAGGCAGGGTATGCCGGTTACGATGAAGAAACCTTGGCTGAAAGTCCTAACAAACGGTATTATGGCGATCCGTTTTACCATAATATACGTTATCGTTTTCAGTATCGTAATCAGATATATATCGGACTGACCGCAGAGAAGGATGCAGGAGAACCTTTTTTCGTGCAATACAACCGGAAAGGATATGATTCCTATTCGGGATATGTATTTCTTTCCAATTTTAAACGTCTCAAGACATTGGCCATTGGTAATTTTAAGGCTAATTTCGGGTATGGACTGGTGTTGAACATAGGAAGTTTTACTTTAGGAAAAGGAATGATAAACCAGAACCGTTTCGGACAAGGATTTACCAAATATACTTCAGTGGGAGAAGGGGAGTACCTGCAAGGGATAGCTGCCACTTATCAACTGGGCAGACGCTGGAATGTATCTGCTTTTTATTCGTTCAGGAAGCAGGATGCACGTGTTGAAAACGGGTTTATAAGGTCGTTGAAAACTGATGGATATCATCGGTTGAAAAAAGATATGGAGAAGAAACATACGGTATCCAATCACTTGACTGGATGTAATTTAACTTATAATGGGAAATACACAGAATTTGGATTAACTGCTGTGTATAATCGTTTTAACAAGATGTTGAATCCTGATGCACGTGATTATAATTTGTATTATCCACGTGGAATGTATTTTTATAATGCAGGTGTTTATTATAAATTCTTTCTGAACCGGTTTACATTTTCAGGAGAGACTGCTGTAGATAAGCATGGAAAAGTTGCTACGCTTCATGCACTCTGTTATCAACCGGCTGTTCATACTAATATTTTACTTATTCACCGGTATTATGACAAGCGTTATCAGTCGCTTTATGGGAATGCTTTCGGAGAAAACTCGAAACTTCAAAACGAGACAGGAGCTTATTTAGGATTGGAAACCAGTTTTTTAGGACAGTTCAAGTTTTTGTGTTACGGTGATTTCTTTCATTTTTTCTATCGAAAGTATCAGGTGGACCGTGACCATACATCGGGATTCGACGGATTATGCCAATTAAGTTATTCACCATCAAATTCACTCTCGATGTTAATAAAGTATACTTATAAGAACAAGGCTAAAAACTATACTTCTCCTGATGAAACAAAGTTTGTATTGCCTTACGTAAGGCAACGTTTGCATTACCAATGTTCGTATGCGCCAAGTGCATATCTTTCGTTGAAAGGAGTAGGAGAGGGAGTGATGACTTCGTATAACGGACGGGAAAAATCGAAAGGGGGATATGTGAGCGGTACGGTGAAAGGAAGTATTCCTCCAATTCCTGTTCAGGTATCATTGACAGGTACTTGGTTTCATACGCAAGATTATAATTCCCGAATCTATGTTTACGAACCCGGATTGCTCTATGCTTTTTCGATGAATTCGTTTTATGGCAAAGGTACCCGTATGGCAATCAACTTGAAATATACGTGGAAGAACCGTCTGATGATTCAAGCCAAATGGGGATGGACACACTATCAAGACCGGAACCGTATCAGTTCGGGTACTGAAGAAATACAAGGAAGTGATAAGGCGGACTTACAGGTGCAGGTGCGTTTGAAATGGTGATAAGCTGAAGATATATTACTTTGCCGTTTCAGTTATCTGTGCGAGCGGTAGCAGTTATCTGAAGCTGCCTCTGAAGCTGTCTATGAAGTTATCTTCATTTTATTCGCATTCATCTGCATCAATCTGCGTTACTTATTGTATATTTGCATGCGAATAGAAACA
This sequence comes from Bacteroides sp. An51A, assembly GCF_002161565.1. Lineage (NCBI taxonomy): Bacteria > Pseudomonadati > Bacteroidota > Bacteroidia > Bacteroidales > Bacteroidaceae > Bacteroides > Bacteroides sp. An51A. Next base: position 5,799 of record NZ_NFIC01000002.1, read on the forward strand.
TGTGAAAGCTTATGTCTACCATCATTTATCCTTCTCCCATTTTCGGACCCATTCATAGCCGTCGGCTGGGTGTATCGCTAGGCATTAATCTTTTGCCCGCTGACGGGAAATGTTGTACGTTCGATTGCATTTATTGCGAGTGCGGATACAATAAAGACCATCGTCCTCATGCGAAACTTCCTACACGCGAAGAAGTGTACAATGCTTTGGAACGCCGTCTGATAAATATGCAGGCAAATGGTCCTGCTCCTGATGTCTTGACTTTTGCCGGTAATGGTGAACCTACGCTTCATCCGCATTTTAAGGAAATCATCGAAGATACCATTACCTTGCGTAACCGTTATTTCCCTAATGCCAGAATAAGTGTGTTGAGCAATTCTACCCAAATACATCGTCCTGAAGTGTTCGAAGCGTTGTGCCGGGTAGACAATAACATTCTGAAGCTGGATACGGTAGATACTGCTTATATTAATAAGGTAGACCGTCCGGCAGGTTCATACGATGTAAATCGCATCATTGAAGGAATGAAGGCTTTCCAAGGCAATCTGATTATCCAGACCATGTTTCTGAAAGGAAAGACTGATGAAGGCGAAGATGTAGACAATACTTCGGATGTTTTCGTTCTCCCGTGGCTGGAAGTAGTAAAGGCAATAGCTCCCCGTCAGGTGATGATTTATACAATAGATAGAGAAACGCCCGATAGTTTTCTTCAGAAAGCTACTCACGAAGAACTCGATCGCATCGTGACTCTCTTGGAACAGGCTGGTCTCCGGGCAAGTGCTTCTTATTAAATGAATCGGGTACGGTGGTAGAAAGAAACAAGGCATAAATCTGAAATCGATGAAGTGAAAGTCTTTTGCTTTGTGTCTGAACCGTATCCGACAAACGAAGATATGATGACAAATTGTAAATTCGTCATTAGTAGCATAGCATTTTCTTTTTTCCAGTACTTTTGTGCTTTTCCTCTCTAGTAATTATCTTAATTCACCAGCATATTTTGTAGAAAAAATGTCTATTTTTGTGTAGTTTTCCCGTTGGTTGCTGCGTCTAATGGTTAAAAAACAACTTTTAAAGGATATGGAAACATTGGATACAACATTTGCGCAAATGGTGAAAGAGCATAAAAATACCATTTATACGGTATGTTTTATGTTTTCGAAAGATTCCGATGAGGTCAGTGACCTGTTTCAGGAAGTGCTCATCAACCTATGGAAAGGGTACAGTTCGTTCAGACACCTCAGCAGTATGGATACGTGGATATGGAAGGTCAGTTTTAACACATGCATTTCTTACGAAAGGAAAAAGAAGAAACGGGCTGCTCTTCCGCTTGTCATGGACATCAATTTGTTTGAGGATAAAGATGAAGATGCCCGGCAAATCCGACGGTTGTATGACCGCATCCATCGGCTCAAGCCATTCGACCGTGCCATTGTTTTGTTGTGGCTGGAGAATATCAGTTACGAAGAAATAGGCGAGATTGTCGGGATTTCGGCTAAGAATGTATCCGTGCGCCTGTATCGTATCAAAGAAGAGTTGAAAAAAATGTCGAACCATTAAAAACATGCATCATTATGGAAAATCGTTCAGAGAGTTTCGAACTGGAAGATATGCGGCAGCAAATACAATTGCTGAAAGCTAAGTTGGAGAAAGAAACCATTGTCAGCGAAAAACTTATCAGGCAATCTACGCAAGACAAGGTTTCTTATATTGACCGGAAGAAGAAAACCGTTTATGTGTTGATTGGGTTTGCCCTTGTCTATTGCAACGTATATTTCATTCTGATGGGTTACTCGTGGATTTTTTGTGTGTTTACTTCTTGTTTCTTGCTGGTTGCCTGGTATTTTCAGCGTTATAATCATCGGGGAATCAGTGCGCAGGAAATAGCAGCTGCAAACTTATTGGATGTCAGCAAGGCACTGGTGCGCATGAATCGTTTGGGAGTAAGGTGGCTTTATTTCGGCATACCGTTTGCCCTTTGCTGGATTGCCTGGTTTATGGTGGAGAGTTACCCGAAAGTCGGAGGAGAAATTATCTGTTATGGCGGTACGGCAGGTTTCATTTTGGGAGCCATTTTAGGTGTGTCGCATCTTGTCAGCGTTCGTCGCAAGGCAAAAGAAGCTATCCGTGACATTGAAGAATATACCCGGATGAATTGATACAATAGACACGAAGACACATGGATGAAATATCCTTTGTGTCTTCGTGTTGGTGTGTTATTTTTTTATTTCACCCATATCACGCCACCTTCGGGTTGGATGGTTACTTTTACTTCGGCTGGTTTCTTTATCTCTTGTTGTTCCAGTTGGGGCGTACGGTCTTTTGCATCTGAGTAGAACGATACTTTATCGCCTTTCTGGCACATTGGAAGATTTAAGGTTAGCTTCAACGGTTCTTTTCCGGCATTGATACCGGCTATGTACCAACGGTCTCCGTGGCGGCGTGCCAGTACGACATATTTGCCCGGATAACCGTCAAGGAATACTGTTTCGTCCCAGGTAGTGGGCACTTCTTTCAGGAAGTCGAGAGCCAGTTGGGGAGCATCGGTCAGGTTGTTTGGCGTGATGGCAAAGTTCTGAATCGGGTTTTGGAAGAGAACCGCCGTGGCAAGCTGGAATATATCGGTAGTTTTGCGGGTGGTTCCTCCATCATTCGTGCGGTTGTAACGCTTGTTCAGGAAGGTGCCGCCAAATTCCATACAGCCTACGGTATTGCGGATAAACGGGTGCAGGCAGGCATTGAAAGCTTCCATATCATCGAAGTGTTGATTGAATATCAAGTTTTCCGAAGCCAGTACTGCTTCGCTTCCCACATAGTTGGGATACATGCGTTCCCAACCGCGCGGGAGGGTACAGCCGTGGAAGATAACCATCAGGCCGTAGTCGTCGGCATCGCTCAGAATGGATTCGTACAGGCGCATGGTCTCCTGCTTGTCGCCTCCGAAGAAGTCTACCTTGATGCCTTTCACTCCGATTTTCTGCATCCATTTCATTTCCTGTTTGCGCTCAATGGGGCTGTCCATCCGGTTGGTAGGTCCCTGCACGATGTCGTTCCAATAGCCACTTGAACTATACCATAAGAACAGTTCTACGTTTTTCGAACGTGCGTACTTTACCAGTTTTTCTATCCCTTCACGTCCGATGTTTGTGTCCCACCAGTTGTCTATCAGGGCATAGTTGAATCCCATAGCCGAAGCCAGGTCGATGTAGCGCACTTGGTCATCGTAATTGATGCTGGCGTCTTGCCATACAATCCAGCTCCAGGTCCCTTTGCCATATTTATAAGTATGTCCGGAAGTGAAACGGGGTTTTACTACGTCCCAAGGCACAGTAGTTTCCACGATTGGTTTCAGTCCGTCGCCTACCGTAATCGTACGCCAGGGTGTTGTACCCGGAAGTGCCAGTCCTGCCGTTGTTGTTCCGTTTCCGTTATTCTCTTCCGGCATAGGGAAGGCGATGGTAAACAAACCTTCTGTAGTGGCATCGCTCAGGTGTGAGGCACAATATCTGTCATCTACTCCGGTCTCGCTGACCAATGCCCATCCGTCTTCACCGATGCGGAACAGGCCGGGGAAGGTAAATCCGTGGCCATATTGCGAGCGGGTGGTCAGTGGGGCATCAGGTGTGTATTCTTCTTCGTAGCTGGGTTTGGTGCGTTTCCAACCTATCATCGGGTCGCTTTGTGGCGTAAGGAAGGTGGTGGTATACGAAGGAAAATCGAACCCTGTTGTTTCGCGTTCGATGACGATACTGCCCGTATCGCCGTAACGGGGTATTTCGTAGCGGAAAGCTACATCGTTGTCGCTCACCCGGAAAGTCACGTCTATCGGTTTCTGCTCTGCATTCTGCAGGGTGACGGTCAGTTCATTGGCACGGTAGTTTACTTCCGATTGTTTGGTGCGGTCCATCCGGTAAGTTTCTTCGAGGGTGCGGTTTTTCTGGCTTATGTAAGTCATCCCTTGACTGAAGTCGCCTACATTGGATACGAAACCCAGCGGTGATTTTTCCAGCATGGTCTTGCCTTTGTAGGTTACAGAATAAAACGGGGTACCTGCTTCTACCGTAATGTCTACCTTGAGTTGGTTATCAGGACCTGATACGGTGGCTTGTTGCGCCCATGCCGGAGAGGTATCCAAGGCAAGGAGTAATAAAAATGCCTGTTTCTTCATCATGTTTCAATCTTGTTTTTACTGGTATTTGAAATATGGCGACAAGTTATCAATAATTTTCCGGATATGCAAATCTGTTCTGCTTATACTGTTGCGGTATAGCTTTGTGCATTTTCTCACCACAGGTACACAGAGTCTTTTAAATTTTTCCTTTGTGGTACTCTGTGGCCTCTGTGGTGAATATTTTTGTTTTCGGCTTGCTTGTTTCCTAATAAAATTGTTCCTTTGTGTAAGAATGTGTTTTGAATTTCTACAAAAAGTTTTTCTTTATCATGATAAAAGAATTAGATTACAGCATCGTGCCGAAGAGGTTCGGGCATTGCCTGAACGGGAATTGCAAGCGCGCGGACAAGTGCTTGCGTTATCAGGTGACGAAATTCATTCCGGAAGACGTGCGTTACGTCTGCATGCTCAACCCCCAATGGAAGCAGACGGGAAAGAAGTGCACTGAGTTTCTTGATGATACGCCGGTGAAGTACGCTTACGGCTGGAGCAAGATGTTCGACAAACTGATGCACGAGAAGGCGATGGCGATAAAGAATGACTTGTTGTGCAGTTTCGGGAAAAATTTGTTTTATCGGCTGAAGCGGCACGAAAGGGCTTTCACGCCTCAGGCACAAGACTACGTGCGCATGGTATTCCGTAAATATGGCATCGCTGAAGAACCGGAATACGATTATTGCCAGTACGAATACACTTGGAAAAAAGAATGATAAGCTGTATGTATGCCGGTGCCTTTATTCACTAATATAAGTTCATCGGTGATTTTATATAATTGAAACTTTAGTTTTATTGCAATGAAACTTTAGTTTCAATGCAATAAAACTAGCTGAAACATTTATTGCGTGCGGAAAGCTTTCCTGTTGCGTGGGAGAATGCAATGCAATATAAGAAGCTGTTTTGAATTTCTCCAAAAAGTTTTTCTTGGCTTGATGTATCTGTTTTCGTGTGTGCTTTGGGCGATTTTTTGGTCCTTTTCGCTCCTGTTCTTCGTCAGATAGCCCGCTATCTTCCTCATCACAGAAGCGAAAATGCCTCAAAAACTCATCCCAAATCATCGCACGATAAATTCAAAACAGCTTCTAAGGGTTTTCACAAGCAAGTGCATGTCTCCGTGTCTTTCTCCGACATTTCCATCAGCTGATGGTAATCCCCATTTTCCGCATCAGGAAGCAGGCGTTCATGTTCTGTGCCACGCCCTCGCGCAGGCAGTAGGAGAAGGTCAGCTCGTTATCCTTGATGTCTGCTTCGAAGCAATAGTTGCGGATATATTCGGGGAATTGGTCGGCAAGTGTGCCCAATAGCAGGTCGTGGGTGGCGATGATGCCATCGGCTTTCAGGCGCATGAACTGGCGGATAAGGTCGAGCGAGCCTTTCTGCTTGTCGGCTGAGTTCGTCCCTTTCAGTATTTCGTCGAGGATGATAAAAAGTTCCTGTCCTTCGTCCAGCAGGTCGATGATGCGTTTCAGGCGTTTCAGTTCGGCAAAGAAATAAGATTCGTTGTCCGAGAGTGAGTCGGTGGTGCGCAGGCTGGTGATGAGTTGTGCAGGATAAAGCGTCAGGCTTTCGCAACACACGGGGCAGCCCATGCATGCCAGCAGGTAGTTGACACCTATGGTGCGCAGGTAGGTGCTCTTGCCTGCCATATTGGCTCCGGTAATAATCAGGAAATAAGGGCGTGAGGGGATGGTGGCATCATTTTTCACGCATTGGGCTTCGGGCATGAGCGGATGTCCCATGTTGCGGGCAAGGAAACAGAACGGCTGATTGGTAATTGTCGGATAGGTGTATGCCGGATGATTATAGGCAAAGGTGCCGAGCGAGCAGAGTGCGTCCAGTTCGCCTACGGCTTCCAGCCAGCCCATGAGGTATTTCCCATAGCGTGCCTTCCAGCGTTCGATGCGCACGATTTGCCGGAGCTGGAAGAACATGCTTCCCTCTAAGATGACATACAGGAGCTGGTTGTTGCGCAGGTCGAGGCGGTCCAGTTCCTTCGAGAGTTGCGTCAGGGCTTCGGCGGGAGAATGTCCGTCGATGTCCAGCTTATCGGTCAGTTCACGCAGGGCAGGGGCTTGCCACGTTTCTCCTTTGGCAAGGGTTATCAGTCTGGCATAGCGGTTCAGGGTTTTCAGCTTCTTTCCGTAGCTTTCCTGTATCAGGGTTACCCGCTGGATAAGTCCGAAGCTGAGGATGACGAAGACGGTAAACATCATTCCGAACCAGCTGAGTGAAAGGATATGCAGCAATCCGAGCGCAAGCAGCAGGATATTGATGCCGGGTACAGCCCAAAGGCAGAGTTTCACCCACCACAGGTGTTGCAGGACAGAAGGAGTCCAGCTCCAGCGGCTTATCTCTTCTTCATCGGAATCCGCGCCGCGGTTGATGGAACCGGTCACACGGAATGCTTCACGGAACTCCATCCGCCGGCTCATGTCGCGGATGCTTTCCTGACGGGTTTCGATAGCGATTTTCTCTGTCAGGTGATGTTGCATCCATGTGGCAAGAGTTTGTTTCCCGATATGCGTGCAGGTACGTCCGAGGGCCTGAAAGAGCGATTTGCGTCCGAAGAGGTCGAGGTCGTACGAGTAAGGATGTCCGGCATCGATGAACTCGCGCCCTTCGTCGAAAACCGAATAGTCGCCTTCCAGTCCTTTCAGTTCATCTTGATTCAGCTTGAGTTGGGTTTCTAACTGTTCCTTGCGGAAATAAAGCCGGTTGTGTACCTTGACCAAGATAAAAAAAGGCAGGAAGGTGCAGCACACGGTGAGCACTACCGCCCACGTGCCGGAACGATAAAACAAAATCAGTCCTGCAAAGCCTGCCACAAAGAGCAGGACGCGCAGCAGGCTGATGCGGTTAATCTGTGTCTTGGTTTGGGAAAGTTGTCGTAAAGTTTCGTCTATGCGTTGAGTGTACCAGGTGTTTGGAGCCATGGGGTGAATGAAGAATTTTTTTGAATGAAGAATCTTTTGAATGAAGAATGAAGAATTAAGAATGAAGAATCTTTGTCACGCCGGATTTGTAATCCGGCGTAATCCTATTTGCGGATTTGTAATCCGCATCATTAGCAAACGGTTTCGGATTGCAAATCCGGCGTGACAAGCTATCAACAAATTCTTCATTCTTCATTTAAATACTTTGCAATGCTTGTTCGAGGTCGGCGATGATGTCGTCTACGTTTTCAATGCCTACCGAGAGACGAATCAAGTCGGGAGCTACGCCGGCTTCTATCAATTGCTCATCACTCAATTGGCGGTGGGTATGGCTTGCCGGATGCAAGACACAGGTACGGGCATCTGCCACGTGGGTCACGATACATGCCAGCTTCAGGCTATCCATGAACTTCACGGCATCTTCGCGTGTGCCTTTCAGACCGAAAGCAATGACACCGCATGAACCGTTGGGCAGGTATTTTTGTGCCAGTTCGTAATACTTGTTGCTCTTCAAGCCGCAATAGTTTACCCATTTCACTTTCGGGTTGGCTTCCAACCATTCGGCTACCTTCTGGGCATTGGCGCAATGGCGGGGTACACGCAAGTGCAAGGTTTCCAGTCCCAAATTAAGCAGGAAAGCGTTCATTGGTGAAGGGATGGAGCCTAGGTCGCGCATCAGTTGTGCCGTAAGTTTGGTGATGTATGCCATCTTGCCGAATGCCTTGGCATAGGTCAGTCCGTGATAAGACTCATCGGGAGTAGTCAGTCCGGGGAACTTGTCGGCATGTGCCATCCAGTCAAAGTTTCCGCTATCTACTACGACACCGCCTACGCAAGTGGCGTGTCCGTCCATATACTTGGTGGTGGAATGGGTCACGATGTCGGCTCCCCACTCGAAGGGACGGCAATTGATGGGGGTAGCAAAGGTGTTGTCTACGATAAGTGGTACGCCATGCTTATGGGCGATGCGGGCAAATTTCTCAATATCGAGCACATTGATGCTGGGGTTCGAGATGGTTTCACCGAACATACAGCGGGTATTGGGTTGGAAAGCCTTGTCGATTTCTTCTTCGGGCGCATCGGCATCGATGAAGGTACATTCGATACCCAGTTTCTTTAGGGTGACACCGAAGAGGTTGAACGTACCGCCATAGATGGTAGACGAGCAGACGATATGGTCGCCTGCTTCACAGATGTTGAACACGGCATAGAAGTTTGCCGCCTGCCCCGATGAAGTAAGGATGGCACCTACACCGCCTTCCAGTGCAGCAATCTTGGAAGCTACGGCATCGTTGGTGGGGTTTTGCAGGCGGGTATAGAAATATCCGGTATCTTTCAGGTCGAACAAGCGTGCCATCTGGTCGCTATCGTCATATTTGAAGGTTGTGCTCTGATAGATGGGCACTACACGGGGCTCGCCGTTCTTGGGAGTCCATCCTGCCTGTACGCAGAGGGTTTCTTTGCTTAATTTCTGTTCCATTATTTATGTCTATTAGTTGATTTCATTGCATTGTGCGCAAAAATAAGAAATAAATGCTGCACTTGTTGCGTTTTACGGAAAAAAAGATATATATTTGAGGTGAACAAAGTTTAAATGATATGGCAACAAAACTTACATACAGGCATGTGATGCCGGTGCAGATTCGTTTTAGTGATGTCGACCAGTATGGTCACATGAACAATTCGTCGTATTTTTCCATTTACGATTTGGCAAAGACATCGTATATGCGCGATGTGTTCGGTGATAAGGAGTGGAACACACTAGGTATCGTAGTGGCTAACATCAATGCCGATTTCCTGGCTCCGGTATTTTTCTCGGATGAGTTGTATATCGAAACTACAGTCATTCATTTGGGACATAAAAGTTTTACTTTGTTGCAGCGTGCCGTCAACAAGGCGAGTGGTGTACTGAAATGCCAGTGCCGTACGGTAATGGTAGGTTATGACGTGGCAACCAAAGAACCGGTAGAACTTCCTGATTCGTTCAAGCAGACCATTTGCGAATATGAAGGAAAGTCGTTGGAGGAACTTTCGAAACCATTGTAAATAGATTTAATAATGTGGGGAAACGCAGATTTTTCACAGATTAACGCAGATTGAAATTTTATTTCACTGACTATTGAATAAAAACATCTGCGAAAATCTGCGTTTCTAAAAAGAATAACAGACATGAAAGTAGCAATTATCGGAGCCGGCAATATGGGCGGAGCCATTGCCCGTGGGCTGGCACAAGGACATTACGTGCGGGTACAGGACATCACGGTGACCAATCCAAGTATGCCCAAATTGGAAAAGCTGAAAGTCGAATTTCCGGCAATACAGGTCAGTACAGACAATCACGAAGCGGCAGATGCCGATGTGGTGATTGTAGCGGTCAAGCCTTGGAAGGTAGAAGAAGTATTGAAGCCTTTGCGTTTGCGCCAGCCTCAGGTATTGGTATCGGTAGCGGCAGGGATGACTTTCGAAGACCTTGCCCACTTTGTAGACCCCGAAATGCCAATGTTTCGTATTATTCCGAACACTGCTATCTCTTTGCGGGCAAGTATGACACTGATAGCCTGCCGGAATGCATCCGAACAACAGACACTGACAATGTTGGACTTGTTCAATGAAATGGGGCTTGCCATGTTGATAGAAGAAAAACAGCTTGCGGCGGCCACTTCGCTTACGTCATGCGGCATTGCTTACGTGCTGAAGTATGTGCAGGCAGCCATGCAGGCAGGTGTGGAAGCAGGCATCCGTCCGAAAGACGCCATGAAGATGGTGGCGCAGACCGTAGAAGGGGCGGCACGTCTTTTGTTGGAAAACGAAGACACGCATCCGGCACTGGAGATAGAGAAGGTTACCACACCGGGTGGTATCACCATTAAGGGCGTTAACTCGCTGGAGCACGATGGGTTTACTTCGGCGGTTATCAAAGCCATTAAAGCAAGTATCTGATTAAAAAAAGGTTAAAGGAGTTAAAAGTCAATAGTAATGCATCTGATTTCTTAACTCCTTAACTTCTTAACTTCTTAACTCCTTAACTCCTTAAACAAATATGAGAAACAACATTTTGATAACCATGGCTCTGTTGATACTGGTGGGGCTTGCGGTACAAGGCATCTTCGGGATAGCTGCCGGCATACTGGTCTCGGCAATTATCGGTATTGTGTATGGTGTGGTGAAGAAAAAGAAACTGTTCATCAAGTGGTCGGTCATAGCGTTGGTTATCGATCTGGTCTGTATCATCGCCTTTTACCTCCGTTTGGTTCAAGTGATGTGATATCTGAATAATAACAACAGCATAATGGTTCGGGGAATTAGACATTGTTTCTTTCATAAAAGCTAATCATTTGCGACAAATTTGGCGTAATCACATATAGGGGTATGCTGTGCAAAGGAGATATTCAGTATTTTCACCATATCCATCTTTACCCACAAGGCAACAAGCATTTCCGCGAGTATGCCATACCCGAATATAAATCATTGCTTACCGATGTAGGCAAAGATACTTTCATTGATTTGACTTACGAATGGCTGTTTGATAGGATAGAAAAGGTATTCAAGTCATGCAAGCACCAGGAGTGGGTGAAGTATCTGAGGAAGAGGTATCTCGTTTAAATCAAGATTTGTTGATGCTATCATTGGACACAGACTATGCAAGAATACACAGAGACAAATAAACAATGTGCTAATGTGAGAATAAATTAGCACATTGCCCTTATTATTCATTGGCACATTAAAATAGCGTCTGTGTGCCATGATATAGGCGAGTTACTTATAAAAATCTTCCGGAAGTACCATCTTTGGCAGAATTGTACAGATTCGAAAGTATTTTGCATAAAAGTGAAAGCCGGTGCACGGATTTGAAAGAACGTTGCAGGTTGTTGAAGTCGTTTTTGAGGGAGAACGGTTACTTTTGTCAAAAACGATAATCGCTATGAAACCATTTATTATCTATTCCCTCTTTGCCCCTGCTGCACTGATGGCACAGGAGCGACCCAATATCCTTTATATTATGACCGACCAGCAGACTGCTACGGCAATGAGCTGTGCCGGAAATGAAGAGGTGCATACCCCCAATATGGACCGGCTTGCCCAGAGGGGCGTGCGTTTCTCGAACGCTTATTGCAGCATGCCCTTGAGCGGTCCCTCGCGTTCGTCCATGTTTACGGGATACACGCCCGGTCAGGTGGGACTGACCGAGAACGGGACACCCATGCCCGACTCTATTCGCACACGGACATTGGGCACGTTATTGGAAGAAAGCGGATACGAATGCGCATATGCCGGGAAATGGCACGCGCATACCAATTCCTTGCCGGCGAAGGAGGCTTTCGGTTTCGAGAACCTGCACGGGCATAATGATTTCGGTCTTGCCGAGGCATGTGTTGCCTTCTTGCGTCGCAATTCCGAACAGCCTTTCTTCCTGGTCGCCTCTTTCGATAATCCGCATAACATTTGCGAGTATGCGCGTCATCAGAATCCGCCCTATGCTTCGTTCGAAGAGCCGGCGCTTGAAGATTGTCCCGGCTTGCCTGCCAATTTTGCGGTCAATCCGTATGATGCCGACGCCCTGGCTTTCGAGCGCAGGCAGAACCATCGGCTTTATCCGACCGTGACTTTCACGCCGGACGACTGGCGTCGGTACCGCAATGCGTATTACCGCCTGATTGAAGCGGTGGACAAGGAAATCGGGAAGATTCTGGATGAGGTGGACAAGCAGGGCTTGTGGGAGAATACCGTGGTTATCTTTACCAGCGACCACGGAGACGGATGCGGCGCACACCAATGGAACCAGAAAACCGCCCTGTATGAAGAGGTGGTGAACGTGCCTTTTATCGTTTGCCTTCCCAGCGGGAAGAATGCGGGAAAGGTATTGCCCCAGTTCATCAATAATGGAGAAGACCTGATGCCGAGCGTATGCGACTGGGCGGAAGTGGAAGTGCCTTCGGGACGTCAGGGAGTCAGCTTCCGTGAGGTGGCAGAGGAGGGAGATACGGCAAAGGCGCACCGCCCGTACGTGGTGACCGAAACCTTCTTCGGAGAGACTGCAGGCACATTGGGCTGGATGGTGCGTACACCTTATTATAAATACGTCTTGTATGATACCGGAAAGAACCGCGAGCAGCTTTACGATATGCGTACCGACCGGGGAGAAATGCGTAATCTGGCAGTAGAAGAAAAGTATTCAACCATTGTTCGTGAGCATCGTGCCTTGCTTGACGAATGGATGCGTTGCCATCCGTCTGCAGCCACTCATTTCAAAGAGAAATATATTCCAAAGGATTAAAAGAACAGACATTTTGCACAAATTTAAAAATGTATTAGACAATATCGAACATTCTTTGCTGGATTTTGAATGAAAACAAAACATTTGTGTAAGCCTATCAGCGAAGTATTGGTTATTTTTGCAACAACGAAAAAAACAAAAACACCGATGAAGAAGACCTTTTATTTAGCATTACTATGGAGCGCATTCTTCGTAGGGGCGTCTGCCCAGACGAACATCAGGCTGACCGAAACCACCTTGATGCATGAAATGCGTGCCACTCCTTATCCGAAAGATAAGGCGGTGGTGGACGACCGTTATGTCTCTTTCCAATGGCCGCTTCGTGCCGATGCCAATATCAATGCGGATATACTGGACGGCATGGACGCGAAATCTGTACGTAAGGTGGACAAAACGACATTACACTATCAGCTTCGTTATGCCCGTGACAAAGAGTTTAAGAAAGATGTCAAGCAGGTGGAAACCCGCTGGCCTTTCTATAATCCTGATAAAGACCTTGCGCCCGGGAAATGGTATTGGCAATACGGCTATGTAAATGAAGCCGAGCAGGTAGAATGGCAAAGTACGCAGGAACTTACGGTGGGGGATAACCCGAAGAAGTTCTGTCCGCCTTCTTATAAGGAAGCCATCGCCAAGGTGCCTGCAACCCATCCTCGTATATGGGTGCAGAAGGCAGGCTGGGATGCGTTTATCGCACAGGCAAAGCCGAAAGCAGAATACCAATGGTATCTGGAGCGTGCCGATAAGGTGATGCAGACCCCGATGAAAACGGTGAAGGATATCAATACCAGTCAGGTGAAGAACCTCACGAACCAGATGCAAATCAATTCGTACCTTACCCGTGAGAGCCGCCGCATCATTGATGCCGAGGAAGGGAATACCGAGGCGCTGATTCGTGCTTACCTGTTGACGAAAGACCGGAAGTATGCCGATGAGGCTCTTAAACGTGTCTTGGAGATGACCGACTGGGATAAGGATAAGAATGTGAAAGGAGACTTCAACGCTTCGGCATTGCTTTCGCTTTGCTCCATGGCGTATGACTCGTTTTACGAGTTGCTGACCGACGCGCAGAAGAAAACCTTGCTGGATGCCATCCGGGAGAAAGGCGGAGCCATGTATAAGCATTTCAATAACTATCTGGAAAACCATATCGCCGAAAACCACATCTGGCAGATGACCCTGCGCATCCTGACAATGGCTGCATTTGCCACGTATGGCGATTTGCCTGAAGCCGCTACATGGACGGATTATTGCTACAATGTATGGCGGGCACGTTTCCCCGGGCTGAACGAAGACGGCGGCTGGCACAACGGCGATTCATATTTTACGGTCAATACCCGTACGCTGATAGAAGTGCCTTATTATTATAGCAATCTGACGGGATATGATTTCTTCAGCGATCCTTGGTATACCAACAACATCATGTATACCATTTACCAGCAGCCTCCGTTCTCCAAATCGGGAGGAAACGGCAGCTCTCATCAGAATGTAGGACGCCCCAACAGCATCCGTATCAGTTACCTGGATGCACTGGCTAAGCTGACCAACAACTCGTTTGCCGCCGACTTTGTGCGCCGCACGTTGAAGGTTGAGCCTGAATACATGAAGAAAGCGTTGCTGAACAAGCCCGGCGATTTGGCTTGGTTCCGTCTGCAATGCGACAAGCCGTTGCCCGAAGGTCCGGGATTGACTGCCTTGCCTTTCGGAAGAGTGTTCCCCGAAACAGGTTTGGCTTCGTACCAGACCAATTGGGACCGTGTAGGAGGCAATGCGATGTGGAGCTTCCGGAGCAGCCCGTATGGAAGCACTTCCCATGCGCTGGCGAATCAGAATGCGTTCAATACGTTCTACGGAGGAAAGCCTATTTTCTATAGCAGTGGCCATCACATCGAGTTTACCGACGTACACAGCATGTTGTGCCACCGTGCGACCCGCGCTCACAACACCATTTTGGTAAACGGTATGGGGCAACGCATTGGTACCGAAGGATACGGTTGGATTCCCCGTTACTATTGTAGTGACAAAATAGGTTATGTGTTGGGCGATGCTTCTAACGCTTACGGAAAAGTGATTTCTCCGCTGTGGTTAGAGCGTGGCAAGGTTTCGGATGTGGAATACACGCCTGAAAACGGTTGGGACGATGTGCCCCTCACCAAGTTCCGCCGGCATATCGTCAATTTGGGAAAGACCGGATTTATCTTTATCTATGACGAACTGGAAGCTTCAAAACCGGCTGATTATACCTTTATGTTGCATACTACGGCACAGCCGATGACGGTAGATACTTCCAATCCGCGCTTTGTGCATGTGCAAGGCTTGTCGGGACGGGGTGGCGCATCGGATGCTTACATCTTCTCTACCGGAACCTTGCAGACCGATACGACAAGCCAGTTCTTTGTTCCGCCGGTCAACTGGCTCCGTGCAGACGATAAGGGAAAGTTTAAGAAATACCCGAACCATTGGCACTTTACGGCGAAATCAGAAAAAGCAAAGGTATATCGCTTTGCCACGATTATCAATACGCATGCCTTGAAGTATCCGGCAAAAGACCCCGAAATCCTTTCCGACGGACGCATTAAGGCAGGAGGCTGGCTCATCAGCGTGAATGTCTCGGCAAGCGGAGCGCCTTCGTTCTTCATCCGCAGCACGAAAGACGATGTAAGCATTACGTATAAAGGAGAAGAAACCGTGGTGAACGAGAACGGGTATGTGACCACCATGCGTGACGTAGTGCCCGACTTGGAAATATAATTTTAGTTTTTTAGTTTTTGAGTTTTTAAGTTTTTTAGTTTGTAGAACTCAAAGACTCACAAACTTAAAAACTCAAGAACCCACAAACTTAAGAACTTAAAAAACTTATTTACAGCCATGAGATTAAAAATACGATTTTTACATACCTGCTTTACTCTTGCCGTAGCGGCGTTGCCCTTAGGGGCAATGGCGCAAGCGGTAGAGAAGCCCCGCATACAGACTTCGGCTTTACCCGAAGAAACTGCGGTATACAATCCTTCGGCGAAAAAGAATGTAGCACAGGCGAAAAAGAATGTGGCACAAACAAAAGAGAAGCCAGCCAAAGAGCAAGGCAAAGCCCGTGCTTCGGAAAAGCGCAAGAAAGACAAGAAAACCGTATCTGTTTCAGACAGACGTTATATGGCGCTGAAGACCAACATTGCTTACGATGCCATCGGTGTATTGAATTTGGACTACGAAGTGCAGGTGCATTCCCGCATGACGGTAGATATCCCGGTGATGTGGAGCTTGTGGGATGCGAAACCCGACAAGGCGTTGCGCATAGCCGCTATCCAGCCCGAACTGCGTTGGTGGATGGGGCAGGAAACCGGCAAAGGCCATTTCTTCGGCTTGCATGCCCATGTGGGATGGTATAACCTGAAATGGGATGACCGCCGTTATCAGGATACCGGACGCCCCTTGGTAGGAGCCGGATTGAGCTACGGGTATAAGCTTCCCTTGTCCGAGCATTGGGGAGCAGAGTTTACCGTAGGCTTCGGATATGCCAATATGAAGTATGATACCTATTATAATATAGACAACGGAGCGCAGATAGACACCCGCATCCGCCATTATTGGGGACCGACAAAGGTAGGTGCATCATTAGTTTACCGTTTTTAAAACGAACTTAAAACGAACATTCCATGAAAAGAAACAGACATATACGAAAGTTTTGGTCAGGCTTGTTGGCATTACCCTTGCTGATGGCTGCTTGCACCTTGCACGAGGAACCCGAACTGACCGCCGAGGGCGAGCTGGGTGTAGACCCGACAGAAGTGAATGTGGAAGTAAACCTGACGCTCGACTTGAACTTGCCCGAGCAGGGAAATGAAGAGAATAGCAGTGCACGGGTTTCTGCCAATACTGATTACCTGCACCGTTTCATTGTAGAGGCATACTTCAACCGCCAGCCTGTGGCAAGACAGGTGTTTGTAGAGAACATTACCGACCGCACGCATCTTTCTTTGCCGGTCAGCATGAAACTGCATGCCCGTTCGTACCAGTTGGTGGTATGGAAAGACTATGTAAGTGCCGAGACTCCCGAAGAAGATTTGCACTACAACACCCAAAGTCTGGTACCTGTAATCCCGAACCGTGCTTCTCATACGGGCAATACTGAATATAAAGATGTGTTTGTGGGCACTACATCCCTCGACCTTACCGCTTACGCTGACCAGTGGGGAGCGGTGGTCGAGCAGGATGTAACGCTCCAACGTCCCGTGGCACGTTACGAACTGATTGCCACCGATGTGGATAAGTTCTTGCAGCGCATAGCCGATGGTGAAGTCAATGGCGAAACGTTTACCGCGCGTATCAAATATAGCGGTTATTTGCCGGTAGGCTATAACGCCCTTGATAATGTGCCTAAGCACTCGCTGATGTACATGCAATATAACACTTCGTTCGAATTGCCCGAGGAAGGTACTGACGAACTTCGTGTAGGGTTCGATTATGTATTTGTATCCAACGAGGAAGAAATCGATACCGTTCCGATGGAAATAGAAATCGTTGATGCAGATAATGTCACCATTGCCAATTCGGTAGTGAATGTACCTTGCGAACGGGGAAAGAATACTGTACTGACAGGAGCTTTTCTTACCACTTATGAGCAAGGGGGAGGCGAAGATCCCGACCCGGATGAACCAGGTGGAGGAATCGGCATCGATTCAGAATATGATGGGGAAATAGACATCATTGTACCCATGGATTGATAAACAGATATATTCGCAAAGATAAAGTAAGAACTAATTAACCTAAAAAACATAGTAATAATCATTTAAAACCTTAACCACATGAAAAAGAGTTTTTTGTATTCGATGATGGCGATGTTTGCGATGTCTTTCGCATCATGTAGCCAAGAAGAGATTGTATCGACCGAAGCTAATGGTTTGGTAAGCGGTCCGGTTACCGTATCGGTAAACATTCCACAAAATAATCCCATTTCGCGTGCCATGCCGGAAGTAGACGGATTTACCCGCCGTTGTATCATGCAGTTGGTAGATGGCGAAGGTGCGGCTATCGCAGACCAGAAGTATGTTCAGGAAGTTACAGGTGACAATGTAACGTTCTCTTTTACTGCTCCGGAAGAAGCATACCAATGCGTATTTTGGGCAGACTATGTACAAGTAGGTGCTGAAGAAACGATAGAAACGGCTCCCGATTGGGTTTACAATACTACAGCATTGCCTGCTATTACTTATCAATCGAATCGCGACCGTCATTTTACAGATGCAGCCGATGCTTTCTGTGGTGTGTTGGATCCTTCATCAAGTACAAGTACGACACTGACTCGTCCGTTGACCCGTATTGACTTAGGCGCTGAAGATCCTGCTGAATTCGAGGGATATACTACGATTGCTGTAGGTAGATTCAATATTCCTGGAGGTTATGACATTTTCACTGGAACAACGAATACAACGACTGTACAAGAAATTCGTTTGGATGCACGTGCAATGGATGATGCGGAAGCCGGCGAATGGGCATCCCTCTTTGTTTTTGCTCCGGTAGATCAGACAGAGTTTGCAACATCTATGACTCTAACAGTAAGCGGTGATGGTGTAGATGATTATACAGCAACAATTGAGTCTTTGACGTTGGATGCAAACATGATTGTGGATATGGGCTTTACTCCGGGGGGACAACCGGGCGGTGAAATGGACGTAACGGTAAGTTTCGGTGATGAATTTGAAAACCAACCTGCTGAACCCGTTGACCCGAATGCTCCGCTTGCAGTAGGCGACTATATTAACGCCAATGGTGAAAAAGTAGCAACTGCTGAAGAAGCTATCGCTGTGGTATTCGCATTAGGAGGTCAAAATGATAACTCTACTTATGCAGAAGGTAAGACTGTAGAGGCATACGCCATGTCATTAAATAAGGCTACGAATCGTAACAGAGTAGATACTTATACAGATTTGGGTCTGGCAGTAACAGATGATGCTGCTAATGCATATGCTGGATTGGCTTTCAGTACTGCTATTGAAACGGCTCTAGGAACGGCAAGTGATGCTACAGCTTATCAGATGTTCAACTCATTCTTTAATAACAGTCTGGTAGAAGCTACAGCATCAGAAAACTTGAGCGAATGGTATATTCCTTCCCTTGCACAGCTGCAGGCAGCTTTGGCTACAACAAATGCAGACTTGATTGCTGCGCTGAAAGCTGCTTATACGGGTAATTACTATTGCGCATCTTCTACGGTAACCGCAGAAGGACTTCAGGGTATTATTTATAATATTACAGATGGAACATCAGGTAGTCCTGAAACCATTGGAACAGGTGCTTCCGCTGTGGTATTCCCTGTAGTCACCATCTTCGAATAATCAAGGAATTGTTCATGGTATCATCGGACTCATACTGTAAACAGAGTTGGAATAGTGTTATGGTTCGTTAGTTAGTGCGTTAGAGGTTGTGTCTCGATACTTACCGGTGAAGTTATGCCGAGGGGTAAATGAACGGTTAATAATGAATGGAAACGAATCGGCGTGACCGATACGGGACGTTTCGGGAACACATTCTCTTTGCATGAACTTTCGGGCTTGGCTCGTAAGCAGGATTCATGGTCCGAAGAACCTGTATCCGATAACTGATGCACCTATGTTCGTATGCCGATGAACATAGGTGCATCTTGCTATATGCGGGAGATACCAAAACGCAGAGCAAAGGAACAACTCAGCCCGGAAAACCGGCTGCTACAATCCGGTAAATGAACTGCCCGTTTTGTAAGATTATTAATCTTACGGCTTGAAGATTATTAATCTTACAGCTTGAAGATTATTAATAGAGTTTATGTAAATTAGTTATGATAGTTCCAAGGGTTGATTTTAATTCTGAGATTATGCAGTGCCATACATGTGGAAAAGATGTTTTCTACAAAGTTGTTTGCCCTGAGCCTGCACTCGTCTTTGACGATGCGCATGACTTTCGCGCTTCCTATGACATGTTCTATACGCACCCTGATGGCGGAAACTTTCTTGTTGTATTCCTTGTCCTGCCTGGAAAGCTCTTTCCCTTTGGGCTTCTTGACCGGTTGTATGATTTCCACCCCCTCAGGCTCATAGCCTTGGTATCCCGTATCTTGATACAAGGTGCAAGGCACAGGAAAAGAATACATTGTGTCAGCCATCTTCTTGTCGTGGGTCTTGCCCGAAACGGTCTGACTGACAAATATGACCAGACAAGCCATCGTTACAATGACGGCGTTCTTGACCGTGTGCCGTTTTTTCTTGCCGCTGTAACGCTCCTTTTGCATGTCCCGGTCTGCCGGACGGGGAATCTCCCGTTCCGTCCCGTCATGAAGAAGTACCGGCTTGTCTCCCTCTTTGGAAAGTTCCGCCAGCCGTTCGGCAAGCTCCTTGTCGGTTTCTGCGGGGACAAGACCTTTCGCTTTAAGGGACAGACGAAGGATTTTAGTCAGGCAATGGATGAATATGTTGCAGTGCTTCTGGTTCATTCCGAAACAGGCCGCATGATATTCCTGCAACGGGTTGTTTTTCAAATAAACCAAAATGAAGAACAGGCGGTCGGATATGCTGGGAAGGGGGCTGTTCTTGTAGATGGAAGGACTGCGGCGTTTTCCGCTACGGCGTTCCCCGGTCATTTCATACTCGGACAAATAGTCCTCATGCGCAGCCTCGAAATAAGGGAGAAGCGCACAAAACTGTTCATGGCTAACTCCCGTCAAGGCACGGAAACTTTTGCTGTTGTCTTTATGGTCGTGGTAATTCATGTTGCAAAGGTACGCGTATGCGCGATATATAACAAATCTAAATTACATAAACTCTAATCTTACAGCGTGAAGATTATTAATCTTACCGGAAACGCAGTTATACGTATATTATTGTGTTGTCCACTTTACAAATATTTATGTATACCATGCACGTATAGATTTGTGCATTCTGTGTAGCCGGTATTCAATGATGGCATCAACAAAAATGTACACTCTCATATCATTACGAACAGTAATTTCAACATTCTATAAACATCATGCAATGAAAAAAAACTTCTTGCCTTTCCGGTGCTATGTGCCGATGCTTGCCTTGGCGGTATGTTGGCTGGGATGCCCTGCCTGTTCCGATGAGGCAGTAGAGCCGGAACCTTCTGTGCCGCAACCTGAAACGACCTATCCGGATGCGTATCAGGACAAAGTGCGCACCCAGCCTTATCCCAAGACATCGAACGAACTGATAGTCAATCCTGCTCCTTTCCTTGTTCCGCAAGCCATGAAGACGGGCGAGCGGCTCCAGTATGCCCTTTCGCGCACAGAAGATTTTGCGGATGCCGAAATCAGCGAGCCGCAAGACGGATGTATGTATAACCTCCACCGGGCACTGGATGCCGGCACGTGGTACTGGCGTTTCCGGAGTACCGATGCCGAGGGTGCCAGTCCCGGCGCATGGAGTGAGACGTATGCGTTCGAGGTAAAGTCAGAGACGCCGGTATTTATTACTCCGCCTTTCGAGGACTTCCTGGAGAATGCCCCCCGTGTGCATCCCCGCCTGTATTGTTTCCTCAATCCGTATATCCATGAGGCAAGGCAGAACGTGACATCTCATCCCGAATACCGCCAATTGACGGCGCGCGCCTCGATAGCACTGGAGGCGGACTACGGCACCATGGACCTTTATGCCGATGCCGAGACCTTGCGCCAGCATGCCACGTGGCTGTATCACGCTTACTATCTGCTTCAGGACGAGCGGTATGCCGATAAGCTGGTAGAGCTACTGGATGCGATGCTTGCCCTGCCTCCTACGGATACACAACTCTTTACCGATAACTTTACGACCTCTGCCTTGACTTTGGCTCATGCCGCGGTTTACGATTTGCTCTACGGACGCCTGACCGCCACGCAGCGTTCGGGTGCGGAGGAGCTGATGATGCGTGCCCTGCGTCATTCGTATCAGGAGCAATGCGGTGTGGAAGAAAACCATATCTTCGACAATCATTTCTGGCAACAGAACATGCGTATCCTGACACAGGCGGCTTTCCTGCTGTATGACAAGGCGGAATATGCCGATGAGGCGCTTCCGATATTGAAGTATTATTACGAGCTTTGGACAGCACGTGCTCCGGCTTCGGGCTTCAACCGCGATGGCATCTGGCATAACGGGACGGGCTATTTCCCTGCCAATGTGAAGACACTTGCCTACATGCCTGCCTTGTTCTCTTACGTGGCGCGGTTCGACTTCCTGCAACATCCGTGGTACCGCAATGCAGGACGGGCTCTTGCCTACACCAATCCGCCCGATTCGAAGAGTACCGGTTTTGGAGACAACAGTGAGAATGGCGACCAGCCCAACCGGCTTACGGCTGCATTTGCCGATTATCTGGCACGCGAGACGGGCGATGCGTATGCCGGGTGGTATGCCGGTGAATGCCAGTCGCTGGTTCGGCAGGATTACGAATTGCGTTTGTACCGCATGTGTTCCAATCGGACTTACGAGTCTGCCTTGCCCGAAGATGCTGCCAAAATGGTGTGGTACAGCGATGCCGGAGAAGTGTCGATGCATAGCCATTTGGGAGATGCCGGGAATGACCTTGCCTTGTCGTTCCGTTCCAGCACCTTCGGTTCGGGAAGCCATACCACGGCAAGCCAGAATGCGTTTAACCTCCTGTTCGGTGGGAAGGATGTCTATCGGAGTACAGGATATTACCAGGCATTTGCCGATGCGCACAACCTGATGTCGTACCGCCACACCCGTGCCCACAATACGATTCTGGTGAACGGTATCGGGCAGCCTTATTCCACCAAGGGATACGGAAGCATCGTCCGTGCGTTGGGAGGAAATCACATCAGTTATGCGCTCGGTGATGCCTCGCATGCCTATTGCGGCATCAGCGACGACCCGATGTGGGTAAACTATTTTGCCCAGGCAGGCATTACGCAGACACCCGATAACGGATTCGGTGAAACTCCTCTTACCCGATACCGCCGGCACGTCCTGATGTTGCATCCGCGTACGGTGCTTATTTATGATGAACTGGAGGCATCCGAGCCGGTTCGTTGGGACTGGTTGTTGCATAGTCCGGTCCGGTTCGACATCAACGAAGCAGAACAGGTGTTGAGCACTGCTGATGAAGCGGACGGTTTTTATGCCGTAACCCAATTGTTTGGCTCAAGCGAGATGGATATCACCCAGACCGATCAGTTTGCGGTGCCTCCTGCAACCGGCGGAGCGGAATACCCCAACCAGTGGCATCTGACGGCTTGTACGGACAACCAACCGGCAACACGCTACCTTACCCTTATCCAAGTATGCGAAGCAGGCGAAAGTCCTTATATCATCCGCAGGGACGGAGATACGTTTACGTGGGGTGACTGGACGGTAGAAGCCTGCCTGAATGCTTCGGACAGTCCCCGGCTTGTGGTGCGTCATCATACAGAACCGGTAGTGTTCAGTTATGGCGAAGAGTCTCCTGTAATCGATGGTGTGCCTTATCTTCGGCAAGAAGCAAGTTCGTCATTGCTTTATGATGAAACCGATGGCGAATATCAGGTTATGGAAATGACTGACCGTGCTCCGATAGCCACCCGGAAGGGTTTTTAAACAAATTCGAAAGCGCTTTGCACAGAATTGAAATATTATTGTTGGTATTTGCAATTGTTTTTAACGGGAGAAAACGTAGAGTTCGTTTTCTCCCGTTATCTTTGCCGACAGATGAAAAATAATAAAACTTAGTCATAAATTTAAAACAAATCGTATTATGAAAAAACCGAAAACTATGAAGGGCGTCTTGTTTGCCTTCTTCTTTTTCTTTGTCGGCATAGCGGTGGGATGGGCGCAAGGCTTTACCGTGACTGGTAAGGTAATCGACAATGAAGGTCTGGAAGTGATTGGAGGAAGCGTTACAATCAAGAATGCGAAAGGTGGCACCATTACCGACATGAGTGGTAACTATTCCATCCAAGTTAATGATGCATTAAAAGATGTATTGGTATTTTCTTACATCGGTATGCAAACGGTAGAAGTTCCCGTCAAGGGACAAAAGCAAATCAATGTCACTTTGCAGCCCGACAATCAGTTGTTGGAAGAAGTAGTCGTAGTAGGTTATGCCACGATGAAACGCAAGGACCTGACCGGTTCGGTTGCTTCGGTGAAGAGTGAAGAGCTTACCAAGACACCTGTATCAGATATGGCACAGGCAATAGCCGGACGTATGGCGGGTGTGCAGGTAATACAGACCGATGGCCAGCCGGGTGCCGAGGCATCTATCCGTGTGCGTGGCGGTATCTCCATCACGCAGAGCAACGAGCCTCTTTACGTTATCGACGGATTTCCTACCGAAGACGGTATGTCGAGCCTTGACCCTGCCGACATTGAAAGCATCGATGTCTTGAAGGACGCTTCCGCTACCGCCATCTACGGAGCACGGGGCGCAAACGGCGTTGTATTGATTACCACCAAGAGCGGAAAGGACGACGGAGGGAAAGCTACCGTGACTTTTGACGCTTACGTGGGTGTGCGCAAGCTTGCCAAGCAGCTGGAACTGCTCAGCACCGAAGAGTTCGTGCTTGCCGACTACGAGCGTACGATAGGGTGGGCTACCGACCCCGCTACACAGATGCCGGCATGGCAGAACTTGTATGGAAGCTTCTTGGAAATACATGAGAATTATGCCAACCGCGGACTGGACTGGCAAGACCTGACCATGGGCAGCACTACCGTTACGCAAAACTATCGTGTAGGCGTGAACGGCGGAAGCGACCGCATCAAGTACGGCATGGCATACAGCTATAATAAAGACGAAGGCGCCATGGTGTATAGCGGAAGCGAACGCCACAACTTATCCTTGAATGTAGACGGAAAGGTGAACGACAAGTTGCGTGTCAATGCCCGTTTCCAGTTCGACCAGCGTAACATCTGGGGTGCAGGTGTAGCCGGAAACGGTACGACCGAGAATGGAAGCTCGACCGACGCGCGTTTCAACAAGATGGCTCAAATCCTGCAATACCGTCCGACTATCGGCATTCAGGGAAGCGATGAGGAACTGCTGGCAGGACGGGACCCGTTGCTGGTAGACGAGCAAGGCAATGTGGTGCAAAACCCGTTGGTCAATGCAGCCGAAGAAAAGGACGACCGCGAGATACGTACCTTGCAGGCAAACGGAGGCTTTACCTATACCTTCTTCAAAGGATTTAGTTTCCGCAACACCACCGGTATGCGTTATCGCACCCAACGCCGTGAACTGTTCTATGGCGATGAGTCGATTATGGGATTGCGTAACGGCATTTACGGGAGCATCCGCAATACGGAAGACGGGAGTTTCTCCACCTCGAACGTGTTTACTTTCGACAAGCGTTTCCAAAAGAAACACCACCTGATGGTGCAGGCAGGACAAGAATACGTACACCGCTGGGAGCGTTATGTGTTGACCGAAGTGGGCAATTTGCCTACCGACGAGTTCCAATTGGACGATATGGGCTTGGGAACACCGACTAATTCGGACAGTTATGTGAACGATGACGATAACCTGATTTCTTTCTTTGCCCGTGTCAACTACGACTTCAAAGACAAATACCTGTTCAGCGCGACGATGCGTGCCGACGGTTCTTCCAAGTTCAGCAAGGGCAACAAGTGGGGCTATTTCCCTGCCGTATCGGCTGCATGGCGTTTGGGCGAAGAAGAGTTTATCAAGAAACTGAATGTCTTTTCCGATTTGAAGTTCCGCATCGGTTACGGTCTTGCCGGAAACAACCGCATCGGAAGCTACAATAGCCTGGCGTTGCTCTCTTCGCTCAATACGGCGATGGGAGGACAGTTGGTGCCGGGGTATGCCTCTACACAGATTCCGAATGAAGACTTGAAATGGGAAGCCAACAAGACCTTTAACTTAGGCATCGACCTCGGTTTCCTGGACCAACGCATCACCATTTCGCCTGAGTTCTACATCAACCGGAGCAGCGACCTGTTGCTGAGCGCGCAGTTGCCTTATTCTTCGGGTTATACCACGATGATGGTGAATGCCGGCGAAACGAAGAACGTGGGTGTGGACCTGACAATTAATACGGTCAACATCGCGAAGAAAGACTTCAACTGGACCACTACGCTGACTTTCTCGCACTATAAGAATAAGGTGTTGGAACTGACCGGCGAACAGGTGCAGCTGTACGAAGCACAGTTCGGTTATAACCAGAGCACGCACCGCATTGCCGTGGGCGAGCCGTTGGGACAATTCTATGGATACGTGACCGAAGGCTTGTATCAGGTGAGCGATTTCGATTACGATGCCGCTACACAGACTTATACATTGAAGGAAGGGGTCGCTTCTTCCGCCAATCAGATTGGTGTGCAACCCGGACACTGGAAGTTTAAGGATTTGGACCATAATGGCGTCATCGACGAGAACGACAAGACCGTTATCGGTAATGCCACTCCGACCTTCTATGGCGGTTTGAACAATAACTTTACCTACAAAGGTTTCGACCTGAGCATCTTCCTTACTTATAGCTATGGCAACGATGTGCTGAATGCTACCAAGCTGATAAACAGCAAGGTGGGACGGCAGAACAACAATGCCCTGAACATTATGAACAGTTCGGAACGCTGGATGACTATCAATGCGCAAGGCGAGGTGGTGACTGACCCCGATGAGCTTACGGCGATGAATGCAGGGAAGACGGTGGCTTCGTTCCGCGACAACGAAGAGGGGGACAAGTACATTCACTCATGGGGCGTAGAGGATGCTTCGTTCCTGAAGCTGACCAACATTACATTAGGATATAGTTTCCCCAAGAAGCTGATTACGAAACTCGGACTGAGCAAGCTGCGTCTGTATGCTACGGGATATAACTTGGCGACATGGACACCGTATAGCGGATTCGATCCCGAAGTGTCGAACATGCGCAGCCCGTTGACTCCGGGTGTGGATTTCGGCGCTTATCCGCGCAGCCGTTCGTTTATCTTCGGTGTGAACGTGGCATTCTGATTTAAGTAACAACAAATATGTGTCAGTTTAGAAACACAGATTAACGCGGATTTCCGCAGAGTATAATTTTAATAATCATTTCAATTTGTGTTAATCTACGGAAATCTGCGTTTCTTCTTTGTACACTTTAATTTCAAATCTTGACGTAAAATGAAAAAGCATATATTCTATATGGCAATGGCGGCTCTTTCGCTGGCCGTCTTTTCCTCTTGCGAGGACACACTGACAGAGACTCCCGATTCCAGCTACGATAAGGATTCGTTCTTCGAGTCGGAAGCCAACGCCGATATGGCGGTGATGGGCATTTACAGTTCCATATCTGACTATCGCCACTATGGATGGTACGAGATGGCGGGGCAGGCATCCGATGATATGTATTACACCTCCCGTACCCATTCCGACAATACGATACACGATATGGTGCACTATCGGGTCACTTCCACTAATGAATGGGTAGAATGGCTTTGGCAATTGAAATACCAGGGCATCGACCGTGCCAATATGGCGATAGACGGTATTGTGAATATGCCCGGGTATGCCGAGAGCGAGAACCTGCAGGAGCTGGATGCCGAAGCCCGTTTCTTGCGTGCTTTCCTGGCTTTCGACCTGATAAAGTATTGGGGCGATGTGCCGTTCAAGACTACTTATACGTCCAATTATGAGGACGCTTTCGGCGCACGGGTAAGCCGCGAAGAGATTTACGACCAGATTATCGAAGACTTGAACTTTGCCAAGGAACACCTGCCATGGGCAGATGCAAGCTCCAGCCCCGAACGGGCAACACAGGGAGCGGCGCGAGCCATGCTGATGCGTGTCTACCTGCAACGTGCCGGCTATAGCCTGCAAATGGACGGGCAGATGACCCGGCCGGACGATACCAAGCGTGCCGAATACTTCAATGCCGTGATTAGCGAATGGGAAGCCATTCAGGCTAACGGGTATCATGATTTTTATAGCGGAGGTTATGAACAATTGTTCCGTAATTTTTCGCAAGATGTGCTGAACTCGCAGGAAAGTATCTTCGAAATAGCTTTCTTCCACCAGCAGGGAGCACGCAACGGTGGAGCGTGGGGCATTTACAATGGTCCTTCGGTAGCTGAAGTGCAGGGAGTGCCTACTTCGGAGATGGCGAACTACATGGGACGTGCCAACGGGTTCTTTATTGTGGTGCCCGAATGGCGTGACTTCTTCGAGGAAACCGATGTGCGCCGCGATGTAAGCATCTGTACGTATCGTTTCATTTGGAATACGGACAGCATGAAACACGTGAAGCAGGAACGTAATGCCGGTTCGTGGTATCCGGGCAAATGGCGCCGCGAATGGATGCCTACCGAAACATGGAACAAGAACATGAATTACGGTGATGTGAATTATTGCGTGTTGCGCTATGCCGATGTGGTGCTGATGGCGGCGGAAGCTTACAATGAAACAGGGAATACCACCGAGGCGTGGAACTTGCTGAACCGCGTGCGTGCCCGTGCAGGGGCTACGGAATATACCGATGCCAATTATGAAGAACTGATGGCAACCCGTAAGGCGACACACGACCTGACCTTCATCGATGATGGTTCGGCACAGGGACGTTTCCGTACGGCACTCTATTGGGAACGTGGCTTCGAGCTGGCTTTCGAAGGAGAGCGCAAGTTCGACCTCATCCGCTGGGGTGTGTTGGGAGATGCACTCCGCCTGTTCGGTTCGCAAAGCTCGGTCAACCGGGGTACGAATGCCGCTTATCCGGCATACCAGAACTTCGTGGACGGCAAGAACGAATTGCTCCCCATCCCGTTGGTAGAGATACAAAGCAACCCGAATTACGAAGGAAAGAATAATCCGGGATACTGATATAAATGAAGAATGAAGAATTAAGAATGAAGAATGCCATACGGTCAACGTGATTCTTCATTCTTCATTCTTAATTCTTTATTTTAGTAGGTTTCATATAAGTTTTACTGTTCGGCGGAAGCCTTGTCTTTTTTTGATGAGGCTTCTGTTGGTTTATTACAACAACAATGTTTGAAACGCAGATTCACGCGGATTCTTTTGATTTACTTTTTTTCGATTTACGAAGTACGATTTAAAGCTCAAATAGTAGATAGTAAATTGTCAAATCGTAAATTAAATTTACTATTTTTCGATTTACGAAGTACGATTTAAAGCTCAAATAGTAGATAGTAAATTGTCAAATCGTAAATTAAAAGAATCTGCGATAATCCGCGTTTCTTTAGAATTGCTATACCTAACCACATACATAAAAGAAATGAATACAATCAAAACCATGAAGACTTTTTGCCTGATTTGCCTTTGTCTATGGGCAAACCTGATGCGGGCACAAGTGCTCGACCGGAGTGCTTTCGAGTTGTTGAACCTGGACTATCCCGGTCTGGAGAAAGTAAAGACGGCTTGCGATGCGGGCGATACGCTCCGTGCCGCCGAAGAATTGTTGGCGTATTACCGCTCGCGGACGGGTGTGTCTACGCCCGACCTGGACTTGGAACATCTTTCGCTCAGCGAGCGCGAACGTGGCTGGGCGGACGATGCGCTGGAACATACTTTCTACGTGCACGACGGATACCAGCCTCCGTTCAATTACGGGAAAGACATCGACTGGCGCTATTGGCCTGTGCAGGACAATGAATTGCGCTGGCAATTGCACCGCCACAAATGGTTTACACCCATGGGAAAGGCTTACCGCCTGACGGGAGACGAGAAGTATGCCCGCGAGTGGGTGCTTCAATATGCCGACTGGATAAAGAAGAATCCTTTGGTGGAGATACCAAAGGCACTTTATGAGTTGCAGGACGATGCCGAAGGCGAGGCGGAGAATGTGCGTTTCGCCTGGCGTCCGCTGGAGGCGAGCCACCGCTTGCAGGACCAGATTAACCAGTTCCTGCTCTTCCTGCCTTCGCCTTCGTTTACACCGGCTTTCCTCACCCAGTTCCT
Organism: Bacteroides sp. An51A; assembly: GCF_002161565.1. NCBI lineage: Bacteria > Pseudomonadati > Bacteroidota > Bacteroidia > Bacteroidales > Bacteroidaceae > Bacteroides > Bacteroides sp. An51A. The sequence continues at coordinate 35,047 of NZ_NFIC01000002.1, forward strand.
AAGCAATTACCACCGCCATGCCCTGCACGTGATGCGCAACTATTCGGCAGAGGGCAACCACCTGCTTTTCGAGGCGCAACGGGTGCTCTATGCAGGGGCTTTCTTTCCCGAATTTAAGGAAGCTGCAGGATGGCGCAAGAGCGGCATCGATATCCTGAACCGTGAAATCAAGAAGCAGGTTTATCCTGACGGAGGGCAATACGAACTGGACTTGCATTACCACCCGGCGTGCATCGACATCTTCTGCAAGGCATTGCGTATGGCGGACGTGAACGGTTTCCGGTCGGAGTTCCCGCAGAGCTACACGAACACCATTGAGTCGATGATTGTGTTCTACATGAACCTCTGCTTCCCCGATTATACGAATCCTTGCTTCAGCGATGCCAAGCGGGGCAGCCGGAAAGGGGATATTGCCCGATACAAGGCTTGGGCGAAACTCTTCCCCGACAATGCCCAAATCCGGTATTTTGCCACCGAAGGAAAGGAAGGGCTTCCGCCTGCCAACCTCTCGAAAGGCTTCCTCGATTCGGGCTTCTTCGCCTTCCGGAACGGGTGGGGGAAGGATGCCACGGTGATGGTCATCAAAGCCGGACCGGCGGGAGAATGGCATAGCCAGCCCGATAACGGCACGTTCGAGCTTTGGGTGCAAGGCAAGAACTTGTTCCCCGACTCAGGTTCGTATGTGTACGAAGGCAATGAGGAAGTGACCCGCCTGCGCAACTGGTTCCGCCGCACCGCTTCGCACAATACCCTGACGCTGGACGGGAAGAACCTGGAAGACCGCGTATCGCACACGAAAAGCTGGCAACCCGAAGGCGAGGTGCAATCCTTGGTCACCGAGCACGAGAGTTATAAGGGATTGACTCACCGGCGCACGTTCTTCTTCATCGAAGGTTCGTACTTCGTGATAGTAGACGAGGCACTGGGCGATGCTACGGGTACCGTCAATCTGAACTGGCACCTGTGTGACGGAAAGGTGAATATCGACCCCGAACACCTGACGCTTTCGTCTGCTTTCGAGGGCGATGTGCAGGTCAAGCTCCAGTGCTTCGCACCCCGCCATACCGTGCTGAAGGAGGAAGAAGGCTGGTATTCCACCGCTTACCGCCAGCGTACCGAGCGTACTTCCGTATCGCTGAACACCCCGAAGGCATCGGAACCCTTGCGCTACATCACCGTCATCTGTCCCTACCGCTTACCCGAAGGGGAACCGAAGATAAAGGCACGCTTCGCAGGGGAGTCTCGCATTGAGGTTTCGGTAGACGGGCAGAAGCGCACGCTTGCTTATTGATAGCTCTAGTTGCTTATGCGTTACAATTGTTACAATTACAGTTAATTTGAATTGACTTCCCAATGGAAGAAACAGAAGTTATAAAATTATATAGTATATATATTATATTATAATATATATACTATATAATTTTTAATGTATCACTCGTTCCGTCCGTTGCGCTTACATGAAAAACAATTTCGATTAACTGTAATTGTAACAATTGTAACGCTTGATGCGTAGCTATATGCGCAGCCCCACGCATATACTTTCGCGGGCTTGCGCATCTATATGCATGTGCGTTTGCAATAAAAAAGTAAAGAAAGTGTACGGTTTTTCATATTTTTTCTTACTTTTGGGAAAAATAGAAACACAAAATGAAATTACAGCCTATTCGGAATCTAATCGCAGGGATCGTATGCCTCGTTTGGGCTTGCACCGGGGTGCGGGGGCAGGTGTCGTTTGCCCATATCGGACTGGAAGACGGTTTGTCGCAAAGCACCGTGCTTAGCATTACCCAAGACGTACAAGGCAATATGTGGTTTGCCACGTTTAATGGAGTAAACCGTTTCGACGGATACGATTTTACCGTCTATCGTCACGAGACCGGGAATGCCGGAAGCATTGGCGATAACATGGTGTATGCCGTCAAAGCCGATGATAAGGGAGGTGTATGGGTAGGTACGAATAACTGGCTTTCGTATTACGATGCGGACAGGGATGCTTTCCGCAATTACCGTTGTCCTCAGAAAGAAGAAGATGTCCGGGTGATGCAAATCGCCGATGTGGACGATAGCCGTTTGTTGGTCAATACGTCCGCCGGATTGTATGTGTTTCATGTAGCGGATACATCTTTTGTGCAGTCCGGATTGCCCGCTGATTTGTTCCGTCTGGAAGCCACGGCGATATACCGTAGCAAAGATTCTTTGTACATAGGAGCCAAAGACGGATTGTGGATGTATTCATTCGCATCGCGGACATTGGAGCATCTTCATGCTTTGCCTTTGGGAAGAAAGGAAATCTTGACTTTATTGCAACACGGCAATCACCTTTGGATAGGAACCGAAGGCGACGGGCTTTACCGCATGGATAGGACTACACGTGAATTGCGTCATTATACGGCAGGAGGACCGGACGGATTAAGTTCTAACTTCGTGCGTTCGTTGGCTCTTGACGCCCGGAACCGGTTATGGGTGGGGACATTTACTTCGCTGGATATTTACGATGAGGAAACCGGAAGGTTTCAGGTATATACCAGCAACCGCCGCCAGAACCGGAGCCTTTCGCAAAGCTCTATCCGAAGCATCTTTATGGACTCGCAGGGAGGCATGTGGTTGGGCACTTACTTTGGCGGATTGAATTACTATCATCCGCTTCGCGAGCGTTTCCGCCATATCCGTTTCTCGCCCGAAGGAAATTCGTTGAATGATAATGTCATCGGTTGCATCACCGAAGACCGTGCGGGCAATCTGTGGATAGGGACGAATAACGGGGGTGTGAATTATTACGATATCCGTTCCGGGGAATATACTTATTATACCAAGGAACAAGGGCTTGGCTCGAACGATGTGAAAGCCATCTATGTAGACGAACAGGCCGGTAAGGTGTATATCGGCACCCATACGGGAGGGTTGAACATTCTCGACCGCCGTACGGGCAGGATTGAAAGCCTGATGCCGGAAACTACTAGGCTAACCAATATGAATGTATTTGCCATTCAGCCGTGTGCCGACGGCCGTCATTTATGGATTGGCACGTTAGAAGGACTGGTGCATTTCGATAAGGCGACGAAAACGTTTTCGGACATCAAGGGGAATGTTTCATTGGGTGTGAAACGTATCCGTACTTTACTGCTTGACCGGGAGAACCGTTTGTGGGTAGGCGGAGAAGACGGATTGGCGGTATGTTCCGGTAAAGGAGATTCGCTCTCTTCGGTCAGAATGGTGAGCGGCGAATCTGCTTTTGAATCGGCTACGGTTTACGGTGTATTCGAGGCTTCGGACGGTGATATATGGATTGCGACCCGTAACGGTTTGTATGGCTTTTCAGCTGGAAGAGATAGTGTCGTGCATTATTCGGTGGCAGACGGTATGCCCGATGCCATCGTATATGGTGTGTTGGAGGATGAGAAACACCGGTTGTGGATTAGTACGGATAACGGGCTTTCCTGTTTCGATCCGGAAAGCCGGAAGTTCAGGAACTTTACGGATGTGGATGGCCTGCAGAGCAATCAGTTTACTCCCTATGCCTGTTGTCTGGCTTCATCGGGCGAGATGTATTTCGGAGGCATCAACGGCATTACGGCTTTCCACCCCGAACGTCTTCAGGACAATCCATACGCTCCGCGAGCGGTCATATCCGAGCTGAGATTGTTCGGCGATCCGGTTCATCCCAATGACCAGACCGGCATCTTGCAGAAGCATATTAGCCTGACGGACCGGATAACCTTAAATCATAAGCAGTCTTCTTTCGCATTGAGCTTTGTCGTGTCGAACTACATAGCCGGCAAGCACAATACGTTTGCCTATAAATTGGACGGATATGACAAGCGCTGGTTTGTTGTAGACGATAACCAGCGGTGGGCGACGTATGCTAATTTGCCTCACGGTACGTATAATTTCCTGGTAAAGGTAGCCAATAACGACGGCAAGTGGTGTGACGAGGTGACCAGCCTGGAGATAAAGGTACTTCCGGCATGGTATCAGACATGGTGGGCGATTGCGTTGTTCGCATTGATGATAATAGGTGTCATAACTCTAGTCATCCGTTTTTACTGGGAACGGGCAGATAAGGTGCGCCAGAAAGAATTGCAGGAGGTGAAAACACGCTTTTTCATCAATATTTCTCACGAATTACGTACACCGCTTACGCTGATAGTGGCTCCCTTGCAGGACTTGCTGGACAAGGTGACAGATAAATGGGTACGTAGCCAGCTGGAATACATGAAACGCAATACCGACCGGTTGTTGCATTTGGTCAACCAGTTGATGGATTATCGGAGAGCAGAGAAAGGGGTATTCGAATTGCGTGTCAAATGCATCAATGTCGGTCAGATTGTGGAAAAGAATTTCCGTTACTATGAACCGCTGGCACGTAAGAAGCACATTGATTATAACTTGCGTTCGGAACTGGGTGGTCGGCAGGTATGGTGTGATGCCAGTTATATCGAACTGATATTGAACAATCTTCTGTCTAATGCTTTCAAATATACGAACGACGGACAAAGTATTTCTGTCAATCTGAAAACGTCTGGCGATGACTTGCTCTTGCAGGTACAGGATACGGGGGTAGGGATTCCCGTCAATAAGCAGGCGAAGATATTCGAACGCTTCTATCAAGTGGAAAGCGAGCACATCGGAAGCGGCATCGGGCTTTCGCTGGTGCAGAAACTGGTAGAGTTGCATCACGGGCGGATAGAAGTGGACAGTGCGGTGGGCAAAGGTAGTTGTTTTTCCGTTTACTTGCCTTTATCGCGGGAAGCCTATGCCGAAGAGGAACTGTCCGGAGGAACACAACAGGAGGAGCCGGTCTATTCTACCAATGCGCGGGATATGTATATCGTAGATACGGAAGAGGCACTGGAACCGGCAGAATCCGATGTGGATACAGACCGGAAAGAAACCATACTGGTGGTGGAAGACAACGATGAAATCCGGCACTATATGAGTCGCGGATTGGAACGCTTCTTTATCGTTAAGGAAGTGGAAAACGGAGAAGAGGCGGTAGAGCTGCTGAAAACCGAAGAAATCAGTCTGATCCTAACGGATGTGATGATGCCCGTTATGGACGGTATACAGTTGTGCAAATATGTAAAACAGAACCTGAAGACTTGTCACATTCCCGTCATTATCCTTTCTGCCAAGGCAGAGGTAAAAGATCAGTTGGACGGCCTGCAAGTAGGGGCAGACGATTACATAGCCAAGCCTTTTTCTCTCTCGGTGGTAGTAATGAAAATCAAAAACATTCTTCGTACCCATTATCGTGCCATCGAGCATTATTCAAAATCATTGGAGATAGAACCTGAAAAGATTGCCTTGAACCGGCTGGATGAGGAATTCCTGTCGAAGGCGGTCTCGGTGGTAGAAAAGAATCTGGAAAAGCCTGATTTCTCTGCCGATGACTTTGCGCTGGAAATGGGCATGAGCCGTTCTTCGCTCCACCTCAAGATGAAGGGCATAACGGGAGAGTCTACAACAGAATTTATCCGGAAAATACGCTTTAACCAAGCGTGCAAATTATTGAAAGAAGGAAGGTACAACGTGGCGGAGATAAGCACGATGGTAGGTTTCAGCACCCCTTCGTATTTCTCTACCAGTTTTAAGAAATACATAGGTTGTATGCCTTCTGAATATGCCAAGGGTGGGGCTGTTCAACAAAAATGAAAGTTTTTTCTACAGGAATGAAATTGTTTTGACGGGATTGAAACTCCTTTCCACATAAGAGAAACCGAAGTTGGCTGCATCGTTTTACTTTTGCGGTGATAAGAATTTAATAGTAACAGCTGACTTTATTGTAATAGTATGAAGACAATTTCTATTCCTGTGTTGGGTATGGCTCTGGTTATCGGAGTATGTGCCTGTAGTGAGAAACCTTCGGTGCAATCGGATGAATGGGTGACTCATGCCCTGGATGTAGCATCCTGCCAGTTGAAACAGACGGCTTCTGATTTGGGTGATTCCACTCTTATGCCCCGTTCGCTTTGGACGGGTTATTCGATGGATTTTCTGGTCCGTCAATTGCAACGCGATCCGGCTACGTTTCAAGATTCCTTGTTGGCGCCTCCGCCAGCCGATAAGTTGGGGAAACTTCGTTTATGTTCGATAAGAGACTGGACAAGCGGATTCTTCCCCGGAAGCTTGTGGTACACGTATGAATTGACCGGTGATGAAGAACTGAAGAAGTATGCCATTCAGTACACGAACATGCTGTATCCGATATCGGATGCAAAAGATACCCACGATGTCGGTTTCATGATTAATTGCAGTTACGGGAATGCGTTGCGGCTGGCTCCGAACGATACCATCAAGAATGTATTAGTAAAGACCGCCGATAACCTGTGTGCCCGTTTCGACCCCCAGATAGGTTGTATCCGTTCGTGGGATTTCGGGTATTGGAATTTCCCGGTCATTATTGATAATATGATGAACTTGGATTTGCTGTTCAGTGCGAGCCGGTTGACCGGCAACCCTAAATATAAAGAGGTAGCAGTCCAACATGCGCTTACCACGATGAAGCATCATTTCCGTCCCGACTATACATCGTATCACTTGGTAAGCTATAACGACGACGGTACCGTGCAATACCGGATGACTCATCAGGGCAAGAACGACGAATCGGCATGGGCACGTGGACAAGGTTGGGCGGTATACGGATATACGTCCTGTTATCGGGAAACCAAAGATACCGTGTTCTTGAATCAGGCGGTCAAGGTAGCAGATATGATTATGAAACGGGTGAACACCAGTGATTTGATTCCGTATTGGGATTTCGATGCGCCAGTAGAGAAAGATACGCCGCGTGATGCTTCGGCAGGTGCGGTCATCGCTTCGGCATTTTTAGAACTGAGTACGATGGTGCCCGATGGAGAAAGGTATTTCGATTATGCGCAGAAACAATTGGAAAGCTTGTCGGGCAAAGACTATCTGGCGCAAAAAGGCACTAACAAAGGTTTCGTCCTGATGCATTCTACCGGTTCTTTGCCGCACGGCTCGGAAATTGATACGCCTCTTAACTATGCCGATTATTATTACCTGGAAGCGATGAAGCGTTATCTGGACATCAAGGAAGGAAACGGTTTGGCTGCATCGGAAGCATTAGCCGAAAAGAAATGAACATATAGTTGTGAATTATCCTTAATAAAAGAAATACGATGAGAGTAATTATTGAATCAGATTATCAGGCTCTTTCCGAATGGGCAGCTAATTATGTAGCCCAAAGAATCAATCAGTTCCAGCCATCTTCCGAACGTCCTTTTGTATTGGGCTTGCCTACGGGCTCTTCCCCATTGGGCATGTATAAGGCGCTGATTGAACTGAACCGAGAGGGAAAGGTGTCTTTCCGCAATGTGGTGACTTTCAATATGGATGAATACGTGGGTCTTCCCGAATCGCATCCGGAAAGCTACCATTCGTTTATGTTCAACAACTTTTTCAACCATATTGACATTCCGAAGGAAAACATCCATATCCTGAACGGGAACGCTTCCGACTTGGAGGTTGAGTGCGGGAATTATGAAAAGCAGATTGCTTCGTATGGGGGCATCGACCTGTTTGTGGGCGGCATCGGTCCTGACGGCCACATCGCGTTCAACGAGCCGGGTTCTTCCCTGACTTCGCGTACCCGTGTGAAGACGCTGACCACCGATACGATTGTGGCAAATTCGCGTTTCTTCGATAACGATGTGGACAAGGTCCCCAAGACTGCGCTGACCGTAGGGGTGGGCACGGTAATGGACGCCAAAGAGGTACTGATCCTTTGCAACGGGCACAATAAGGCGCGTGCCTTGCATCATGCCGTTGAAGGAAGCGTAACGCAGATGTGGACCATCAGTGCCTTGCAGATGCACCGCCACGGCATCATCGTATGCGATGAGGCGGCTACGGACGAACTGAAAGTGGGCACATACCGCTATTTCAAGGACATCGAGCGCAACAACCTGTAATCCATTGTTAATTGTTAATTATTAATTATAAATTATAGCCATGAGAACCAATTTGAGTTCGCAGATATCCCTTAACAGGGTGTCTACCCGATATTACAAGCCGGAGAATACGATTGACCGCTCCGTGCTGACCCGTTTTGAAAAAATCCCTACCAACATCTATGAAACAGTAGACGAAGGCGTGAAGTGCATTGCCGATGAGGTTATCCGCAAGATACAGGAACGCCAGCATGACGGCAAGTTCTGTACATTGGCTTTGGGCACGGGGGCTTCGCTCCGTCCGCTTTACGCCGAACTGGTGCGCCGCCATAAGGAAGAAGGCGTCAGCTTCCGTAATGCGGTGATATTTAATCTGTATGAATACTATCCTTTATCAGAGCAGGGGAGCAGCAGCATCGGCCAGCTGAATGAGCTTTTCCTGAACCAGGTGGACATCGACCGGCAGAACGTGTTTACTCCGGACGGCACGATTCCGCAGGATGCGGTCATAGACCATTGCCTGCTGTATGAACAGCGCATCAAGACCTACGGCGGACTGGACATCGTCCTGATGGGCATCGGCAGGGAAGGGAATGTCGCCATGAACGAGCCCGGCTCTACGGCGGCTTCCATTACGCGCCTGATATTTGTGGACAGTACTTCCCGTTCGGAAGCGGCGCATAATCTGGGCGTGGACAACCTGCCTCCTTGTTCCATTACGATGGGCATCAATACGATTATGGAAGCCCGCCGTGTGTATCTGCTTGCCTGGGGTGATGACAAGACCGATATTATCAAGCAGGCGGTAGAGGATAAGATTTCGGATACGCTTCCCGCTTCTTACCTCCAGATGCACCAGAATGCGACCGTCTGCATCGACTTGCCCGCTGCTTCCCACCTGACCCGTATCCAGCGCCCGTGGCTGGTGACCAGCTGCGAATGGACGGACAAGCTGATCCGGAGTGCCATCGTGTGGCTTTGCCTTTTGACCGGAAAACCGATTCTGAAGCTGACCAACAAGGATTACAACGAGAACGGCTTGAGCGAGCTGCTGGTGCTTTACGGCTCAGCCTACAATGTGAACATCAAGATATTCAACGACCTTCAGCATACCATCACCGGCTGGCCCGGCGGCAAGCCCAATGCGGATGACACCTACCGTCCGGAGCGTGCCAAGCCGTTCCCCAAGCGTGTGGTCGTCTTCTCTCCGCATCCCGATGACGATGTGATATCCATGGGCGGTACCATCCGCCGTCTGGTGCAGCAGGGTCACGACGTGCATGTGGCATACGAGACTTCGGGCAATATTGCCGTAGGCGATGAGGAGGTGGTACGCTTCATGCACTTCATCAACGGTTTCAACCAGCTTTTTGATGAGAATCAGAACGAGACCATCCGCAAGATGTATGCCGACATCAAGCAGTTCCTGCTTCAGAAGAAGGAAGGCGACATCGACACGCGTGACATCCTGACCATAAAGGGGTTGATACGTAGGGGAGAGGCACGCACGGCATGCACGTATAACCGCATCCCGCTGGACCATGTGCATTTCCTCGACCTTCCTTTCTACGAGACGGGGCGCATCGAGAAGAACCCCATTAGCGAGACGGATGTGCAAATCGTCCAGAAGCTGTTGCAGGAGGTGCAGCCTCACCAGATTTATGTAGCCGGCGACCTTGCCGACCCCCATGGCACGCACCGTGTCTGCACCGATGCCGTACTGGCAGCTATTGACGAGGAAAAGAATGCCGGTGCCGCATGGTTGAAGGATTGCCGCATCTGGATGTACCGCGGGGCATGGGCGGAATGGGAAATCGAGAACATCGAGATGGCTGTGCCGTTCAGTCCCGAAGAGTTGCGTGCGAAACGGAATTCCATCCTGAAGCACCAGTCTCAGATGGAGAGTGCACCGTTCTTGGGCAATGACGAGCGCCTCTTCTGGCAACGCAGCGAGGACCGCAACCGTGGCACCGCTTCGCTTTACGATAAATTGGGGCTTGCCTGCTACGAGGCGATGGAGGCTTTTGTAGAGTATAAGCCGTTGTAGAGGTTGGATTGATATAGCTTTCATCGGCTTACGGATATATCTTCATGAAGTGATGATGATATATCCGTAGGCCGATGAATCTATATGCGTTCCTCTTCGGAATCGGCTGATGTCTTTTCTTGAATTTCTTCTTTGAATGCGGCTTCTTCCGCTTCTGCTATGATGCGTTCCGTATCATCATAGCGTTCTGTTATGAGTTCTTCCCGGACATCAATGGTTTGATCCTCGTTGGTCTCCATTACGCTGGGAGAATCTTCTGTATATACCGGTTCTGTGTCTTTCTCTCTTTCGGCTTTTGATGCAAAAATCGCATCTATGAATTGAGGGTCATTCTTTATTTTCTGCAGGGTCTCGTGGGCAGCTTCTTGCTGTGATTCTTTTTTGGAATATCCTTTCCCGTTTCCGGCAGGAATACCTTCTACCAATATTTGTGTGTTGAACACGGGGTTTTGTTCTTCGTCTACCGACTGATTGACCAGTTTGAAGGTTACTTCGAACTTGTTTTTCTGGCTCCACTCAATAAGCTTAGACTTGAAATTGACTTCTTTGCGTGAAATTTTGTCCAGATTCAAATATTGGTTGATGATGCGTTCTTCCATAAACTTCTTACAGGCGCGATAGCCCCGGTCCAGATATAGTGCACCAATCAGAGCTTCGAAAGCATTGCCACACATATAACTGTTGTGAGAAGATTGGCGGGTGGTGAACTTTACCAGTTTATCCAGTCCGATTTGTACCGCCACATGGTTGAGTGTTTCCCGTTGTACGATTTTCGAACGTGTATTGGTCAGAAATCCTTCGCGCTTACCTTCAAACTTTTTGTATACAATATCAGCTACCACGGCATCCAGAATGGCATCACCCAAGAACTCCAGTCGTTCGTTGTTCAGCACACGTCCTTTCTCGTTTTTGATGGAAGACGATTTATGCAGCAATGCTTGTTTGTAGATGTCAATGTTCCGCGGATAGAATCCGGTCATTCGGTAAAAACAAAGATAAGGCTCCTTGTCCTTGCGGAAGAGGAGTCTTATCTTATCTGTTATATTGCCAAACACAGTTTATTCAGTGTATTTTTTAATGATTACACATGCATTGTGTCCACCGAAACCAAATGTATTGCTCAAGGCTGCACGGACAGTACGTTCCTGTGCCTTGTTGAAAGTAAAGTTCAGGGTATAGTCGATGTTTTCATCGTTATCTCCTTCTTCGTGGTTGATGGTCGGGGGTACAATGTCATTCTTAACAGACAGTACGCAGGCGATGGCTTCTACTCCTCCGGTTGCGCCCAGCAGGTGTCCGGTCATGGATTTGGTAGAACTGATGTTCAGTTTGTAGGCATGTTCTCCGAACACGTCTTTGATGGCTTTCACTTCAGAAACATCGCCTACAGGGGTAGAAGTCCCGTGTACATTGATATAGTCGATATCTTCCGGTTTCATACCGGCATCTTCCAATGCGTTCATCATCACCAGTTTGGCTCCTAATCCTTCAGGATGGGAAGCTGTCAGGTGATAAGCATCTGCCGAAGCGCCTACGCCGGCAAGTTCCGCATAAATCTTGGCTCCGCGTGCTTTGGCATGTTCCAGCTCTTCCAGAATCAGGCATCCTGCACCTTCACCCATGACAAAACCGTCACGGCTTCCGCTGAACGGACGTGAGGCACGTTGCGGGTCATCGTTGCGGGTAGAAAGGGCATGCATGGCATTGAAACCTCCTACACCAGCAGGGAAGATAGCAGCTTCGGCACCACCGGTCACGATGATGTTGGCTTTGCCCAAGCGGATATAATTGAACGCATCTGCGATGGCATTCGAAGAAGAAGCGCATGCAGAAGTCGTGGTAAAGTTCGGTCCGTGGAATCCGTACATGATGGAAATCTGTCCGGAAGCGATGTCGGCAATCATTTTAGGAATAAAGAACGGATTGAATTTAGGACCGATGGTATCTTTGGTCTTTTCGTATCCGGCTACTTCTTCTTCGAACGTATGTATACCTCCGATACCTACGCCCAGGATGACTCCGATTTTGTTCAAGTCTTCTTTTTCCACATCAAGACCCGCATCGGTCACTGCTTCTTTGGCTGCTACTACCGCATACTGGGTATATAAGTCCATTTTACGGGCTTCTTTGCGGTCGATGAAATCAGTGGCATTGAAGTTTTTTACCTCACAAGCGAACTGAGTCTTGAATTTGGATGCATCAAAATGAGTAATAGGTCCTGCTCCGCTTACTCCGTTCAGCAGGTTGTTCCAAAAGTCTGGAACCGTATTTCCTACCGGAGTAATTGCACCAAGACCTGTTACTACTACTCTTTTTAATTCCATAAACAGAATTACTTATTTTGCGTTAGCTTCGATATAAGAGATAGCGTCTCCTACAGTCTGGATTTTTTCTGCCTGGTCGTCAGGAATAGAAATACCGAATTCTTTTTCGAATTCCATGATCAGTTCTACAGTATCCAAAGAGTCTGCACCCAAATCGTTAGTAAAGCTAGCGGTCGGAGTAACTTCTGATTCTTCTACACCCAGTTTATCAACGATGATTTTCTGTACTTTTGATGCGATTTCAGACATAATTTTCTTGTTTTAAGTTTATAAATAGAATAATTTTGTTTAATTTTCGGTGCAAAGGAATAAATATTTCTCGTTCTATACAAATATTCGGGCAAATAAATGCATTCTCTTTGCACATTTTTATATATTCTGTGCACGAAAACAGGTAAAAATATGAAGAAAATAGCAATTTTGGCATCGGGTGAAGGAACGAATGCCGAGCGGATCATCCGTTATTTTGAAGAGAAAGAGGAAGTAAGCGTAGAAATTGTCATTGCATCACGTACTACTGCTGGAGTTATCAAACGTGCCGAACGGTTGGGAGTGCCGTGCCGGGTGGTGACTTCTGCCGGATTTGCTTCGGGAGAGGCGCTGGAAGTGCTACGCGGGTATGAAGTTGATTTTATTGTACTTGCCGGCTTTTTGTTGCGTATTCCAGAAGATATTTTGCGGGTTTGGCCCTGCCGTATTGTAAACATCCATCCATCGTTGTTGCCTAAGTTCGGTGGGAAAGGCATGTATGGCATGCATGTACATGAAGCAGTGTTGGCGGCAGGAGAAAAGGAAAGCGGCATAACGATACAATATGTCAACGAACGTTATGACGAGGGGGATTATATCTTTCAGGCACGATGCGAAGTGTTGCCTGATGATACGCCCGAACGTTTGGCTGCACGTGTGCATCAGTTGGAGTACCGCTATTATCCGGAGGTGATTGAGAAGCTGGTGCGGCAGCATGTGTAAAAAATGTCTTTGAACGAATCCTGTTTTTTTCTTTGGTATCTATTTTCTTTTTCGTTATTTTTGTGGCCTTAATAAAGCTAGAAATATGGAAAATAAACTGGTTATTTACAATACGTTGAACCGCCGGAAGGAATCGTTTGTTCCTTTACACGCTCCTCATGTGGGAATGTATGTATGCGGTCCTACTGTTTATGGAGACCCTCATTTGGGACACGCACGTCCTGCCATTACCTTTGATATCCTGTTCCGTTACCTGCAACATCTGGGCTATAAAGTGCGTTATGTGCGCAACATTACCGATGTGGGCCATCTGGAGCACGATGCCGATGAAGGAGAAGACAAAATTGCCAAGAAAGCACGGCTGGAACAGCTGGAGCCGATGGAGGTGGTGCAGTATTACCTGCTCCGCTACCACAAGGCGATGGAAGCCCTCAATGTGCTTCCACCCAGCATCGAGCCGCACGCTTCGGGACACATCATCGAGCAAATCAAGCTGGTAGAGGAAATCCTGAAAAACGGATATGCCTACGAAAGCCAAGGTTCGGTGTACTTCGATGTGGCAAAATACAACAAAGACCACCATTATGGCGTGCTTTCGGGACGCAACCTGGATGATGTCATCAATACCACCCGCGAACTGGACGGGCAGCAGGAAAAGCATAACCCGGCCGATTTCGCCCTGTGGAAATGTGCCCAGCCCGAACACATCATGCGCTGGCCTTCGCCATGGAGCGACGGTTTCCCCGGCTGGCACTGCGAATGTACCGCGATGGGACGCAAGTATCTGGGCGAGACATTCGATATACACGGAGGAGGCATGGACCTTATCTTCCCGCACCACGAATGCGAAATCGCGCAAGCCGTGGCTTCCGAAGGACATCCCATGGTACGCTATTGGATGCACAACAACATGATTACCATCAACGGGCAGAAGATGGGCAAATCGTTGGGTAATTTCATTACGCTCGAAGAGTTCTTTACCGGCTCGAACAAGCTCCTTGCCCAAGCGTATTCGCCGATGACCATCCGTTTCTTCATCCTGCAAGCGCATTACCGCAGCACGGTGGACTTCAGCAACGAAGCCCTGCAAGCAGCTGAGAAGGGCTTGGAACGCCTGCTGGAAGGCATCAAGAACCTCGAGCGCATCACGCCGTCCGCTTCTACTTCAGGCATCGAGCCTGCCGGCTTGCGTGAGAAATGCTACGAAGCGATGAACGATGACCTGAACACACCGATTGTCATCTCGCACCTCTTCGACGGCATCCGCATGATCAACACCGTACTTGATAAGAAAGCGACCATCAGTGCCGCCGACTTGGAGGAACTGAAGAGCGTATTCCACCTGTTCGCGTTCGATATTCTGGGATTGAAGGCAGAAGGTGAGAACAATGCCGCCCGCGAGGAAGCCTTCAGCAAGGTGGTAGACATGTTGCTGGAAGAACGCATGAAAGCCAAAGCCAACAAAGACTGGGCAACAAGTGATAAGATTCGCGATAGCCTTGCTGCATTAGGTTTCGAGGTAAAAGATACAAAAGACGGGTTTACCTGGAGGTTGAACAAGTAAGGTTTCCACCACAGATTAAAGCAATTTGATTGGCTGAAACGCAGATTAGCGCAGATAACTTCGTCTGGTGTAAGATTATTAATCTTCCGCTTGTAAGATTAATAATCTTGCAGCCTGAAGATTAATAATCTTACAGCGGATGAACCTATTTTCACATTAGCATATTGTTTATTGACCTATTCTTCTGTGTTTCTCTGTGTATTCTTGTGTGGTCTGGGTTCTCTATGATAGCATCAACAAAATGCACATTTTGATGCTGTTTAAATAAAGAAACCATATAACGAAAAAGAGGGAATGTCCATGCACCCCCTCTTTTTTATTCCTGTAAATTGCAGGTATTCATTAATCAGAATTTGTTCATTTCCTTTCAGGTCATTTCCGATTTCCAAAAGTTACGTTAAAGCCTAAGCTGACGTTCATATTTCCGCTCTTGACAGGGATGAACTGCGGGGTGACTTTACCCATCAGGTGGTCCATACCAATGAAGAAGTTGAATCCACGTGGATGAAAGTTCAGCAACCATCCGAATGAAGAGCCGAATGAAGAAATCGCATAGTTGACACCGGCATCAAACCATTTGATAGGAGCAACGTTGGCAGAAATGCGGCCTTCCGACCAACTGTATTTGCCTTTGATACGGGTAGAAGACAAGAAGCCGAAATGCAGCTTATTGTAAAGCGGAAATGCATATTCTGCACCAATATTTAATGTAGCTCCCAGCATGGCTGTACGTTTCACGCCATTTTCTGTGCGGTGGAAGCTGGCATAATCTTCCAGGTCTTTGCCAATGGCATCCAATTGGCTGTTCAAAGAATTGGGGTCATCGTCTCCCAGTTCGGAATCGACCGCAATGTTTTTGAATCCGTCAAACTCCCATGCACTGTTGCTTGTAGCAGCTTTGATTGTATTATTCCATGAAATGAAGCCGAAATCCAGCAAGGCTGCCGAAAGTGTCAGGTCATCCATAATCTTATAAGTGGCACCTAAATCGATAGCCATACCGAATCCACCTAATCCCGGGCTGTCCACATCGATGTTATCCCAGTCAATCAGGTCACGTTGGCTCGGATTGTCTAGCTTTCTGCCGCTTTCTTCTTTGGTAGGCATCATCAGTCCTTTCAGTGAGGCGTTCATTTCACCGTTGGCTCTTACCATCCATTTGTCTTGTGCCATTGTGACATCCATCTCGGTCATTTTCATGCTGAGGTTTGCTCCGCCTAACAGGAATTTTAATTTACCGCCCACATTCAATTTATCGTTAATTTTGCGAGAGTGGCCAAATGCCAGTTCGACATAATTGTTTGATTCAATGCCTAAATTTTCCATGTGGTAGTGTGTTTCGTTTCCGGTCATACCCATTTTCATGAAGGCAAACAAATCATACGGAAGATTCATGCTGGTATTCGAACGCAGGTTAATATCGACCGTATTGAATCCTCCCCATGCATGGAATCCGGCCGACAACAGTGTCAGGTTGATGTTGGCATTGATGCGGTTATTGTCTTTCAGCCCACTTAGAAATTCCTCTCCACTGATGCTAGAATGCATGAACGTAGTCAGTTGGTCGTTTTGTGGGAATAAGAATGTGCCTACACCGATATTTCCCTGTGTCCCGATATTGATATTACCTAAAGCAGGGATGCTGATGTAATTACGTTCTCCGGAAAATGCCGGGTTAAGCTGGTGACGGAAACTGTATCCTTCGAGGAAGTATCCGGAGCGCAAAGCCTGTGCCGAAGCAGTCAGACACGAACCGGCGAGTACTGCTACGGTGAAAAGTTTATATAGTTTTCTCATAATGCTCAATCTTATGAATATAAATGCCTGTTTGGTTTAATTTAAGTCTACGGTAACTCCGCCTTTGACGGTAACAACTACATTGTCGAGCAGCAAAGTCTGCTTTTCGTTGAGTACAGTTCCTGCCATTTCGGTGGGAACGGTTGCCTTTACACGGTAAGCGATTCCATCCATTTCTTTCAAGGCTCCGTCTGCATTCGACTCCAGACGAATCGTCAACGTGCTGACAGAAGGAGCAGCCGATGTGCCGGCATTGATGGTACCTTCTACCGTAGCTGTAATCTCATCCATGACATTGCCATTGCGGTCGATGGCATTCGCTGTCATTTCCATATTCAGAGGAATCGTATTGGTTGCATCCAATGAGATTTCTGCATGACGTGCGTCCAGATCTTGCATATCGCTGTTCCATCCATCCATCTGATCGCTATATACGATTTCGGTTCCGTTGTTAAACTGCAAGGAAGCTACGACATCATAATTCGTTTCGACGGCATAATCTCTGCCCAATTGCATGGTGACACGTTCCTGTTCGGCTTTGGCATTGATATTTTCTACCCGTATTTCGTCGGGAATCGTTTCAATCAAGTCATTCAGATTGGGGACGGTAATGATTTCGTCTGCGTCTATTCCGCTATTATCCGATAAACGGTGCAGGCAGATGACATAATCTGTCTGATTT
Source organism: Bacteroides sp. An51A (assembly GCF_002161565.1). NCBI lineage: Bacteria > Pseudomonadati > Bacteroidota > Bacteroidia > Bacteroidales > Bacteroidaceae > Bacteroides > Bacteroides sp. An51A. The sequence continues at coordinate 52,343 of NZ_NFIC01000002.1, forward strand.
GCCGGAATGACAATAGGCTCTGTCCCTCCTTCTTTGTCACCCAACAAGACAGTGTTCAGCTGCTGTCCGTCTTTATAAGGTTTCATGTCAGCCGTGAAATTGACAGCCACCGGAGATTCGTTGGTAACATACAGATAAATCTTCGGATCAGTCATGTCAATGTGTACCTCGTCGTCCTGCAAGAATTCCGGCAGATTGTTTACCTGTACCGGATTGATGGTTATATCAATCTGCGGGTCGACCATTGCGGTCACTTCCGTCAGTTCAATGTCATCAATATTCAATTCCGTATACAAGTTCAATTGTACATCCTGATGAGAAAGGAAGTCTTCGGAACGCAGATAGGCACGTCCTTCTACCGGAATTTCTCCGTTGATGACCAGATGTCCGCGCTCTACCAGACCTTCTCCTTTACCCATCGTTTCGAAATCGATTGCAGAAACAGAAAGAGGAATTGATAACCGGCCGTTATTGGGGATAGCCACATCGTCGGCAAAAGTCAACGTGTTATCTACAATCTGGAAATGGGAATCACTGCAATGAATGGTCATATAAGAAGGGAATGTTACCTTGAATCCCTGTGCCAGATTCAGCTGACGTACGCTTCCGCTAAATGTCAAATCCAAAGATGCTGTAGATGTTACGTCTGAATGATAAAGCTCAACAACATCTGTGGTCACATCTGTCTTATTAATATTAAAAGATGTGTAGTCATCTACAGTTGCGTCTGCATTCTGATTGGGTACATATTGAAAATTCAATTCCGTAGTAGAAGCTTCCGTGTTAATCTGGTCACCTTCGATAATTACACTCTCTACGTTAACCGTTGATTGTGAACCTTCTCCATTCATAGTCAATGCGTAATCGCCATTCGCATCAGCTTTTACATCGCTTTCCGGGTCAAGATCAAAAATCTTGGCCAAGGTAATAGAATCAGTGTTGCTACCCGGAATGCTTAAGTTCTCTCCACCTACCGTAATGGTCATGTCTACGTCTTTACTCAAATCGTAAGCATCGTCGACACATGCGGTAATGCCTAATAAGGATAGTACGAACAATCCTCGAAGCGTGTTAATTTTTAAACCTCTGTTTGCCATATTTCTTTAAATAAAATTTAACGCGGTGCAAAAGTATGAAAAAATATCACATAACGGAACATTTTAAAGGAGAAAATGAACAATAGTCTAATTGGTTATATATAAAGAAGTTAAACGGTCAAGTAGGACTTTTTGAAATCATTTCCGGATTTTTTGATAAAAAACTTTATATAAATGGAATGCCGTCAACATATAAGACACAAAAAAGACCGTCTTTTATCAAACGAAAGGAATTCTATTCCCTCTTTTGATTAAAGAACGGTCTGATACCGGTTATACGAAAATGTGTCTTATTAAAGTGTTTCGCAACATGCGAAACTGAATGCTTTATTTCTTGACAATCGAAGTCAACGGATGACGGTTGCCTTTGATATTGGTAAGGAATGCCTTAGCTGAACCGAAGTTGAGGTACATGTCAAGCCGTACGGGCAGGTGATTCAGGTCATCGGTGACGAAGAAAGTAATGACTTCTTTTTCCTTATTGTCGACATATTCTACCAATGAGAATACCAGGCAACGGTAAGTCGTGCCGTTTTCTGATGTGAAGTTTTCCTTGCCCCGGTAAATAAGGGTCTGCTTTTCCACTGCTTTTCCGGTAGCCATTGAGAAGAGGATTTTCATGCCTACTTTGTAGTCGGTAGGGTCGTACGAACGTGCCTGCAGCAGGATGCTCAACATGTCGTAGACACAGACATCCATTTCATCGTGCTTGGGGGTAGTGACGCCTCGTAGGGTGCGTTGTTGGTCAACGATGCACTTTCCATTCTTATAACTGAATTTCACTTCGTCTACGGTGTATCGCTTTCCTTCTTCGGCTCCTTTACGGAAATAGAGCGGTTCCAACTGTTGGCTGGTGATACAGGTCAGCGTATCACGCATCTTGAACCACCGGTCGAATCTTTTATTCGTATAAGAGTTTAAGTCGGTACGCAAGCAGGATCGTCCGTTGTAGGTGGCTTCGTTGACGCTCATTTTTGCCCAGCCCACGTTGAACCAGATGAATTTCCAGTTGAACTTCAGTTCATAATGCAATGTTTCACCCGGCTGGATGGCATTGTTTACGGCACCGCATTGGGCTTTTATCGCCAGGCTTCCTGTCAGCAAGCACAGGCAGAGTAAGATTTTCTTTATCATGTTCGTCCTAGGTTTTTGGCTCTTTCTTTGTTTCGGTCTTTAATTTTTTTTGCTTCGTCGGGTTTTTGCTTCTTTATTTCGTTTGGTTTTTGTTTGTCTAGCGGAATAGCGTGAATGTTCCAGGTTTCTTCAAACTCGAAATTTGCTTTCATTTCCCAGGTTTTCGGGAAATAGAATACCTCTTCAGGTTGCAGTTTCTCGTCGTAGTTTCCTGTATCCCATTTGCCATTGTTGTTTGTATCATTAAACAAGCGGATGTAATATTTCGTTCCGGGTTGCAGGAAGTAAAAGTCGCACGTGTTTTTTTCGGAAACAGGTTGCTGGCGTATTACTGCATCGCTGTTGTTTAATAGTTGTACGATGGCATGCGGTCCGGCTCCCACAATATTGAGGTAGAGCGTGCCGTATGCATCGGTGGTCTTTACTTTCAGCTTATTTTCCACTTTGTTGGTATAAAGTCCGTAGATACCTTTGAAGCCAAGTGAATCTATGGTAAGCTGGTATTCTTGTCCGGGTTGCCAATTGGCAAGTATTTCATAACGCCTCGGAGCGATGGTGTCGGCCATAAAAATGAAAGGTGTGTCTTGCCATACCGAGTCTACCATCGTCTGCATGTGGATGGCTGCTGTGTCGATGTTTTCCACCGGCTCTTCAAAACTCAAGACGATGTTACGGTTGATATCCAGTTCAGAAGGCGCGTCTACGTTCATGGTGAGGAATGGAGTTTCCACTACGATGGTATCACCTTTCTTTTCTTTCTTCTTGCGTTCTTTTTCTGCTTTTTCGTCAGCTTCTTTTTTCATTGCCAGACGGCGTTCACGCGGAATCTTATTTATCATACGCAGGGTGTCGGTAGTGGGTACCAGTTTTCCTAATGTATCAGTTTCCAGATACTTCAGTTCGATGGTCAGGGTGTCGCGCTCGCATAATGTAGTGTCTTTCACCCAATAGGTGATGCTGTCGTTCCGTTGGTTTGCTTCCACGATGAGCTGTTTCTCGTCGAAGTCCAGTCCTCTCAATGTGGGCAGGGTGTCGGCTTTCGCACTGAAATAAAGAGCGAATTTCTTGGTGTCTGGACGTTCGCTCTTGGCAAGGTATTGTAATGAACTTTCCTGCTTAAAGGCACGCATCATGATGTCATCGGGCATAAAGCGGGTATAATGTACTTCGTATATGGTATCGATGTGTGTAGTATCGATTTCGTTCCATACTGTGTCGTGACGTAAAGCTGGTGCCATACTTGGGATAATGAGTGAGTCGGACCATGCCACGGTTTCGGTCTTTGAGTCGTACATATAGTTCTGGTTTCCGTCCTGCAAGGCATAAATGCGGTATTTGCCCGGTGCGATTCCCCGGATGGTGAATTGTCCGCGGCTGTCGGTGCGCGATATGCGGTCGAACGGGAGCTTGGTGAAAGCGGTGTCGTTCAAATTCTTATGTAATCCGACCTGTATACCTTTTATAGGTTCCAGGTTTTCGGCATTGAGCACGGTGCCCGATACCGCCATGGTATCTATTTCGGGACCGGTAGAAAAGGCATACGAGAATAGTCCCAACGGATTGCCTTCATTATTGTCTACAATGGCATCTCCGAAGTCGATGGTATACGTAGTATTTGCCACCAGTGAGTCGATAAACTTCACCACGACCCGTTTCCCGCTGGTTTTTACTTCGGGTTGTTCGCGCTGTGGGGGAGAGATGATGACTTTTTCCGAAGCATTTTCCAAATTGATGAATTCATCGAATTCGATGGATACATTCTTACGGGTGTTATTGATGGCATTCGGAGCCGGTGTGGCACGTACAAACTTGGGAGGCTCTTCATCGTAAGGACCTCCATCGGGCGACCCCGTGCTGGCACAGGCGTAAAATCCGATGATAATCAGTAACAGGGCAAGGTATTTGGGTATGGGCTTCATGCAATAAGTTTACGAATTAAGTTTCAACATTTCTTCTATATAGTCGCGGTTGTTGCTCAGGCGGGGCACCTTGTGTTGTCCTCCCAGCTTTCCTTTTTGCTTTAACCAGTCGTGGAACAAGTTGGGGCGTGCCACGATGATTTCCAGTTCCTGTAAAGTGATGTCTTTATGCCGTTTGGCTTCATAGTCGGAATTGATTTCCTGCAAAGAGCGGTCGAGAACGTGACGGAACTTATCCAGCGAGTCGGGCATCACGCTGAACTCAATCAGCCATTGGTGGCGGCATTGGGCATTGGCGTCCATAAAGACCGGAGCTGCCGAGTACTCCAGGACTTGTGCACCTGTAGCGTCACATGCCTTGGCGAGTCCTTTTTCGGCATTGTCCACCATCAGTTCCTCGCCGAAAGCATTGATGAAATGCTTGGTACGTCCGGAAATGATGAATTTATACGGGTCTTTTTGGGTAAACTTTACCGTGTCACCCAAGATATACCGCCATAAGCCGCACGAAGTACTGATGACGATGGCATAGTTACGTCCCGTTTCTATGCCAGTCAAGGGTACGATGGTGGGATGCGGATTGTCTATTTCTTCCAGTGGGATGAATTCGTAAAATACATCGTAGTCTATCATCAGAAGCATTGCAGGGTCGGACAGGTCGTTTTGCAAGCCAAAGAAACCTTCGCTGGCGTTGTAGGTCTCCATGTAGTGCATCTTGTCGGACGGGATGAGCTGTTTATATTGTTCACGGTAAGGTGTGAAGCATACTCCTCCGTGGAAGAATACTTCCAGGTTGGGCCAGACTTCGTTGAGATGTTTGGCACCGGTTTTCTCCAGAATGCGCTTGATGACGGCAAGCATCCACGAGGGTACTCCCGAAAGGTTCGTCACGTTTTCATGGATGGTAGTTTCGGCAATGCGTTCCACCTTTTCTTCAAATTCGCTTAGCAGGGCAATTTCCTTGCTGGGCACGCGGATAAGGTTCACCAGCGGGTTGATGTTTTGTATCAGGATGGCAGAAAGGTCGCCTACCAGGCTGTCCTTTACATTGTAATTCGGGCTGTGGCTTCCTCCCAGTATCAGTCCTTTGCCCGAAAAGAACTTGCTTGCCGGATTCGAGCGCAGGTAGAGAGCTACGGCATCGGTTCCGCCTTGATAATGGACGTGCCGTAATCCGTCTTTGCTTACGGGGATGAACTTGCTCTTATCGTTGGTTGTGCCCGATGACTTGGCATACCAGATGACACGTCCGGGCCACAGCACGTTTTTTTCGCCATGGCGCATACGGTCTACATAGCCTTTCACGTCTTCGTAGGTCTGGACCGGTACCCGCTGGAAATCAGCGTATGTCCGGATATGGGCATAATCGTATTTTTTCCCCCATTCCGTATCAGAAGCATTCTCGACCAGCTTGTGGAAAACTCTGTCTTGAATGGCTTCGGCTTGTGTGTTATAGCAATCTATTTCCTTTTGGCGGGAAACAAACAACTTTTCGATTAACTTTGTTGAAACCATTGGTATTCCTTTTTTATGGCACACGCATACAGGACTAGTGTGTCCGAAGCGTCTTTCTTGTGCTATTGAAACGCTGCAAAGTTAGCCTATTTCTTGTATTTGTGGTGTATTTTTGTGTTAGAAAAGACAAATCTACACTTTTTTCTTATAACTTTACCACACGAAGACAAATTTTGAAGGTTATGAGAATCGGAATTTTAACGGCAGGAGGTGATTGTCCGGGCATAAACGCTACCATCAGAGGCGTTTGCAAGACGGCTATCAGTTATTATGGAATGGAAGTATATGGTATCCACAATGGTTTTCGGGGATTGCTGGACGATGATGTAATCCAGCTTACTGAGAATTCGTTGGGCGGATTGCTTACGATGGGGGGCACGGTGCTGGGTACTTCACGTGTGAAGCCTTTCCGGAAAGACCGTGGGTTTTCGCTTTCCGATAGCAGGCCTGCGGCATTGCTGAAGACGATTCATGACCACGGGCTTGAGTGCCTGGTCTGTATCGGAGGAAACGGCACGCAGAATACGGCGGCCATGCTTGCCAAAGCCGGAGTGAATGTGGTGATGATACCCAAGACTATTGATAATGATGTGTTCGGTACGGATATTTCGTTCGGGTTCGATTCGGCGGTGAGTATTGCCACCGAAGCCATTGACCGTCTGCACTCTACCGCCAGTTCGCACCAGCGTGTGATGGTAATCGAGGTGATGGGGCATAAGGCAGGATGGATAGCCCTTCACTCGGGTATGGCAGGAGGGGGTGACATCATCCTGATTCCCGAACTTCCGTTCAATATACATAATATAGGTGATGTCATCATCAACCGGTTGAAGAAAGGGAAACCCTATTCGATTGTGGTGGTGGCGGAAGGTATTCCCACCTTTAACGGGAAAAAGGCTGCTCAATACATAGCCGAGGAAATCGAGTATGAGACCGGTTTTGAGACGCGTGAAACGGTGTTGGGATATATCCAGCGCGGAGGAAGTCCTACGGCGTTCGACCGTACCCTTGCCACCCGTATGGGAGGGCACGCTACGGAACTGATAGCTCAAAAGCAATTCGGGCGGATGGTGGCGCTCCGGGGTTCGGAGATAGTGTCTGTTCCCTTGTCGGAGGTAGCGGGCAAGTTGAAATTAGTTACTGCCGATAACGATTTGATAATTCAGGGCAAACGCATGGGCGTATGCTTCGGATAATGCACATAGCTTCATCGGGCAACGGAAGTATATGCGCAACCCGATGAAGCTATGTGCGTGGCATGATGCAACTATATGTGTCGCACCATGCTTATTTATTGTGCCGTGGCATCATTGCCTGTTGTGGCGTAAAGTCCTATCATAGCACCGGTGAATCCACCTGCCACATTGGTCGAAAGAATATCTCCAGAAACGGTTCCACCTACAGGCTGGAAGGTCTTTCCGTCTGTAGAATAACTGAAAGTATACTGGTCGCCCGTGGCTTTCACCTGCAATAGGATGGGGCGTGTTTCCTTAACCGGAGTACTTGCCAGCACGGTAGAGTTTCCTTTTTCGGTGCGTTGCAATACCAGTACGTCTTCTTCTCCTTTCTTGGTCACGCCGAACACGTAGTTGAAGGCTTCGCTTTGGTAACATGTAATACCTGCCAGGTCGGTCTCCGAACGTGGAATGTAGTTCAGGGTGGTAGTGGCCGTAAAGTTGAGGTGTTGCTGGCGATAGAACAAGGTAGACGTAGGTTGTACTACCTTGATGTTTACATCGTATGGGTTGATGGTCAGTCCATTGGGCGAAGTGGAGATGAATTTTTCGCGTGCTCCTCTTATGCCTACCCAGCGGTAATCCAGTGTGTCCGAAGTGAAATCCTCAGTATAGGTGAAGTTTCCGTTCGGGAAGAAACCGTTTTGTCCGGTCTGGTTGGTGACACCTGCTGGCATTTTCAGCTTGGCCTTTAGAGGTTCCATTCCTCCTTCGAATACGGGGAAAGTGCTGCTCCAGTCGACAGGAAGAATAAAGGTTTCACGTCCTGTGTTTACTTGATTGGCATTGTTGGGACGGATGGCAAGGAATACTCCGTAATATTTTCCGTCAGGTCCTTCCACCAGGTCGGCATGTCCTGCCCAGTCCACTTTGTCAGGACGGTCGGCATTCAGGTGGCGTTGTGACAGGATGGGGTTCTCCGGAGCCGGTGTAAACGGGCCTTTGGGGCTGTTTCCGATAAATATTACTTCACTATGCATGCCTCCTGTTCCTCCTTCGGCACACATCAGGTAATATTTTCCATCTTTCTTGTACAGGTGTGGAGCTTCAATCCAGATAGGTTTCTTCGAGAGGTCTACTCCTCCGTTTACTATCACTTTATCTGTTCCGGGAACGATTTGGTCTTTTTCTACATCATATTCCCATACCTTGATAACGCGGTGTCCTTCATACAGTGCCTTCTCTGGTGCATCATTGTGTACTACGTAAGCTTTTCCGTTATCATCGAAGAAGATAGACGGGTCGATGCCTTCAAAGTTCAGCTTGATAGGGTCGCTCCAGCCTTGCATCGGATCTTTGGTCTTGACGATGATGTTTCCGAACCCTCCGGCAAACTGGGTGGTAATCATATAGAATGTGTCGTTGTTCGGATTATAGCGGATGGTAGGTGCATATACGCCGGCACTGATTCCTGTGTCTTCCACCTTCAGTTGCGAGGGGCGGTCGAGCACATGGCCGATTTGTTTCCAGTTGACCAGGTCGGTCGAATGGAAAATAGGTACGCCCGGATTGATGGCAAACGAAGAACATACCAGGTAATAATCGTTTCCTTTCTTGCAGATACTGGGGTCGGGGTAACATCCTTGTAGGATGGGGGTGTAGAATTCGTCGGAAGCGAGCGGATTCTGTTCGTACACGGCATCTTGTCCTGTATAGGTGAAATTACTGAATACAGGAGTACCAGGAGTAACCTCCATTTGATTGCTGGCACATGAGCATGCAAGTAGGCTCAGCGTGCCCCACGTCAATAAGCTTAATGTTTTTTTCATGGTGTTTATATTATAATAATGAGTAGTGTCGAATAGTCGTTTACAAAGTTAATAGGTCGGGATGAAAAAGATTGTTGCGTATGTTACATATTTTATTCTCTATGTTACATCTTGTATTATTTTCATGCTCAGATGTACCATCTTACAGAATATCTTTAGTTTTGGGGTATGAGATGTTTGTTTTTTCTTTTAAATTTGTAGGCAAACTTATAACTAATAACGATATGAAAATACGCAGGTTTTTCGTAGCACTGATGATGTGCATTCCTTTTTGCGGCTTAGTCCGGGCTCAATCGAGCGATAATGGTGACGGTACTTTTACTAACCCGATGTTGTGGAGTGATGTGCCCGACCCTGATGTTATCCGTGTTGGTAGCGACTTTTATCTGGTAAGCACTACGATGCATCTGATGCCGGGCGCACCTATTATGCATTCTAAAGATTTGGTGAATTGGGAGACGGCCAGTTATTTGTTCGACCGTTTGACCGATACACCGAATTATGACCTGAACGGATGTACTGCATACGGAAGAGGGCAGTGGGCCACCTCAATCCGTTACCACAATGGGAAATATTATGCTTATTTTTCGCCCAATGACAAGCCCTATAAAGGATATGTGTATGCCACTACAGATCCGAAAGGGAAATGGGAACTTGTTTCCCGCTTGCCTCATTTCCACGATGCGTCTTTGTTGTTCGACGATGACGGACGTGTATATATCTATTATGGAACAGGGCAATTACGCGAATTGAAGCCAGACCTTACAGGGGTGCAGCCTGGAGGAGTGGATATGAAAATCTTCGAGCGCGATAGTACCGAAACCGGATTGCTGGAAGGAAGCCGTGCCATTAAATACAACGGAAAGTATTATCTGTTGATGATTTCGTGGCCTAATGGAGGCAAGCGTCGTCAGGTGTGCTATCGTGCCGATAAGATAACCGGTCCTTATGAAAAGAAAGTAATACTGGAATCGGACTTTGCCGGTTTCCCGTATGTAGGACAAGGATGCATTGTGGATGATGAGAAGGGCAATTGGTATGGTGTCATCTTCCAAGATCGTGGAGGTGTGGGACGTGTCCTTACACTGATGCCTTGCCGCTGGGTAGACGGATGGCCGATGCTGGGCAATGAGGAAGGCCGTGTACCCGAAATCATGGAAAAACCCGTGCAAGGATGTCCTGCCTTGCCCTTGGTGGTGAGTGACGATTTTGGAAAACAGGAAATGAAAATCAACTGGCAATGGAACCATAACCCGATAAACGAAGCATGGTCGCTTTCGGAACGTCCGGGTTATTTACGATTGAAGACGCATCGGGTGGTAGAAAACCTGTTTTGGGCACCGAATACGTTGACCCAACGTATGGAAGGACCGAAATGTACGGGAAGTGTGTCTATCGATGTGTCTCATATGAAAGAAGGGGATGTAGCAGGTTTCAGTGCTTTCAATGGCGATGCCGGTGTACTTTCGGTAGTGATGGAAGGCGGAAAGAAATACCTTACGATGTCGTCACAGGTGGTAGCTTTACGCGATTCGGACAAGGCGGTGACACATGTGGAGACTGATGAAAAGGCGCGTGTGGAATTGACACAGGATGTAGTTTACCTGCGTATTGATGGAGATTTCCGGGTAGGCAAAGACATTGCTGCTTTCTATTATAGCCTGAACGGGAAAGACTGGACGAAAATTGGTTCCGATTTTAAGATGATATTCGATTACCGCCGCTTCTTTATGGGGACAAAATATGCGATATTCAATTATGCTACAAAGCAGACAGGTGGCTATGTAGATGTGGATTTCTTCGATTATAAACGAATAAGATAAAGAATGGTTATGAAAAAGAAAGCATGGGCATTGATGGCCTGCTTGATAGGTTTTTCGGGATTACAGGCACAAGACAAGTTGTATCCGAACACTTTTGCCTTGAATGAGGTGACTCTCTTGGATGGTCCTTTCAAGCATGCACAGGACTTAAATGGTAAAGTATTGTTGGAATATGATGTAGACCGCTTGCTGGCTCCTTTTCTGAAAGAGGCAGGATTACCTCCCAAAGGAGAATTGTTCCCCAATTGGGCGGGACTGGACGGACACGTAGGCGGACATTATCTTTCGGCACTGGCAATGCATTATGCTGCTACAGGTGATGAGGCATTCCGCCAGCGTATGGAGTATATGATAGCCGAATTGAAACGTTGCCAGGAGAAGAACGGTGATGGTTATATCGGCGGTGTTCCTAATGGAAAGGCTTTGTGGAGTGAGATACGGAAAGGAAACGTGGCCTTGATTTGGAAATACTGGGTACCTTGGTACAACCTTCATAAGCTTTATGCCGGACTTCGGGATGCCTGGATGTATGCCGGCAATGAAGAGGCAAGACAGATGTTTCTGGATTTGTGCGATTGGGGTATTGGAGTCGTTTCTCCCCTTACTGATGCGCAAATGGAGCAGATGCTGGATATGGAATTCGGCGGAATGGATGAAGTATATGCCGATGCCTATCAGATGACTGGAGACAAAAAATACCTGGACACGGCCAAACGTTTTTCTCATCATTGGTTGCTGGACAGCATGGCAAAGGGAGTGGACAATCTGGATAACAAACATGCCAATACACAAGTGCCTAAAGCGGTGGGATATCAACGCATAGCCGAGTTAGACCATAACCGTACGTATGAGGATGCGGCATCGTTCTTCTGGCATACGGTGGTAGAAAACCGTTCGCTGGCATTCGGAGGCAATAGCCGGCGCGAGCATTTTGTGGCGAAAACCGATAGCAAGAGCTATATAGAAGACCGTGAAGGTCCGGAATCATGCAATACCAATAATATGCTGAAACTGACCGAGGGCTTGTTCCGGATGCATCCCGAGGCTAGCTATGTGGACTTCTACGAACGTGCTTTGTACAATCATATTCTTTCTACCCAGCATCCCGAACACGGCGGATATGTGTATTTCACATCTGCCCGTCCGGCACATTACCGGGTTTATTCGGCTCCTAATCAGGCGATGTGGTGCTGTGTAGGAACCGGTATGGAGAATCATGCCAAATATGGAGAATTCATCTATACGCATACACACGATTCATTGTTTGTCAATTTGTTTATAGCTTCTGAACTGAACTGGAAAGAAGAAGGCATCCGCTTGCGTCAGGAAACAGGTTTCCCGGCAGAAGAGGGAAGCAAGCTTACGGTTTCGGTGGACAAGCCCAGGCATTTCAAGATGTTGGTACGCCATCCGTGGTGGGTTAAGGCTTCGGAAATGCAGGTGTTGTGTAACGGAAAAGAGTATGCAGCCGGTTCGGAACCATCTTCGTATGTATGCATTGACCGCGAATGGAAAGACGGGGATGTTGTCGAAATCCGTACGCCGATGCATGTTAAGTTGGAAGAGTTCCCGAATATGCCCGAATATGTTGCCATCTTGCGCGGACCGATTGTATTGGGTGCACGGGTAGGTACAGACCATCTGGACGGGCTGGTGGCAGACGATAGCCGATGGGGACATATTGCTTCAGGACCTTTGGTTCCGGTTTACGAAACTCCTTTTCTTATAGGAGAGCGGGCAGACATCGAAGAGAAGTTAAACCATTTGCGTCCGGTAGCAGGCAAGCCGTTCCATTATACGGTTCCCGGTCTGTTCCGTTCCGGCAAATACAAGGATTTGGTGCTCGAACCCTTTTATGGCATTCACGATAGCCGTTATATGATTTATTGGCTTTCGATGGACGAAACTGAATACGCACATTATCAAAGCGAACAGAAAGCCGAAGAAGAAGCGCGTATTGCATTAGACCGCCGGACGGTAGATGCCATAGCAACGGGAGAACAACAGCCCGAAGCGGACCACTTAATGAAGAACGAGAACTCGACAAAGGGAAATTTCAATGGCAAGGCGTGGCGTGATGCGAAAGACGGAGGCTATTTCAGTTATGTACTTTCTACTGAGGGCAAGTCTGACATGTCTTTGCTGATAACTTATTGGGGTAATGAAACCGCCGACCGGGAATTTGATATCTTGGTAGATGGAAAGGTGATTGCTTCTGAAAATCTGGTAGGGAAATGGAACAAGCAGGAGTTCGTGGATGTTGAATATGCTCTTCCTGACGATGCGTTGCAGGGTAAGAAAGAAATCACTCTCACGTTCCAAAGCAAGCCCGGAAAAATAGCCGGAGGGGTATTCTTTATCCGTTTGGTGACTAACGAACAAGGTGAATGACTTTAAATGAAATTATATGATGACAAGACAATGGCTATTGACTGCAGCCTTAGGGGCTTGCCTGTCCGTTTATGCTACTGATTGGAAATTTGCCAGTCCCGATGGACACATTCAAGTGGTGGTATCCGATGAAGGCGGAAAGCCTTCTTACCAAGTGTTGTATGACGGAACCGTGTTTCTCGAACCTTCTCCCTTGGGTCTGGAGACCAATATAGGCGATTTTACTCAAGATATGTCGTTGGGGGGAACGTGCAAGGCGGATACGGTATGCGATACCTATACGTTGCCCACCATCAAGCAGAGCCGGGTAGACTATAAGGCGGTTGAAGTGGTGTGCCCGTTCATGCAACAGGGCAAGAAGGTGTGCGATGTGGTGTTCCGTGTGAGCAACCGTGACGTGGCTTTCAAGTACCGCGTCTATCCCAAGGAAAATACCTTATGTTGTGTGGTGCGCTCGGAAGCTACGGGTTTCGTCTTGCCTGAGGGAAGCACTACTTTCCTTTGTCCGCAAAGCAAGCCGATGGGAGGCTTTGCACGTACTTCGCCCAGTTATGAGACCTCTTATACCGTGGATGATACGATGGGCAAGAATGGCTGGGGCGAGGGATATACATTCCCGTGCCTGTTCAAATATATGGATAAGGGATGGCTCTTACTTTCAGAAACGGGAGTAGATAGTCGCTATTGTGCCAGCAGGCTGATGGGGCACGAGGGTGGCATGTATACGATAGGTTATCCGCAAGAAGGCGAATACAATGGCAATGGAACAACGGCTCCGGGAATTGCGCTTCCAGGCGAAACACCTTGGCGCACCATCACTTTGGGAAAAACACTGGCTCCTATAGTTGAAACTACCGTGGCTTTCGACCTTGTATCTCCCTTGTACGAAGCATCTCAGAAGTACCAGTACGGATGCGGCACATGGAGCTGGATTATCGGAGGTGATGCCAGCATGACATACGATGAGCAGAAGCGTTACATTGATTTTGCCGCAGCGATGGGATACCAGTCGGTGCTGGTTGATGCATTGTGGGATTCGCGGGTAGGATATGAAAAAATAGAAGAGCTGGCACGTTATGCCAAGTCTAAGAATGTGGCATTGTATCTGTGGTATAATTCCAATGGTTATTGGAACGATGCTCCGCAAGGTCCGCGTGGCAAGATGAGCAACATTATTTCCCGTCGGAAGGAAATGAAATGGATGCAAAGCATCGGTATCCGGGGTATTAAAGTGGACTTTATAGGAAGCGACAAACAAGTGACTATGCAATTGTATGAAGATATTCTGGCAGATGCCAACGATTATGGTCTGCTGGTTATTTTTCACGGATGTACCTTGCCTCGCGGATGGGAGCGGATGTATCCTAATTATGCGGCAAGTGAAGCTGTGCTGGCAAGCGAGAACATGAACTTCTCGCAAGGAAGTTGTGATGCCGAAGCCTTTAATGCCTGCTTGCATCCGTTTATCCGCAATACCGTAGGTAGTATGGATTTCGGAGGCAGTACATTGAACCGGTATTACAATGCGAAGAATCAGCCGGGAGGTAGCCGCCGTGTTACATCGGATGTGTTTGCGCTTGCTACAGCGGTGCTTTTTCAAAGTCCGGTCCAGCACTTTGCTTTGGCTCCTAATAATCTGACCGATGCTCCTGTATGGGCTGTGGATTTTATGAAGAAAGTACCTACGCTGTGGGATGAAGTGCGTTTTATCGATGGTTATCCCGGCAAGTATGTAATATTGGCACGTCGGCACGGAGAAACGTGGTACGTGGCTGGAATCAATGCCAGCAAAGAACCGTTGAAAGTGAAAGTAGCTTTGCCGATGTTTTCCCCGAAAGAAGAAGTGACGCTTTATGCTGATGATGCCCAGCTGCAAGGAAGCGTGAAAACCCAGAAGCTGGACAAAAAAGGCGAAATCGAACTGATGATTCCATGTAATGGAGGAGCTTTGATTGTAAAATAACTCAGAAGCTGTTTTGAATTTATCGTGCGATGATTTGGGATGAGTTTTTGAGGCATTTCCGCTTCTGTGATGAGGAAGATAGCGGGCTATCTGACGAAGAACAGGAGCGAAAAGGACCAAAAAATCGCCCAAAGCACACACGAAAACGGATACATCAAGCCAAGAAAAACTTTTTGGAGAAATTCAAAACAGCTTCTCATTAAATCAAGAATAAAAGATGAAAAACAAATCGAAAAAATTAGCATTTATGATGATGGGCTTGTATGCTGTTGGTGCAAATGCCCAAGACCCGATTATTCAGACCAAATACACCGCCGATCCTGCACCGATGGTGTACAATGACACGATTTTTCTGTATACCAGTCACGATGAGGACGATGCGCAAGGTTATGACTTCAAGATGCTCGACTGGCAGCTATATACCTCTACTGATATGGTGAACTGGACCGACCACGGACCCGTGGCTTCCTTGAAAGACTTTGTATGGCGTAAGCGCGATAACGGTGCATGGGCACAACAAGTGGTGGAGCGTGACGGTAAGTTTTATATGTATTGCCCCCTTCATGGGAACGGCATTGGCGTATTGGTTTCCGATTCGCCTTACGGACCTTTTAAGGATCCCATAGGCAAGCCTATCGTGTGGCAACAAGAGCATTGGGAAGATATCGATCCTACTGTTTGGATTGACGATGACGGACAAGCCTATATGTATTGGGGTAACCCGAACTTGTATTATGTGAAACTGAACAAAGACATGGTGTCGTATTCGGGCGATATTGTGAAGATAGGCAAGTTGGAACATTATCAGGAAGGACCGTGGTTTTACAAACGTAACGGGAAATATTATCTGGCATACGCTTCTACTTGTTGCCCAGAAGGAATCGGATATGCCATGAGTAACAGTCCTACGGGACCATGGGAGGTGAAGGGCTACATCATGGCTCCTACCGACCGTACGCGCGGAAATCATCCGGGAATCATTGACTATAAAGGCAAGAGTTACGTTTTCGGACAGAATTACGATCTGTTGCGTCTCGAAATGGAGGAGCATCATGAACGCCGTTCGATATCGGCCGCCGAAATGCATTATAATGTAGACGGTACGATACAGGAGGTGCCTTATTTTAAAGATACGAAGCTGGTGCAGATTGAAAACTTTAATCCTTACCGCAGGGTAGAAGCCGAGACTATGGCTTGGGGATATGGGCTGAAAACCGAGCGCCGTACCGATGGTGGCATTTATGTCACGAAAATCAATGACTCTGATACTTTGGTGGTAAAAGGTGTTGATTTCGGAAAAGAAGGCGCATCTCGTTTTGTGGCTTCTGTCGCTTCTGATGCAGGGCATTGCGCAATTGAGATTCATTTAGACCAAGCCGATGGTCCGTTGGTAGGAACAGTTCAAGTTGAGGCTACCGGAGGAATGGACATATACAAGGAGTTTGCCTGTCCGGTGAAGGGGGCGAAGGGTGTTCACGACCTGGTGTTCCGTTTCAAAGGTGATGCCGGAAAAGACCTGATGAATTGGGATTATTGGAAATTTGTAGAATAATAGAATGACATAGTTTATGAAAAACATATTTATTAGTCTTTCGATGCTTGTAACCCCTATACTGGTTATGGCACAAAACCCGATTGTCCAGACTGCTTATACCGCCGACCCGGCACCGATGGTATATGGTGACCGCTTGTATTTATATACAAGCCATGATGAAGACGCATCTACGTGGTTTACAATGAACGACTGGAAATTGTACTCTACCGAAGATATGGTAAACTGGACTGAACATCCGACTCCCTTGTCGTACAAGACATTCGAGTGGGCGCGGGGAGATGCTTGGGCTATGCAGTGTGTCGAACGTGGAGGTAAATTTTATGCGTATGTCCCGGTGACGATGAAAAAAGGAGGGGGAGCTATTGGCGTAGCTGTAGCAGACAGTCCTTATGGTCCTTTCTACGACCCACTTGGCAAGCCATTGGTGAGTAGTGGAAAAGGGGACATAGATCCTACCGTAATGATAGACGATGACGGGCAGGCTTATCTGTATTGGGGCAATCCTTTTTGTTATTATGTGAAGTTGAACGAAGATATGATATCATATTCGGGAGATGTTGTGAAGGTGGATATGACCGAAGAGGCTTTTGGTAAGCGGGAAGGGAATGTGCCTGAACGTCCCACACTTTACGAAGAAGGCCCATGGCTTTACAAGCACAAGGATTGGTATTACCTGTTGTGGGCTGGTGGACCGATATCCGAACATTTGGGCTATTCGATGAGCAAGAGTCCGTTGGGACCTTGGAAATACGGAGGTACGCTGATGCCTACCGAAGGAAGGAGTTTTACCAATCATCCGGGTATTGTGGACTATAAAGGCGGAACTTACCTTTTCTACCACAATGGTGCCCTGCCTGGAGGTTCGGGCTTTACCCGTTCGGTATGCGTGGAGAAAGTTGTGTTTAATGCCGATGGTTCTATCCAGCCGATGAAGATGACCGAAGGTATCCGTGAAGGGTTGACGGCACTTAATCCGTACCGGAAGAATGAAGCTGAAACGATGGCTTTCTCCGAAGGGATGAAGTCGGCACAAAACGGAGAAGTGGGTGTATTTGTCAATGCTATGCGTGATGGGGCATACATCAAGGTGAAGGGCGTAGACTTCCGTAGCCAAGGGGCATCTGACATCATTGCTCGTGTAGGAACTACACACAACGGAGGGGTAACCCTGGAGGTGCGTGCCGATGGTCTGCAAGGAAAGCTGCTGGCTACGTTGCAGGTACCTATGACTGGTTGGGATGACCGTTGGGCGCTGGTTACTTCCAAAGTGGAAGCTATAAGTGGCGTGCATGACCTGTATTTTATATGCAAAGGTGATAAGCCTGGCAGGGTGATGTATTTCGATTACTGGATGTTTCATCCGAAGCAGTAAGGAGGGCAAACAATGAAGTATCTATGGCTTTTTGTGCTGGGAATTTGTGGGTGGTATAACCTGCAGGCTCAGACGTGGACCGCTGATAACGGGAACGGTACGTTTACCAATCCCTTGTTCTATGATGAGTTTACCGATCCTGACTTGATTCGGGTGGGAACAGATTTTTATATGGTTGCCAGTTCGATGCATACTATGCCCGGATTGCCTTTGCTTCGCTCTAAAGATTTGGTGAATTGGGAATTTGTTACTTATGTTTTCGACAAGTTGGACTTGGGACCTGAATTCCATTTGGAAGGAAAGAAAGGTGTGTATGGGAATGGTATCTGGGCACCTGCCATCCGTTATCACAAAGGGAAGTTTTATATTTTTGTTAATGTGAACAACTATGGATTGCAGGTATTTTCGGCAGACCGTCCTGAAGGTCCCTGGATACATAAGAACATGGGTGGACGCATTTATGATTTGGGCGTTTTATTTGATGATGACGATAAGATTTATGCTGTTCACGGGTATGATGAAGTGCACCTTATCGAAATCAAACCAGACTTCAGCGGATATGTTGAAGGAAGTGACCGGATTATCATCCCGAAAGGAAATGCAATGGGGGAAGGACATCATTTCTATAAAATTAACGGGAAATACTACATCATCAGTGCTGACTATGCTCCGGTAGGACGTATGCAGTGTGCCCGTGCCGACCGTCCTGAAGGTCCGTATGAGACAACGGTTATCAGCCATCGGGAAACAATGGGGATACAACAGGGTTGGTGGACACAAGGCTATGGTTTCTGGTCCGATATACCTGACGAAGGGAGCAAATTCAGTTTCCAGCCTCCTTCTGATAATTATTTCAGTGCCGTGCCTTTACATCAGGGAGGCATTGTAGATTTGCCTAATGGTGAATGGTGGGGCTTCTCGATGATGGATATGAAATCGGTGGGACGTCTTACTTACTTGTCTCCAGTAACATGGAAAGACGGTTGGCCTTATTTCGGGGTAGAAGGTAATCTGGGACGTTCGCCACGTACCTGGTTCAAGCCCGATACGGGTGTGGAGGAGAGTCCTCATGCTCCTTATGAACGGAGCGATGACTTTTCGGATAATAGTCTGAAGCCAGTCTGGCAATGGAATCATATCCCGGTTGATAACAGATGGGAACTGGCAAAAGGTGTGCTGCGTCTGCATACACTTCCTGCCAAGAGTCTGATGTTTGCTCGGAATACACTGACCCAGCGTGTGGTTGGTCCCGAATCGATGGCTACGGTAGAACTGGATGCACGTGGACTGAAGAAAGGTGACGTAGCTGGTCTTGCTCTGCTGAATACACCCTATTATTGGGTGGGCGTGACACGCACCGACGAGGGACTGATGCTTCGTTTTTATGATATGGTGAAGAATGTACATACCGACAAGCCGCTGGAATCTGCCAAAGTATGGTTGCGGGCTCACGGCGATTATCATAATGACTTGGCCTCATTAAGTTATAGTACCGATGGAGATACGTTCGAGACCATAGGCAACCAGCTGCGTTTGGGGTATCAGATGCATACGTTCCAGGGAGTGCGTTATGCTTTGTTTGCTTACAATACAGAGGGGAAGAAAGGCGGGCGTGCCGATTTCGACAATTTCGAAGTGTACGAACCTTTTGCCGATCGTTCGAAGAATCTGCCTGTAGGCAAAATCATTACACTGACCAATCTTGCCAATGGTGAACGGGCTTGGGCCAATCCGCATGGGATGTTACATCATGTAGCTCCGGGAAGTGCAGAATTCGAAGGGTTAGGATGCCATTTCAGGGTACACGACCGTGGTAAGGGACGTGTGGCACTTGAAGCAATGGATGGTTCTGGATTTCTGACCGTAACGGGGTTGGGGCTTTCGGGCGATGTGCGCATCACGAAAGAAGAAACAGAAGCAAGTCTTTTCTTGTGGCAAGATATGTTGTGGGGGCATTGTATGTTGCTTTCTCTTCATACCAATCGTTTTGTCGGGTTAAATCCGGTGACGGGCGAACCTTATGCAGCCGACTGGCCCGGTACACGCCCCGACCGGAAAGACGGAACGGTCTTTGCCTGGCAGGTGGTGGCAGATGTTGCCGATTGAATCAACAGATTATGCTTGGTTTCTTAGAAGCTGTTTTGAATTTATCGTGCGATGATTTGGGATGAGTTTTTGAGGCATTTCCGCTTCTGTGATGAGGAAGATAGCGGGCTATCTGACGAAGAACAGGAGCGGAAAGGACCAAAAAATCGCCCAAAGCACACACGAAAACAGATACATCAAGCCAAGAAAAACTTTTTGGAGAAATTCAAAACAGCTTCTTACATAAATCGAAAGTTATGCCTTGCGCGGTATGGATTTGTGCATTTCCTGCATGTGCCACGCCATTTCCGTAGAGACGGTGCGCACATCATCCTTGCATTTGATGGCATATCGGTAAGGAACATTTGGCTTTGCATGTAGCCCATATCTTTGTTTCAGGCGGCATACTTTTATGGTTTTCATATGGAAACCGTACGTTCTCGATATGGAAACCGTACGTTCTCGATATGGAAACCGTACGTTCTCGATATGGAAACCGTACGTTCTCGATATGGAAACCGTACGTTCTTGATATGGAAACCATACGGTTTTCATATGAAAACCATAAAAGGAAGCCGCCTGAAACGATAATGTAATCCAAATGTGGAAACAATTGTTCCGGGGAAAATGCATAAACCTATGCCGTGCATGGTATAAAAGCAGTTGTGTTTTACAGGAGTTATCATTTTGTTCAGGAGTTAAAGGCCGATAGTCCTGCTTCTGAAACCGATATAAAAAGTATTGGTTTCTGACTCCCTTTTAACCCCTGATTAGTATTACTTATAATTGTGTGAAAAGAACTATGAAAACGAAATTTTTGTTAGGGTTGTCAATAGGAATGTGCGTAATGTCTGTCCAAGCACAAAACCCGATTATACAGACTCATTATACGGCCGACCCGGCACCTATGGTGTATAATGATACTTTATATCTCTATGTAGGTTGTGACGAGAAGGATGCGCCTGAAAATTCGTATCTGATGCGTGAATACCGGCTTTATACCACCACCGATATGGTAAATTGGACAGATCACGGTGCACCACTCAAGACCAGTACTTTTGCATGGTCTGCAGGTGATGCCAGTGCGGCACAATGCATACCGAGAAACGGGAAATTCTATTGGTATATTTCTTCCCAAAACCGGCAGAATCCCGGTTCTTCTATCGGAGTGGCTGTAGGAGATACACCTTACGGACCTTTCAAGGATGCCTTGGGGCACGGATTGGTGACGAACGATATGACAACATATGCCGGACATTCTTGGGACGATTTAGACCCCACTGTATATATTGCAGACGATGGGCAGGCATGGTTGTATTGGGGAAACGGTGTATGCTATCGTGCCAAACTGAAAGAAGATATGGTAAGTCTGGATGGAGAAATCGAGGCAATCGACCGCTTGGATAGCATTGCCTTTTCGGGAGGATTTACCGAAGCACCTTGGCTTTACAAGCGTGGAGACTGGTATTATCTGATTTATGCTGCGGGTTTCCCCGAATCCATTCACTATTCTATGAGCTCTTCGGCTGGCGGCAAGTGGCAAGCTAAGGGCGTGGTTATGCCGTTGGAGCGTGGAAGCAATACCAATCATCCGGGTATCGTGGACTATAAAGGACATTCGTATTTCTTCTATCACAACGATGCCTTGCCTGGCGGGCATAGTTATTGCCGTTCGGTGTGCGTAGAAGAGTTCCGTTATACTCCGAATGGAGAAATACCAGAAATGCATATGACCGATGCCGGCATAACGGAAGCGGTAGGCCGACTTAATCCTTATATACGTACAGAGGCTGAAACCATAGCTTGGTCCGAGGGCGTGACTACCCGGACGGATGCTGCGCGTGGCGTGTATGTCACGGATGTCCATCACGGAGATTATATCAAGGTAAGGGAAGTAGATTTTGGTGCCAAAGGTGCTTCGCTTTTTACGGCATGTGCCTCTAGCCGTTATTTTGGCGGACAGATTGAACTCCGTATCGATGGCTTGGAAGGAGAAGTATTGGGTACGCTTGATATTCCTTACACCGGTGAATGGGAAAACTGGCAGGAGTTCAAAACACAGGTGAAGAGTGTGACAGGTGTCCACGATTTGTACCTCGTGTTCAAAGGCAAACAACCCCATGCCTTGTTTAACTTGGACTGGTGGAGATTCGATTCTGGGCTATGACGAAAATGAATAGGGAATATGCGTAAATACATTCTTTTTTATCTTTTGTTTTGCCTTTGCTGCTTGAAACTGTTTGCAGGTGGAAAAGTGCTTTATCGGACAGTTCCTTGTACACTTTTGCAAGGTATTACCGAACGTGAATATACGGTTTATTTACCACCGGGTTATGATATGGATACACTTCGTACGTATCCGGTGTTGTACCTTTTGCACGGAGGAAATTGCTCGAATACCGATTGGGAACGTTATGGTGGGCTTTCACATTTGGCAGATAGCTTGATAGCTTGTGGGCAGATGCAGGAAATGATTGTGGTTTGTCCTGAGGCCAACAAGGATAATATGATATGGTTCAATGCTGCACATTGGCGGTATGAAGACTTTTTCTTTCAGGAGTTTATGCCTTATATCGAGCAGACTTACCGGGTAAAGGCGGAAAAGGCATACCGTTCGGTGGCAGGTTATTCAATGGGTGGAGGTGCATCGGTCGTATATGGTGTGCTTCATCCCGACTTGTTCAACGTGGTTTATGGGATGAGCAGTTATTTGCGTAGCCAGCCGTTGGAGTTTTTGAAGGATGACCCTTCTGCCCCTTGGCGTCAGAAGCTGGTAGATGATTACAACCCTATCCGCACGATAACGGAAGGAAGTGAAAAGAATGTGTCGGCATGGAAAGCCGTCCGTTGGTTCATTGATTGTGGTGACAAGGATTTTACATATGATGCTAATATCGATTTAGTCTCAGCCTTTCGCAAGCGTGGTATTTCTTACGAGTTTCGTGTGAAGGGTGGGGGACACGATTGGAGTTATTGGCGTCCTGCCTTGTGCGATGCGCTGGTATATGTCTCACATCAATTGCCCGATGATTAATGTCAGGATCCTTTCTTGACCGACAGGTAATAGCCTTGCCCGCGTACGGTCACTATCTGATACTCCGGAAAGCCTTTCAGGTGTTTCCGGAGTATTTTGATATGTGTGTCTATCTTTTCATCGGCATTGGTGTCGGTTTTCCAGAAGCGTTGTTTGATTTCTCCGCGACTCACGCACCTGCCTTTCTTTCGGAGCAGGAGGCAAAACAAGGCGAGGTCTAGCTTGGGTAACGGACAGAGGATGCCATCAATGATTAATTCTTGCTTTTCCATATTGACAGAAATGTCTGGATAAATGTGGGAGGCATTGCTTCTTTTCCGCAGGTAATAACAGATGGCGGTGCCAAGAGCTATCAGTGCTATGAGCAGGAAGAACCGCCGGTCGATGTAGCGGAGCAGTGTGACCGTATCGTATGCCACCCATCCTTGTGCCTGGATGTCGCCCGTGATATCCTGGCGGTAAACGGGTGTGGAATAGGCAGAAGAAGCACTGAGCGTGTCGGAACTGCAGTGTCTTTCTTGTCCGTTGTAATAGATGGTTCCAGTCTGTCCGCAGATGTTTCGCGCTGCGAGCCGTGCCCGGAACAAGATGTTCAGTTTGTCGGCATCTATCGGGTGGACATTAGTAAGGATGTGCTCGTTAAGCAGGCGGCGTGCCTTCGCTTCGTCTACACTGTCTTTGAAGACAAACACCGTTCGGTCTTTCCACGTACGCAGGGTGTATTTTTTTATCTTCCGGTCGTAGACGGGAGCCGTGATGTAATATTCGGAATAGGGATTCAAGTCGGGATGGGTGAAATGCTGGAACAGTTCTACCCGTTCGGTATAGTGCCAGGCGGTGGCTTCGCAGAACGCATGGTTCGTTTCTTGCCGGATACGTTCTTCGCCTGCTTGTAAAGACAGACACAATGCCGTAACGATAATGGCACTCAGGATGCCGAGGATGTATAGTTCTTTTGTCTTCATAGATGCGATGCTAACCGATAGCAAAATAAGCGAAAAACTTAGATTTCAGAAAAAGTTCAGCTAATTTTTTTGTCCGATTACCGGGATTCTTATTCTTTTGCCGGCAGAAAACATTAAAAACATCAACACATGAAAACACTGATTATTTTAGCAATGTGCCTGCTGGCTGGCAGTTCCCTTCAGGCACAAGAGTATCTGAGAGAAGTATTGAGTAAGTTAGAAAGCGTCAAGTCGGCGACGTATGACTTGTATAGTGAAGGTTGGATGGCGGGAGATACTTTGCCAAGTAGTGTCAGCAAGGTGTTTGTGGAAGAATACCGCAATCCGCAAGATACCACCATCGGGTCGAGTTTTTTAGAATGGGATTCTGAAGACCAAACGCGCTTTGAATTGGGATATGACGGAACAGTTTCAGTATATATGAACCGTTATCAAAAAGTAGCAGAGGTAAATGATTTTTCCAATCAGTTTCTTCCGGTAAGGCTTATCCAACCTCCTTTTTTCAATTATGTGACGAGTATCATCCGTTATACGTTGGAAACGAAAGATAACGTTATTCGGGAAGTGAAGGAGACAGAGAAGGAGTATTATTTGAAATTGACTATCGACGAAGGAGTGGAAGTGGAATTCTTCGGGAAGCCTTTCCATTTTCCGGAAATGTCTTTTATGGCTGACCCGATAATGGTTTTTGAAATCTGGATAGATAAAGAGACAGGCCTTCCTTATAAATACAAAAGAGAACTTTGTGGAAGTAATTCCGGTATAGATGAATGTTCGAATGTGAAATTGAATACTTTGCCCGATAAGAATTTCGATTTATATGCGCTTGTGCCTGAAGGGTATGAGTTGGTACGGATGGGCGAAAAGAACAAATATGATGAAGAACCTTTTAAATTAGCGGATAAACCGGCACCCGATTGGACGGCGGTGAATATGCAGGGTGATTCGGTTTCGCTTTCTTCTTTGAAAGGAAAGGTGATGTTGCTCAATCTTACGGGAATAGGATGTGGGGTATGCCAACTTGCCATTCCGTTTCTGAATGAATTGGACAAGCGTTTTGATAAAGATAAATTCCAGTTGGTTGCGATAGATTCTTGGGGCAAGCCGTTAGCGAATGTGCGGAATTATATAAGCCGCCATCAGATTGGTTATACTTTTTTGTCCGGAAACGAACAAGTAGTCATTGATTACAAGACAGGAGGCTTTGTGCCTTTCTTTTTCTTGTTGGATGAGAATCTTGTGATTCGGAAAGTAATAAAAGGATATGCCAAAGGTACGACCGAAAAGAAGATTATAGATGCGATTGAAGAACTTTTGAAATAAGCCCATTTACGATTAGACAATTTACTATTTACGATTTATGACTTTCTCCATCGTAAATAGTAAATTGTCTAATCGTAAATGTTTATAGTTCCTTCAGCGTCTGCTCCACCTTCTCGAAGAAGAGCGAGATGTGCGCTCCGTCTGCAAAGGCATGGCTTACGGTAAGTGCTATCGGCATGTAGAGCCGTCCTGCACGGGTGATTGCCTTGCCTGCATTCATCAACGGATAATCCAACGGATGCCCTACCGATTGTTGGGTATAGGTGATGGAGGTGAAATACAGTTTCGGCGTGGCGCTGAGCAGGAACACGTCGAAATCTCCTTGTTCCGCTATCTGCTTATCTGTGCCATACGGGTCTCCGTCTTCGGGAATGGAGGTGATGATACGCCGCGCTTCACGGTAGAATGTATCGAAGTCGGGATGATAGGGAATACGCACGGTGTAGAATGTACGTCCCGGTACGGCGATAGGTGTAATCACATCCACCGTATCGTGGTAGACCACTTGCCCGTTCTTATCCCAGCGATAGCGCAATTCCTTGATTTCGTTTACCGCCTTCGTGATGGCATAAAGATAATAGAGGAAAAACGAATGCCCTTGTGCCTTTGCCCGTGCGTATGCCTCGGTGCAATCGGCTTCGCTCGTTATGGCAATCCACGAGTTGGCAAAGCCTCGGAAGAAGTTATAATTGTCTTTCCGTTCCCATGTATCAATGTTGATGATGTGTTTCATGCTTTCTTATGCTTTCTTGAATTTTAATGCCACTTTGTGATACGTCGGCAAATCGATGCCCAGCCGTTCGCCCAAGTCAATCATATCGAACAGCAAGCCTTGTATTTCCGATTCGTGTCCGCGGGCAATGTCTTTCTGCATGGAGGCGGTGCTGTGCGGGTCGAGCTTGTCAATGACTTTCAGGTTATACGTTACGGGGTCTTCGGGGAAGATTACACCCAGTTTGCGCCCGATTTCGGCACTTTCCTGCGATAATCCGATAAAAGTATCGCGCACCTCGCCTTCGTGCTGCACTTCGCCCATGGGCACATTGTGGTAGGCTCCGGTACATGCCATGGCGGAGATGAATGCCCACTTGATGAAAGTGTCGCGGTTGATGTCGTCCGATACGTCTACTTTGATGCCGCACGCACGCAGTTCTTCGGCTATTTGATTCAATTGTCCGCAGGAAATGCCTTGTTCAGGGCGTGCGCCGAATACCAGGCGGAAGATGCTTCCCATTTGGGTAATCTCGCCTTCTCCCGAAACAAATCCTACGATGTAGATGCATCCGTCGAGCACGTGTACCGAAGGCACAAGCCTTCCGATGCGCGGTCCGGTGCCATACACATTCAGAATAGGGATGACTAGCGTTTCGGGGGTGGAAGCACGTTCTAATACTTCCTTGATAGAGTCGATGGAATATCCTTTCACGCATACGAAAATCACGTCGGCTTTTCCTTCGAATTCTTCGGCGGTATAAGCCTTCACGGGAAGAAAATGTTCGCCTTTCAAGTCTGATTTCAGGTGAAGCCCTTTTTGCCGGATGGCATCCAGGTGTTTGCCGCGTGCGATGCAGGTCACGTCTTTGCCTGCCAGAGCGAGGAATCCGGCGATAGAGCCTCCCACGCCCCCTGTTCCTACTACTAAGTATTTCATGGTGAGTTCTTAAGTTCTTGAGGTTTTCACCACAGATTACACAGATTTTATTCTATTAAAAATCAAAGAGAGACAATAATAACACTATTCTCGCTTGCCATTATTATAATAAATAGAAAAATCTGTGTAATCTGTGGTGAAAAAACGGATTACACATTAAAGCGGAAGTGCATGATGTCGCCGTCCTGCACCACGTAGTCTTTGCCCTCTACGTTCAGCTTGCCAGCCTCGCGTACGGCGGCTTCACTTCCGTATTGGATATAGTCTTCGTATTTGATGACTTCGGCACGGATGAAGCCCTTTTCGAAGTCGGTGTGAATGACGCCGGCACATTGCGGGGCTTTCCAGCCCTTGTGGTACGTCCATGCTTTTACTTCCATTTCACCGGCGGTGATAAAGGTTTCCAGATTCAGAAGCTTGTATGCCGACTTGATGAGGCGGTTCACACCCGACTCTTCCAGTCCCACTTCCTGCAGGAACATCTGGCGGTCTTCGTAGGTTTCCAGTTCGGCGATGTCGGCTTCGGTCTTGGCGGCTACTACCAAGATTTCGGCGTTCTCGTCCTTTACCGCCTCACGCACCTGCTCTACGTACTTGTTGCCTGTGGCAGCACTTGCTTCGTCTACGTTGCATACGTACATCACCGGTTTCGCCGTGAGCAGGAACAGGTCGTGCGCTATTTTCTGTTCGTCTTTCGATTCGAACTGCACCGTGCGTGCCGATTTGCCTTGTTCCAGTGCCTCTTTGTAGCGCACCAGTACATCATAGGTTTGTTTAGCTGCTTTGTCACCTCCGGTTTGTGCCTGCTTCTGTACGCGTTGGATACGGCTTTCGATGGTTTCCAGGTCTTTCAGCTGGAGTTCGGTATCAATGATTTCCTTGTCGCGTACCGGATTTACCGTACCGTCTACGTGGGTCACGTTTTCATCATCGAAGCAACGCAGCACGTGGATGATGGCATCTGTTTCGCGGATGTTCGCCAAGAACTTGTTGCCCAGTCCTTCGCCTTTGCTGGCACCCTTCACCAGTCCGGCGATGTCTACGATTTCTACGGTAGTAGGCACGATGCGTCCCGGATGGACTAATTCCGCTAATTTGTTGAGGCGTTCATCGGGAACGGTAATTACGCCCACATTCGGTTCGATGGTACAGAAAGGGAAATTGGCTGCTTGAGCCTTTGCGTTTGATAAGCAATTGAAAAGCGTAGATTTGCCCACGTTCGGCAAACCGACGATGCCACATTGTAAAGCCATAATGATATATTGTTTTTATTGTTTTGATTTCTTGCTTGTTTCAACGGGCAAAGGTAGTCATTTCTTTTGGCATATCGGGCAGGGCATTCCGATTATTTACATAGAAGCCTCTTATTATCGGGCATCTGGTAATAGGATTTTCGCCCATTCAGACACTTCGGTTACATACATTTTCTTTAATTCGCCATTGACCAAGCGGAATTGAAGTTTGGCATCTTCGCCGTCTATGGAATTGTCGTACACATAGAGGCGGTCCACAATCGGTGCTACGGTCTTGCAATTTTCTATGGACTTGAAATAGCGCGAAATGATTTTAGTGATGGGCACGTCATGTCCCCCTTTCATCACCCTGTTGGCAATTCTTGCCGCATTGATAGAGGGGTGTGAAGTCGAGATAAAGAATAAACGGATAAAGAAGCCTTGCCGTTTGGCTTTAATGATGAATGCGACTTTATCTTCGGCGGACATTACGGTTTCAAACACAAAGCTTTTTCTTTCCGATAAACATGTTTCTCGTAGCTCGGCGCAATAATTAGCTGCTTTTAGTACAGCTTCCGGTGAGTTCCAGTCGCCATATTTATCTTTAGCCACTTCGTCCGGATTGATGTATAGCGTGCCTTCCGCCCATTCGTGATGCAGGAACTTTTGAGTGACGGATGTCTTGCCTGAGCCATTAGGTCCGGCTATTACAATCATTTCCGGTAAGCGTTTATTTGTGTCCATTCCGTATGTTTTCTATGTCTTTCGCCCATTTTGCTTGTTTTGTCAAAACGTTTTGCCACATTTGCATGAAATGCTCCTCCGTTGCCTTTTGGTTGCTCGTTCTCGCTTCCTCGGCAACTTCCCTCATGATTTGTTCCAGCATTTCGTCCGTAGGCTCCTGCTCCGGACTGAAGCGGTATGCGTTTAATTCTTTCTCTGACATGATTGAGGTATTACGTTAGGGTGCAAATATAGTTATTTCTTTTGGCATATCGGCACACCTCTGATATTTGTTATGCAAAATTTACTTGCATCATCTCAACGATAACCGTCAGAGTCGGTTTAAATGCATTCCGGCAAAGTTATTTTGGAGAGTTGGTTAATGAATAATCTGTTGCAGTCTATATCTTTTTGTGTTCTCGATATGGAGAACATAAAAGTATGTGGGCTGGCTTGGGGAATATAGTTTGTCGTGATAAGGAAAATATATGGGTGAAACGGTAAAGGATTTGCCGATTGCTTACAAATCGTAACTTAATAAGCCGGTTCTTGGTATGAATCTGTACTTGAAGAGTACTAAAACAAAAAAGAGACGCTTCTCGCGAGGCGTCTCTTCCGTGTGTAGAGAGTTTATGAAAATATGTTTTGTTTTATGTGCTGCTTATTG
Source organism: Bacteroides sp. An51A (assembly GCF_002161565.1). Lineage (NCBI taxonomy): Bacteria > Pseudomonadati > Bacteroidota > Bacteroidia > Bacteroidales > Bacteroidaceae > Bacteroides > Bacteroides sp. An51A. The sequence goes on from NZ_NFIC01000002.1 coordinate 81,796, forward strand.
TTGTACCGTGACAGTCATGTCTGGAACAAGGATGTAATCTTTCTTGCTTTTGTTCCATTTGTAGTATTCGATAGTGACATTGTCGCCAGCGTATGAGTACTTGATACGCATGTGGTTATGCCATTGGTTATCGAATGCATCCCACTTTTGCAGGGTGTTTTCTACTACCTGTTTGTTGTCATTATACTTATAACTGTACTTTTCGTAATTGGTCAGGATACCTTCGTTCATCTTGTAAACAGTTTCGGAAACTTTGACACCGTTTACTTCTTCCGTATTGTAGATTAAACCTGCTTCCGGATTGTTGGCTGAAACTGTAAGGTTGGCTACAAATACACATGCTACAACAATTAAACTTCTAATAAAATTCAAGGCTTTCATATCTTTATATTTTTAAGGGTTTGCTATCTTTTTGTTTTTGATTACGCTGCAAAGGTAGTGAAACTTTTGATATGAGCTAACATTTCGGCTAAAAATTTATTCGATTTTAGCAAAATGTTAGCAAATAAAGATATGTTAACTATTGCGAATCCTTAGTGCGCTTCCAGCCAATTTTGACCCCAACCGCAGTCGGCTTGCAAAGGAACTTTCATTTTGTAAGCACTCTCCATTTCAGTTATCACAATCTGTTGCACTTTTTCCTTTTCTTCGGGCAGGACGCTGAAGTTAAGTTCATCGTGTACTTGGAGAATCATCTTCGAACGGATTCCCTCTTCGCGGAAGCGGCGGTAGATGCGCGCCATTGCTACCTTGATGATGTCGGCGGCACTTCCTTGGATAGGGGCGTTGATGGCATTGCGCTCGGCATATCCCCGCACTACGGCGTTGCGTGAATTGATGTCGGGCAAATACCTGCGGCGGCGGAAGATGGTCTCGATATAGCCTTTTTCGCGTGCCGACTGGATGCTTTTGTCCATGTATTCCTTTACGTGCGGATAGTTTTCGAAATAGCCGTCTATCAGCTCCTTGGCTTCCTTGCGGTCGATGTTGAGGCGTTCGGCAAGTCCGAATACCGAGATGCCGTAAATGATGCCGAAATTGGCGGTTTTCGCCTTGCTCCGTTGCTCGCGGGTCACGTCTTCCAGCTTTTCCTTATATATCTTGGCGGCGGTGGCGGCATGGATGTCCTGATTCTCGCGGAAGGCTTCTATCATGTGCGGGTCTTCGCTGAGGTGCGCCATGATGCGGAGTTCGATTTGCGAATAGTCGGCCGAGAAGAACTCGCAACCCTCGTCGGGGATGAATGCCTTACGGATTTCTTTCCCGTCCTCGTTGCGTATGGGGATGTTTTGCAGGTTCGGGTTGCTCGAACTAAGCCGTCCCGTGGCGGTCACGGTCTGGTTGAACGAGGTATGGATATGGCCTGTCTGCGGGTTGATAAGCTGGGGCAGGGCATCGATGTAGGTGCCGAGAAGCTTCTTCAATCCGCGGTGTTCCAGAATCTTTGCTACGATTTCGTGCTTTCCTTTCAGGCTCTCCAACACTTCTTCGGAGGTGACATATTGCCCTGTTTTGGTCTTCTTGGGCTTGTCTACGATTTTCAGGCGGTCAAATAACACTTCGCCTACTTGCTTGGGAGAGGCAATGTTGAATTCTACCCCAGCCAGGCGGTGCACTTCTTCTTCTATCTGGTTCATGCGGGCGGTAAAGTGGCGCGAGGTTTCCTTCAGAGCTTCGGTATCGATGCGCACACCGTTGCGTTCCATATAGGCAAGTACGGGCACGAGCGGCATTTCGATGTCGCGGAAGAGGGCTTCGGCATCGTTTTGCTTCAATTCCTTTTCCAGCACGTTTTTTAGTTTCAGTGTGACATCGGCGTCTTCGCACGCGTACCTATATATATTGATAGGGTCAAGGTCGCGCATATTCTTCTGGTTCTTTCCTTTCGGGCCGATGAGTTCTTCTATTTTGATGGTTTCGTAGTGCAGGTAGATTTCGGCAAGGTAGTCCATTCCGTGATGCAGTTCGGGTTGGAGCACATAGTGGGCTATCATCGTGTCGAACATGGGTCCTTGTATCTCCACACCGTAGTTCGCCAAGACCAGCATATCGTATTTGATGTTCTGTCCCACTTTTAATGTTTGCGGGTTTTCGAAGACGGGCTTGAATTTATCCACGATGCGTTGTGCTTCGGTGCGGTCGGCAGGGACGGGAACATAAAATGCCTGGTTTTCGGTATACGAGAAGCTCATTCCCACCAGTTCGGCACGTATCGGGTCGGTTCCGGTGGTCTCCGTATCCAGACTGAAAATCTTCTGTGTCAGGATATTTTGTAATAATTGGTCGATTTTCTCTTCTGTATCAATGAGTTGATAGTCGGAAGCAAGGTCGTCAAGCCTTGTGAGATTTGAATTTTCAGGAGCTTCCGTACTCTCGGGCGTAAAAAAGCCAAAGAGATCGCCTTGCGCGGAGGGTGGGGGAGCGGCGGTTTTCTTATCGGTTCCCACCACGCGGTCGAGCAAGCTCCGGAACTCCAGGTCTTCGAATATCCGCTTGAGCGTTTCCTTGTCCGGCTCCTCCCGTTTCAGCCCGTCCATATCGAGGCGGATGGGTACATCGGTCTTGATGGTGGCAAGGAATTTGGAGAACAGGATTTGTTCGCGGTTGGTTTCTACCTTGGTCTTGATGGCACCTTTCAGCTCACTGGTATGTTCGAGCAGGTTTTCGATGCTTCCGAATTGGGCTATCAGTTTCTGGGCAGTCTTTTCGCCCACGCCCGGGCATCCGGGGATGTTGTCGGCGGTGTCGCCCATCAACCCCAGCATATCAATGACCTGAGCCGGAGACTGGATGTCGAACTTGGCTTTCACTTCCGCTACGCCCATCACTTCGAATTCCTTGTCGCCGTATTTGGGACGGTACATGAAGACGTTGTCCGATACCAACTGCCCGTAGTCTTTATCGGGCGTCATCATGTAAGTGGTGATGCCTTGCCGTCCGGCTTCGGTGGCAAGGGTTCCGATGACGTCATCGGCTTCGTATCCGCTTACCTCAAGAATGGGGATGCGGTAGGCACGGATGATGTCTTTTATAATAGGCACCGAGAGACGGATGACTTCGGGCGTCTCTTCACGCTGGGCTTTGTATTGCTCGTAAGCCTCGTGGCGGAACGTGGGACCTGCAGGGTCGAAGGCGATTCCAATGTGTGTGGGCTGCTCTTTCTTCAACACATCTTCCAGTGTATTGACGAAGCCCATGATGGCGGAAGTATTGAATCCCTTCGAGTTGATACGGGGATTTTTGATGAAAGCATAGTATGCCCGGTAAATCAAAGCGTATGCGTCCAGTAGAAAAAGTTTCTCCATTCGTGTAAAATATTTAATGTTTTGAACGTAAAAGTACAAAAAAACACCGTATTTCGATGTTTTATTATTATTTTTGTGCCCAAATAAATCTCTAATGGACAAGATAGGACTAATCAGGAAACCGATAGAAAGGGAACTGAGCGAATTTAAGATGCTTTTCGATACCGCTTTGACCAGTACCGCTCCGATACTGGGTGATGTGCTGGGCTATATCCGGAAGCGTAACGGGAAGATGATGCGCCCCATGCTGGTATTGTTGATGGCGAAACTTTATGGCGAAATCAATTCCGCCACGTTGCATTCGGCTTTGTCGTTGGAATTGCTTCATACGGCAAGTCTGGTTCACGACGATGTGGTTGACAAGAGCGACAAGCGGCGCGGACAAGCGTCGGTCAATGCGCTGTATGATAACCGTGTCTCGGTATTGGTGGGCGATTATATGCTTGCTACGAGCCTCCGTCATGCCGCTTATACAAAAGAAATCGAATTGGTGGACCTGGTGGCCCGCTTGGGACAGAACTTATCTGAAGGTGAAATTGTGCAATTGGCAAATACCAGCAATACTTATTTTTCCGAAGAGATTTATTTCGATGTCATCCGTAAGAAGACGGCAGCCCTTTTTACGGCAAGTGCTGAGAGTGGTGCGCTTTCTGTCAAGGCTTCGGCGGATGATGTGGACAAGGCCGCATTGTTCGGTGAAATGATAGGTATCGCTTTCCAGATTAAAGATGATATTTTCGATTATTTTGAGAACGAAGCGTTGGGCAAGCCTACGGGGAACGATATGCTGGAAGGCAAACTCACCCTGCCTGCCCTGTATGTACTCAATCATCAGGCGGATGAAGCGACGCGAGAACTGGCCCTGCGCATCCGTTCGCTGAAAGCCTCACAGGAGGAAATTGCTTCTTTCGTGTCTTACGTGAAGCGTGAGGGAGGCATCGAGTATGCCGACAAGGTGATGCACGATTACCGTGACAAGGCACTTGGCTTGCTTCCTGCCCAGACGGACGAGTCGCTCCGTGCGGCACTCACCGCTTATGTAGATTATGTGGTGGACCGGACGAAATAAAAAACTGAGAAACTGTTTTGAATTTCTACCAAAAGTTTTTTTCGTCTTGATGTATTCAGAAGCTGTTTTGAACTTCTCCAAAAAGTTTTTCTTGACTTGATGTATCCGTTTCCGTGTGTGCTTTGGGCGATTTTTTGGTCCTTTTCGCTCCTGTTCTTCGTCAGATAGCCCGCTATCTTCCTCATCACAGAAGCGAAAATGCCTCAAAAACTCATCCCAAATCATCGCACGATAAATTCAAAACAGCTTCTCATTTTCGTGTGTGCTTTGGGCGATAAATTCAAAACAGCTTCTCATTTTCGTGTGTGCTTTGGGCGATAAATTCAAAACAGTTTCTGAATGAATGTCCTCAAAATGCCAGTCGAAATGAAGCTTATCCGGTGGCTGATGGATATGGCTGCATTGGGCATTGCAACTAGCTTCATAGGCTTATGAAACTAGTTGCGTTTCGGACGGCCTCTCGTGCGGAGGGAACCGTGCGGTAATAAAAATGTATTCTTGGCAGGGCACAATCGTATCTAGGAGTACAAGTGTGTGGAATATCTATCTGATTCTGCTCTTTTTAAATTAATTTTTCCACACAAATAACCAACTATTTCACCTTCTTTCATAATATTTGCTATAATTTTGTTACCCAAATGTGGAACGAAGTTAAGCCTACTATTATGAAAGGCACATGCGGACAGATAAAAGGGGGAGAATGCACTTTCTTCCAAGATATTTTCTCTTCGTGTCCTTTCAGAGTAGACGCAAGGACTGGATTTATTTTTAATACTCAACTTAATATTTAGTTTATGGATTTAGCAAATTTAGTTCGTAGGGCAGGAGCTACGCTATTGCTGGCTATGCTGTGTCTCGTTATGTTTGCTCAGGGAAAGACGGTGACCGGTACGGTTGTAGACGGCACGGGTGAGCCGCTGATTGGAGTAAGCGTATTAGTGAAAGGTACTACTGCGGGAGCGATTACCGATTTCGACGGTAAGTTTTCTATTCCGAACGTGAAAGCAGGAAGTACGCTGGTGGTGTCGTATATCGGGTATGCTACTCAGGAAATCAAGGTGGATGACCAAACTACATTTAACATTACATTGGCAGACGATGCCCAGCTGCTGGACGAAGTGGTGGTAATCGGATACGGAACAATGTCAAAGAGGGACTTGACCGGTTCAATCGCTTCGGTTGACGCGGAACAATTGGCAGCCGTACCTGTAAACAATGTGTCGGAAGCATTGACTGGTAAGATGCCGGGTGTATCTATCACAACCACGGAAGGATCTCCCGATGCTGAAGTGAAAATCCGTGTGCGTGGAGGTGGTTCTTTGTCGCAGGATAACTCTCCTTTATATATTGTGGACGGATTTCCGGTAAGCAGTATCAGTGATATCGCTTCGGCAGATATCGAAAGCATCGATGTGTTAAAGGACGCTTCTTCTACCGCTATTTACGGTGCTAAAGGAGCCAATGGTGTTATTATCATTACTACGAAGTCCGGACACGAAGGGAAGCCGCAAGTCAATTTCGGTGCATCTTTCGGTATACGCAAGCGGGTAGGCGAAGTAGGTGTGTTAAGCCCGTATGAGTATGTGATGTACCAGCAGGAACTGAACCAGGACGGAACGAATTACGGTTTGTATCAGGATTTGGACATCTGGAAATCGGTAGAAGGGACTAACTATCAGGAAGAGCTTTTCGGACGTACGGGTAACCAGCAACAATACAACGTGAGTGTAAACGGTGGTACGAAAGAAACCAAATATGCGGTCAGCTATTCACGCAATGACGAAAAGAGCGTCATGATCGGGTCGGGCTATGCACGTAACAATATTACCGTAAAGTTGCAGACCAAGTTGAACAAGTGGTTGACGCTTGACTTGAACGACCGTTTCTCGTATACGGAAATTGACGGTTTGAGTGGTGGTGCTGATACACAGGAGAGCAGTAAGGCATATTCAATCGTGGCGCGCAGTACCATTTATCGTCCGATAACCCGTCTTTCGGAAGATTTTGTGGACGAGGATACCGGTAATACGGATTTTACTCCGTTGGAACGTATTAACGCGACTTATAAGAAGCAGACCCGTCTGCAGAACAATGCCAATGCCAGCCTGACATGGGAGCCGATAGAAGGCTTGAAATTCCGTTCGGAATACGGATACGGATGGCGTTATAATAACACAGACCAGGTGTGGGAAGCCAAAGCTACCGCCAATTCGAAGTTCGGTTATTCCGGTCAGCCTCAGGCATATCTGACCAAGCGTGTCCAAAAGGAATGGCGTTTGGCGAATACGGTGACATACGACCATAAGAACCTGTTGGCAAAACAAGATAAGTTTAACGTAATGATTGGTCAGGAAATGACCAGTTCATGGTATGATGATACCAATATGACTTCGGTAGGCTTCCCGACCGACAATACGGTAGACCAGGTGCTTGCCTCTATGGGTAACGGAACGGCATTGCCCACTGAAACTTATATTGGTATCAAAGATAATACTTCTTCTTTCTTCGGACGTATCAACTATTCATTGCTTGACCGTTATTTGCTGACCGCTACGGTCCGTGCCGACGGTTCCAGCAAATTCACCGACGGCAACCGTTGGGGTGTATTCCCCTCTGTGGCTTTGGCATGGCGTATCAGCGAAGAATCATTCATGAAAAAAGCGAGCGACTGGCTTTCCAACCTGAAACTCCGTTTTTCGTTCGGTACAGCAGGTAACAACCGCATTGATGCCAAATACATGTATACGACTTATTCGCTGGGTAGCACGAGCGACCGTACCATTTATTTCGGTGAATCGGCAGCTTCGATGTTGCAACGCGGTGACATGCTTTCTAATCCTGACTTGAAATGGGAAACTACCATAACCCGCAACATCGGTATTGACTTTGGTTTCTTCAATAGCCGCATAACCGGTAGCATCGATACTTATTGGAATACGACAAAAGACTTGCTGATGCGCCAGACGCTTCCAGGTGCTTCCGGATACAGTTATCAGTATCAGAATGTAGGGCAGACTTCTAACAGGGGTATCGAGTTTATGACGGACATTGTGATTGCCGATAAAAACGACTGGGGGTTGAACTTCAGCTTCAACATTGCATACAACCGGGGCAAGATTGACAAGTATCCTGGCGGAGCTACTTGGGAAAGCAGCCGTTGGTCTGGTTCGGGTGTTATCAGTCAGGAAGAATTCTATCTGGAAGAAGGCGGACGGCTGGGTGAAGTATACGGCTATATCTACGATGGCGTGTATACGACCGATGATTTGCAATGGAACGGTACGGGATGGGCAATCCGTACAGACGCGGAAGGAAAACCAGTGACTCATGGATTAGGTACTGTAACAGGTTCATTGGAACCGGGTTCGATGAAGCTGAAAGACGTGAATAACGACGGTGTTATCGATGCCAATGATAAAGTCCGTTTGGGCAATACCATTCAGCCCGTGATTGGTGGTTTTGGACTGAACGGCCGTTTCCTGAAAAACTTTGACTTTACGGTATTCTTTAATTATCAATTGGGAGGTCAAATCATCAACGGAACAAAAGCCGCTTCAAGTTATTATGAAGGCTCACGCCAACACTATAATGTGAACAATAACTTTACAATGGCCAACCGTTGGTCGCGCGTAGACCCCGTTACAGGCGAAAATATGATGAACCGTAATTTTGCCAATGACTACATTGCCGCTCATGGCGAACAGGCTTATTATGACTATATCAATGGCGTGAACAGCGGAAAGTCTATTTATAACCCGGCTACCGTAACCGGACGTCCCCTTACCAGCTGGGATGTGGAAGATGCGTCTTTCTTGCGCTTGCAGACCGTTTCTATCGGTTATACCTTGCCGAAAGCATGGAGTCAGAAGATGCTGATGCAAAATGTACGCATCTATGCTACAGGATATAACTTGTTCTGCTTTACAGGTTATTCGGGAGTAGACCCTGAAGTGGATTGCTGTACCAGCACTCCGATGACTCCGGGTGTGGATTATGCGGCTTATCCCAAGAGCTTCTCTATTGTTGGAGGTATCAACGTTACATTCTAAAAACCTGAAAAAAGGATTGAAATATGAAAAATATATATAAGACATGGGCACTGGCAGGCTTGGCCTTTGCCACAACATTGACATCTTGTTCCGACTTCTTGGACCAGACGTCTCCTTCTGAAATGTTTCCCGAAACGGTATACAATACGGAAGGATATACCCAACAAGCTTTGAACAAAGTATATGCCGGACTTGTGTTAGACCACACTTACGGATGCCGTATTCCGTTGAACTTTTCTACCAACAGCGACATTGAACTGGTAGATGCCTTGACGCAAGAAACTACTACGGCAGATTCCGAACGCGGTCTTTGCAGCTACAATGCTCCCAATTGGAACCGTTTGGCAAATAACTGGAGCGAAATGTTCGAGATTATCGAGAATGCCAATTGGGTTATCGAGGGCATACGCGGTTCCGAAATCCGTGAAAATGAAAACATGCGTTACTATTTGGGTGAAGCGCTTACCTTGCGTGCCATGGTGTATTTCGACTTAATCAAGCATTACGGTGATGTGCCCATGAAGATGGAATCCACCAAAAGTGACGGTTCCAACCTTTATTTGGAAAAGACAGACCGTGATGTCATCATGGACTCTTTGCTGGTGGATTTGCAGGAAGCTGCCGAATTGTTGCCGTGGGTAGGAGAGGCAGGTTATACTTCTGAGCATTGTACCAAAGGTTTCGCATACGGACTGGCTGCCCGCATTGCATTGGCTGAAGCCGGTTATGCCATCCGTGAGACACCCAAAGAAGGTTATGTAAACCTGAGTGAGAAGCGTGAAGGCCAGTTGGGATACAGTGACCCTACTTATCCGACGATGCGCCCGGGTGATGAGAAACGCCGCGAACTGTATGAACTTGCCTTGAACTGCTTGGATGCCATTATCACCAGTGGCAGACACCAGTTGAATCCCAGTTATGAAGATGAATGGTATCGTATCAACCAGTTGACACTGGACCAGACGTATTACGAGAACATCTTCGAAGTGGCACACGGACTGAATTATTCAGGTGAGATGGGGTATACGGCAGGTGTACGTATCAATACGGCGGGTAGCCCGTTTGGCTTCAGCAATTCATCAGGAAAAGTGAAGCTGACTGCTCCTTTCTTTATGTCGTTCGATCCGGAAGATGTGCGCCGTGACATAACTTGTGCACCGTACGAATTGCGTGATGTGACTGCTACGCAGACCTTTACGAATGCTCCTTTCGGCATTTATGTGGCAAAATGGGATGTACGTAAGATGACGGAAGAGTGGCGTGCCCAAAATGCTGCTGTAAGTACAAAGACCGGTTATGGCATCAACTGGGTAGTGATGCGTTATTCTGACGTATTGCTGATGTATGCCGAAGTGGTAAACGAACTTTACGGGCCTAACGGTAGCGGGACATGTGGTAAGTCGGCTATGGAAGCTCTGGCGGAAGTGCGCAGCCGTGCCTTTAACGGGAATGCCGAAAAGGTTTCACAATACGTAGCCCAGGCAGCCGGAAGTAAGGAGTCGTTCTTCGACGCTATCGTGGATGAACGTGCTTGGGAGTTGGCAGGTGAAGCTGTACGTAAGTACGACCTTATCCGCTGGGGATTGCTGATAGATAAGACCGTGGAAATGCTTGATTCTTACAAACACGCCATTGAAAATGATGAGTATGTGGCAGACCTGTATTATAAGGAAAGTGCAGGTGCCGACCCTTGGTATCTGGTAGACTATTCCAGTGTATGCTGGTACGAAGAACCGGAGAGTACCAACGATTATAAGAGCGTCAGCTTCTGGGGCAATGTGAAGAAAGACGGGGTGATTCCTGATGACAACAGCACGTACGATGCGCTCAACTACATCAGCAGCGGCCTTATCAGCTACGATAAATATGCTGGTTTCCAAGGTGCTGCCGGACCGGTGATTAACCGTCACGTGTGGCCTATTCATACCACGACTATCAACGATTCTAACGGGCACTTGAAGAACTCTTACGGATTTAATTAATCTCCAATTTTAAAATGATATGAATATGAAAATCAACTATAAATATCTATTCATGGCAGGTGTCCTTACTGCAGGGATGACTGCCTGCGTGGATGACAATGACTGGGGAACCGACAGCAGCTATAACCGTCTGTTCGGGGCACAGGACATACAGGTTTCGGCTATGGCAACTACAGCTGAAGTAACTTTCGACCGTCTTTCAAGCGTGGATTATTACATCCTAGAACTGAGTACAGACAGTCTTTATCAAGAAGACTATCATCAAGGTTCCCGGATTGATACGGTACGCGAATCGCCTTACATCCTGGAAGGGCTGACCGGTGAAACTACTTACTTTCTCCGTATGAAAGCTTTCTCGAATAATGGTACGCCTCCTTCATTGTGGAGTTATTTCGAAGATGGAGACCGCCGTTCGTTTGAAACCGATGGTGAACAGATTTTTAATTCTGTGGCATCGGCAGACTTGACTGAAAGCACGGTGCGCCTGACTTGGCTGGCTGATGCCGAGGTTACACATATTGACGTGTACGCTTCTGAGGAGGATTTCGATGCCGGTGAACCGGCTCTTCAAACCTATCAGATAACAGCAGACGACCGCGCGGCAAGTGCATGCACCATCAGTGGGCTGGAATCGCAGACCGAATATTGGTTTGTTATCTATAATGGAACGACGAAGCGTGGCGAAATCGGTGCCACTACTACACCGCCGATGCCTGATGCTGACTTGAAGATTTCGCTGGAAGAAGGCGTTACGCTGATTGACCAAGTGCTGATTGACGACCTCGCTGCACAGGCGCAAGCCGCTGCCGGAGGCGCATCAAGCTACAGCCTGACGCTGGGTATTCCGGGCGGTGCTGCGATGGAGGTACATGGAGTAGATGAGGAGACAGGCGAAGCGACTGGGCTGGCAATACCTGAAGGCATGTCTGTTACGTTCTTTGCATTACCGGGCGAACGTCCTGTGCTGAGTTTCCAGAAGTCGCTTGAAATCGGAGGCACGCATGGATATATCCGTTTCGAAGGAGTGACGATTGTAGACGACGGCTGCCAGTATCTGGTAAACGAAAGCAACGGTGCCGCTATCGGCGACTTTACGCTGACTAACTGTATGATAGATAACATGAACAGAAGCATCGTACGTCTGCAGGCTTCGGATGCTGTGACTTTCAACGCTATCACGATTGACAATTGTGTGGTTACCAACATCGGTTCAGGTGGCTATGCCGTATTCCGTGTGGACAATGCAGCGTATACTATTGGTGCTATCAACGTAACAAATTCTACGTTCAGTAATGTAGGGCATAACTTTATCCAGGCAGGCAAATGTGCCTTGTCAGAAGTGAATTTCAACGGAGTGACCTTCTATAATGCACCGAACAACGCCAGCCGTTACCTGGTAGATGCGAATGGAAACAGCACGAATGTCAACGTAGAAAATACTCTCTTCGGTCTGACTCCGGGACGAGGCATCCGTACCGATGGCACGGTTACGGTTGTCAACTCTTTCAAGACTACCGATGGCGTGTTCAGCAGCAATGACTTCGATGTAGATGTGACTTCGCCTGAAGCGACTTCTGCAGAAGTGTTTACCGATCCGGAAAACGGCGACTTCACGCTCTTGCTGGATGATTTGAACGGCATCGGCGACCCGCGTTGGTTTACCGAGTAAAAAGGACAAACAGCCGTAGGCTGAATTTTGATATGTTTTTTCAATAAAAAGAGGAGGTACATCATGCACCGCCTCTTTTATTGCTTCTTTATGCAGACGCCCGTATTGGCTGATACAAGCGTTTACATTTGCTGATGTAAGCGTTTGTGATTGCCAATACGGGCATTCGTGTTTTCGGAAACTTTAGGTATAACTTGACGGTGCTTACGGCATCACCTTCACTCCCGTGGCATTGACCGTTTTCACATTGTCTGCCGCATGGTCAGGGCGGGGAGTACCCCATGCTACGTTGCACGACTGCAGCCGGATGTCCGAAGCCGTGTCGATGTAGAAGCCGTACGTGTTGCCACGCACGAAGCCCTCGCCGTCGCACGGACGCTTGTCGTAGATACCACCCTCGTAGGCGGTCTTTTTTTGCAGCGAGAGCGACACTTGGTCGAAGTAGATGTGGTTTACCTTTTCGGGTGTGTCGCCGCCTATAAATGCCCCGTTTTCGCTCGTACAGCGGATATTATGGAAGTAGATGTGGCTCACCTCGCCGCATGCGCCTTTTGTCGCTCCTTTCGGGAAACGCCAGCCGGCATCCTTGTGGTTGCCTACGGCGCGGGGGTAGGAGGTGACGTAAATGGCTTCAGCCTTTCCCCACCACACGTCGGAGAAGAAGCGGCAATCTACTATCATGTTCGAGAACGTCACGTCGGTCACCGTACCCTCGTCGCGGTTCTGGATGCCGATGCCCCGGTTGCTGTCCTTGATGATGCAGTTGGTGAAGAGCACGCGGCGGATGCTGTCCATGTTTTCCGACCCTATCTTGATGGCGCACGAGCGCGAGGTCATTGTGCAGTTGCTCACCACTACATCCTCGCAGGGGCCGTATTGCTCGAACTCGCGGCGGTTCTTCAGGCAGATGCAGTCGTCGCCCGACTCGATGAAACAGTTCGCGATGCGCACGTCTTTCGAATGGTCCACGTCGATGCCGTCGCCGTTGCGGATTTTCAGGTTGTTCAGGATGCTGATGCCGTCTATCGAAGCGTCACGGCAGCCGATGAGATGTACGGTCCAGTAGGCGCTGTTGCGGATGGTCACGTCACGGATGGCCAGCTTCTCGACATCCGTCAGTGTCAGCACGTGCGGGCGCGGGTCGAAGTCGGTCACGGGCTTCAGTTCGTACGAGTCTTCCAGTTCCTTGCCCATGAATGCCACGCCGTTGCCGTCGATGGTTCCCGTTCCGGTGATGGACACGTTTTTCAGTCCTTTGCCGCTAATCCACATCATCCCTTCGCCCCGGTTTTCGCCGAATGCGCTTTCGGTGTAGACGCTCTCGTTGGGGTTCGCCAGCAGGCACGAATTGGGTTCAAGATGCAGGTCGACATACGAGGCGAGCCGGAAGGGGCTGCACAAGAAGGTATGTCCGGCAGGGACGAGCACCGTGCCGCCTCCTGCCTTCGAGCAGGCGTCAATGGCGCGTTGCAGGGCTGGGGCATCGTCGGTGGTGCCATCGCCCGTGGCTCCGTAGTCCAGGATATTGTACACATTGGTTTGCTTCGTCTGGCACGAACCGAGGAGGCAGATGCCCAGCACGAAAAGCAGCAGTCGGTTTGTCTTAAAGATTCCAGTCATATCAAAATTGGTTTTTAGGTGAATAATTCGGTTATAAGTAGATGTTGAGAATTAGTTTATATAATGTGTCAGCTCAGAAACGCAGATTAACGCAGATTAGCGCGGATTCTTTTGATTTACTATTTTTCGATTTATGAAGTACGATTTAATGCTCGAATAGTAAATTGTCAAATCGTAAATTAAAGTAATCTGCGCTAATCTGCGAAAATCTGTGTTTCTGATAATATCATTTTATTTTTTATTTTGCATACTTACTTAAATCACTATAGAAATGCGCGCCGGACCCTCGCCGGAGACCTTCGGGGTGTCGGAAAATGCGCGGCGACCCCTCGCCTCGCATTTTCTACCTCTCAGAAGGCTCTTGGCGGACAGTCTTCCGGCTTGTTTCCCCAGCCGGGAACAGGCTCCGGACCCATTTCGAACTCCATGGTGCCGCCCCGAAGGATGTCTTCGTGGGTGATGTAGTTCTTGGTATAAGGCTTGCCGTCGAGGGTGACGCGTTGGATGTAGATGTTCTCAGCAGAGGCTTCGGGTGCCAGGAGGCGGAATGTGTTTCCGTTTTCCAACGTCAGCACGGCTTCCTGGAATGAAGGACTTGCCAGAGCATAGTAGGGCGTACCGGGGCAGACGGGATAGAAGCCGAGGGCGGCGAAGACGTACCATGCCGACATCTGCCCGGCATCGTCGTTGCCCGAAAGGCCGCCGGGCGCGTCGAGGTATTCGGTCTGTAGGATGTGGCGCACGGCGCGTTGCGTCTTCCACGGCTGGCGGGCGTAGTTGAACATGAACGCCACTTGGTGGCAAGGCTCGTTGCCGTGCCAGTAATGCCCTTGGCTGAACATCGAGTCAAGCTTGGCAATGTACTGTTCTTGCCCGCCCATGCATTCCATTAGCCCATAAGGATCGTGAGGAACGTACCATGTATAATGGCAAGGGGCACCTTCGGTGATGAACTTGGCGAATCCGAAAGCGTTGTTTTCATTCAGGAAAGTGCCGTCGGCATGCCGTCCTTGCGCATATCCGGTACGGGGGTCGATGACGTTGCGGTAGTTTTGCGCACGGCGCATCAGAGTCTCATAATCCTCTGTCTTGCCTAAGTGTTTCGCCACTTGGGCAAGGACAAAATCATCGTAAGCGTATTCCAACGTACGCGATACTTGTTCGCGGACGTGGAAAGCATCGGGCACACTGTCTTCCAATGGGATGTAGCCATACTGGAGGTACGACTGCAGAGCGCGGCGGCCCATTCCGTTGACGTATTCTTCGTGCGTGGCAGGGCTTTCAAAAGCATTGCGGCGCATCCCTTCGTAGGCTTTCTGCACATCGAAATTACGGATGCCTTTCACGCAGGCGTCTCCAAGGGCTGCAATGCAGTGGTCACCTATCATCGCTGCCGTATAGCTGTTCCAGCAGGGGAAGATAGGAAGCCAGCCCCCCTCTTCATATTTATGTACCAACGACTGCATCATCTGTCCGCCACGGGTGGGGTGGAGGAGGTTAATGAGCGGATGCAAGGCGCGGTAGGTATCCCACATACTGAAATCTTCGTAATAGGTTTCGTCTTTTGCCAACTGACGAATAGGTTCGCCCGTGGAAAAGGAAGGATAGCGTCCGTCTATGTCATTAAACGTGCGGGGCAGGAAAGAGGTGTGGTAGAGTGCTGTATAGAATTTCCGCCGGGCAAGTTCATCGTTCGTTTTTATCTTGACGCTTGCCAAGTGCTGTTCCCAAATGTTGGTCAGTTCTTTATGGGTTTGGTCGAAATCCCAGTGCGGGATTTCAGCGGCCAGGTTTTTCAGTGCCCCGTCCTTATCAGTAAACGATGAGGCGGCTTTCACCAATACTTTTTCATCGGAGTTTACCCGGAACCGGATATACAGTCCGATGCCTTGCCCCGAACAGATACTTGTTTGGCTGGGGAAAATGCTATCTTTCCGGAAGGTGCCGAAACCGGTAAGTTCCTTTTGGTATTCTACAACGAAATGCCCACTATACCCTGCCGGTTCGCCCCAACCTTGATAGATGCGGTGTACAGGATTGTAGCCATAGATACGCTTGTTCAGTGTATCAATTTCGATGTAGCCTTCGCCCTCATCGCTATTGGGGTTAACCACTAAGTAGGCGTTACCCTCTTTCTGGTAGGTGAAACGGAAAATGGCGGCACGTGAGCGTCCGGTCATTTCTGCCTTCAGTTGTTCATCGGGCAGAGTGACGGCATAGTAGGAAGGGGTTGCCTGCTCGTCGTGGTGCGAGAAGCGTGTACCTCTCTTTTCGGAAGTGCAGCGCAGCGTGCCGCTCAGTGCCGCAAGGGTCATCGAACCATAATCCTGCGTACAGCCTCCTACAATCCAGTGCGAGTTGCGGAAGCCTTGAAACAGGGAGTCGCGGTAATAATAAGGAGCGATGCACTTCTGTTCGGTGTCTTGCGTCTGCGGTGTCCAGAAATTCATGCCGTTCGGTTCGAGCACGGCAGGCAATGTCTGTCCGTATTCTTCGGTATGCTTTCCGAACATGCCGGCAGTTTGTGTGATGCTGGCAGCTGTTCCCGTGCGGGTGTCAATACATTGCTGCAACGTTTCCTGCTTGTCTTTCTCCGTTTGGCAGGAAGGCAGAAAGGCGGTGAACAGCAGCAATGTCCAAAGGCTTTTGGGATTGAATCGTTTCATAGGCTTTGAAAAAAAGCTCCCACCAAACCTCCTCAAGCCTCCCCTAAATCCCCTCCTAAGGAGGGGACTTGAGAATAGTCTGTGGATTTTAAGCCTCCCCTTCGGGGGGGAGGAGGTTGGGAGGGGGCTGTTGTTTTAAATTTTAATATATATCTTTTTCTTGTAAAGCGGATAGCCGATAGCTCCCATTACGCTTACAAAGAGTAGGGAATAGACGGCAGAGGCAACGTAAGGATTGCTTATTAGATTGTGTATGATGTTGTAAATCACAGGTTTGCATTCGGATACATTTAATACGACAGCGGTAAGTTCGCTCAATACATAGAGGAAGAGTGGGTTTACCCCGAATGCTTCGAATATACGGCACCATTGTTTTTTCCCTTGTGCGTCGATGAAATAGAGTAAGGTAGCTTGAAGCATTGCTGCCATTCCGCAAGTGGCAAGGGCGTAGCTGGGTGACCATATACGCTTGTTCAGCGGGAGCCATTCCACCAGTAGGAAGCCGATGGCTGCCAGCAGGAAGCCGGTAACAAAGAGCTTGATTATCTTCTGTCCCAAGTCTTGTGTTTCCATAATCAGTCTGCCGCACAAAAAACCGATAATTGTATGAGCAATGGCAGAGAGTGTGCTGGTCAGTCCTTCGGGGTCGACCGGACTTTTATGGTATAAATGTTTGTAGCCTAAAATATTTGTATCCCAAATGGCAAGGATATTGGTAGAATCCATTGCGTAACCGTTACCCCAATGGAGCAGGAGGGCATAGCCCAACAATAGGATACCTGCTATCCACGCCAGTCCTTTCGGACGGATATAGAGCGCGAGTAGCGACACAATGCCGTAGCATAAGGCTATACGCGGAAGAACGCCTAAGATGCGGATGTGGGAGAAAGGGAAAAAGTCACCTTCGCAAGCAAACTCAAACCAATAGATGCCCCAGCCGATAAGAAAGATAAGGAAGGTACGTCGTATAATTTTCCGGATAACGGCAGGAGAGGGTTGGAACTGGAATTTGCGTAGTGCGATGTATGTAGAAATTCCCATGATAAAAAGAAAGAAAGGGAATACGAGGTCGCACGGTGTCAGTCCGTTCCATACGGAATGCCGCAAGGAATCATACGAATATTCCCCTCCGGCATTGTTGACCACAATCATGCCGAAGACGGTGATGCCGCGCAGGACATCGAGAGAGAGAAGCCGTTGTTTCATATTGAATGGTTGTGAGTATATGTGACATTTCACCACAGAGTACACAGAGGCTTAAAATATTTCCTCTGTGTACTCTGTGTCCTCTGTGGTGAATTTTATCATATAAGCTAATATTAATCTGTGTAATCTGTGGTGAGAAGCGACATTGCTTTGCGGGCGGTATCGATGCAGTCGCCTTCTGCTTCAGTTTTGTACGGATTATGTTGCAAGGTCCAAGGCTCTTCCATGGCATACCAGTCGATGTCTTTCATTTCTCCACCGTCCAGTACGCCTTGCAGCATTTCCCACCATGCAGCCCAGCGCTTGTAATAGAAGTCTTTTAGGATGCCGTTCCATTCTTTGTGGGCATAGTCGCGTAAGCCGCCTTTATCGGCACATTCCCGGTTGCCCCACGTTGTGATTTGCACACGGGCGTTCCATTCGTACAGGTCTTTTTCTTCGGGTGTGTTGCCCAAGCTGCGTGCCTGGTTTATCCAGCGTCCTACGCGGAATTCGCTACGGGTAGCAAGCAGGCGGTCTTGTGCCAACAAAAGGTTGAGGAATTCTTTCGAATGGCGTGCATAGCTGCGCTTGTCAAAGCTCTTGAAGTCGGCTATCGCCCGATTGTAGACGATTCGTCCGCGGTCGGCAAGTGCCTGGCGCACGATGTCCACCAGGTCGTATTCGAAATTGTTGTTACCCCGGAACTTGTCGGCTGCTTCCAGCATCAGGCGTGCGGCGGCCTCGGTAGAGGTAGGGTCGTAATAGTTTTCCATCTTCGACCAGCTCGATACTTGGAAGTTGTTCATGCTGGGACGTCCGCAGAAGATGGATTCGTGAGGTCCTTGCTGGTTGTTTCCGAAGGGACAGTTGTAGATGCCGTCGGCAAGAATCATCCATGCCTGTTCTATCTTTTCGTCTTTTGCTCCATAGCGGGCAGCCAGATACTCTTTCAGCCAGCTTTCCTTAGTGATTTTCTCGGGACGCCACGGCAATTCGCACATCAATTCGAACATCACCGGATTGTTTTCGCTGCCTTCCATGGTCAGGCCGATGCCTTTCAGGTGGGCGGCAAGCGGGTTGTTCTTGGTAAGGTAGAAGTTATTCAGCAGTTGGTCCATGCGCCCGTGCAGCCCAACATTGGCTCCGAAGTTCTCCAGCATACAGAACAGCCAGTCGTGTTGCTCGTATCCTTTCTCGCGCTTCCAAATAGAAGGGATGCCCCACATGGGACGGCATTCGCTGAAGAGGTCAAGGATAAGCAGGTCGCCGTTCTTCAGGTTTTTCATCATTTCCGGACGCGGGTTCTCGGTCCAGCCTTGCACCACCCAGACGGCTTTCGGGTTGACCTGCTTCATCGCATCCATTACCGCCTTGCCGGCTGCATCGAAATCAACTTCTCCGGCATTCTCTAATTCGTGGAAAGGGTCCATTGAATAGTAGTTGGCTTTGCCGAAGAGTTTCTCTTGTTCCTCGTAATAGAGGGCGGCGATTTCGGCAAACCGCTTGTCGGTAGGCATTAAGAATGCCGGACGGGTAAAACCGTTCCACAATTCCGGTTCGGTCACGTTCAGTCCCAGTTTCTGGTGAGCGTCATGAGGAACCATGCCCGAGTATCCCGGCAGTACCGGCTCGATACCGTATTCGCGCATCCGTTTCAGGATTTTCTTTTGCAAGGCTTCCTGCTGCGTGTACCAACTGTCGGGATTCGGCCCGCCCCATCCTTCGAGGTTATTCATCGCCCACCAGGCAAGGAACGCCGGACCGGCAATGAAGCGGTTGGTTTCTTCTTTTGTGTAGCCCAGTTTGGCAAGCATGTTGCGCCATACACATTCCTGTCCCACGGCGGCAAGCGGAAGGTTGATGCCGTGCAGTGCCATCCAGTCGATTTCCTTTTCCCAGCGTGCCCAGTCCCAGAAAGCCATGGTATACGAGTAGGTGCAATAGTTGAAGTCGTAGCGCAGGCTCAGGTTGGTTTCATGTCGTTCGGGCTTGGTGACGGGTGGGAGAGAAGCGGGCAGTTCTGCCGTCATGTTGTTCCACGAAAGGTGGATGCCGGCATAGTATTTCAAGTACCAGTTCAGACCGGAAGCAATGTTTACGTAGGTGTTTCCGCGTACCACAATTTTGTTTCCTTTTTGGTCCAATTCGAAGAAGTCGGTATCTGCGTTCTTCTGGAGCTGAATGATGAATTTTTTAGATGCTCCCGGTTCGATTCGTTCCAATAGTCCTTTGATAGGGTTTGCAAAAAGAGAGAAGGGAAGCAGGCACAACAAGCCTGCCAGCAAGAGGTTTCTGAGCTTCATATTATTACATTGTTTATAGGTTTTTGCAAATGTAATAAAAATGAACGAATGAACAAAGAAGCCGCATGGGGCTTTTCGCAATATGGATACCGTATTTTCCCAATAAACTGTAGGGGCGTATCGCATACGCCCGAAAACATCCACGTGGATTAGTTGACGCATTCGGGCGTATGCGATACGCCCCTACATGGGATGTTTGCGGAATTTATATTCCGCCATTCATTTTTGGATTGTATACGATGATGCAAAAGGGAAGAACCAGGCTTATTCCCCTGCATCAGGTGCATGGCTTCGTGCATACAGGCAGCTGCGTTGCCGGATGCATATCAGTCCTTCCATCAGTCCTGATAGGTAGGACTGTAGTCCTAGTATATAAGGACTGCAGTCCTGGCACGTTAAAACAGCAATACTGGTTCATCGGGACTGGCAGGACAGCCGTTGTCTTTGCCTATGCAGCTACTGTTTACTTTGGAATCATTCGTATTTCATGTTTTCTTTTCAATTCATCTGAGAATTCCGCATAGAGAGCTACGGGGCCCAAGTGCCAAAGCTTCGTAGTTTCCTCTGCCAGTCTTTTGTAAGTATCCGAACTATAAAACCGGTAAAGAGCTGTTCGAAGTGGTATCTTTTGGTCATTGGCGTATATCTGTGCTACCCGGCTTACTTTTCCCGGCAACAGTAAATACAGATTTTGGTTGGTAATTTCTAAGTTCATCCTTTCACCTCCTTTGCTTCTTTAAATATGAGATAATGCAGGGAACATTCCGTATGGAACAGCCATTGGTCAACAAGCACGTATGTCTTCAACTCATTGATTAGCTCCGTTTTGTTCAACAATCCACCTTCATATAAGGCAAAAGCGGCATACACACGGTCGTTGGCCACAGGACCTATCACGATGTCATGATGATGTTCAAAGTCCTTGTCCATGCGGTTAGCCATTACGAAATCTAACCACTGCTCTGTAGGTGACGTAAAATGGAGAACGTCTAACTGTGTGCGATATGTTTCGTCCAGTTCATAGACATTGACGTAACCTGTGCCGCTTTTTTGTCCCAATTTGCGTTTTACCCAAAGCGTAGCCTGCCTTTCTGAAGTTGTCGTATAGAAACCGCTTCCGTAGTCTAACGCCCTGTTGGTTCTTCTTATTTCAGGCTTCTTCACCTGTTCTATACTGCCGTGATAAAGTATCATTTCTTCGCTTCGCTTTTTCGTCTGTCTATCAGTTCTTCTATCTCATCCATTAGCCATTGATGACTTTGCGTGTGAAGCACCTCAAAATTGTCTTCCAAATAAGGCAATACGCCATATCGTTCAAACAAGGTAGCGACTTCTTCACCACTCATTTGATGCTTGTTCTTGTACTGTTCAATGCAGAACGACAAGAAATAGGCTATGTCAAGTTCTTTGTCTTTCTTATCGGTTTTCATTTCTTCATCATATTAACATATTAACGTGTAGCTTAAACAAACATTCCAATAAACACATCATGATATGGAAAAGGAAGAGGGGAGACTGATAACCGCTTAGAAGAACTTTGTGTCTTCTCCCAGGATGTCGGAAAGAAGCAGGTTGGCAAGACGGCTGGTCCCGAGGCGGAACAGTTCATTGGTAAGCCATTCCTTGCCCAACAGTTCTTTTACGATAGTATAATATACCACTGCATCATGTACCGTGTTGATGCCTCCGGCAGGTTTGAATCCTACTTTGCGTCCGGTCTCCAGGAAGTATTCCTTGATTGCCTGGCACATCACGAAAGCTGCTTCGGGAGTGGCGGCGGGCTTTTCTTTTCCGGTAGAAGTCTTGATGAAATCGGCTCCTGAATACATGGCGAGGATAGAGGCTTTCTTGATGTTTTCGGCAGAGCCTAATGCGCCCGTTTCGAGGATTACTTTCAGGTGCTTTTCACCACACACGTCTTTCAGTTCCTGTATCTCGTCGCACATGCCTTCATAGTCGCCGCTGAGGAACTTGCCTACCGGAATCACGATGTCTATCTCGTCGGCTCCGGCGTGGAGCGCCATGGCGGTCTCTGCTATTTTCACTTCGGTGAATGTCTGCGAGGAAGGAAAGCCTCCCGATACGCAGGCTATCTTCACGTTGTCGGCTTCCAGCGTGTCGTGCACGATTTCCGCCATGTTGGGGTAGACGCAGATAGCTGCTACGTTTTTCAGGTCGGGGTGTTCGTCATCGAAGGCATTGACCCGTTCGGTGAATTTCATGACGCTGGTTTCGCTGTCCGTACATTTCAGCGTGGTGAGGTCGATGCAATGGAAGAGGAACTTCTTTACTTCGGGCGTGTCGTTTTCCGCCGCGTATTTCTCGATAATGTGGGCGGTCTTTGCCGCGATGTCCTCGTCTTTTAATGCCGTGTTGTATTTTCCCAATGCCATGTCATACTTGCTGGGTTGGTTCAGGTGCTCTTTGTCTTCCATATCCAAGTTCTGGAAGAGTTCGCTTTCAAATTCTTCGTTCTTGCTCATGTCGTTTTCAATTTTGGGTTGTTTTGATGTCTTTCTTTATCGCGTGCTGTTTTCTTTTCCAGGTTCTTCCGGAAAGCTTCGGTCAGGTTCACGCCCGTTTGGTTGGCAAGGCAGAGCAGCACCCAAAGTACGTCTGCCATCTCGTCGCCCAGGTCGTGTTTCTCGCCTTCCTTGAACGACTGGTCGCCATAGGTGCGTGCCATGATGCGTGCCAGTTCGCCAACTTCCTCGGTCAGTACCGCCATATTGGTCAGTTCGCTGAAGTAGCGTACGCCGTAGGTCTTTATCCAGTTATCGACTGTTTTCTGTGCTTCTTCGATTGTCATAATTATTTAGTTGACAAGTTAACGAGTTGACAAGGGAACAAGGTCTTGAATTGTTATGCAAGGTATTTAGAGCCTTGTTAACTCGTCAACTTGTTACCTTGTCAACTGGATTGTTTTTTTATTCCTTATTCTTCGTATCCATACATATCGTGACGGGACCGTTGTTCAGCAATTCTACTTTCATGTCGGCTCCGAATTCTCCGGTACCTACCTGCTTGCCTAAGGCGATGCTCAGTTCGTTGCAGAAGTATTCGTAGAGAGGAATGGCGGTTTCGTGCTTGGCGGCGCGGATGTACGAAGGACGGTTCCCCTTCTTGGTAGAAGCTATCAGGGTAAACTGGCTGACGACGATGATATCGCCTCCTGCTTCCAGAATGGATTTGTTCATCACTCCGTTCTCGTCATCAAATACACGCAGGTTGACGATTTTCTTGCATAGCCAGTCTGCATCTTCTTGTCCGTCGGCTTCCTCGATGCCAAGCAGGACGAGGAAGCCTTCCTTAATAGCCGATCTGCACGTCCCGTTGATGGTGACTGATGCATGGCTTACACGTTGGATTACTACTCTCATATCGGTTTTTAGGTTTTTCGCAAAGATAATGATTCTTATTCAATTCTCTGGTATGAAACTTGTATGAAACATGAAGAACTTCTATATTTGCGGAAGGGGTAATTGTTTTTTTAGTTTACAGAAAATTGATTTTGTTATGAACATGAAGTTTTTATTTGTTGGGGTTTGTATGCTATTGTCTGTATTGTGTAGCGCAGCACAGACATTGTCACCAGAAGAAAAGTGCCGGTTGATTGTAACGACAGATTTAGGGGGCACTGACCCTGATGACATCCAATCGATGATTCATTTGTTGGTATGCTCGAATGTAATCGATATTGAAGGGTTGATCAGTTCACAGGTATGGATGGACGATCCGGATAAGACAGAGAAACTGGAAGATGTCGTTCGGAAGTTTGGAGAAGTCTTGCCACGCTTGAAAAAGCATGCAGCAGGATATCCGGATTTAGATTATCTGTTGTCATTGGTTAAACGGGGACAAGCAAAATCGAATATGGATGGAGTAGGAGAAGGCAAAGATTCTCCTGGCTCTGAACTGATAATTTCAGCTGTAGATAAGGCTGGAGACAAACGTCCGGTTTGGGTTGCAGCATGGGGTGGAATGAATACAGTAGCACAAGCTATATGGAAGGTAAAACATACCCGGACCGAAAAAGAACTTGAACGTTTCATAAACAAGCTACGTATTTATGATGTCTTAGGGCAAGATGATGCCGGCGCGTGGATTGCTCATAATTTTCCAGAGATTGTATATATCCGGAATAAGGAAGTGTATGGATGGGCACCATCTGATGAGTGGACAGACGAGCATATTCAATGCTGTATGCCTTTGGGTGTATATTATCCCGACCGGATGTGGGCAACGGAAGGTGATAGCCCTTCTTTTCTATATGTGTATGCCAATGGACTGAACGTTCCGGATAGTTTGGAGTATGGAGGCTGGGGAGGCCGGTTTTCTAAGAAAAAAACAATGGGTGTACGGGGTATGGATTTTATAGAAAAGAGCGGAAAAGACGAAACGCAGTACGACCCTTATGGTGTGTATGCAAGTACATCCGAAGGTGTTGGAAGTATAAATAAGTGGCAGAAGCAGATATGGAATGATTTTGCGGCACGTATGCTGTGGACTTCTACAGATAAGTTTGAGGATGCCAATCATCATCCGTTGGCGGTATTGGATGGGGATGCATCTTTACATTGTGTATTCCGTAGGGTAAAAGCAGGAGATGTTTTGTGCTTTGATGCTTCTGCATCGAAAGATGTAGATGGGAATGAATTGCATTACAAGTGGACAATTTATGAAGCCCCCAGCACTTATAAAGGGAGTATGCTACTTGATGGAGATTCTTCTGCTCAATGTACCTTACAAATTCCGACAGATGCTTCGGGTAAAAGTATTCATTTGATTCTGGAAGTTACAGATAATGGTATGCCAGCATTGACGGCATACCGTCGAGTTGTGTTGAATGTGGAATAATGAAGCCCAATCGGATTTTTCAGATACGGTAGAAAGTATACAGGCACAGAGCTTTTGGAAAATATTTCCGAAAAGCTCTGTGTATTGTTAGACTCGTTTCACAAAGTCTCTTTGATGGTTTGCGCCACGCTCATCCCTACCACTTCGGCGAGTTCTTCCAGCGAGGCTTTCTTGATGCGTGCCACGCTCTTGAAATGTTTCAGCAGCGCTTCCTTACGCATTTTGCCTACGCCCTTGATGCCGTCCAGTGCCGAGGCAATCTGGCTTTTGCTCCGCTTGTCGCGGTGGAAAGTGATGGCAAAGCGGTGGACTTCATTCTGTATGTTTTCCAATAAGTGGAAGAGGGGAGTCCCTTGCTTGAGCCCGATGTTTCTGGGTGGAAAGCCGAAGAGAATTTCCGAAGTGCGGTGCTTGTTGTCTTTGGCAAGTCCGGCTATCGGGATATGCAGACTGAGTTCGTCTTCGATGACTTGTCGCACCACTTCCATCTGTCCTTTGCCGCCATCGGTTAGAATCAGGTCGGGCAATTCTCCTTGCTCTTCCAGAATGCGTGTGTAGCGGCGGCGTACCACTTCTTGCATCGAAGCATAATCATCGGGACCTACTACTGTCTTGATGATGTATTTGCGGTAGTCCTGTTTGCTGGGGTGTCCTTTCTTGAATACCACGCAAGCCGCTACGGCATCCGCTCCCTGGATGTTGGAATTGTCGAAGCATTCGATGTGCAGGGGCATCTTGTCCATGTGCAGTTGTTCCTGGATTTCCTTTAGCAGACGGACACTGCGTTGTTCGGGATTCAATTTTTCGGCTTGCTTCAGTCGGTCTACTTTGTATTGCTTTACGTTGAGGATGGACAACTCCAGCAGATGCTTCTTGTCGCCCCGCTGGGGAATGGTGAAAGTTACGTCTTCCATTTCCAAATCTAACTCGAACGGCACGATGATTTCTTTCGACTGGCTTTTGTAGCGTTCGCGCATTTCTACGATGCCCATCTCCAGCAGTTCTTCTTTTGTTTCCTCCAGTCGCTTTTTGTATTCGAACGTGAAGGCTTGGTTGATACACCCGTTGGCGATGTGCAGATAGTTGATGTAGGCGGATTGCTCGTCGTCTTCGATGGAAAAGACATCGATGTTGTGCAGCACCGAACTTACCACTTCGCTTTTCGACCGGTAATTCTCAATCAGCTCGTATTTCTCTTTGATGAGCTGTGCTTCTTCAAACCGCATTTCGTCGGCAAGCCGCATCATTTCCTGCATCATCCCTTGGCTCACTTTTTGCGTGTTTCCCTTTAGCAGTTCTTTAATGGATGCAATGTTTGCCATATATTCTTCGTGCGATTGCGCTCCTATGCAGGGACCTTTGCAATTCTTGATGTGATATTCCAGGCAGACCCTGAATTTGCCCGCCTGAATGTTTTCGGGTGTGAGAGCCAGGTGGCAAGTACGGAGAGGGTACAGTTTCTTGATAAGGTCGAGCATGGCTTGCATGGAAGGGAAATGGGTATAAGGTCCGAAGTAGGTGGAACCGTCGCGCACAATCTTCCGTGTCTTGAACACACGCGGAAAGTATTCGTTGCTTACGCAAATGGAAGGATAGCTTTTGTCATCTTTCAGCAAGACGTTGTAGCGGGGCTTGTATTTCTTGATAAGGTTGTTTTCGAGCAGGAGCGCATCTTCTTCCGTGTTTACCACGATGTAGCGTATGTCGGCTATCCTGCTCACCAGAATACGGGTTTTTGCCGAGTGGTGGTCTTTCGAAAAATACGAGTAGACACGGCGCTTCAGGTTCTTTGCCTTCCCCACATAGATGATGGTTCCCTCTGCATTCAGGTATTGGTAGATGCCCGGGCTGGTTGGCAGGTTCATTACGATTCCCCGCAAGTATTCGTTGGTCTTCAGTTCTTCCATACACTAAGTTGTTTGTTGTTGATGATTTGTTTCACCACAGAGGACACAGAGGCACACAGGAAAATGAAAAATTAAGAATAAAAAAGTAAAGACTCTGTGTGCCTCTGTGTCCTCTGTGGTGAAAAAGGAATCTTATAATTGCAAGAGGGTAGTCACTTCCACGTCTTCGGGGAATGCCTTACGCCCGTTCAGCCCTTTCAGCTCAATGACGAAGTTGATGTAGGCTTGCTTAGCTCCGCATTTCTTAACCAGCCGATGAGTAGCCGCCATGGTGCCTCCCGTGGCGAGTAGGTCATCGTGAAGAAGCACTACATCGTTTTCATCGATGGCATCGCGATGGATTTGGATGGTATCGGTTCCGTATTCTTTGGCGTAGGTCTCTTCGATGACTTCGGCGGGAAGCTTGCCCGGCTTGCGTGCCATGATGAAGCCGGCACCCAACCGTGCTGCCAAGGCTCCGCCCAGAATAAAGCCTCTCGACTCGATGCCTACTACTTTGGTGATGTCTTTGTCCTTGTACATCTCGTACAATTCGTCGATGAGTCCTTGCAGGCACTCCGCATTTTTAAAGAGCGTGGTTACGTCGTAGAACAAGATTCCCGGCTTGGGGAAGTCTGGGATTTCTCTTAGATTTTTTCTTAATGTTTCTTTGTTCATAGCCAGTGTTTTATGATTGTTTCTTAAACTTGTTGTTTCACGTGAAACATTGTGCTTTACCTGCCCAGCAGGACAAGGAGCACGTTGATGTCGCTGGGCGAGATGCCCGGTATGCGGCTTGCCTGTGCCAGCGTCTCGGGATCTATCTTGATAAGCTTCTGACGTGCTTCGGTGGAGAGCGAGTTCAGGTTGGCATAGTCGAACCGTCCCTTTATCTTGATGCTTTCCAGCCGGTGTATCTTGTCGGCTATCATCCGTTCGCGATCGATGTAGCCTTGGTATTTTATCAGCACCTCCGCGGCTTCGAGGGTTTCTTCTTTCCGGTCGGTCACTTTATCCAGTTCGGCTTGGAAGGCGGGGATGTGCGGCGCGATGTTTTCGATGGTGATTTGCGGACGGCTCAGCAGGTCGATTAACTTGCATCCGTGGGCAAGCCTTGCCGTGCCCAGACTCTCCAGCGTGTCGTTGATTTTATCGGCTTTGATGGAGTAGGTCTTGGCAAACTCTACCAGATGCTGTATCATTTCCCGCTTGCGGCAAAGCATGTCGTAGCGGTCGCGCTTGGCAAGACCGAGGCGGTAAGCCCGTTCGGTAAGGCGCATGTCGGCATCGTCCTGACGGAGCAAGATGCGGTATTCGGCGCGTGAAGTAAACATGCGGTACGGCTCGTCCACGCCTTTTGTCACAAGGTCGTCTATCAGCACGCCGATGTAAGCCTCGTCCCTTCCCAATACGAACGGCTCTCCTCCGGTGCAGTTCTGGTGTGCATTGATGCCGGCAATGATGCCTTGCCCGCCTGCCTCTTCGTATCCGGTAGTGCCGTTCACTTGTCCGGCGAAGAACAGGTTCTTGATGACCTTCGATTCCAGCGTATGCGTGAGCTGGGTGGGGTCGAAATAATCGTATTCGATGGCATAGCCCGGACGGTAAGCCACTACGTTGCGGAAGCATGGTATCTTACGCAGGGCGGCAAACTGGATGTCCATCGGGAGCGAAGACGAGAAGCCGTTCAGGTAAAGCTCGCGGGTCGTTTCGCCTTCGGGTTCCAAGAACAACTGGTGTTGCGGCTTGTCGGGGAAAGTCACGATTTTGGTCTCGATGCTGGGGCAATAGCGCGGACCGATGCTTTGGATTTGCCCGTTGTAGAGAGGAGAGTCGGCAAGCCCGCTCCGCAATATGGCGTGTACTTCCTCGTTCGTATAACATGTCCAGCATTGCAATTGCTTCAGGTGGCGCGGTTCGCTCATGAAAGAGAAGCTATGGAAATCGTTTTCCCCGTCTTGTGTCTCCATGAGCGAGAAGTCTACACTCCGTGCGTCGATGCGTACGGGGGTACCTGTCTTCATCCGTCCGGCGGTAATGCCGTGCCGGGTGATGGATTCGGTCAGGTGATACGAAGCCGGTTCGGCGCACCGTCCTCCGGCGAGCATCTTGCGTCCGATGTGCATCAGCCCGTTCAGGAACGTGCCTGCGGTGAGGATGACACACCGTGCGTGGAAGGTGACACCCCAGCAGGTGACCACACCTTTCACTTCTCCGTCTTCCACGAGCAGTTCTTCTACTGTGTCTTGCCAGATATGCAGGTTGGGGATGTTTTCCAGTATCTCGCGCCAGGTCCAGATGAACTTCGCCCGGTCGCACTGGGCGCGGGGGCTCCACATGGCCGGTCCCTTCGAGCGGTTAAGCATCCGGAACTGGATAGCGGTGCGGTCGGTCACGATGCCCATATAGCCACCCAGCGCGTCAATCTCGCGCACGATTTGCCCTTTGGCAATCCCGCCCACGGCAGGGTTGCAACTCATCTGTGCAATCTTGTTCATATCCATCGTAATGAGGCAGGTCTTCGAGCCAAGGTTGGCTGATGCCGCCGCAGCTTCGCATCCGGCATGTCCCGCCCCGATTACAATCACGTCGTAGTTAAAATCCATTCGTCTTTTCGTTTTAATATACGGCACAAAAATACGAAAAAAAGGCGGGTTAAGCTATGGAATAAGGGAAAAAGAGAAAGAGATTTACTTGCGTCGCCCGATGCATATAGTTGCTCGGTCCTTCGGATGCCAGTCCTCCCTAAATCCTAATAGGCAAGGACTGCAGTCCTATATATGCAAGGACTGGAGTCCTGATGTGTTAGGATTGCGGTCCTGACTGCATAGGACTGGAGAGTTGATTAATTGCATAGGTGGACATGGCTCTATGCGTTTGTATAAACACCACTCTCTGCGCTTTTGCATCTCTGCGTTCCATTAAGAGTGGTGTGTGATTAAAAGATGAACACAGAGGCACAGAGCCACGGAGAAATAAATAGAGAAAGGACAAAGAACGCCGAACCAAATCTTTTCTACGTGAGCTTTGTTCTCTCAAAAAATAGAACTCTGTGCCTTTGTGTCTCTGTGTTCCATTCTATTTTTCGCAAACCAATTTTGTTCTACTATATTGTGGTGAGTTTCATCTTTCCATCTCCGCCAGCAGGGCGAGTGCCTTGTTCTCGGCTTGCTCCATGATTTCGCGCTCGCCCGGACCCTTGTCGTTGATGCCGCACAGGTGCAGGATGCCGTGGATGATGACCCGGTGCAGCTCGGTGTCATACGGGGCATTGAATTGTTCGGCATTGGTGCGCACCGTGTCGAGGCTGATGAAGAGGTCGCCCGCGATGCGGTTTCCTTCGGAATAGTCGAAGGTGATGATGTCGGTGTAATAATCGTGTTGCAGGTATTGGCGGTTCACCTCCAATATCTTCTCATCGGAGCAGAAGATGTAGGCTATTTCTCCCACCTTCTTCCCATACGTTTGGGCGACGGCTTTCACCCATTCTGTAGTCTCTCTTTTCTTGATGTGGGGCATTTCCACCCCCTCGGTCTGATACGTAATCATAGTTGGCTTGTTTAAGTTATCGTATTGAAACTCAGATTTTCGCCGATTAACGCGGATTTCTTATATGAAATAAACAGATAGTCATCTGTGAGAATTTGCGAAAATCTGCGTTTTATTAAATCAGAAGAATAAATAGCAAACGAATATCGCGGCAAGGATGCCCGCAAAGTCTGCAAGCAAGCCGCAAGGTACGGCATGGCGGGTCTTTGCTACGCCTACGCTTCCGAAGTACACCGCAAGGATATAAAACGTGGTGTCGGTAGAGCCTTGGAAGATACATGCCAACCGTCCTACGAACGAATCGGCTCCGTAGGTATTCATGGCATCCACCATCAATCCGCGTGCACCGCTTCCGCTTAACGGTTTCATCAGAGCCGTAGGAAGCGCGCCTACGAAATCGCTATCCAGCCCGCACATCTCTACCAGTGAGGCGATGCCTTGAGTCAAGTAATCCATACACCCCGAAGCACGGAACACGCCGATAGCCACCAGTATCGCCACCAGATACGGAATGATGCGCACGGCGGTGGTGAATCCCTCTTTCGCTCCTTCGATGAATGCATCGTACACATTCACTTTCTTGCGGATGCCCGCCAAGATGAAACCGATGATAATCACAAATAGGAAAACATTGGCAAAGGTGGTAGAGTAGAGGTCGATTTGGTCTTGCGACAAGGTGCTGAAGAACCAGATGATGCCTGTTATGAATGCGATTGCTCCTCCTAAAAAGAGCAGAATCGTGCGGTTCAAAAGGTTGATGCGCTGGTAAAGAGCCACGGCAATGATACCGGCAAGGGTGGAAATAAAGGTGGCGATGAGTATCGGCACGAATACATCGGTGGGTTGTGCCGCCCCCAGCTGGGCGCGATAGACCATGATGCTGATAGGTATCAGGGTCAGTCCCGAAGTGTTTATCACCAGGAACATAATCATCGGGTTGGTAGCAGTGTCTTTCTTCGGATTCAGTTCTTGTAAGCCTTCCATTGCCTTGAGTCCGAGGGGCGTGGCGGCATTGTCCAATCCCAACATATTGGCCGCCATGTTCATAAAGATGCTTCCCGTTACGGGATGCCCTTTGGGAATATCGGGAAAGAGTTTGGAAAACAAAGGGCTAAGTACGCGCGAGAAAAGGGCGATGACTCCGCCTTGCTCGCCAATGCGCATGATGCCCATCCAAAGTGCCAGTACACCGGTCAGCCCGAGGGAAATCTCGAATGCCGACTTGGAAGAGGCAAAGGTGGAGTTGATGATGTCGGGGAATACCTCCGCGTCACCAAAGAATACCAGCCGTATTGTGGCAACAATAAAAGCCAGCACGAAGAAAGCAATCCAGATGTAGTTCAGAACCATAGTCTTATTGTTTTGTCAAGTAAGCAGATGTCTTTATGAAACGCAGATTAGCGCAAATTTTCGCAGATTATTATTTCCCCTATCTGTGAGAATCTGCGTTAATCTGCGTTTTAAAGTTGGAAACATAAAGATTTGTGCCTCATTTTCTGTTATTAAAATTCTCCGCAAAAGTAAAGAATTAATTCCGAAAATGATAACTTTGCATTCATGAAATACATTCGATTCCGATATATTCGTTGGGCGGTACTGGCTCTGCTTCTGATAGGTGTGTGGATGTTCCGCTGGATACCCGGTGCCGGAGAATGGTACGCACGGGAGGTATATCCTGGGCTTTCCGTTTGCCTTTCGGGTATGGCTTCGGTAGTTCCGTTCTTGCTTTGCGAAGTGACGGTTATCGGGATTGGAGGCTTCCTGCTGGCTTATCCTTTTGTGGCACGGCGGAAGAAACGGAGCGGATGGCACATCTTAGGGCGTGAAGTGGAAGTGTTGGTGTGGGTTTACGTCTGGTTCTATTGGGGCTGGGGGATGAATTACTTCCGGAATGATTTCTTTTCCCGTTCGGGCGTAGCGCGTGTTTCGTATGAAGAGGCACGGTTTCATCGTTTTCTCGAAGCCTATACCGATAGCTTGAATGCCACGTATGGTGTGCAGATGTCCTTGTCTGAAACCGGAATGCAAAACGAAGTGAAACGGATATACCGGCATGTGCCGGAGCGGTTCGGGCTGACCGTTCCGAAAGACTTTCAGCATCCGAAACGCTCTTTGGTAAACGGATTGTATTCGAAAGTCGGTGTGCTGGGCTATATGGGACCTTTCTTTGATGAGTCGCACGTCAATCACGAATTGCTTCCGGCACAATACCCGTTTACATACGCCCACGAGCTTTCCCACCTGCTGGGCGTGAGCCAGGAAGCCGAAGCCAATTTCTGGGCGTATCAGGTTTGCGTCCGCTCCGCAAATAGGTACGTGCGCTATTGCGGATACTTCGGTTTGCTACCTTATATATATAGGGACGCTTATCGGATATTGGGCGAAGCCGGCTGTAAAGAATGGGCAAACCATATCCGTCCCGACATTATGCGGGAACTCCGCGCGAAAGAAATTTATTGGGGAGAACGGTATAGCCCGTGGATAGGTGCGGTACAGGATGCTGTCTATAACTGGTACCTGAAAGGAAACCGTATCCCGTCGGGGACGAAGAATTATGGTGAGGTGACAGGTATGATTCTTTCCTTGCCCGAAAACTGGTGGCAATGAGGCTGCGAGAATCTGGAATTTACGGGGGGGAGTCAGTGCGTTGCGCGTTTTTTCGATTCTGGATGTATTTGGAAAAACGGAAATGACGCTTGTCTGCTTTCATTATGTATAAATGAAGTGTACGGATTGTTTGTTTTGCTTTCTTTTTGTCTGTAAAATAAGATTATTCCTGTCTGTTTGGTATTTTGTTTTGTGGCGTCCCGTTCTTCGTTCTGGAAAAAGTATTCTTCTTTCCTTATGCTTTCGGATAAAAATTTGTATCTTTACGCCCTGAAATACATACTTTAACGAACAGATGGCCATTATCATTAAGAAAGTAAGCTCGAAAAAAGAGCTGAAGACCTTTATTCGCTTCAATTACGAATTATACAAGGGAAACCCTTATTCCGTTCCCGATTTGTACGATGATATGTTGAATACCTTTAACCCGAAGAAGAATGCGGCGTTCGAGTTTTGCGAAGCCGATTACTTCCTTGCCTATAAGAATGATAGGGTCGTAGGGCGAGTGGCGGCGATAATCAACCATCGTGCTAACGATACGTGGCAGAAGAAAGAAGTGCGCTTCGGATGGATAGACTTCATCGATGATGAAGAAGTATCAGAAGCATTGCTTGATACTGTGGCACAATGGGGGAAAGAACGAGGAATGAAATCCATCGTAGGTCCGCTGGGCTTTACTGATATGGATGCAGAAGGAATGCTGATTGATGGGTTCGACCAGCTGGGGACAATGTCTACCATCTATAATTATCCCTATTATCAGAAACACATGGAAAAGTTGGGTTTCGAGAAGGATGCTGACTGGGTGGAATTTAAGATGAAAGTGCCCGAAGCCATTCCTGAAAAGTTTGTGCGTATTTCAGAAATCATACTTCAGAAGTATAAGCTGAAGATAAAGAAGTTGAAACGGAAGGAAATAAAGGAAAAGAATTACGGGCAACGCATTTTTGACCTGATAAATGAGGCATACGCTCCACTGTATGGCTATTCGAAGATGACGCAAGGTCAGATCGACCAATATATTAAGATGTATTTGCCGCTGATAGACCTGCGTATGGTGTCGATTATCGAAGACGAGGAAGGAAATCTGATAGCCGCAGGTATTTCGATGCCTTCGCTGTCTGAAGCTTTGCAGAAAGCGAAAGGGAAGATGCTGCCTTTCGGATGGTATCACCTGCTCAAGGCATTGTTCATCAAGAAACCGAAGATACTGGACCTCTTGCTGGTGGGAGTGAAGCCGGAGTATCAAAGCAAAGGTGTGAATGCTTTGTTGTTTTATGACTTGATACCGGTGTACCAGCAGTTAGGGTTTGAATACGGTGAAAGCAATCCCGAACTGGAAGACAACAAGAAAGTCCAGTCGCAATGGAGTGTATTCAATCCCGAACAACATAAGCGCCGCAGGGCTTACAGGAAGATGTTATAATTCATTTAAGTTGACAAGGTGACGAGTGGACAAGGCGACAAGGTTCTAAATAGTATCGCATAAGATTTTAAAACCTTGTCAACTTGTTACCTTGTCAACTGACTAAAAACTTTAAACCATGGCAGAAGAGAACGAATCGATACAACCGACCGTTTCTTATACGGAGGAGAATATCCGTCACCTGAGCGATATGGAGCACGTGCGCACTCGTCCCGGTATGTATATCGGACGTTTGGGCGATGGTTCGCAGGCCGAGGACGGTATCTATGTCTTGCTGAAAGAAGTGATAGACAATAGCATTGACGAGTTCAAGATGGGAGCCGGAAAGCGCATCGACATCCAACTGGAAGACAACCTGCGTGTATCTGTCCGCGATTATGGACGAGGCATTCCGTTGGGTAGTCTGGTCGATGCCGTGTCGATGTTGAATACCGGAGGTAAATACGATACGAAGGCATTCAAGAAGAGTGTCGGACTGAACGGAGTCGGTGCCAAGGCGGTCAATGCGTTAAGTTCCCGCTTTGTTGCACGAAGCGTGCGCGACGGACAGATGCGTGAGGCCGTATTCGAACGGGGAGAACTGAAAAGTGACAGGACTGGAGATACAGATGAGGAGAACGGAACATTCATTTTCTTCGAACCCGACCATACGTTGTTTCTGAATTATCATTTCCGTCCTGAGTTTATCGAGACGATGCTCCGCAATTACACCTATCTTAATACAGGGCTTTCCATTTATTATAACGGAAGGCGTATCGTGAGCCGGAATGGATTGGAGGATTTGCTGAACGATAATATGACCACTTCGGGGTTGTATCCGATTGTGCACCTGAAAGGAGAGGACATAGAGATTGCCTTTACGCATACCGCTCAATACGGTGAGGAATATTATTCGTTTGTCAACGGCCAGCATACCACGCAAGGAGGTACTCATCAGAGCGCGTTCAAGGAACACCTTGCCC
This sequence comes from Bacteroides sp. An51A, assembly GCF_002161565.1. NCBI lineage: Bacteria > Pseudomonadati > Bacteroidota > Bacteroidia > Bacteroidales > Bacteroidaceae > Bacteroides > Bacteroides sp. An51A. The sequence continues at coordinate 116,934 of NZ_NFIC01000002.1, forward strand.
GTACCATCAAGGAATTTTACGGCAAGAATCTGGAATACCAGGATATCCGTAATGGATTGGTGGCGGCAATTGCCATCAATGTGATTGAACCGACGTTCGAAAGTCAAACCAAAATCAAGTTAGGTTCGTTGGTGATGGCTCCCGAAAAAGATTCGGACGGGAATCCATATCCCCTTTCAGGCATTAGTGTCAATAAGTTCGTGGGCGACTTTATCAAGGAGAATGTAGACAATTACTTGCATAAGCATGCTGATGTGGCGGATGTGATGCTGCAGAAGATTCAAGAGTCGGAAAAAGAGCGGAAGGCAATAGCCGGCGTGACCAAGATAGCCCGCGAACGGGCAAAGAAAGCCAACCTGCATAACCGCAAGTTGCGCGATTGCCGGGTGCATCTGAACGACCAGAAAGCACCGAAAGATGAAGAAAATGACCCACGTCTGGAAAGTTCTATTTTCATTACCGAGGGAGATTCGGCAAGCGGTTCTATTACGAAGAGCCGTGATGTCAATACACAGGCTGTCTTCAGCTTGCGTGGAAAGCCGCTTAATTCATTCGGGCTGACTAAGAAAGTGGTCTACGAAAACGAGGAGTTCAATTTGCTTCAGGCGGCTTTGAACATCGAAGACGGGCTGGACGGTCTCCGGTATAATAAGGTAATTGTAGCTACCGATGCCGATGTAGATGGCATGCACATCCGTCTGCTGATGATTACGTTCTTCCTCCAGTTTTTCCCCGATCTGATTAAGAAAGGACATGTATATATTCTCCAGACTCCCTTGTTCCGCGTACGGAACCGGAAGAAAGGTGTATACGAAACGATTTATTGCTATTCGGAAGAAGAAAGACTGGCTGCGATCGAGAAACTTGGTCCGAATCCGGAAATCACCCGGTTCAAAGGTTTGGGAGAAATCTCGCCCGATGAGTTCCGGAATTTTATCGGCAAGGATATGCGTCTGGAACAGGTTTCTCTTCGTAAGACCGATGCCGTAGGTGAATTGCTGGAATTTTATATGGGAAAGAATACGATGGAACGTCAGAACTTCATCATCAACAACCTGGTGGTGGAGGAAGATTTGATTCAGTAATAATGAATGGTTGATAATGAAGAAGCGTGCAATATTTCCAGGGACATTCGATCCCTTTACCATCGGGCATTATTCGGTAGTGAAACGTGCCTTGACCTTTATGGACGAAATCATCATCGGTATCGGCGTGAACGAGAAGAAGCGGACGTATTTCCCTACCGATAAGCGTGTGCGGATGATTGAGAAGCTGTATGCCGGTAACCCACGTGTGAGTGTAGAGGCATACGATGGATTGACGGTAGACTTTGCCCGTATGCGCGATGCTAAGTTCATTATCCGTGGCATCCGTACGGTACACGATTTCGAGTACGAAGAAACCATAGCCGACATCAACCGCAAATTGTCGGGAGTGGAAACCATCTTGCTCTTTACCGAGCCCGAACTGACCGCAATCAGTTCCACCATCGTGCGCGAACTGTTGCATTATGGCAAGGATGTCACACCGTTCTTGCCGGCAGAACTTGATATTAATGAAGAATGAAGATTATGATGAAATACCGTTGCTTGATAACATGGCTTTGTGTGCTGTTTGCACTTTCAGCAGGTGCACAGAGCAACAAACTTTTAAATTCTCCTTCCCGTAAATTACAGTTGGCAGAGTTTGCCATAGCCAATCTGTATGTAGACGAAGTGAATGAAGGAAAACTGGTAGAAGATGCAATTGTCAGCATGCTGAAAGAACTTGACCCTCATTCTACATATTCCAATCCCGAAGAGGTGCGAGAATTGAATGAACCCTTACAGGGTAATTTCGATGGTATCGGCATTCAGTTCAATATGGCTACCGATACTTTATTTGTTATTCAGCCAGTGTCGGGAGGTCCTTCTGAAAAGGTCGGTATTTTGGCGGGCGACCGCATCATCGAAGTCAATGATACAGTGATAGCCGGTGTAAAGATGAGTACAGATGATGTGATGCGCCGTTTACGCGGCAAACGTGGAACAAAGGTGAATGTGAAGGTGATGCGCCGTGGAGTGAAAGAGTTGCTTCCGTTTACCATTACGCGCGACAAGATTCCTGTCTATAGTCTGGATGCTTCGTATATGGTGAACGACCGTATCGGCTATATCCGTATCAACCGCTTCGGAGCTACTACGGGCAAAGAGTTTGTAGATGCTTTGCATCGCCTGCAGAAAATGGGTATGAAAGACTTGATTCTCGACTTGCAGGGCAATGGTGGAGGATACTTGAATGCTGCCATAGAGGTCGTAAATCAATTTTTGGGCAAGAAACAACTGATTGTATATACCGAAGGGCGCCGTAATCCGCGTGCCGAGTTTGATGCTGAAGGAAACGGAGATTTCCTCGACGGACGGCTGGCGGTATTGGTGGATGAATTTTCGGCTTCAGCAAGCGAGATTGTTACCGGCGCCATACAGGATTGGGACAGAGGAGTCGTGGTTGGTCGCCGTACATTTGGCAAAGGATTGGTGCAGCGTCCCATTGACTTGCCCGATGGTTCGATGATTCGTCTTACTGTGGCTCGTTATTATACACCTTCGGGACGTTGTATCCAGAAACCTTATGAAAGTATCGAACAGTATAACCGTGACTTGATAGACCGTTACAACCGTGGTGAAATGCTGAGTGCTGACAGTATTCATTTTCCCGATTCGTTGAAATATAAGACTTTGCGCCTGAAGCGTACGGTTTATGGTGGCGGAGGTATTATGCCCGATTATTTTGTGCCGGTGGATACCACGATGTATACTGATTATTACCTGGCTTTGCGCGATAAAGGAGCCATTGTGCAGCAAAATTTGAAATGGGTGGATGCTCGTCGGACAGAATGGTTGAAGAAGTATAAAGACTTCCGTCATTTTGACCGTGAGTTTGAAGTTACTCCCGAAATGCTGGACGAGTTGAAAGCTTTGGGAGAGACATTGGGAGTTGTTTATAAGGAGAAAGAATATCAGTTGGCGATGCCTCTTATCAAAGCCCAGCTGAAAGCCCTTATCGCCCGCGACCTTTGGGATATGAATGAATATTTCCAGGTTATCAATCGTTTGAGTGACAGTATGAATAAGGCTATCGAATTGCTGGAAAGACCTGAAGAAGAGTTCTTGAAGCGTGGAACTTCTTCAGGCAGCTATTGATGGTGGCATGATGTGACAACGGGGTTGTCTTACATCATGCTCACCATGGATTGGCATTTGTTTGCTTATTTCTTCAGTTCCGGGTAACTGATACGGGTGTGGTACATCGTTTTCAGTTTTTCTTTGAATACGCTTTTCACCGTGGCAATGTCTTTGAAGGTGATGGGGCATTCTTTGAAGTTGCCGTCCTGTACCTGGCTGTCAATGATTTTGTCTACCAGGTTCGAGATGCTTTCCTCGGTGTATTCAGGCAGGCTGCGCGAGGCAGCTTCTACCGAGTCTGCCATCATCATAATCGCCTGTTCCTTGGTGAAAGGGTTCGGACCCGGATAGCGGAATGCTTCCTTATCTACTTCTTCATCGGGATGTTCGTTCTGGTACGAGATGTAAAAATATTTGGTTAATCCTTTTCCATGATGGGTGCGGATGAAGTCTTTGATGACCTCGGGCAGGTTGTTCTTTTCTGCAAGTTTCACGCCGTCGGTTACATGGCTGATTACAATTTGGGCACTTTGTTTGTAACTTAGCTGGTCGTGTGGATTCACGCCCGACTGGTTCTCGGTGAAGAAGGCAGGATTCAGCATTTTGCCGATATCGTGGTACATTGCTCCGGTACGCACCAGTTGGCTGTTGGCTTCGATACGGTTGGCAGCTGCGGCGCAGAGGTTGGCCACCTGCAAGGAGTGGTTGAATGTACCGGGAGCTACTTCCGACATTTCACGCATCAGTTTGTTGTTGATGTTCGAGAGTTCCACTAGTGTGACGTTGGATGTAAACCCGAAAGTCTTTTCGAGGATGAACAGCAACGGATAGGTAAACAGCAGCAATATGCCGTTGATGATGAAATTGATGTAGATATTCGTGTTCAGTTGCGAAACGTCGTTGACATGGATCAGGTCGAGCGCGAAATATAATACTGAATAGGCAACGACAACAATCAGGGCACTGCGTAATAACTGTGAGCGTTGCGACAGTTCGCGCAGGCTATAAATACTTGCCATGCCTGCGATGGTCTGCAGCAAGATGAATTCATGCGGCGTACGCAGGCAGATGGAGCAAAGCAATATAGACAGGATGTGTGCCATGAATGCTGTGCGCGAGTCGAGAAAGATGCGTACAATCATCGGCAGCATTGTGAATGGTACGATGTACACGCTCATAAACGGATGTGATACCATCAGTGATGAGATGACAGGGAAGAAGATAATCAGGAAGAACAGGATGCTAAGGCTTCCTTTCTTGTCGTAATAATCGCGGCGGAACAGGGCGAGGTATATCATAAAGCATCCGATGAGAATGGATACAAACAGGATTTGCCCGAATAGGGTCAGGCGTTTTTCGGTAGTGGTTTCGTTCCGTTTGTCCCATTCCCGTTGCAGGGATTTCAAGATGTTATAGGTCTGCTGGTTGATGATTTCACCCCGGTCGATGATTTTCTGTCCGTTCATTACGAAGCCTTTGGCGAATGATACTCCTGAGAGCAAGTCTTTTTTTGCCGTTTCCGATTTGTTGGCATCGTAAATAAGGTTTACGGTCAGGTAATTGTTCAGGTTGCATCGTTGCAGCAGGGTCTTGCTGAAGTGTACGGTGTCCGAATTGACCAATGCTTCATAAGCCCGTTTCGTACTGTAGATTTCGCTGATGCTTTGCAGGATGGAAGTGTTCTGGTAGACAATCTGTATGCTCAGGATACTGTCTTTGTGCAGACGCGCCAGTTGTTCGACAGGCATAATTCCTTTCCGATAGATTTCCTTCAGTTTTTGTTCGATGTAATGTGGATACGTGGGGTCGGGGATGATTTGCCGGAGTTTTCTGTTGTAGTCTTCCTTGAACTGGCTGATAATCCGTTCACCCATGGTTTCCGATAACTGGAAGTAGGGGTGGTAGCTTCTCATAATGCTGTCCTGTTCGCGTTGCACTTCGTCTTCTCCCTTGTAGATGGGAAAGTCGAACGAGGCTTGGAGCAGGCCGTATTTCCACGGTTTATTGATGTCAAACTGATAGTTGAATTGTCCTTCCCGCGGCAGGAAGTATACGATAATGGCCACTGCAGCAAGGAAGATGCCGCATTTATAGAAGAACTTCTTATATGAGAACTGTCTTTCGGTTTGGAAACTTTTCATAAGATTCGGATATTTTGCCTGCAAAATAAGAAAAAAACGGGAAAAATACCTTAATTTTGCGCTGTATTTTTTAGATAAAATCACTATGGCAGAAAGAAAAGTTAGAGTTCGTTTCGCTCCCAGCCCTACGGGAGCGTTACACATCGGTGGTGTGCGCACTGCCTTATACAACTATCTGTTCGCCCGTCAGCACGGGGGGGACTTGGTTTTCCGAATCGAGGATACCGACTCGAACCGCTTCGTTCCGGGAGCGGAAGAATACATACTCGAATCGTTCAAATGGCTGGGTATCCAGTTTGACGAAGGGGTCAGTTTCGGAGGAAATTATGGACCTTACCGTCAGTCGGAGCGTCGCGACATCTATAAGAAATATGTGAAAGTGTTGCTCGACAGTGGAAAAGCCTACATTGCTTTTGACACGCCCGAAGAACTGGATGCCAAACGAAAGGAAATACCTAACTTCCAGTATGATGCCTCTACACGTATGTCGATGCGTAATTCGCTGACGATGCCGCAAGAGGAAGTAGACCGTCTTGTTGCCGAAGGAAAACAGTATGTGGTTCGTTTCAAAATTGAACCCGATGAAGATGTGCACGTGGACGATCTCATCCGCGGCGATGTGAAAATCAACTCTTCTATTCTGGATGACAAGGTTCTGTATAAATCGGCAGACGAACTGCCTACGTATCACCTGGCAAATATTGTCGATGACCATTTGATGGAAATTTCCCATGTTATCCGTGGTGAGGAATGGCTGCCTTCCGCTCCCTTGCACGTCTTGCTTTACCGTGCTTTTGGCTGGGAAGATACGATGCCCCGTTTTGCACATCTGCCCTTGTTGCTGAAACCCGAAGGCAATGGAAAATTGAGTAAGCGTGACGGCGACCGTCTTGGTTTTCCTGTATTCCCACTGGAATGGCATGACCCCAAGACTGGTGAAGTGTCATCGGGATACCGTGAATCGGGATATCTGCCCGAAGCGGTCATTAACTTCCTTGCCTTGTTGGGTTGGAATCCGGGTAATGACCAGGAATTGATGTCGATGGACGAACTGGTGAATCTTTTCGACTTGAATCACTGTAGCAAGGCGGGGGCTAAATTCGATTACAAGAAAGGCATCTGGTTCAATCATGAATATATTCTGCGCAAGAGTGACGAGGAGATTGCTGCCCTGTTCAAACCTGTGCTGGAAGCGCATGGAGTGGCAGTGCACGATTATACCGATAGTTATCTGACAAAGGTCGTTTCACTGGTGAAAGGCCGTGTCAATTTTGTGAAAGAACTTTGGGAGCAGGCACGCTTTTTCTTCGTGGCTCCTGAAACCTATGCCGAGAAAGATGTGAAGAAACGCTGGAATGCCGATACGCCCCGTATTATGGACGAGCTGGCCGGTGTGCTGGAAGGTATCGGTGATTTCACTTCGAAACCGTCGGAAGACATTGTGATAGCCTGGATTACAGAGAAGGGATATCACTTGGGCAATGTGATGAATGCTTTCCGTCTTGCCGTGGTAGGCGAATGCAAGGGACCGCATATGTTCGACATTACCGAACTGCTGGGCAAGGAAGAGACTATCAGGCGTATGCGCCGTGCGGTGGAGGTGCTTAAATAACCGGTGTGATGATATACAATTTTGCAATCTGCCTGTTCGTAGGGGCAGTCCGTCTGATTGCGCTGTTCAATAAGAAAGTGGCGCGGATGGTAAAGGGTGAGCGTGAAGCTTTCGATGTGCTGGCACGGAAAATTGATCCGCAGGCGAAGTACATCTGGTTTCATGCCGCCTCATTGGGTGAATTCGAGCAAGGACGCCCGTTGATAGAGCTTATCCGCCGGAATTATCCTCAATACAAAATCTTGCAGACGTTTTTCTCGCCTTCGGGCTACGAGGTGCGCAAGGATTACCGGGGTGCCGATGTGGTGTGCTACTTACCGCTTGATACACCGCGCAATGTGCGCCGTTTTCTCGATGCAGCACATCCTTGCGCCGCATTTTTCATCAAGTATGAGTTTTGGAAAAACTATCTTGGTGCGCTTCATCGCCGTGGGGTGCCGGTCTACAGCGTCAGTTCCATCTTCCGTCCGCAGCAAGTGTTCTTTCGGTGGTACGGTGTAGCATATCGGGACGTGCTGAAATGTTTTACCCATCTCTTTGTGCAGAATGAAGAGTCTGTGCGCCTGCTTGCAGGGATAGGTGTCACCGCTACCACCATTGTGGGTGATACACGATTCGACCGCGTGCTGGACATCTGCCGTCAGGCGAAAGAACTTCCGTTGGTAGAAGCATTCAAGGGCAGCAATCGCTATACGCTGGTGGCTGGCAGTTCGTGGGCACCCGATGAGGATATTTTCATTCCCTATTTCAATGCCCATCCGGAGATGAAGCTTATCATTGCTCCCCACGTCATTGATGAAAACCATCTGTCCGAAATCGAAAGCAAGCTGCACCGCACTGCGGTGCGTTACACGCAGGCGACGCCAGAGAACGTGTGCCGTGCAGACTGTCTTATCATAGACTGTTTCGGACTGCTTTCGTCTATCTATCGGTATGGCGAGGTGGCATACATTGGCGGTGGTTTCGGCGTGAGCATACACAATACGCTCGAAGCGGCTGTTTATGGCATCCCTGTTGTTTTCGGACCTAACAATCAGAAATTCCTTGAAGCTCAGGGATTGAAAGCCTGCCGTGGCGGTTTTGAGATAACCGATGCTACCGGTTTCGAAACCCTGATGGATCGCTTCCTGTCCGATGAAGCCTTTCTTTCTGCTTCGGGTAAGGCGGCAGGCGATTATGTAAAAGACAACGCCGGTGCGCTGGACAAAATAATGGATATCGTCCGTTTGTGACGTGTCTTTCTTTTATCATTCGGGAAGAGGCTGTCTTTAAATGAAAGTTGTTTTTCATTTAGAGACAGCCTCTTTTGTTTATCTGTTTGAAACCTCACATCCCGAACCGCGACGTATCCACCTCTTTCGCCTCCTTCTTCTTATACCCGCCGAAGCGGTAGCTGAACGAGACGGTAAGGCTGCGGGCGTAGTTCTTCACGTGCATGTCGAAGTGCTGGGTGCCGTTGCGCGACTCGATGTCGAGGTGGTTCATCCCGTTGAAGAGGTCGGTGCCTTTCAGTTGGAGCATCGCTTTGTCGCCGGCGAAGGTGTAGCGCAGGGCGGCATCCACATAGCCCACGGCACCGAGGCGGTAACTGCCCTGTATGGCTCCTGTCTGCCCGAAGGCGGAGATTTCCAGACGGATATTGGGGCGGCTGCTCAGGGTGAAGGTGTTGGTCCACTGCCCGATGCCTGCCCACCGCTTGTTGTCGAAGGGAGCGTCGTAGTAGCGGCTCGCCTTGTCGTGCTTCAGCTGGGCGTTCAGCGTCAGCTGGCTGTCCCACCACGTGCCTACGCGGAAGGGGACGACGGCGGTGAACGTGAGCAGCTGCAGATAGTCCCAGTTCTGGTAATTATAAATGGCACGCAGCTCGTTCGAGTCCAGATATGCCATCTGCATAAAGTAGTCGGGCACGTAGCTGTATTCCGCCTGCACGATGTACTTGCTCTTCCAGATGTAGGTCAGCGTGGCGGTATAGTCGGTGTAGGGGTGCAGGCTGGCGTTGCCTTCTATCACCTGATAGCCGTTCAGGTAGCTGGTGCTGCCGCTCAGCGTCCAGTAGTCGGGATAGGTCTTGTCCGAGCTGAACGAAAGCTGGAAGATGTGTGCCGCCGAAGGCATGTAGTTCAGCGAAAGGGTGGGGTAGACCGCCCACTTCCGGTAGTCCGTCATCTTATAGTATTCCACTGCTGCCGACGCGCTGAGGTTCCATTGCGGACTGAACGCCTTGTCGAATCCGGCATAGACGTTGTAGGTATATTCATCGATGCGGCTTTCGCTGTTCATGCCGCTCATCTCGGGCAGGTCGTAGCGTTGCGAGTTGCGGTTGTTCACGTAGGTGAACGCCGTGCCGTAGTTCAGCGTCCAGCCCTTTGCGAGCGAATGGCTTTGGTCGGCATATACTTTCCAGCGGTCGATGCGCTGGTGCGAGTCGCTTCGGAAGGCGGACGGCTCGGCTTCGGTGTCGGTGAAGTCTTGCGTGCTCTCGTCTTTGTAATAGGTGTAGTCGGCGCCTGCGCTCAGCCCGAAGCCGGAGGTATAGTTCAGCGCGGCGTTATGCAGCTGCGTATCGCTCCGCTTGCCGTTGTGCGAGTCCGTCACGTTGCCCCATGCGTCTGCCGTCGATTTCCCGTCGGGCTTGAGGCTTCCGGTATAGCTGAGGCTGAGGCGGTCGTCCTCCGTGGGCTTGTAGGTGGCGGCGGTGCGGAAGGTATGGGTCAGGCTCCGTCCGCTGTCATCTTCAGACAGGCGGATGTCGTGCGTCTCTCCGTCTGCGGTGTGCAGGGCGCGGAAGTCCATTCCCTGCCGGTAATAATAGTCGCTCAGGTGGTACATCGCGTCCACGTCCCACCGCGGCGAGAGCCACGCCAGCGTCACGCCCCCGTTGCCTCCGGCTTCGTCCTTCTGCACGTAGTTGCCGTTCACCTCGCCCTGCAGGCCGCCTTCGCCAGCCTTGTAACCTTTCAGCACGAGGTTGACCGCCGCGCCGCGCACATGGTATTGGGGCGGCGCGCTATACATCACCTCCGCCCGTTCCACGCGCGAGGCTGGCGTTGCCTTCAGCAGGGCGATGAGCTGCTCGGCGGTCATCGACGAAGGCTTGCCGTTGAGCACGATGCCCAGGCTTCCGCTTCCGGCAAGGGCAGGCACGCCGTCTTTCTCCACCACGCCCGGCAGCTGCAGCAAGGCTTCGTAGGCATTGGTCACGAGGCGGCTGGCGGCGATTTGCGCCACGTCGTAAGTCAGGCGGCTGCCCTCCACCTTCACCAGCGGACGCTCGCCGCGCACCGTCACCTCGTCCAGCGCATAGTCGCGCGGCGTCAGCACGAGGGTATCCGCGTCTGTCCCGCTCCCTTCGCGGATGCAGGTATTATAAATAAGGTGTTCCACGATGAGGCGGTACCTCTCGGGACGCTGCCCGAAGCGGAACGCCCCCAAGCTGTCGGTCAAGGTCGCATCGATATAGGTAGAGTCGGCGGTTTGCAGCACCACCGTAGCGGCTTCCACGGGCTGCCGGTCGGCATCGGTCACCGTCCCCGTCAGGCTTTGGGCGGAGAGTGTAGCCGTACAAATCCCGCACGTCAGTAATAAAAAGAATGTTTTCATGTCGTTCTGTCGTTTTTGATTGATGCCGCAAAGGTAACGAGCCGCCTCCGCATCGGTGGTTAACGCAAGGTTAACGTAACGTTAACGGGCACCTTTTTCACCACAGATTACACAGATTAAGATAATTAATTTTTCTAATCCGTGTAATCTGTGGTGAAAAAATACCGCATAAGAGTGGGGAATGGAAAATCCTTATAAAAGTTGTATCAACGTATAACTTTTACTACTTTTACAGCATGAAACAAAAGGAGACAAGCAACGAAATCTATGACATCAGCGCATTGCTTGATGAAGAATTGGGAAAAGAGGGAACGCCCGAACGGGAGAGAAACCGTGAAAAAGCATGGGAGGAATACAACGCACAGATTCTGATGGACGCCCGAAAGAATGCCCACCTTACGCAGCCTTACGCAGGCGGAACTGGCACGGCGCATCGGTGCGGACAAAAGCTACATTTCAAGGATAGAACGGGGACTGACCGTTCCTACCGTTGCCACACTTTACAAGATAGCTGCCGCAATGGGAATGACGGTAGAATTGCGCCCAATCTGACAATCATAAATCACGGTAGGGGCGAGGTCCGCTCGCCCGAAGACATCCGCTGTAGATGCATTCGGGCGGGCAGACCCCGCCCCTACAATTTGTCACACAATCGGCTTGACCACCTCAACCCTCATCCCCAGGGCGTGCATTATCCGGTAGAAAGTGGCGACACTGGGGGTTATCACTCCTTTCTCAATCCGTGAGATGTACGATTTTGTCACGCTGAGGCGGTCGGCAAGCTCGGACTGGGTCATTCCCGCCTCCTTTCTTGCGTCAAGCAGAATCTGGCTTGTGTAGAACGCATACGCTTCTTCGTCGAACTTCGCACGTTCGGGCGTGCCGGGCGCACCGAACTCCTTATCCAGTTCAGCGCTGATGTCGGTCAGCATTTCTTCGTTTGTATTCATAATATTCCTCCTTTATTTGTAATGCCTTTGCTATTTCCGAGGGCGGCGTCTTCTGCGTCTTCTTTTGGAATCCGTTGAAAAGCACTACGATTTGCCCTTCATCAAAGATAAAAAAGATGCGGTAAATATTTCCATTATACGATATGCGCAACTCATACAAGCCGTCGCGTATGGCTTTTATGAATTTCACAGGCATCCTGTCTTCTGTTTCCAATAGCGACAAGACGTATTTCACTTTCAACACTTCCTTCTCGCCCAATGCAGAAAGGAAGTCCTTATAGTATTTCCCGAATGCGATTATCTTTCGTCTCATAGCGCAAAGATAACGCAAGTTGCAATATAATGCAACTTTTGCAGGATTTTTTTCCTCTGCGTCTTTGTGTCTCTGCGTTTGGCTGCCGTCACGCCGGATTTTTTCGCTTCGCCCAACAAATCGTGCAATCCGCAAGAACCGCCCATTCGTCCCGAAACGGTGAAAAAACGTAGTCCAGAGCGGATTTTCCCCGCCAAACTGTTGCCCAATCCGCCGATTATGCTAACTTTGCGTGCGGATGCGTTTCGGCGGCACTTCGTAGCCCTGCGGAAGCTTGCGGAAACGTTTCGGCGGCACTTCGTAGCCCTGCGGAGGCTTGCGGAAACGCTTCGGCGGCACTTCGTAACCCTGCGGAGACTTGCGGAACCGCTTCGGCGGCATTTCCGAGGGGTACGGCACCGCGAAGAAACGTATCTTTAACTTTTAAAGTATCTACATCATGGCAAATCAAATCAAAACTTTCGGCATGAGCCGGATGACTATCGGCTCGTGCAGCGATTTCCACACGAAAGTAAACGACTGCATCACCGCCACCACTCCGGCGGCACTGCACATCACTGAAAAAGCCACGGCATACAGTGCCGCCAGCGAGCTTCTGGCATCCATAGTCAACCGCGAACGGGCTTTCGTTGCCACCGCTACGCTTGCCGAGGCGGACGACGTGCGCGACCGTGCTTCGGGGGTCATCGGGCAGGTGGTAAACGCTTACCTCACCTCGCCTGTCGCCGAGAAAAAGGCGGCGGCTACGTTGCTCGACGCCAAGATGTCGCCCTACCGCGGCATCCGCAAGCACGAGTACACCAAGCAGACCGCCGAGACACGCGGGATGCTGGCGATGCTCGATGCCGAGGCTGAGGCGGTCGCCGCATTGGGGCTGACGGAGGAAGTGGAGGCGGTGCGTGAGGCAAACGCCGCTTTCGACACTGAATTTTTGAAGAAGACCGAAGAGATGAGCAGCCGCATGACGAAGAGCGACGTGAAGTCGGAAGATGCCGTCAACGAGGCGAACGCTCTCTACCAGGATATCGTGCAGACGGTGAACGCCTACGCCATTGTGCAGCCTTCGGACGAGATAAACACGTTCATCGCGAGCGTGAACGGGCTGGTGGGCACGTATTCGTCGATTGCGGGCAGCGCATCGAAAGGCGGCTCCGCATCGGGCGGCGACACGCCTGCGCTGGAACCCGAAGAGTGATTTGCACCACAGATTACACGGATTATTTACGTTATTTCCGGCGACAGCAGTAGAGACGATGTGCACATCGTCTCTACATCAACACAGATTGTTTTTATTTACGATTTGAACATTGAAAGAAGAAACGAAAGGAGAAACACTATGAACCAGAATGTGACATTGAGCATCAATAGCAACGTACTGCAACAGGCATCCGACTATGCACGTTCGAAAGGGACCGATTTGTCGGAATTGGTAGAAAATCTGTTGAAGCAGGTGACGGGAAGCAAGCAGAAAGAGAAAATCCGTCCCGTTTCGGAATTGGACCCGAGGGTGCAGCGTCTGGTCGGCGTTGTCCGCCTGGACGAGAAAGAAGTGGGACTGGACGGTGAAATCAGCAGAACGGAACATCTGGAGAGAGAATGAAAACAAGAATTTTTTTAGATACCAATATCGTGATAGACATCATTGGCGACCGCCAGCCTTTTTGCGTACCGGCTGCAAATATTTTAGATTTGGCCTATAGCGGTAATGCCGAACTGTATGCCACCGCATTGACGTTTGCCAATGCTCTTTATGTATTGCGGAAAAGCCTTGGGACGGAAGACGCTACCCGTTACCTCAGGCAGTTGAACGAAATCGTCCGTGTGGCTCCTGCCACCCAGCATGAAGTGGAACAGGCTTTCCGTTCCGAAAATCCGGACTTCGAAGATGCCATTCAGTATTTTGCAGCTGTAGCGGTAGGAGCGGATGTTATCATCACCCGTAATTCCAAACACTTCAAGCTGTCGGATATTCCGGTTATGGATGCTGCCCGATATTGCAACGATTATATTTAGATTCCGGTAACCGCCATAAACGCCGATGAAAGAGATAAGACACTTACGCTGGATAGCCCTCATCGCCCTGCTGGCGATAGCGGAGCTGCAATACGTGTGGCTGGCGAACAGCTACCGGCTGGCGAGGGAAAGCCTGCGGATGAAGGCGGACGAGGTGTTCCGCGATGCTTCGCTGGAAGAGGCGTTCCACCGGATGTCGGTATACAAGGAGCGGAAATTCGGCAAAGACACCACGCTGTCGATGAAATTCGAGGTGGACACCGCCACTTCCGTCTTCCGGAACATGCCGAACCGGTGGCTGATGTCGAGCATCCATACCGGCCTGCAGGATTATATTTATACGGAAATACACCAGGACGTGTCGCTCCCCGTGCTCGATTCGATTTACGCCCACATGCTCGACTCCGCCGGTATCCGTGCCGAGGTGGCTTCGTGCATCACCGACTCCACGGGGCGGGTGCTCCGTTCTTCCGTGGGGAAAGAGCTGCATCGGGAGGGCATCCTGAAGACCGACTCGCTGATGCTCGACTTCAATGAGGCACGCTTCGTGCAGGGCATCATCACCAACCCCTACTGGGTCATCGCGCGGCGCATGACGCTGGTGCTGATAGCCACGGTGCTGATTATCGCCGTGGCGGTGGTGTGCGTGGTGTGGCAGGTGCGCATCATCCTGCGGCAGGACAAGGTGGCGAAGCTGCGCGAGGACTTCTCGTACGCGATGATACACGACATGAAGACGCCGCTCAGCTCCATCGTGATGGGCACGCGCATCCTCGAGACCGGACGGCTCGACAGCCAGCCGGAGAAGCGGGCGCAGTATTTCCGCATCCTGCGCGAGGAGGGCGAGCACCTCATCAGCCTGACCAACAAGGTGCTGACGCTCGCCAAACTGGAGCACCGCCAGCTGAGGCTCGACAAGACGGAATGCCTGCTGCGCCCGATGCTGGAGGACCTTGCCGCAAAGTATCAGGCGAAGGCGGAGAAGCCGATACGCTATGTATGGAAGCTGGACGCTCCGGCGGTGTATGCCGACGAGGAGTTTCTGCGCGAGGCACTGAGCAACCTGATAGACAATGCCGTGAAATATTCGGGCAGTGAGGTGGAGATAACCTTCGCTTCGGCGAAACGTGCCGACGGAAGCATCGCGGTCTCGGTGCGCGACAACGGCTTTGGCATTCCGTTGAAGGACCAGGCGAAGATATTCGAGAAATACGAGCGTGCCTCGGCGGCAAGCCGGAGCCGGGGCGGAGGTGCACCGGGCTTCGGGCTGGGGCTGAACTACGTGCTCCGCATCGTGGAGGCGCATGGCGGCACGGTGAAGCTGGAGAGTATCGAAGGCGAGTACAGCGAGTTCACGCTGGTGTTTCCTAATACAGTAGTTAAGGAGTTAAGTAGTTAAGAAGTTAAGTCAATACTTCTGCAATTTACTTGCCGATATTGACTATTGGCTTAACTTCTTAACTACTTAACTCCTTAACTTCTTAACTCCTAAAATTAAACAAATGACAAGACTATTATTGGTAGAAGACGATGCCAACCTGTGCTACATCATCCGCGGCGGGCTGGAAGACATGATAGGCGGCTACGAGATACAGACCGCCGCAGACGGCGAGGAGGGCTTGCGGATATGGAAAACGTGGAAGCCCGATGTCATCGTGTCCGACATCGAGATGCCCGTAATGGACGGCTACGAAATGGTGCGCCGCATCCGCGAGACGGACGAGCGCACGCCTATCCTCTTCACTTCGGGCAGGGTGTCGCCCAAAGACGTGGTGAAAGGATATGAACTGGGCGTGAACAACTACATCAAGAAGCCTTTCCTGCCCGAAGAGCTGCATGCCCACGTCACCGCCCTGCTCAGGCTGACGCAGGGCAGGCAGGCGGAAGCCCACGAGACGCTCTTCCCGATAGGCAGGCTCTACACGTTCAACGCCGACCGCTCTACCTTATTAAAGGCGGACGGGGAAGCGGAAACCCTCACTGTGCGCGAGGCGGACCTGCTCCGCCTGCTGTGCGAGAACAAGGGTAGGGTGGTGCGCCGCGAAGTCATCCTCTCGCGCCTGTGGAATACCGAAGACGACTATTTCGCCTCGCGCAGCCTCGATGTCTTCGTGTCGCGCCTGCGCAAGCTGCTCGCTGCCGACGAGAGCGTGCAGCTGAAGACGGTGAAGGGGGTGGGGCTGCAGCTGGTGGACTGATGACGTTTTAAACTAAATTCTGTATTTGTCCAATTGGCTGTAGGGGCGTATCGCATACGCCTTGAAGACATCCGCGTGGATAAGTGGACGCATTCGGGCGTATGCAATACGCCCCTACATGGGATGTTTACGGATATTCAATTTAAACTAAATATCTTATGAAAAGAATTTCTTTGATTGTGATGTTCCTGATAGGAACGTGTATGGTTCGTGCCCAGCATATCACCGGCTCGTGGCATGGCGATTTGAACGCAGGTTCTCAGAAACTCGGCATCGTTTTCCATTTCGAAAAAGACCCGGCTGGAAAAGATGTGGTGAAGATGGACGTACCGGCACAAGGTGCCAAGGATATTCCTGTAAAAGTGGACTGGCTTGCCGATGATTCCGTAAGCCTGCAGGTGCCGGTAATCAATGTGGTTTATACCGGAAAGTGGAAGGAGGGAACGGTGGAAGGCACTTTTGTCCAGCACGGGATGTCCTTTCCTTTGAATCTGACAACAGGAGAACAGGATGCTCCTGCTCGTCCGCAGGAGCCTAAGGGAAGTCTGGAATATAAGACCGAAGAAGTGAGCTTCTCCAACGATGCAGCCGGTGCCACGCTTTCAGGCACATTGACCTGTCCGGCAGGTTATTCCGAAGGCAAGAAAGTGCCGGTGGTATTGATGGTGACCGGAAGCGGTGCGCAAAACCGGGATGAAGAAGTGTTCGGGCACAAGCCCTTTCTGGTCATAGCCGATTATCTGGCAAAGAACGGCATCGCTTCCCTGCGGTATGACGACCGGGGCGTAGGGCGTTCTACAGGAAACGTCAAAGGAGCCACTTCAAGAGATTTTGCGGATGATGCGGCAGCCGGCATTGCCTGGCTGAAGGACAGCCGCCGATTCGGCAAGGTCGGTGTGCTGGGGCATAGCGAAGGCGGAATGATTGCTTTCATGCTGGGTGCCGATAGCGTTGCCGACTTTATCGTCAGCATGGCAGGACCGGGAATCAAAGGCGACAGCCTGTTGGCAGAGCAGCAGAATGCCCAGTTGCGGCTTTACGGCAAGCCGGCAAACCGGACCGTAAAGCAGGTGCGTGAAGAAATGAAGCTGCAGCCCAAGAATGCCTGGCTGGACTATTTCGCTGATTACGACCCGGCATCCGACATTATGAATACCACTGTGCCTGTAATGGCTATCAACGGCACCTACGACATGCAGGTGCTGGCGGAAAGCAATTTGGGGGCAATCAGGAAATACTTGGCGGACGGCAACCGGCAGAACCTCATCAAGGAATATCCCGGACTGAACCATCTGTTCCAGCATTGCCAGCTTGCTACGTCATTGGATTATTACCGCATAGAAGAGACTTGCGCTCCGGAAGTGCTGAAAGACATTGCGGACTGGATAAATGCACTCCGATAAACGGAACGCAGAGGTGCAGGAGTGCCTCTGCGTTCGGCTATGATACGGAGAATCACTCGGCGTTCTGTTTCAGCCACTCCATACGCCGCATGTCGGGCAGGTGTTTTACCTGGAAGTGCTCGAATGTCACGTTGAAGCCTTCGCCATCGGGGCAGGCACCCATTACGCCTACCATCATCGGGGTGTTGTCTGCCATCCAGGCATTGCGCATCATGGTGTAGGTCTGGTCGTCGAACGAGTAGAACACTTCGACGGCATCTTTGCGGCGTATTGCTTTAATCCATACGTAGGGTACAGGCTTGTCGAGCGAGATGACGCTCCAGTCGCTCGTGTGGTGTGTGACCACGGTACTCAGGTTGAATTTCCCGTCCACGAACTCGATTCCTGCCTTGATGTAGTTTTCCTTGTCGATGCGGAGCATCAGCCCTGCCTGGTCGAAGCGCACCTTGTAGTCTCCTGTAATCTTGACTTTCACTTCAAACTCGCCTCCGTAGGTGGCATAATAAAACGGTGCATCATCGACGGTGAATCCGTAGTGCGAGATGCGCCAGTAGTCGGTGTGCGGAGTGACCGACATTGTCAATGCTTTGTTTTCAATTTTCCATTGCTCCGGTTCGTTGAACCATTGCATTTTCTCCAGTGTCTGTGCCTGGCAGGTCAATGCAGCCAGCACGAAAAGTGTGCAGAAGATTGTTCTCATATCGGTTTTTGAATGAATATAATGTTTACCTTTGCAAAGGTAAGGCTTCCGGCTGGGAGACGCAATGCTTATTAATAACTATTTTTTTCTTGCAATGGATGCGCAACAAGAACTCGACCGCACGCTGCAAAGGCAAGATTTCGGACGCGACACACTGCTGTCCGACAGTCTGGCGGCATACATACAGGCTGCTCGGATGTATGCCCAGATAGAGATTGCGATAGCCGTGCTCAGCGACTTGCAGGCAAACCGTAGCTATATCTATTATGGTGGGGTGGGTGATGTGCTGGGTGTGTCACCGTCGGGTACCAGTCATGAGACCGATTCGATATGGGAAAAGGAAATATTCGACCGTATACAGCCCGATGATCTGGTGAGAAAGCATGCCCAGGAACTCCGTTTTTTTCATTTTGTGAAAAAGCAGCCTCTAGGAATGGGCGGTATTATCTGGAGATGTATGTGCGGATGCATACGGCTGTCCGAGGTTATGTGCCGGTTTGTCACCGGATGTATTACGTCATCAGTCCACAGACGGGTAATGTGGTTTTTGCCTTGTGCCTGTATACTTTGTGTGCTGCTTTGTTGCCTGACGTGTTGGTTGATTCGCTTACCGGTAGCCGTACCGGCATCGATTGTCAGTCTTGCGGGAACTTGTTGTCGAAACGTGAGAGAGAGGTTTTGTTGTTGATAGCTCAGGGAAAGATGAGCAAAGAGATAGCCGACAGATTGTCTATCAGCATCCATACAGTGAGCCGTCACCGGCAGAATATTTTAGAAAAGTTGCATGTCGGCAATTCCATCCGTGCACTGGATGTGGCGAGAGAGTTGCATTTGTTGTAAGCGTTTGGTGATATATTCCGTTTGTCGGTTTGAATTGAAAAAGATTATTTGTGTAATTACTTTTAGATACGGATGTAAAAAAGCAGCTGTCTCAAACCTTATTTTGAGACAGCCGTTTTTTTAGATATGGTTACAATTCAATTTTTAATTTTGAGTTGTGCGCTGTACTGTGCAAATCACATAAGTGTCAATGTCACCCCACTTATAGCTTACTTTTACAGGAATATAAACCTTGAATTCTTGAACATTGGCTGTATTATTCCAATAATGCAAAGTGCCATAGTGAGTTCTTAAGTCACTCAATGATGCGTTTGCTGCAGGAACTGAAGGAGTGCTCGTTTGCCCGTTATAAGTAAAGCCGACGGCTGTAGAAATGCTGTTCAGCAATGGCCATGTTGCTGCCTGGCTTTCATCAGTCAAATTCGGATTATTCAAGTTTGTCCTGATTTGGTCTGTATCGATACTGATATTTTCTACTTCATAATAGTGGAAATAATCCAAGTGATCGCTTACAAAAGCACGGTCTCTCCAATCTTCCAGTCTTACCAAGTCTAATACGTATGCCCATGCTTCAGGTTCATCGGCATCTACGCCATCAACGAAGTAGTCACGTTCGCCGCCTTCTACATCAACCGGACGCAAGAAGAGAGCGTCGAACTTGTCATTAGCCAATGGTAGCAGATTAGAACATTCATTGAATGCTGCGACACCAATGTTGGCAGTGAAGGTGTTCTCCAAGTCAGCATGGCTCACGTAGTTCAAAATGTCTTTTGCCACATATGTATCTTGATAAGTAACCTTGCCTGTTTCTTGGTCTATTACAGCAATCAAGTTGTTGGTAGCAATTGTATTTGCATATAATGCGGTATTATTATATTCTACTCCGGTTGCTTGGTATACTTGGTCGTAATCAGCAGGTGTTGTGTTGGCTACTACCAAAGTATATTCTGTACCGCTGTTGCCTGTAACTTGCTTGCCATTGTTCTCAGCTGAGAAGTAATAGATATATGCCAGTTTGTCATCTTGGAAGTCAGCAAAGTTTGAAGCGACACCGAAAGTAGGAGCATTTTCATTGTATACTATTGAACCAGCCGACCACGGAGTAGTACTCCAATTGCCATGACCCAGTGTCTCGTTCACTTGGAATACATAGTCGAAATCATTGACGAATTCACAATCAGCATTTGCAGTCGTACCCGGATTGCTTTCAGTTCCAGGGACTTCAACGTTCAAATGGATTTCGTGAGTGCCGTTGTTGAGTGAGTTCTCAGCATACCAGTATTCATTAATCTTATTATTCAAGATTCCTTGCGGATAATGCAATGTGACAGAAATGGGCACATAGATAGGTTGTCTTGTATCACTCGTGTTGCCGCCTATTTTACCGACATATCTTACGCATCTTACAACGGTAGTTTCGTATGCGTTTGCAGGTCTGAACTGGATGAAATCAGCTTGGTCAACTGTCCATTGCAGACAAGTCGTTGTCGGATGTTCCGGATCTACAATTTCTTCAATGGTGCCTAAGATTTCTGATGATGTAGCTTCTTCGAATGTGTAAGCACCGGCTGCGCCGCTTCTTACGAACTGCTTAGCATTGCCCGAAGCATCAACGTCAAGCTGATACAATGCGTCAAAGGTTTCTTTTGATGTTTGTGCTGTGAGACCCAGTAATTCGGTTTGAGTTTCAGCCCATGTCAGCTGATCGTCTTGTTCGGCACAACTATAGTACAAGTCTTGAATATCGAAATCGCTAGTCCATTTCGGCATAATATCTTCAACAATCAAGAACTTAATATAACCGATGGCAACGATTTCGTTGTTTTCGGTGTTTATCAATTCTGCACGAACCAACGGAGTACGTCCTACTGTTTCAATGCCTTGCACGCCACTCGGCTCACCGCTGTCCGCATTAACACCACATGGACGTAAATAAGTTGCTCCTCCTTCAGTCCTTAGCTGGCAGTTGTTGCTTTCAGAAGTCTCATTGCTTCCAATTGTCAATGTAACAAGCTCAAAATTGTATGCTAAATTGTATTGGCTCAATTCTTCGCTGGTATTCCAAATTTGTTCTTCACCTTTTTTGCCGAAAGAAGAACCCGAATTGCTGCTCCAGTGTGTAGCAACCAAATTGTTCAAGTTGACACCTTGTATGTTATTGTAAGCAACTTTTACTGTTGGGGCATTTTCTACAGCATCTTTTACTTGATAATACAAGTGAGAACCATTGGATACATTGGGGACACTGTGTTGTGTGGCATCCATCGTATAATTCAAGTCGCTATTGTTTTCTTGATAAGCCAAGGCCTTTATTTTGATTTGCGAAGAGTAAACTCCTGCATAGTCAGAAGTGACAATAGTATCTGCGCTACCATCTTTGTTCAAGTTTGCCTGCAGTGCTAAAGAAGTAATTTTATCGTTATTGTTTGTCACTTCAAAATAGCCCTCTGCTGTATCGTCTATTGAATTGCTTTGTTCTGAATTCCATGCCTGATTCATCACATCACAGCCAGCCATACGAATATCTACATACATGATACCATCAGCAACTTTTGTTGTGCTGAATTTCACTTCAGGAGTGGCTTCAGATGCTCTTGTAGTGACAAAGTCTTTATCTTCACTGATTAAACTTACAGTTACATCATCATTAATGATAGCAGAAGTCGGATTCATGTGATAAGCATATGTCAGCCACGGTTCAATGAAAGTTGCATTTGTTGCCAGATTCTGATAGTTATTATTGTCCTCCAAGACGGTATAACTATTATTATTGATAGTTCCGGTAGTTGCAGTATTGTTAATAGTGATGGCACGATAAGGAATCCATCTGTATTCCATAGACTCAACGCCATCCATATAGATCGCATTTTCATGGTCTACATCAAATACAAGCGATTTCAGTTCAGATGCCAGTGGGATAATTACTGTAGTCAATTCGCCATTTGCATCCAATACGTTGCTCATAATCAATTCTTGGGTGTTGGTGTTCCATACGGCAGTAACTGCACCTTCCGGTAACCAAGCTATTGTAGTTGTTTCACGTGTGGTTTGACCATTTTCTTCTGTTACTTTTACCCAATAACCTTCTTCTGTGCCTTCAGTTCCAGGCTCATAATAAATGGTAGGTGCATCAGAACCTGTTCCTGCAGCGCCTTGTGATGGCCTGCCTGTATCTTCACCATCAATAAACCAATTGCCGTTTTCGCCAATTTCGACAACAGATCCATTAGTTCCATTGGTTCCGTTGGTAAGTGTAAAAGAGTTGCCATTGCTTAACGTAACAACAACTCCATTGCCTGTACTTGCAACATCTGTAATGACTGCACCGCTTTGAATTTGAGACTGAAGATTGTCGACGAGTGTTTCTACCGCATCTACACGTTCAGTTAAATTCTGGATGTCATCATCATAGTCTTTACAAGAGGTAAAAGTACTTGCCGAAGCGAACAATAACGCTCCGAACAGCAGTGCACTTAAATACTTTTTTCTCATAATAAAACAAATTTAATTTATAAATTAAAAAACTCAAATCGTTCTAACTCAGGTCTTTGCAAGTCCTGCTTTACCTTTTGTATCTGCCTGTTTCAACTCAGGCTTGTAACCGCGCCGGCTACTGACGGATTGTTTGTAAACGGTTGATTTATAGGAATGTATTCGAATTGCATTAGGATTTGTTAACTAAATGTGCCGGATATGTGCCGGTTTTGTAGTCAGGAAATTGCGCTAAAACGGGCATAAAAAGATGTATAAACAGCCTTAATGGAAATGTTTGGGACTATATTTTGTCACGAAAAATGGACATTAATAAAGTTTAACTTATCCTTTTTGAATGTTCCGAAGAAGGTTCCTTCTTAACCATGCGCTGTATGAAATTGTGCATTTTGTATATGCCATGTAGTAGAGACGATGTGCACATCGTCTCTACAGAAACAGTGCGAAATGTTCAATGAACTGATTATTTTATGGAAAGAATACACATTATCTGATTGAATTTAAAGAATTATTTCCGTAATCGCTTGTGTTATCTCAATAAATCTTCTAATTTTGCATCGTGTAACAGACCGTACTGGAGGATATTTTAGTTCAAACAATTAAATAATTTAAATTCAATCATTTATGTGGTTAAGTAATTCATCTATTGGAAGGAAAGTGGTGATGAGTGTAACAGGTATCGCCCTTGTCCTGTTTCTTACATTTCACATGTTGATGAACCTTGTTGCACTGTTTTCGGCGGAAGGTTATAACACAGTATGTGAATTCTTGGGTACTAACTGGTACGCTTTGATAGGTACCTTGGCGTTAGCTGCCTTGTTTGTAATTCACATCGTTTACGCTTTCTGGCTGACGATGTTGAACCGTGCCGCACGTGGTAACGAACGTTATGCGGTGAGTGCAAAGCCTAAAACTGTGGAATGGGCTTCTCAGAACATGTTGGCTTTGGGTGTGATTGTCATCCTGGGCTTGCTGTTGCACTTGTTCAACTTCTGGTACAACATGATGTTTGCCGAATTGATAGGCAATCCGATGATGGGCGGTCTGGAAGCAACCGACGGTTACGGTTACATTGTACAGACTTTCTCTAATCCGGTATTCTTCGTTCTGTACATCGTTTGGTTGTGCGCTTTGTGGTTCCACTTGACTCATGGTTTCTGGAGCTCTATGCAGACATTAGGCTGGAACAACACCATCTGGATCAACCGTTGGAAGTGCATCTCTAACATTTATTCTACGATTATCGTGCTGGGCTTCATGCTGGTTGCGGTAGTATTTTTTGTGAAGAATTTATAATGTAGGCACTAGGTTACAGGTACTAGGTACTAGGTTACAGATACTTTATATTAAGGATGAAAAAACCTAGTCAACTAGTCAACTAGTTCCTAGTCAACTAAAAAAGAAAACAATTATGGCTAATATACTCGACTCTAAAATTCCTGAAGGTCCGATAGCTGAAAAATGGACCAACTATAAAGCTCACCAGAAACTGGTGAACCCCGCCAACAAACGTCGTTTGGATATCATCGTGGTAGGAACAGGTCTTGCAGGTGCTTCTGCAGCCGCTTCTTTGGGCGAAATGGGCTTCCGTGTGTTTAACTTCTGTATTCAGGATTCTCCGCGCCGCGCTCACTCTATCGCTGCTCAAGGTGGTATCAATGCTGCAAAGAATTATCAGAACGATGGCGACTCTGTATATCGTCTGTTTTATGATACTGTAAAAGGTGGTGACTATCGTGCACGTGAGGCAAACGTTTATCGTTTGGCTGAAGTTTCGAACAACATCATCGACCAATGCGTGGCTCAGGGTGTACCTTTCGCACGCGAATATGGAGGTCTGCTGGCAAACCGTTCGTTCGGTGGAGCACAGGTGTCACGTACATTCTATGCCAAAGGACAGACCGGACAGCAGTTGCTGTTGGGTGCTTACTCGGCATTGAGCCGTCAGGTAGGTGCAGGCACAGTCAAGCTGTATACTCGCTATGAAATGGAAGATGTGGTAATCATCGACGGCCGTGCCCGCGGTATCATTGCCAAGAATCTGGTAACCGGTAAACTGGAACGTTTTGCTGCACATGCTGTAGTTATCGCTACCGGTGGTTACGGTAATACTTACTTCTTGTCTACCAATGCGATGGCATGTAACTGCTCGGCTGCAATGGCTTGCTACCGTAAAGGTGCGTTCTTCGCTAATCCGGCATACGTGCAGATTCACCCGACTTGTATTCCGGTACACGGCGACAAGCAGTCTAAGTTGACTTTGATGTCTGAATCGTTGCGTAACGACGGACGTATCTGGGTTCCGAAGAAGCTGGAAGATGCCAAGGCTTTGCAGGCTGGTACCAAGAAAGGCAGTGACATTCCGGAAGAAGACCGTGACTATTACTTGGAACGCCGTTATCCGGCATTCGGTAACTTGGTTCCGCGTGACGTTGCCAGCCGTGCGGCTAAGGAACGTTGCGACCACGGTTTCGGTGTCAACAATACCGGCTTGGCTGTATTCCTCGACTTCTCTGAAAGTATCGAACGTCTGGGATTGGATGTAGTGCGCCAGCGTTACGGAAACCTCTTCGATATGTACGAAGAAATCACCGATGTGAACCCGGGCAAATTGGCAAACGAAATCAACGGCGTAAAATATTACAACCCGATGATGATTTATCCGGCTATCCACTACACCATGGGTGGTATCTGGGTAGACTACGAATTGCAGACTACCATTAAGGGTCTGTTTGCTATCGGCGAATGTAACTTCTCCGACCACGGCGCAAACCGTCTGGGTGCTTCTGCCTTGATGCAAGGACTTGCCGATGGTTACTTTGTATTGCCTTACACCATCCAGAACTATCTGGCAGACCAAATCACTGTTCCCCGCTTCTCTACCGACTTGCCGGAATTTGAGGAAGCAGAAAAGGCTGTCCAGGCTAAGATTGACCACCTGATGGGAATCCAGGGCAAACGCTCGGTAGATTCTATCCACAAGGAACTGGGCCACATCATGTGGGAATACGTAGGTATGGGACGTACCGAAGCCGGACTGAAGACTGCTCTTGCGAAGCTGAAAGATATCCGCAAGGAATTCGAAACCAACTTGTTCATTCCGGGCAAGAAAGAAGGTCTGAACGTAGAATTGGATAAGGCAATCCGCTTGAACGACTTCATCACCATGGGTGAACTGATTGCATACGATGCATTGAACCGTAACGAATCGTGCGGCGGTCACTTCCGTGAAGAATATCAAACTGAAGAAGGCGAAGCTAAACGTGATGATGCCAACTATTTCTATGTATCTTGCTGGGAATACCAAGGCTCGGATGATAAAGCTCCGGTTCTCTACAAGGAACCGCTGGTTTACGAAGCTATTAAAGTTCAGACAAGAAATTATAAGAGTTAATTAATTTCAGTTGACAAGGTACAAGTTGACTAGTTGACTAGGTTTTAAATAGTATAAGCTTATGAGGACCCATAAAGAATTGGTCGTTTGGCAGAAAAGTATGGAAATGGTCAAGTGTCTTTACTTGGTAACTCAGGCTTTCCCTAAAGAAGAAATATATGGAATCACTTCCCAAATGCGCCGTGCTGCCGTATCGATTCCGTCAAATATTGCAGAAGGATTCGGCAGAGGGTATGATAAAGAGTTGATTCATTTCCTATATATGGCTTTAGGATCTGCATAAGAATTGGAAACGCAGCTTCTTATTTGTAAGGATATTGCATATATTTCGGATGCACAATATCAAGAGCTGGACAGCATGAACAGTGAAATAATAAAAATGTTGACGGCTTTGATAAACAAACGTAAGTCATTTGTATTTTAAACCTAGTTACCTGGTACCTGGTACCTAGTAACCTTAAAAATAAAAACAATGGACAAAAATATATCATTTACGCTGAAAATTTGGCGTCAGAACGGACCGAAGGAAAAAGGTCATTTCGATACATTCCAGATGAAAGATATCCCGGGCGATACTTCGTTCCTGGAAATGTTGGATATCTTGAACGAGCAGTTGGTTGAGTCTGGTAAAGAACCGGTAGTATTCGATCACGATTGCCGTGAAGGTATCTGCGGTATGTGTTCTCTGTATATCAACGGACATCCGCACGGACCTGCAACAGGTGCTACTACCTGCCAGCTCTATATGCGCCGTTTCCACGATGGCGATGTCATTACCGTTGAACCGTGGCGTTCGGCTGGTTTCCCGGTTATCAAAGACTTGATGGTAGACCGTACGGCTTACGACAAGATTATGCAGGCTGGTGGTTTCATCAGTGTACGTACAGGCGCTCCTCAGGATGCCAATGCTATCCTGATTCCGAAACAAGTGGCTGACGAAGCGATGGATGCTGCTTCTTGTATCGGTTGTGGCGCATGTGTAGCTGCTTGTAAGAACGGTTCGGCAATGCTGTTCGTATCAGCAAAGGTTAGCCAGCTGAATCTGTTGCCGCAAGGTAAACCGGAAGCTTTGCGCCGTGCGAAAGCCATGATTGCCAAGATGGACGAACTGGGCTTCGGCAACTGTACCAATACCCGTGCTTGTGAAGCTGAATGTCCGAAGAACGTTTCAATCAGCAACATCGCTCGTTTGAACCGCGACTTCATCAAGGCAAAACTGAAAGACTGATGATTTTTAGGTGCCAGAGGCTAGGTGACTAGTTGACTAGGTACTAGGTGACTAGGTACTAGATACTAGGTACCAGGCACTGAATATTTGGCGGGTTGACAAGTTGATAAGGATTTAAATCCAAGTCTTCTTGTCAACTCGTTTTTTATGAATGTCCGGGAGCTATGCAAAAGAATTTTAAACTATTTGTAATATCCTTGTATAATGTTGGAAGAATCAAGCTGAATGACTATATTTGCAAAGTGATTTTTTTCATAGTATTAGATTTAAGGTTAACAAGGTTGGGAGAAAGCGTTCTCCCATTTTTTTTGTTCTTGGGAACAGTTTCTGAATATCTGCAAAATGCCAATGGTATGAAAAGGAGTTAGAAGAAGTTATGTTCGCTTCGCTCACAGGAGTTAAAGGACAATGGTTCTGTTAGGATTTTCATTAGTAAAAGTATTGGCTTCTCACTCCCTTTAACTCCTTGGAATAACTCCTTATCTTGAGAAGCTGTTTTGAATTTCTCCAAAAAGTTTTTCTTGGCTTGATGTATCTGTTTTCGTGTGTGCTTTGGGCGATTTTTTGGTCCTTTTCGCTCCTGTTCTTCGTCAGATAGCCCGCTATCTTCCTCATCACAGAAGCGAAAATGCCTCAAAAACTCATCCCAAATCATCGCACGATAAATTCAAAATAGCTTCTGAAATTATCCGTTATTTTACAACTTGTTAATTTATCCCTCTCTATTCGTTAATATGTTTTAAAAATTAAACACTTGTATCTTAAATATATTTGTATTTGGTAATTAATTACTACATTTACCCCGTTTTGATAGAGGTTCGATAGAGATTAAAAAAGTTCAGTATGAGATTACTAATTGTAAGTATTTGTCTGGTCGTGGCAAGTCTTACCGCATCTGCACAGAATGTGGTGGTAAAGACTAATTTATTATACGACATAACCGCAACAGCAAATCTTGGTATAGAATTTAAAGTGGCTCCGAAATGGACTGTAGACATATCGGGGAATCTCAATGCATGGACTTTCAGCGATAATAAGAAATGGAAACACTGGGTGCTGCAGCCCGAAGCACGCTATTGGCTGTGCGAACGTTTTAACGGACATTTTGTCGGTGCGCATCTTGTAGGCGGCATCTATAATATGGGAAACTGGAATACAGACTTTACTTTCCTGGGTACCGATTTCGGACAGCTGAAAGAACACCGCTACGAAGGCTGGCTGGTAGGGGCAGGCATAGCCTACGGATACCACTGGATGCTGGGCAGGCATTGGAGTGTAGAGGCTGAGATAGGCATCGGATATGTCTATACTCAGGCAGATAAGTACGAGTGTCCGCGCTGCGGAGAGCAGCTGGAAAACAACAAGCCACACCATTATGTGGGACCTACCAAAGCAGCGGTCAATCTCATTTATGTATTCTAACGGAAGGGAGGCGGTGGATATGAAAAGAATGACACGTAACATATTATCTTATTTGTTCGGGAGCGGGTTGGCTTTGTTGCCACTCATGTCTTTTGCACAGGTACCATCGGCGGGCAATGCTGTCGGTGTCGATGACGTACAGATCAGCCGTGTGCGCGACAGTGTACGCATCACATTGCTGTTCCGTCTCGATAGCCTTCAGATACGTTCCAACCGTTCGCTGGTGCTTCAGCCGTTTTTCAAGGGAGAAAGCGGCGGGCAATGGTTGCCCTCCGTCGAACTGATGGGTCGCAAGCGTTACCTGTATTACCTGCGTAATGATTCGCTTGTTTATGCCGGAACGCCTTGCCGCGTGGTGAAAGCCGGTAAAGGGATGCCGTCCCGGCTTCCCTATCAGGCAGTCCTGCCCTACCAGCCGTGGATGGAAGGTGCGTCGCTCTATCTGGGTAAGGACGAATGCGGGTGCGGACAAGTAATAAACACCATGCAGCAGCCCCTTGCCGTAGCAGATATTGCGTGGCATCCGGCATTGGCATACATTGCTCCGCAGGTCGAGACTGTAAAGAGCCGTCAGCTCAGCGGCCGTGCTTACCTCGATTTTCCTGTCAACAAGACCGAAATTTACCCTGATTACCGGCGTAATCCGGCAGAACTGGCAAAGATACGTGCCACGATAGACAGTGTGCGTGCCGATAAAGACGTGAATATCGTGCAGATATACGTCAAGGGATATGCTTCGCCCGAAGGCACTTACCGTTCGAATGCACGTCTGGCAGAAGGCCGTACCGAGGCATTAAAAGGATATATCATGAACCGTTACGGGCTGGCCGACAGCTTGTTTGCCGTAGACAGCGAGCCCGAGAACTGGGAAGGGCTGCGTGCCTACGTAGCCGGAAGCAGCCTTGCCGATAAGGAAGGCATCCTGGAGATAATCGATAGTAAAGATGAGCCTGATGCCAAAGAGCGGCGTTTGCGTTCGGCTTATCCGCAGGCATACCGCACCCTGCTTGCCGACTGCTATCCCGGACTGCGCCGTTCCGATTACCGCATCGATTATGTGATACGCGGATTCAATGCCGATGAGGCGAAGCAGGTCATCCGCACCCGCCCGCAGAACCTTTCGCTACAGGAAATGTTTGCCGTGGCGCAGACCTACCGTCCCGGAAGTCCGGAGTTTATCGAGGTGTTCCAGATAGCCGTGCAATACTACCCTACCGACCCGGTGGCAAACCTCAATGCGGCAAATGCCTTGCTCGAACAAGGACTAGCGCAGCAGGCCATGCCTTACCTGATGAAAGCGGGCGACAGTCCGCAGGCAGCCAATGCACGGGGCGTAGCCTTACGTATGCTGGAACGGTACGATGAAGCCGTCCGCTGGCTCCACCAAGCTTCCGAAGCCGGACTGGAGGAAGCCCAAGCCAACCTGTCGGGCATTTGAAGGCTCACCACAGATTACACAGATTGAATAATTAATTTTTCATTGCCAATAAAAAATCTGTGTAATCGGTGGTGAAAGAAAAGAGAGTGGTTTTGATAGAGATAACTTTCGTTCTTTGACTTATTGGGAAATACGGGAAAAACAATTAACTTTGCAGTGATAAGTTTAAATGAATATTCGCATTTTGCCCAATGCGCCCCTACGTTGGCTAATTGCGGAATCCATTAGATTTTTTGTAGAATTTCAAAACAGTTTCCTAGTCATACTACTGACTTTTTCGAATAATACAATCAATCCGCCAGTCCCAATGCAGTAGGACTGCTGTTTCATTGCACCGGTACTCCAGTCCTAGTACTATAAGGACTGCAGTCCTGAGCCCTTAGGATTTTGCGAGGACTGAACCTCCCGGTACTGCGAAAGCTGCTTTCTTGCCAAAGTCATATATCATAGTCTTTTTTCATAAGACCAGTTCCCTTTTTCCCGTATTTCCCATGAGTTCGAAGGCAAAAGGTAACAAGTGTATTAAAAACTTAGCCAACTAAAAAAGAGATTACTAATTTAATTATACTACGATTATGAAAAAAGTGAAGTATTTAGCAATGTTGCTCGCGGCTGGCATGTTCGCCGCATGTAGCGACAATTTGGAAGACACAGGCGCAGGAAATGCGGGTGGGACTACTCCTGCTACAGGAGAAGGCTATGTGAAAGTGGCGGTTAATATGCCTACTACGAGCGGTGGAATATCAAGAGCTAACGATGATGGAACGAACACAGACGACAACGATGTAATTCTTGACGATGGAGTGGCTGATGAATATGCTGTAGAAGATGGTATTATTGTTTTCTTTAAATTAGCAAAAGATAAAACAAATCCAGATACAGAGGCTACTTTTGCAGGTGCTTACAATTTAGGTGCTCTCACACCTCAAGACGGTGAAAGACCACAAGTTACAGAACATTATACAATTGTAACAGAAGCACCGATGGTAAATACAGATGATGGTGAAAAACTATATGCATTGGTCATTCTCAACAAACCATCAAATGTTACTGTTGATGCAAATCATAACTTAACAATTCAAAAGTTAGCTCCACAAATTAGTACTTCAAGCACATTGGCAGACTTTACAAAAGCCTTGGAGGATCAGCTCTTAGAAACTTATACAGGCAATAACTATAACAAATTTACGATGACGAACTCACCGTTATCTAATAGAGCCGGTACAGACGATAACACCCTTACTGATAATACTTCTAACGCCCCTGCTTTAGCAGCCTCAACATTAGTAGAAGTTAATGTTTATCCGTTAGAAAGTGTTGCTAGTGCAGCAACTCCTAATCGCATTTATGTAGAACGTGTAGCGGCCAAAGTAACATTAAACATAGCCTCTAGCATATTAGATACTAACGGAGGGCAAGAAAATGACCCAGTAGGCAAAAGAATTAACGTAACAGCCCAAGAAGGTAGTGTTTATAGTGGCGATATAGTAGTACTTGAAGGTTGGGCACTAAATGTAACGAATAAATTAACCTCACTTGTACGTAATGTAGAGGGATTCGGAACGGCTTCAGGTAATTGGATGGAGATTCCTACTGGTAGTATTACAAATAATATTACCCGTTTCGTAGGAACAGAAGTAATTCCAATGGATTATACATCCCAAAACAACAAATTTCGTATATATTGGGCTAAAGATGGAAACTATGCTTCTGGTGATAATACAGCTGGTGATTTTAATATATTTTATACCAATTCAGAAGGTAATATTGTAGACGGGGATGGTACAAACATTACAGAGTCTATAGAATGGGAACCAAACACATACAATGATGCTACTGAAACGGATGACCATGCATTATACTGTTTAGAAAATACCATGAATTATGATATTCAAAACAATGGTTATAGCACAACGGTAGTGCTGAAAACACAGTATCTGACAAAATTTGGGAATCAAGCAAACCCTTCTGCACAACACTTTTTTATCTGCGGAACTAATGAAACCAAATATCCTGCTGATGAAAATATAGGAACAGTAAATGGTGAAACAGGCACAACAGTAGAAAGCATACTTGACTATGTTAAAGATGCAGCTAATGACTTATTAGGGGAAGAAAATGCTGCCAAAATAGACGATTCTGATATTAGTTTACGAGATCTCAAATCAGTAAACGGTGGAACGTATGGTTTGCATGAAGACGATAACAACCTGATAGATCTTGAAAGTTTATTTAATTTTACAGATAATACAAATAAAGAAGTCCAAAAGCAAGCCATTTGGAATGCTGTTGGTCCAATCAAGTTCTATAAAGGTGGAGTTGCTTATTACTATGATGACCTTTATATCCGTCACTTCAGCGATACGGAAACACCATGGGTAGCCGGAGAAACAAAAGGTATACAACATTTGGGACGCTATGGAGTGGTTCGCAATAACTGGTATGAAATCAATATCACGAGAATCAGCGGTCCAGGTGAACCCGGCATTGACAAGCCAGATGTAAACAATCCTAATGATGGTGAAGAAGGTTACATCCGTGCCGAAATCAACGTCCTCTCGTGGGCAAAACGTTCTCAAAACGTAGAACTCTAATTTTATAAAAGAAAATATAAGCAATGTCATCCTGAGCGGAGCGAAGGATCTCGTGAACATCCACGTGGGCGCATCCGAGATGCTTCACTGCGTTCAGCGTGACAATTGATTTTCATTAAATTAGAAAAGAAAACCTCTGTGCCATAGTGTTCATTATTAATTATTAATTACCCTCTGTGCCATAGTGTTCATTATTAACTATTAATTATTAATTGTTAATTATTAAATGAAAGCGATATATACCCTACGAATGCTGGCTATCCTGTGGGCTGGAATCACCCTTTCCGCCTGCACCGACTGGATGTACGACGACCGCAGCGGATGCGAACACGGCGTATGCCTTAGCTTCAAGTACGACTATAACCTGCAGCGTGCCGACATGATCGGCCACGTGGGTAGCGTAGGCGTATTTGTTTACGATGAAGAAGGACGCTTTGTCACTTCCTATATCGAGCCAAATCTCCGCCGCACGCAGCCCTGCCTGTACCTCGATTTGCCCCAAGGAAACTATCAGTTCCTAGCCGTAGCCCAGCAGCGTTCTTTCGACGAGCTGCAAGCCGGACCCGGAGCAAACTTCACCTGGTCGGCACCCGATGCCGGAGACGGGATAGACGACTTCAGTGTATCGCTGGCACATCAAGACTTGGGCAACGGCTTCGCCACGGTGCCCCATGGCAACTTGCCGCTGGACACGCTTTGGCACGCCGTCAGCGCAACGCCTCTTTACGTCTCTGCCGAAGGCTATGCTTACGATACACTTTCGCTGGTGCGCGACACCAAGTCGATATCCGTATCCTTGCGTGAGATAGACCGTCCCGAAACCATGGACGTTGCCGACTATGATTTCTTCATTTACCACCGCGACCTGACCATGGCATACAGCCCGGCAACGCACGACCTGGAAGCATCTGCCCAAGCACGCACGGCTATCTATACGCCCTACGCCACTTGGAACACCTCGGACACCGATGCTTCGGCAGCAAGGTCGGACGCCGGACGCACGGCACATGCCGACTTCATGACCTCACGTCTCTATGCCGATGGCGCCGAAGAAGACCGTGCACGCCTCGTCATCCGCCACCGCGACACAGACCATACAGTGATAGAAGCCGACCTGTGCAACCTCTTGGGTCAGCTTCGCAACTACGATGAAACGCAGCGTTATTCCCTCCAAGAGTTCCTCGACCGCGGCTACGACTTCCGCCTCACCTTCTTCCTGCAAGGTGGCGAGTGGCAATACGCCGAAGTATCCATCGGCATCCTCGGCTGGAGCAAGCGCATCCAGAATGTATCATTAGACTAAGCAAAACCATGAAACGAAACGCTCTGACATACCTCCTCCTCCCCTTCCTGCTGGCACTGCTCGTCACTGCCTGCAAGGACGACACGCTTCCCGCTTCTCCCGCAGAAGAAGAGGAAGCAGGCAGCGGCGTGTATGTAAGTGTGGTAGTGAATACGGGCGGCAGCAATGCTTCAAGAGTGCCTACACCGGGAGAAGACGATGATTTGTCTAAACAATCGGGAACAGGCGATGAGAACATGGTGCATGACTTGACGGTATTCTTTTTGGATGATGACTTGAACAATGCGACAACAATCAATGCTTCTGCCTATTTCAGTGAAAAAGAGATTACTCCGGAAGCATCGGGAAACATCACGCGTTACACCGTGCAAAAGGAAATCGAAGGACTGTATGTAGGCAATACGTATCACGTGCTGGTGATAGCGAATGCTGGAGACTTAACAAATGAGATTACTGATATAGAAGGATTAAAAAATAAGACTTTTAATGAAGTCATCGTTACACACGATACGGAACAATGGTTTCTGATGGCTTCGGAAAAAGACAGCGGAGAAATAGAAATACGTGCCAACAATTCCGAATACAATCAGACATGGGTATCGGTTGATGTAGAACGGATGACGGCACGGGTGGATTGTGCGTGGGGAAATGAATATGAAATAAGTGGAAACAATATGCCGAGCGAAGGAGGAAATCCCAGTCAAAATGAGAAAGATAAAGTAAAGATACTTGGTGCTGCTTTGGTAAACCGTTATGCAGGCGATACGTATGCTTTTAAACGGGTAACGAACAATGTTATTACATTAAGTGATGTGACCTATTTGGGCGATGAGGCAGCAGATGCCAGTAATTATGTATTAGACCCACTGACAGTTCCAGGGAAACATAATTCGCATTATACCTATTATTATATGGAGTATGTGAATTGGGATATAGAGAATGATTTTGCCAATCCTATAGGGAACAATGTTACTTCCGAGCAGGGAGGGAGAACCTATTATCGCCTCAGCTATGCCCGTGAAAACATAAATACAACAGCGCAATTGTCAGAAACAGATGGAATCCAACGATATGCTACGGGCATTATGTTTAAGGCACAATATACGCCTGCCGGATTTTCTGAAGGAGAGACATTCTATCGTTATACCTCTCGCAATGGAAACGGTTCGACCCTTTATACGGCGGATGCTTTAATGGATGCTTTCCCCGAAACCTTTACAGAAGAAAACCAAAGTGCATGGGGCGATATTGACGGTTGTGATGTTTTTCTTAACGGGTGTTGTTATTATGTTTATTGGATACGTCATGCAGATGGTGAAAATACCAATGTCATTAGTCCAATGGAATATGCGATTGTGCGTAACAATATATATCAGTTGTATGTAAATAGTATCAGTCAGTTAGGTACACCCGAACCGGATAGCAATGTGGAAGAAATAAATACTGAGGTGCATTTTCAAGTTAAACCTTGGAACATAAAGGATATAGAAGTTCCTGTTTTTGATTAATATGGGGGAATGAATATGAAGTTATTCAAGATATACATTATCAGTTTGGTTACAATGGCAATGATTGTTGCTTGTACAGATGAATGGGATTTGCAGAAAAATAATTTTATTCGTGAGGGAGTGCCTGTAACAGTTTCGTTGGATTTTGGGGTTTCTGCTTCGAAGATAGCAAGTCGTGCAGCCGAAAGCGAAACAACGGAACGTACGGTGAACCGTGTATATCTTTTTGTATTTAACTCTGACGGTTCGCTGGACAACAAGCAATTGTTTACGATAAATTCATCTACAGAAAGTTGTATAACCTCTGTCACAAGTTTTTCGATGCATTCCGGTTACGACAAGCGTTTTTATGCTATTGCCAATCCTACCAGTGGTTCAGGTACATTGGGAGCAAACGAGCTTGCAAGGATAGAAAGTGAAGATGAATTATTGGAACAAACTTCAAGTTTATTGATTCCTACCAATATCGAGCGTTCCTATTTTCTGATGTCTGGAAAGATGGGATTGTCTTCTGGAAGTACACAAATAGATGTAGATGAACGCGGCAATATACGAGGAGCTGAAACCTGTATACATAATCAGCCGGTAATAGAATTGGAAAGAGTGGATGCGCGAATTACATTTAAGATAAAAGGCGCGGAAGGACTTAATTTTATACCAGATCGCTATTGGGTTGAAAATATACCTCAGCATACATACGTATTTCCTCATGATGAAGATTATACAGAAGAAAACGGATTGAACTATGTTTCCATGTCTGATGAGGAATATGATGTTCAGCGTAATGTAGAAGGACAGGACGAAAGCGGCAATTATATATTTGAGTTCTATTTGGCTGAAAATAGGCTAAGTCCCAAGAAAAATATAACGGACACAGATGCAAATAAAGAAGTAGAGAACTTATATGCGTTGCGTGAAAAAAGAGAAAAAGAAACAGGCATTATCGACCCCAATAAACCAGGGAAAGAAGAGGAAAATGGAGAATTTGAATACGCAAACACCAATTCTACTTACGTAGTATTTCATGGAACATTATCTTATTTTGATAATGAAAAGCAAAGGTATGTGTATGCTGATGCTGAATATACAGTTCATTTAGGCAGCACGGGAGGAAGTTCAAATTGGAATGACCCTGAATATGTAAACAATTATCGTACGGAACGAAACACTCATTATACTTATACAGTAGAAATTGCCGGTGTGGAGAAAATGCGAGTGGAAGTGCAAGACGATAGAGAAGAACAACGTCCTGGTGTAGAAGGTGATGTGATTTTCTCAGGTGAAGCAGTGGCAGAAATGGATGCGCACTATGGGCGCACACGCTTTGTATTGAATAAACAAGATATATTAAGGGGATTGTCGTGGGCTGTACGCACTCCATTACAAAGTGGCATGAAGGCTTTTAACACAAAACAATTTGTAGAGAATAATAATAATATCAGTACTGACAGAAATAACTATACACTTGAACAATGGGAATCCCTCCAAACAGACTTGAATCTTAACGATTACAAATGGGTGCAATTTGTGATTAACCGAGAAGCTGGTTATATAGAAAATGATGATTTTGCCAAATATCCAGGTTATCAATCTTACACAGGAAGTGATCCCAATGACCCTTATCAACCAGCACCACCGTTTGGCGGAGAAGGAGCACGTCCTGAATGGGATGGATATCCTGCAAATGGTAAAGTGGTTATGTATGATGCCAATCAATTGGTCAACCATCTATATGCCGAAGCTAAAAGAACAAATCCTGCTTCATCCATTTTTGATAGGAATGGTGATGTAATCATTACAGCTTTTGTAGACGAATATGTTTATGTATATGATCCACGCGAAGTATATTATCGTTCTCCTCTCACAGTCAAAACAGATGATAAAGATGTAAATTTACAATTATGGAAAGATGTAGTAAACCGTGATAATCGTATGCTCTATTTATGCACTACGGGAGCTATTTATAGTCCAGACGGCGAAACATCTGTTTCTGATAACGTATTTACCATTACGCAAAAACCTATTTATACATTCTTTAATGAGAACGATGATGCAATTACCGAAGCTTGGGGGACTGAATCTATTAACGAAACCGGGCCTATAAGTCCATATCCACCTGCCGGTGAATCTTACGGTAATCTTTATATAAATGAAAATGCCAATGGATTGCCTAATACGCGTAATGTGTTGTATAATAGCAGTAATGGAGCTCGTAATTTGAATTGGGACGATTTGATGTATTTAGACAATAGTCGTGAACCTAATAATGATGGAACATTGCAACTGAAAGGAAACCGTAATAATATTTGGTATGCTTGCATTGCCCGTAACCGTGATTTAAATGGCAATAATATTGTCGACGAAGATGAAATACGTTGGTATTTGGCTTCCATAGACCAGTTGACAGACATTTGGATAGGTCAATGGTCATTGAATGAATCGGCATGGCTCTATCATGGGACAGGCAATGTGCGGTCACATGTGGCCAGCAGCACTTATTATGTTGGTGGAAATACAGAAACCGGATCGCCTAACGACCCATTTGTGATATGGGCTGAAGAGGGAGCTTCACGTGGTGCATTGTCTGGCAGTACTGGATATAATGGCGAAGGGACGAATAACACAACTATTGTAGATGCAGACAAGTTTGGAAATAGCAGTAGATACCACTATCGTTGTGTTCGCAATTTAGGTATCAGTCTGGAGGAAAAATCTCCGGAAGTTGATCCTTATGTAAGCGTATCTACGGATAACCATTCATATACAAACGATAATGGAGAAACCTATCAAGAAATTATCCTTAGTATGGAAGGAATGGAAAGCAATTCCATTCGCACTGCTATTGTGCAAGATGCAGAATTGCCCAGTCATACAGAACGTGACTATACCAATCGTCCTTATCGGAAGTTTGCAGTGATTAAGAATCGAGATTTTTGGCTAAATTGGAAAGAAAATAGTAATAGTTGGGAACTAGGTTCTTGGGCTGATTATGAAAACGAAAATGTTTGTCCTGAAGGGTATCGTATGCCAAATCAACGAGAGTTAATGCTAATGTATATTAATATACCAAACGATCAGCAAACTGGCATGATTTGGTTCGATCCAAACTCTCAATATAAGGATAATAATCAATATGAAATGGATAATAATTTTGTAGATTTTACAAACCGGCACTATGTTTGTAGTACTAGTTTTGAATATGACAGTCAATATGGAGGCCATCGGCCTGGCTTTATGTATTCCGTATGGTCAGGGTTGTTGTATCTGGAAACAGATAGACGTCAAAATGATACAGGAACATCTGCTAACCACAATGATGGTTTTGTCCGCTGTGTCCGTGATGTTACTGAGTAAACGAATATCCCTCTACATTAAACAATACCAAGGTTTATGTGGTGGGATTTTGTCGAGTACTTGTATTGCTTTGGTATTGGCTTGACCATTACAAAATCGGCTATTGATTTATTGATATTTTCTTGTTTTATTCGTAAGTTTGCAAAAGCATGATTTTTAATAGTAATGACAAAGTTATAAAAGCATTGAGGATGTGGCAAATAGTTACGAACAAATCATCAAAGACATAAATGAGCATCTGCAGAAAAGCGGACGAAGTTATTATTCCGATTTCTATATCGGCATATCAAGCGATGCCCGGAACAGATTGTTTAAGGAACATCATGTGAAAGAAAATTTCTGGTGGATTTATCGTGTTGCTGGCTCTTCGGGCGTAGCCCGCGAAGTGGAACAATATTATTTAAAACTGGGAATGCGGGGAAACACTGGCGGAGGAGATGCCTCGGCTAATATGGTTTATTGTTATGCAGTCACTCCAACAACTACAGAATAACGCATTTAGGTTTTGAACACAAAGACAATGGACAATGAACAATTGACAATGGACAATGAACCGTGCGACATCGCAATTGTCAATTATCAATTGTCAATTGAAAAGAACTTTGCACCTCTGTGTCTCTGCGTTCCATTTCCCACAAACCGATTTGGTTCTACTATAACAAATAAAACAACACCATCGTTTTTCTTTCCGGCAGAAATTTTATATCTTTCCTCTAAAGAAAAACGTTTTCTTTATTCTGTCGGTGTAGAATCTCGCAGATTATATCTATATTTGCAATACCATTAATCAAATAGTCTGTAGTATGCAAGAAGAGGTTTTTAAATTCATTTCAGCCACATTCGGAATATCGGCAGCAATCACCTTTGCCGTTATCATGCTCGCATTTTGGTTAGTGTATTTCATTACAAAGAAAGTGACGATGATACATGCCAGACATGCCGAGCTGGAGAAAGACGAACAGGAAATGGAACAACGCGTCTTGAACACGCTTGACCGTAATGAGGATAATACGCGAAGACGGTTTGAGAGCGTAGAAAACAAAATCGATGAGATAAGAAGAGATATGTCATATATCAAAGAGAACATAGATTTCCTGTGCAACGGTGGCGCAAACCTGATACAAAGCCACAGCCCCATATCGTTGACAAATGAGGGTAAAGAAATTGCCACGCAGATAGATGCAGATGGCATTATTAGCAAAAACTGGGAAAAGATTCGGAAGAATATCGAGCTGCCGGGGGTAAATACGGCATACGATGTACAAGAATATTGTTTATGACAGCATCTGTAGAACCCGAAAAGTTTTTCGATGCGGATAGTATCATCCGGATAAAAGATTTTGCTTATCAGCACGGGAAGTCAGTACAGATTTACCTCCACATAATCAGTTTGCTGATTCGTGACAAGTTCTTGAAAGAACATCAAGGCAACACTTTGATGAATCATCCCATATCTGTTTTTGCGGATTTTTTCGCTTCGCTCAACAACTCGTGCAATTCGCAAGTATTGAGTATGAGGAACCGAAGGTCGACGAAGTTTATTTTATAGTCTGGAGAATCGGGGCACGCGAAATGTACGGGCATAAAAAAAGGAGTACCGCTGTACTCCAACCTTTGTTAACCTTAAATCTAATACTATGAAAAACACATTGCAAATGTACGGACTTCTGGGAAATATGCAAGCATTAGGGTTATAAAAACGTGTTTTATAACATGCTTTAAGAAACGTACCTTCTTATTCAAAAGTCTTTAACAGATTAAGGCATCAGCTTACGCCAAGCTCTTTCCGTGCCACATCGAGTGCTTCGTTGAT
This sequence comes from Bacteroides sp. An51A, assembly GCF_002161565.1. Lineage (NCBI taxonomy): Bacteria > Pseudomonadati > Bacteroidota > Bacteroidia > Bacteroidales > Bacteroidaceae > Bacteroides > Bacteroides sp. An51A. Next base: position 157,414 of record NZ_NFIC01000002.1, read on the forward strand.
GTTGCTGCAGATGTTTTCCTTGCCCAGTAAAGTATAGAAGCCCGACCGTTCCAATACGGCGTGCACCTGCGGATTGACACCCGAAAGGATGATGTGGATGTTTTCCTTTTGTGACATCTCGCACAGGGTAGTCAGGTTGTGTATGCCCGTAGAGTCGATGAAAGGCACTTTGCGCATGCGGATGATGCGTATCTGCGGGCGGTCGCCCAGCCGTGCCATGATTTCTTCAAATTTGGTGGCGATGCCGAAGAAGTAAGGTCCGTTTATTTCGTACACTTCCACGCCTTTGGGGATAACCAAGTGTTCTTCGTGCGTTTCCACGTCCGATTCCTTGTTGGGGTCGATTTCATCGGTGATGACCGATATCTGCGTGGTCTCCATCACTCGTTTCATAAACGATACACAGGCGATGACCAGCCCCACTTCGATGGCAACGGTCAGGTCGAATATCACGGTAAGGAAGAAAGTGATGAGCAGTACCGTTACATCGGATTTCGGGTTTTTCAACAGCCCTTTGAATACTCTCCAGCCACTCATGTTATAGGATACTACTACCAATACGCCGGCAAGGCAAGCCATCGGGATGAACTTGGCGAGCGGCATCAGGAATATCAGGATGAGCAGAAGCACGATGGCATGAACGATACCGGCTATCGGCGAGCGGCCTCCGTTGTTGATATTGGTCATGGTGCGGGCAATGGCTCCCGTGGCAGGAATGCCGCCGAAGATGGGTGAGATAATGTTGGCAATGCCCTGTGCCACCAGTTCGGTGTTTGAGTCATGATGGTCTCCGATGACTCCGTCGGCTACGGTGGCGGAGAGTAAAGACTCTATTGCCCCCAGCACGGCGATGGTTATCGCTACGGGGAAAAGGTTCTTCACCGCTTCCCAGTCGAGCGAAGGTACGGTAGCTTCGGGTAATTGTGACTGGATGCTGAAGCGGTCGCCGATGGTGTCGATGCTGGTTACACCTCCGTACATCTTCATCAGGTATACCGCTACGGTCACAAGGATAATCGCTACCAGCGAGCCGGGAATCTTTTTCGAGAACTTGGGCGTGAGCGCGATAATCAGGATGCTGGCTATGCTGACCGCTACGTTCCACCAGTTGACGGTATCGAAATGGCGTGCATAGAGTATCCATTTGCCGATAAAGTCGCCCGGCACCTTCTCACCTCCGAATTGCAGGCCGAATACATCAGCTATCTGTGTGGTGAAGATGGTCAGGGCGATACCGCTTGTGAAACCGATGATGATGGGGTAGGGAATGAACTTGATGATGGTGCCAAGCCGGAACACTCCTAATATAATAAGGAGTATGCCCGCCATTAAGGTCGCTATCATCAGGCCTTCCAGTCCGTATTGCTGGATAATGCCGTAGATGATAACGATAAAGGCTCCCGTAGGTCCGCCTATCTGTACTTTGCTCCCGCCCAAAAGCGAGATGATGAATCCCGCTACGATAGCGGTGATGATGCCTTTTTCGGGACTTACTCCCGAAGCGATGCCAAAAGCAATGGCAAGCGGAAGGGCTACGATGCCTACGATGATGCCTGCCATCAGGTCGGTAGAGAAGTCCGACCGGGTGTAGTTCCGAAGCGTATCTACCAGCTTCGGCTTAAACTGAAATGTCTTCATATACCTATTGAAATAATTAAAATAATAAAAAAGAAGTGCAAAAGTATATATTTATCCGAACATAAACGACTACATTCCCGTTAATCTTTCAAGAAAAGGCAAGAAAGTCTTAATAGAACATAAAAGATGAATTGTAACGATTACAAATTTGAATAATAATGCTATCTTTGTAATGTTGAAAAGAAAACAATGTCTAACCACTAAATAACTAACGATTATGGGAAAAAGTATTAAAGGAACAAGAACAGAGAAGAATCTGGGTATTTCATTTGCTGGCGAATCACAGGCAAGAATGCGTTACACTTATTTTGCAAGTGCGGCAAAGAAAGAAGGATATGAACAAATTGCCGCTATCTTTACCGAAACTGCAGACCAGGAGAAAGAACATGCCAAGCGGATGTTTAAATGGCTGGAAGGCGGAATGGTGGAAATCACAGCCAGCTATCCTTCGGGTGTCATCGGAACTACGCTGGAAAACCTGAAGGCTGCTGCAGCAGGCGAGAACGAGGAATGGTCGCTGGACTATCCGAAGTTTGCTGATATTGCCGATGAAGAAGGATTTCCTGCTATCGCCAAGATGTACCGTGAAATAGCTGTTGCCGAAAAGGGGCACGAAGAAAGATATCTTGCACTGGCAAAGAATGTAGAAGAAGGTAAGGTGTTCAAGAAAGATACCGAAGTGGTATGGCAATGCCGTAATTGCGGATACCTGTATGTAGGTACGGAAGCTCCCGAAACTTGTCCGGCTTGCTTGCATCCACAAGCTTACTTTGAAGTGCAGAAAACGAACTATTAAGCCTTGCTTGACAGTTCGGTAATTTATCACAGGGGACACAGGGATACAGGGGTATTTCTGTGTCCCTTGCGGTTTAAAATACCTACTTTCAGGTATTGACAAAACAGATGAAAGTTTGCAATTTTGCGGACATAGAAAATAACTTTTAAAATCAATAAATGTATGAAAATCAAATCAATCATAGGTCGTGAAGTGCTCGACTCGCGTGGCAATCCTACCGTAGAAGTGGATGTAATGCTGGAATCTGGTATAATGGGACGTGCTTCGGTTCCGTCTGGGGCTTCTACAGGCGAGCACGAAGCGTTGGAACTTCGCGATAAAGATCCGAAACGCTATGGCGGTAAGGGTGTATTGAAGGCTGTAGAGAATATCAATACGGTCATAGCTCCGGCTTTGACGGGCTGGTCTGTACTGGAACAGCGTGCCATCGACCGGAAAATGTTGGAATTGGACGGCACCAAGACAAAATCGAATTTGGGTGCCAATGCCATTTTGGGCGTTTCGCTTGCCGTGGCAAAAGCTGCTGCAAATTACCTGCACATTCCTCTCTATCGCTATATCGGAGGGGTAAATACGTATGTAATGCCGGTTCCGATGATGAACATCATCAATGGCGGTTCGCATAGCGATGCCCCGATTGCATTCCAAGAGTTTATGATTCGTCCGGTAGGTGCTTCTTCGTTCCGTGAAGGCTTGCGTATGGGTGCAGAAGTATTCCACGCCTTAAAGAAGGTTTTGCACGACCGTGGACTGAGTACGGCGGTAGGTGATGAAGGAGGTTTTGCTCCGACATTGAATGGCACGGAAGACGCACTTGACTCCATCCTTGCCGCTATCCGGGCAGCAGGCTACGAACCAGGCAAGGACGTGAAAATCGGTATGGACTGTGCGTCATCTGAGTTTTATAAGGATGGAGTATACGATTACACCATTTTCGAAGGGGAAAAAGGAAAGAAACGTACATCGGATGAACAAATCGCTTATCTGGAAGAACTGATTGACAAGTATCCGATTGATTCTATCGAAGACGGTATGAGTGAAAACGACTGGGAAGGCTGGCAGAAACTGACGGCACGTATCGGCGGACGTTGCCAGCTGGTAGGCGATGACCTGTTCGTAACCAATGTAGAATTCCTTTCGAAAGGAATTGCCATGGGATGTGCTAATTCCATATTGATAAAGGTAAACCAGATAGGCTCACTTAGCGAAACGCTGGATGCTATCGAGATGGCACACCGCCATGGTTATACTACGGTTACATCCCATCGTTCGGGTGAAACCGAAGATGCCACCATAGCCGATATAGCTGTAGCAACGAATAGCGGACAAATCAAGACCGGTTCGCTGAGCCGTTCGGACCGTATGGCGAAATACAACCAGTTGCTCCGTATCGAAGAAGAATTGGGCGACTTGGCAATATACGGATATAAGCGTATTAAATGAAAAAGATCACTTGAAGCTTGTTATAAAGGGGAGATTTCAGCTGAAATTCTCCCCTTTTCCCCCTAAAATGAAGAAAAAATGAAAAAAAACAGGGAAATGTATTGCAGGTTTAAAAAATAGTTGTACCTTTGCAACCGCAATCGAGAGAGATAGCAACGAAAGAAAAACAAAATGGTGCGTTAGTTCAGTTGGTTAGAATACATGCCTGTCACGCATGGGGTCACGGGTTCGAGTCCCGTACGCACCGCAATAAACATTGGATATCAATGTTTTACAAAATAAACACTCGGTTTTACACCCAAGAATGTAAAGTCGGGTGTTTTTCATTAAGAAGCAAAAAGAAAGGGGCTTAACTTACTTGAGTTTGCCCCTTATCTTGATTTTGGCATTAACAGTTCCGCTCGGTATTGATGATTTGTCTAACCCTATCTTTATTCAACTTGCGACAGGTCATTTATTAATACTTGCTCTAATTGTGGTGCTAATGGGGTTACTATTGTGCTATCTATATTCCACTTAACTTGGGAGGCTAATTTTGACTTCAAAGTTTTTTTGTACAGTTTCATTTCGTCTTTTGTAATATACTCATGTTCCAAAACATACAGTTCATCAATGATTTCAATCATCTGTTCTTTAATGTCTTTTTTGTGACTAAAGAACAACTTTCTATAGTTCTTTCTGTTTATCAAATCCATATAAGACTGATATTCCGGGTTATAGATATAATTCTCTGTCTGGTAATAGTTTTCGAGACGAGTAGTGTAACCGAAAAGTGTTTTGGGAGTCTTTTTTTTAGTTGCAAGTACATCGTATTCCACTCGTAAAACTCTTTGTATTGTATCTATCCTTATTGCGCCTCCAACCACTTCATTTAATCGAAGTCGGCTATCTATGCTATCAGTAGTAAATTTCCAACCTTCTTTTTTCAACCTTTCCATTAGAGTGAGACCATCCAAACTGGGTGTGTAAATGTATTTATCTACAAGAGTATTTGCTCTTTCCTTGTCCATATCTATCAATGAATCGTTTTGGAAGTTACGAATCTTGATTGCAAATCTTTCCGCATCTTTATGTTTTGTGTCAATAAAGAAATCCAAATATCCATCCCTGAAATATTTCATACAGGAATCATTCAATTGATAACTTCTGAAGTAAGTCTTGAGATGAATATATTCTCTATTCTTCGCCGTAACTGTTACTGCGTTCAACTGATACTCAATGGGGTTTAGATAAATAGGGATATCCTCCTTAAATAGAGATGATTTAACACTTTTAGGCTTATAGGCAATATGCTGAATAGTAACAACTTCATCGTTCAAGTCTTGAGGTAATGTACCATCTATATCCGTCGTACCTATGACTGCCCCTTTGCTATTTAGAATCTGTGCGTATGATATACGTTGACCGGTCGTTTTGTCAAGCAAGACAGCTTGCCCCGAAACGTTAAGACTCACAAATAGTAATAAGAGTAAAATTGCAAAGCCTCGACATTCATACTTAATAATTGTCCGTAAGAAATCATTGCACATGATTCTTACTTTTACTTTTTTAATGCCCATCGCTGTGTCATTTTGTTCTTTAATATTCAGTTTTTCTTCTTTTGACATACAAATCGTAGATTTTATTCATTTGGGAAATGCCTGTCTGTGATTCTTTATTTACTTAGGCGGCACAAAAATAGAAATAAAAAAGGAGCAACCAACATTTTTTGATTACTCCTTCTGTTCGATACGAGTGAATTAATGTTTATAATCTAAATCCACCTCCTTTTCTCGGTTCATTAGGTGCTTTCCGGAAGCTATGCCCTAACTTGCCAAACTGTTCTTTGAACCATTCACCAATCGGCTGTTTGTTTATGGTCAGAACCAGTTTGCCGTCATCGGTCGGATTCCTTTCTACCTTGAAAACATCATTCCTGATGTCAAACTTCCGCCTGTGTTCTTCTGAATAAATCCTGCCATTGCACCTAATAGCCTCTTTCTTGGTCAGGAGGCTCTCTATCATTTCTTTGGTGAAGCCGATGGCAGCGCACAGCTTTTCCATTCTCAGCATCTCTTTGAGCATCGGGAACCATTTGAACGCTTTTTCAATAATAGCATTCAACCGTGATATTTCCTTGTCTTTGGCTTCAAGTTCCTGATTGTGTATTCCTTGTAGGTTGCGTATCTGCTTGCCGTGCTGTTCCTGCATACGCTGCATTTGGGCTTTCAAGTCATCAATTCCCTTGTCCCGTTTGGCAATTTCCTGACGCAATACTTCATTGGACTGCTCCAGTTTCTTCATTTTCCCGCTGCCGAAGAGAGAACCCACTCCGCTTGCTATGACCGTAGCGGCATCGGTGGCTGCGCCTTTGAGCTTGTCCGTGCGTATCTCCGATTTCACCTGACGGAGTTCCCGCTCGGCAAGGTTTACCTGCTGTTCCTTATGCCGCTTTACGGCTTCTATGCGTTGCAGTTCGGCTTTCTGCTTCTCAATGATGAAATCGTTCCGTTCCAGATGTTCTTTGCCTGTTACGGCTTTTGACTTACCACGCTCCATCAGAAGGATGTCGGATGCCAGGCTCTGCATTTCGGTCATATCCTCGTCATTGAGCTTGCGGCTCTTGCCTGTATCGTGATTCATCCAATCGAATACGATGTGGGCATGGTAATTGGGCTTGAACCATCTTTCGCCTACTTGGAAACTCTCCTTGTCATCCACTTCGGGCAGTCCGCTTAACCAATGTCCCTCGTCCTTGTGCAGAAAGATTTGCAGACCCGTTGGCGGAATTAATTTAGTGCGTACTTAATTCTACCAATGGGCTTGTTATTGATATAGTTGACATATTGCGATACGGTCAGCGCACTAATCTTGCCTATGATTCTGGCAAACAAACCGTTTGTTATCTTTGCATAATTTCTAATGAGGAGGAATTGGCCTGACAATTGAGAAAATATTGTTTCAATCCTCTTGCGGGCTTTTGCAAAAGGGGTGAAAGTCGGTTTCCAATCCTTTTGATTCAGCCGGTAGGGACATTCAAGCCTGATATGCGCAGTCTCAAAGAGGTCGAGTTGTACATCAGCCCCGATATATCCCTTGTCCCCATAGATGCTGCAATCGTGATATTCCAGCTTCACATCCTTCATGTAATTGAGATCATGCACGCTCGCCTTTGACAAGTCATAGGAATGCACTACTCCACTTAACCCACAGATGGCATGAAGCTTATAACCAAAGTAGTATGTGTTTTGCGAAGCGCAATAGCCAAAGTCGGGTGCTTTGGAGAAATCTCCCGACTGTCCCATCTTGCAGCGTTTTCCCCTTGCGGGACGACAGACTTCTATCGGTTTGGAGTCCACAAGGAAGAAATCCTCATCACCATCTATTTTCAAGGCAATCCGCTTGCGGATGGCTTCACATAGGCCTGTGGTTTTCTTTCTGCGGTCATTGAATTGTCTGCGCGATATAAGATTGGGGATTTTCTCCTTGTACTCTTGCAGCTTGTAATCAAAAAGCCACTTCTCACTGTCGATGCTTTCCGATTCGGCAGCCAACGACAAAGCCACGACCTCTAAGTCTGAGAATTTAGGAACAGGACCACGGCGGACAATATTCCCATGCTCATTAACAAGATTATGGGAAAATTGCTTGCATATCTCAAGTATTTTGACAACTTTTGTATATAAGTTGTGCATACGATGATATAAACTTAATGATTTGGACAACACTAAGTTAATAAAAATCAGCGATATGCGCAACTTTTTAAACATAATTCTCAAACCAAATTAATTCCGCCAACGGGTTATATATATGCTTTTGCAATTTAAAGTTTATAATATAGCACAAAGATTTTGTTGAGCAAAATGTATATTGGTGTTGTAGATTGTTTTTTACTTGATTTGTCTAACTTTAATTCTATAGTATAGAGAGAATGAATAAGATAACGCTATCTGATGTTTGTTCAGAAATGAATTTTGGAACTTTCTATGCAACTTATTATGCGCGTTTTATACGTTATGCCTATTATTATGTGAATGATTCTTTTACATCTGAAGATATTGTTCACGACGCTTTGCTCTACTTTTGGGAAAACAAACACAATATACCCAAAGAAACGGATGTAATAGGTTATATCTTATTAACTGTTAAAAATAAGTGTTTAAACTACTTAAAACATTTGTCGATCGAGCAAGAATATAGTAAGCTCTGCACTAACTTGCAGGACTGGGAAATTGCTACGCGTATTCAGACGTTAGAAGACGATAGCTATGATGCTATCTTTTTGGAAGATGTTCAGAAGATTTTGAAGCAAGCATTGGTCAAGTTGCCGGATAAAACTCGGGAAATCTTCGTGCTAAACCGTTTGAAGAATAAGTCACGAAAAGAAATTGCAAGCATTTTAGGCGTATCTCTACAAAAAGTTGACTATCATATCAATAAAGCTATCAATTTACTATCTTATGAATTGAAAGATTATTTACCATTGATGATATTCTTACTATATGATTGTTGATGAATGAGTTACAACACTATATATATCCTATTCTCTTTCCCTTACAAAAGCTATCAGTCGATGGTGAAACTTCCCCTTATAATACCTTTTGCAAATAAAAAACAAACAAAAAATAAAAAAATAGGGCACCTGTTTGGGATTTTGCAAAGTTGAGTTGCTCTAATTATGAAGACCACAAAAAAGATGACGATGGAAAAAAAAATATTATACCGCTATTTTGAAGGGATAGCCACTGAAGAGGAAAAGAATTTCATTCATCAGTGGATTGAGGAAAGCTCAGATAACCGAAAGCTATTTATACGAGAGCGAATTCGTTTTGATGCCACGTTGCTAATGGATGAGAAAGCCATAGCGATTTCATCGAAGCGTATTCACCTCTCTCGATGGATGATTAATACAATTAAGATAGCTGCTTCTGTACTTGTTTTAATTGGCTGTTTGCATTTCTTTGAACTGTATCAACAGGATAAACAATATAAAAAAACACAAATGGTTTATGTACCGGCTGGCAATCGAAGCAAATTGTTGTTGCCAGATGGAACTATTATATGGTTGAATTCTAATACTCGCCTTCAGTATCCTTTGCTTTTTGCAAATGGCAAGAGAGAAATAATGCTGGATGGAGAAGCCTATTTAAAAGTTGCAAAAAGTAAGGAGCCTTTTATTGTCAAGACCAATAAATATAATGTTCAGGTATTAGGAACTACGTTTAGTGTTACAGCTTATGCTGCAGATTCAGTTTTTCAAACAAGTCTCTACGAGGGACGAATTAAAGTTTTTGATAATAATATGGCATCAGTATATTTGTCTCCTGGTGAGACTGCATATTCCCAAGATGGTTCATTGCATGTTACTAATATGACAGATTCGGATGAATATCGTTGGACAGATGGATTGATATGTGTAACAGATAAGCAATTCTCTGAAATAATTAAGATATTCGAACGGACTTTTGATATACAGATTGTAATGAACGATTCATCACTTAGTAAACTAAGATATAATGGTAAATTCCGTATATTAGATGGAGTAGAACATGCTTTGAAGGTGTTGCAAAATGATTATCCATTTGTTTACCGAAGAAATATAGATGATAATGTGATTTATATTGAAACCAAGAAATGATATCTTTTCTTATGATTGTTAAACCCATAATATAATTGCCTATGAAATAATAAAAAGAGAATTTAAATGAAAGAAAAAGTCGGTAGATGCTGCAACATTTACCGACTCAAAAAAACATTAGATAATGCTAGTCCTAGCATTAAAATTAATAATAATAGCAAATATATGAAAAACATGCATTTAAGTGAATACTTTTGGAATAAAGAATGTATTTTTAATAAATTTAGACATTCTTTATCAATCGCCATGTGTTTATTATTACCTTCATCCATGGTGTATGCAGAGAATTTACAAGATCTCAAAATTGAAATTAATAAGAAAAATTTAAAATTATCTCAGTTGATCAAAACAGTAGAGAATCAAACAGATTATTTGTTTGTATCAAATAAATCTATTGATTTGAATATGACTGTAAGTTTGCAAAATGGTAAAGGATCCGTGAAGGAGATACTGAATGATGCTTTGGAGGAATTAGGTTTATCATATCGTATAGAAGGAGTAAATATTATCCTGATTCAGAATAAACAAACGAACTCTACCGGTAATAAAAAGATAAGCGGTACCGTAGTAGATCGTAAAGGAGAGGCAATCATTGGAGCTAATGTAGTAGTAAAAGGTAATGGGGGTATTGGAACAATTACGGATATGAATGGTAATTTTCAACTTGATGTCCCTGAAAAATCTGTGCTTACTATTACTTATATCGGTTATATACCATATGAGGTAAAGGTTGATAAAATTTCCAACCTACAAGTTGTATTACGTGAAGACTCTAAAAGTTTGGATGAGGTAGTCGTAATCGGTTACGGTACACAGAAGAAAAGTGATATTACAGGTGCTATTACTCAGGTGAAAGCGGATGATTTACCCTTGACTGGTAATGTTTCTTTGGGACAAATGCTTTCAGGTAAGGCTCCTGGTATGCAAATTACACTTAATAATGCCCAGCCGGGTGGAGCTGTTACTGTACAAATCCGTGGTAATGCAGCTGGAGGTGCAGGAAATCCTGGACCTTTGTATGTTATCGATGGCTATCCGATGAATGTGGATAATATGGAACCAGGAGGCGGTAAGTACGATGGCGGTAGTAAATCTCCATTGAATAATTTAAACCCTGCCGATATTGAGTCAATTGAGGTGTTAAAAGATGCTGCAGCTACTTCTATTTATGGTGCACGTGCTGCTAACGGTGTCGTCTTGATTACTACTAAACGAGGAAAAGAAGGTGCTGCGCCTATGGTGAAATACTCAGGTTCTGTTTCTTTATCCAAAAGAGCCAAGCATGAAAAAATGCTGGATGCAGCTGGTTTTATGACGGAACACAATCGAATTGGCTATGAAAACTGGTTAGCTGATAATAAAATTTACCCATATGGTTCTACAGACCCCAATAGTGTAGCTCCTTATGAGAATAAATATTCTAGTGATGATATAGCTAATGCACAGACTACAGACTGGCTTGGAGCCGTAGAGAGAGATGCCATTATGACTCAACATAACATTTCATTAACAGGTGGTACCAATAAGACATCTTACTATGTATCAGGTAGTTATTTAAATCAGGAAGGGGTTATCAAAAGTACGGGTATAGAGCGTTATTCTGGACGTTTCAATTTCGATCAAACATTTAATAAATATATTAAGGCTGGAGTTAATTTCAGTATTAGTCAAACTACTAATGATAATGCCCCATTAACAACAAGTCAAAATGAAAATGCTGGTATTATTCGTGCGGCAATGACTGCAAATCCTACTTTACCAATTTATGATGAAAACGGTGATTATATGATAGACCCTCAGCAACCATTTCTGCCTAATCCAGTATCTTTACTGGAAGTGGATGATGAAAGTCATAATTTAGAGTTGCTTGGTAATTTTTACCTGCAGGTTACTCCGATAGAGGGGCTGAATATCCGTATGAATGCTGGTTTTCAAAAAGATAAAGGAGAGCGTAATACCTATATGCCTAAAACTACACTTTATGGTTTTAAGGAAGATGGTAGAGCTACTCGTTCCTTTATCAACCGAAACAACAATGTATTCGATATTACTGCGACTTATGACAAAACATTTGCGGAGAAACATTCATTTAGAGTGATGGGAGGTTATTCTTATCAAAAGTTTTTCACAGATGGACTAGATGCTTCTAATAGTAAATTCTTGACTGATATCTTCAAGTGGTATAATCTGGGGGCTGGCGAATCAGCCAAACCTACAGTCGGATCTTATGGCAATGAGGAGGTTCTGGGTTCTGTGTTTGCACGTTTGAACTACAACTATGATAATCGCTATCTGATTGCAGCTACATTTCGTGGTGATGCTTCTTCCAAATTTGCAGAAAACAATAAATGGGGATTTTTTCCATCAGTAGCTTTAGCATGGCGTGTCAACAACGAAGCTTTTATGCAAGGCCAAAATATAGTATCTGATCTTAAACTGCGTGTCAGCTTCGGTCAGACAGGTAATGCGAATATTGGTAGTAATGCCTTGGCTTTATATGATACAGGGCGTAACTATACGTTTGGAGATCAGGTTGCTACTGGTGTAACACAGACTCAATTGGCTAATCCTAACTTGAAGTGGGAAACTACCACCGAATTTAACTTTGGTGTTGATTTTGGTTTCTTCAATAATCGCATTGTGGGCTCCATGGAATATTTTACCCGTAGGGTGTCTGATTTATTGGATACCAAGAAGCTAATGTCTTATAACCCGATCAATACCATTGTTGCTAATATTGGTGTGAAAGGAAGTAAAGGTTTCGAATTGGGTTTGACTACCCGTAATCTGATTGGAGAGTTTCAGTGGACTACAGACTATGTTTTCTCCTTCTATCGTGATCGTTGGGTAGAAAGAAGTCCACAATGGAAGAAGGCTATTTATGAGAATGAACATGATATGCTGAATGCACGTTACCTAATGCTCTCTGACGGACTTGTACAACCTGAGGATATGAATCCTGACGGAACTTGTAAAATACCTCATATGCCAAATGCAAAGCCTGGTATGATTAAGTATAAAGATTTGCATGGACGTGATGAAAACGGTAACCTGACTGATGGTCCGGATGGTAAGTTGGACGAGGCTGATATTGTATATATGGGCACAGCTACTTCCAAATTTTATGTAGGATTTGGTAATACTTTTACTTATAAAGGTTTTGATTTAAATATTTTCTTTTATGGCTACTTAGGTAGAAAGTTAGAAAATCCAGCATATCTTTCCTATTTGAAGGGGTCGAATGCTATTTTAAATGGTTCTAACATGTTAGCGGAAGTAACAAATCGTTGGGCGCATGACAATCCTAACGGGAAATTTCCTACATGTCTGAACAGCCCATATGATAACTTCAGCACGGACTTTTGGCTGGAGAACGCAAACTTCTTGCGTTGTAAGAACATAACACTAGGATATACTCTTCCTAAGTTAGGTAACTTCAGTAAGTTAGTGAAAAATTTGCGTTTATATGCTGATGTTCAAAATCCGTTTGTTATCACTAAGTATAGCGGCATCGATCCGGAGATGAACGGTCTTGCAGCATATCCGACTCAAACAACAATGTCTTTTGGGGTAGATATAACTTTTTAATTAGATTTTAATATGAGACTTTTGAATAATATAAAACAGATTACATTGGTAGCCTTGTTAGGAATAGGCATGGAATCTTGTTTAGATTTAGATCCTGTAATATATGATAAGATTATTCCTGAAAATTTTTACAAAACAGAGTCTGATGCCAAAGCAGCAGTAACAGGAATTTATAGTCCATTAGGCTCACCTGGTGATATTTATGGTGGTTGGACGGAAACATTTTGGATGATAAATAACTTGTGTGCAGATGACACGGGTACACAACGTGATGATTATGAATTTATGGAGAAGTTTCAATGGAATTCTACAACATATGCAGCGTATAAATTCTATAATATGTTTGTAAAAGAGGCTAATCGGGCCACTTTGGTCATAGACGATTTGCAAAAATCTCCTATAGATGATGATGTTAAGAAACAATATATAGCAGAACTGCAGTGTATTCGTGGTCAATATCTCTTCTTCTTATATGATTTTTACGGAACTGCTAATGTGACTACTGATGTTGAAATTCTGCGCCATCCAGAAAATGAGATAATTTTGGAGCGCTTACCGAAAGATGAGTTTATTAAATTGATTGAAACTGATTTGAAAGCTGCTGCAGAGATTTTGCCGGTATCTTATGATGATTCTGAATACGGACGGCTCACTAAAGGCGCTGCCTATACCATTTTGGAAAAACTTTATATGCAGGAAAAGCGTTGGGCAGATGCTGAAACCTATTGCCGAAAAATTCAAGGGTTAGGATACAAGTTACAGCCTACTTATTCATCTGTATTTAGCATAGAGAATGAACGCAATAATGAAATTATCTGGGCATTACCTTGTCAATCTGAGACAAATGGTAATGGGAATACCTGGACTACTCATGTGCTTCCTCCTGAACTTCCTTCTTTCTGGACGAATAGCAAAGTGCAAAGATGGAATGTATATAATATGCCATGGAAATATTACGATCACCATTTTCAACAACCAGGAGATGAACGTGCAATGGCACCTTCACTTATTACAGAATTTGAATATATAAGCAATGGTGAAACGAAATTAGCAAGCCGTAACAATGGTTATCCCAATTTAGTAAAGGGAGCTTTGCCTGTCAAGTATCCTGAAGACCCGACACAGATTTCAGAAAAAGCAGGTAATGATGTAGTGGTATATCGTTACGCTGATGTCTTGTTGGAGTTAGCCGAAGCTATAAACGAACAGAAGGGTCCTACACAGGAAGCTATTGGATTGGTAGAGCAGATTCGTGCCCGTGCTGGTATACCCAATACTATTCCAACTACAGCTACAGCTAGTAAAGAGAATTTCCGTGACTTTATATTGGATGAACGCGGCCGTGAATTATATTGTGAAGGACATCGTCGACGTGACTTAATTAGACATGGAAAATGGATACAATCAGCAGTAGACCAAGGATATATTCCAGAAGGAAGAGAGGCTGATTATAAGCATATGGTACTTTTTCCTATTCCGCAAGAGGTAATAGATGAGTCAAAAGGTAAAATTAAGCAAAACGAAGGGTATTAGTATTATATATTAATCAGGTAGTCCCTATATTTCGTGGTATTTCCCTAAATACAGGGACTTCTATTTTAATCAGAACTTTCAATAATTATTTGAATATTCTAACAACATAATTTTGGAAGTAAAAAACAAACTATTATGATAATTTTTAAACGAATAAGTGTTTTCCTGACAATTTTTGTCTTGTTGGGATTGTGTGCTTGTAGTTCAAGCGATGGAGTTTCACAGGAAGGAGATGTTTGGTTTATTGAAAATAGTCATTTGAAAGTAACCATTCAACCTACCGGGGTATTGAACGTGTATGATAAAAAAGGAAATCGAGAGTGGCAACAAGTAGCTTCAAAAGAAAAAAAAATAGAGAATGTTAGTGAAGTAAGTACTGCTGATAAATGGGCGATAGCATTCGAAACGGAAGTTAATAATTATCCGTTCTTAATAAAACTGAGTCTTCCAAAAGCCTCTGCGGACTTGGAGATAGAAGCTGATATGGAAAATCGTGATACTCCGATAGAGGATATTCCTTTTTTTGATCCGTTTTTGTTGGACTCGGAACATTGCTCCATAGCTGTAGCTGATTTCTGTAACGGGCATCTTTATCCAGCCGATCTTCACCCGTTTCCGTATAAGCGTTATACTACCGCTTTATTGGACATGCCTTGGATAGGTGTATGTGATGCAAAAGAAGGACATGGATATGAGATTATATTGGATACATCGGATGATGCATTCTTTGACATGATTCCCGTAAAGGTTGGAAAGCGTGAGATTGTTCTGCCCAAAGCGGGTTGGATATCCAGCAAAAAGCGTTTTGGATATGCACGCCGTCTTCTCTGTCATTTTGTTTCTGATGGCGGTTATGTAGCGTTGGCTAAATACTATCGAACTTATGCGCAAAAGCGCGGCTTGATTGTCCCTTTCTCTGAGAAAGTAAAGAAAAACCCAAATCTGACACGCCTTTTTGGGGCAGTGGATGTATGGGGGCAACAATCAGTAGAATTTGCCAAAGAAGCAAAGAAAGCAGGCGTGGAAAAAATGATTATGAATGGTAACTCTACACCTGAAGAATTAAAAAGTATCAATGAATTGGGTTATTTGACAAGTTGTTATGATGCATATCAGGATGTTTTTCAGGTAGAAGCTGATGGAAAAATTGATAGTGGACATGAATATTTGCCAGATAATATCGTATTGAAAGATGACAGTACTCGCATGTTAGCTTGGTGTACTTGGGATGGACATCAATCTATGAAACGTTGCCCAGTATTTTGGGAACGCACGGCTAAATTAGTGATTCCTGAAGTATTGTCTAAATATCCTTTCTTGTGTCGCTTCATAGATGTGACTACAGCCGAAGATTTGTACGAGTGTTACGATGAAAGGCATCCATTAACCCGTGCTGAAAAACGAGAGCTAGGTGTACGTCTTTTCGATTATATACGATCACAAGGTCTTGTAGTAGGCGGAGAACATGGTCGTTGGTGGGCTGTTCCTGTCATTGATTACGTAGAAGGTATGATGAGTGGAGGAACAGATAATTATGCTTGGGATGCTCCTTATCTTCGTCCACCTATGAATAAGGAGGGCAATAAATGGGAGCAGTATGAGACTTTGGGCATGAATCCCCAGTACCGTGTTCCTCTATGGGAACTTGTATTCCATGACTGCGTAGTATCCACTTGGTATTGGGGGGATGCTAATGATTTCTTAACGTTGGCTGACCCGAAATTTACAGACATGAAGAATTGTTACAATATTTTGTATGGCACTATACCTTTGTTATGGGCGAACGAAGAAACCGGTGGTGCAGGGCCATCTAAACCTGGCTCTTGGGTGGCCAATCGTGAACTTTTTCTAGAGACTTATCGTAACGTATGTAAACTGCATGAGGTGATTGCTGGACAGGAAATGACAGTTCATGAATTCCTGACTCTGGACGGAATGGTACAGCGCACTTGTTTCGCTGATGGTACAGAGGTTGTTGTCAATTTTGGAGAATCTGTTTACGAAGCTACTGTAGGTGGAAAAAGATATCAACTGCCGCAATATGGATTTGCAGTTAAAGGTCCTAGAATAGAACAATCACGTGCATTGATAGATGGACAAATTGTAACAAATATTCATACCAATACATACAACTTTCAAGATTTTAAACAATGTAACAACTAGGAAAAATGTTTTTATAATAATAGATGAGATATATGAAATTTCAATTAGCTATTTGGGGAATTGTATGTTGTGTCTTGGCTGGGGGTGTCAGCTTGGTCAAGGCTCAAAGTAGTATCGATTACGTCAATATGTTTATTGGTAGTACGGGTTCTCATAACACTGAATATGGAGGCACAACACCAGCAGTCAGCGAGCCTTTCGGAATGACACAATGGTGTGCAGCAACCCGTATAAACGGTATCTCACGTACTGCATATAATTACAATGATACTCATCTTCTGGGATTTGTAGCTACACATCAACCTGCTATTTGGATGGGCGACTATGGTTTTTTCACCTTAATGCCACAAGTAGGAATATTGAATTTAGAACCAGAAAAACGGGCTGTAAAGATAGATCATGCACAAGAAATAGCTACACCATATTATTATAAGATAAGTTATAATGACGTGCAAGGTCATGCTTTGAAGACCGAATTTACAGCTACATCCCGTTGCTCTTTTTTCCGCTTCAATTATCCTTCTACCGAGAAAGCTATTCTATTTTTGGAGGCTGGTCGGGAAAAAGAGGGGGGATCTATTGAAATCCTTCCAGACAAACAGGAGATTCGAATTTGTAACAAGGAAAGGCATGATAGTCATCTAGGTCCTCGCTTATATAATTTTAAAGGGTGCTATGTTCTGAAATTCTCACGTCCATTCAGTCAGTATGGCACTTGGAATGAGGATAGAGTGTCCAAGATGCAGAGTAAGGAAGAGGGGGCCCATGTTGGTGGGTATATAGAGTTTGAACCGGGTACAGAGGTTGTAGAAGTACGTATCGGTTCTTCTTTTATTGATTTTGAACAGGCTTCGGAGAATTTGGAGAAAGAAATTCCCACATCTGTCAGTTTTGAACAAACTAAAAAGAAGGTGAAGGCAGTTTGGAAGTCAAATTTAGATAAGATACAAATTAAAGGAGCAACCGATGATGATGCAACGATTTTTTATACGGCATTTTTTCGCACTATGCAATATCCACGTGAATTTTCTGAGTACGACCGCTACTACAGCCCGTTTGATGATAAGATTCACAAAGGCATTTCATACAATGCGTATTCACTGTGGGATACATTCCGTGCACAGCACCCTTGGCTTCAATTGACACAGTCTCAACGGGTAGATGATATGATTACAGCGTTGATACAAATGTATAATGAAGGTGGTTGGCTGCCTAAATGGCCTAATCCTTCTTACACAAACATCATGATTGGTACACATGCTGATGCTGTTATTGCTGATGCGTATGTCAACGGATTTCGTAATTATGATGTAGAAAAAGCTTATGAAGCTATCCGCAAGGATGCTTTTCAAGCACCACGTGATGACTATCGTTGGGGAGACAGACATTATTGGAACGGTTCATACGAGGCTCGTGGAGGTCTGAAAGAGTATTTGGATTTAGGTTATGTTGCTGCAGACAAGACAACAGAGTCTGTATCACGCACATTGGAGTTTGCTATGGATGATTATTGTGTAGCCCAAATGGCAAAAAAACTGGGACATGAGGAAGATTATCATATCTTAATGAAACGCTCACGCAACTATTTGAATCTGTACAATCCACAGACAGGTTTTTTTCAAGCACGACATAGTAATGGTAGCTGGGCAGATATAGAAGAGGGATTTACTGAAGGTGGACGCTGGACATACCGTTTCTGCGTTATGCAAAATATACCTGATCTGATTCATCTTCTGGGTGGGGAGGATGTATTTTGTAAGGAGCTAGACAAAAACTTTGATGAAGGGCATTATCGTCATGATAATGAACCCGGACATCATTTCGCTTACTTATATGATTGTTGTGGCAAGCTTGATAAAGTGCAGAACCGTATTCCAATGATAATAAAACAACATTACAAGAATAAGCCTGATGGTTTATCTGGTAATGACGATTGTGGACAAATGTCAGCTTGGTATCTATTCAGTTCATTGGGCTTTTATCCGCTTACTCCGGCATCAGGTGAGTATGCATTGGGTATACCTCATTTTAAAGAGATAATCCTGCAGCTACGAGATGGTAAGAAATTGTTAATCAAAGCTCCAGAATTGAATAAAAAAGATTACTTATTGCGAGTGTATTGGAATGGAAAACTTTTGGAAAAGCCTTTTATCTCTATTCAAGATATTTTTAAAGGTGGAGTACTAGAGTTTTGTTCTGAATAATAATCAATTAAATATATTAAATAATGAGATATTACTTATTACTACTATTTCAGATATATATCTGTATTTTAGCATTTGTTGTAACAGGATGTTCCTCTTCCCTTGTATCGAATACGGTCAAATCTCCGGATGGAAAGTTAGAGTTTACTATTTATAAAAGTGAAAAAGGTGAACCTGTTTATGCTTTTAAAGCTAATAATAAACAGTTGATTAACAATTCATCATTGGGTATTAAATTTAAGAATAACAATGTTTTAACAATTACTGAATGTAGTATTGAAGAGACTAATGAACGTCAAGTACGGGATATTTGGAAACCAGTATGGGGAAAGAGAGCTATAGTAAATGATCATTTTAATGAAAAGACTTTCACGATAAGTAGTACGGCCGTGGATGGCTTGGAGAAACTTCTTGTAGTAGTTCGTGTTTACAATGATGGAGTTGCTTTTCGTTATGAGATTCCTACCGGGAATAGTAAACTAGAAAGAGAGCCTATGGAATGTACTACATATAACTTTGCTGATGATTATACTGCATGGAGCTATAATGGCGAAGAACATAATATTGGTCCTGAAAAGCTTACAGATAGTAACGGTGAGAGACTTCCGGTTGTTACAATTAAAGCTGATGACCATAATTATATGGCTCTTCATGAGGCTTATTTGCAAGAAGGAGAACCGTTGCGTTTATTCTCGAAAAAGGGTGAGATAGCCTATTCTGTAATATCTACACCAGGAAAGTTACATCCAAATTATAGTTCAGCATGGCGTGTTATCATGTATGGCACCACTCCTGGTACATTGGTAGATTCTCATCTTGTAGAGTTACTTAATCCTGAACCAGATCCTAAATATGATTTTTCATGGGTAAAACCGGGTATTGCTTTATGGGATTGGCGGATGAATGGTGCAGAAATAGATGGGTTTAGATATGAGATGTCTTATCCTTCTTGGGTTCGTGCTGTGGACTTTGCGGCTGAACAAGGATTTGCCTATCTTGTATTGGATGCTAACTGGTATGGTCCTGAATTTGCCACAGATTCTGATCCTATTAATGGTGATAAGGCGAATGATGTACGTAGACTTATAGAATATGGTAAACAAAAGGGTGTAGGTATTTGGTTGTATTTAAATGATGTTGGAGGAAAACAATATCCCATTGAAGAAACTTTGAAACAATATAGTAAATGGGGAGCTGTCGGTGTAAAATATGGTTTTATGACCGGTACTCAAGAAGAAAAAAATAAATGGACACAAACTGTAACGCGTCTGTGTGCCGAGAATCATTTATTAGTAGACTATCACGATAATCCAGTTCACCCTTATGGACAAATGCGGACATGGCCTAATGCTGTTACTAGAGAATATTGTCATGCGCAATTGGATGGTTATCATGTGTTTGTTCCGGAAACTTTCTGTACTTCCGTATTTGTGAATATGCTAGCAGGTCCTCTGGATATGAACAACGGTATGTTTGATTTACGCCCGGGAAAAACGACTCGTGTAGATTGTAACTTGCCTGTTCCTTCAACTGTAACATCTGAGGCGGCTAGAACATTGATCACCTTCTCAGGTGTAACCATTCTTCCAGATATACCTGAATATTATAAGAAATATCCCGAGTTACTTCGCTTTATCAGTGCACAGAAGATGCCCTGGGTAGAAAGTAAGACTTTGGCTGGCGAAATTGGAGAATATATTGTTATGATGCGTCAAACCCAAGAAGCTTGGCTAATAGGTGCAGTTACCAATGAATTGGCACGCACAGTGGAAATTCCTTTGTCTTTCTTACCTAAAGGAAAATTTATTGCGCAGATAACCAAAGATGGTGAAGATGCACACTATTTTGTTAATCGTGAATCTTACCAATCCGTTGAAGAAAGTGTGGATTGTAACACTGTGCTAAAACTAGAGCTTGCAGCAGGAGGTGGAGCTTGTGTGCTGATTCAAGAAAAATGATAAAAGGTATCACAATTTGTCTTTGATTAGAATGTTAATGAGGATATACAACAAAAAGTGGAAAGTAATCTTGTTCTGGACAGGAGTCTTGTGTTATGCTTGTTGCGGAACAGAAAGTGACAAGGAACTGGCCGGGTATGTAAATCCTTTTATTGGGGCTAGTACGAATACCGAAGCTGCGGGAGCCTTTCATGGATTAGGGAAGACCTTTCCTGGAGCGACTTACCCGTTTGGTGCGGTACAAATAAGCCCCAATACAATTACGGGAGGAGACAATGGTTCGGGATATAGCTATGAACATCAAACTATTGAAGGATTTGCTTTTACCCAAATGAGTGGTGTGGGATGGTATGGAGACCTTGGTAATTTGTTAGTAATGCCAACGGTAGGTAAAATGTATACTAATTCTGGAAAAGAGAATGGAGTGAAGGGGTATCGCACTCGGTATGATAAGGCATCAGAGAAGGCTTCTGCTGGTTATTATAGTGTATATTTGCCCGATTATGGTGTACAAACAGAGGCTACGGTTATGGAGCATAGTGGTATGCTACGTTTTACTTATCCGAAGAGTAAGGAATCTCGAATACAGATAGATTTGGCTCGTCGCGTTGGTGGCACGTCTACCTTCCAATTTGTAAAGGTGGTTGATGAGTACACAATCGAAGGTCGTATGGAATGTACACCAGAAGGTGGTGGTTGGGGAAACGGGGATGGCAATGCCAGATATACAGTCTATTTCCATGCTCAGTTCTCAAAGCCATTGACAGATTATGGATTTTGGAATGTTGAAATTCCTGAAGGAATTTCGCGCAAACGTGAATTCGTAGAAAGTGCTCAATTTCAAAAACTTACATCCCAAGCGCAAATCATACAAGATAAAAAAGAATTCCAAGGAAAGCACATCGGATTCTTTGCTAACTTTGAGACAAAGGAAAATGAGCAGATTTTGTTTAAATCGGGGATTTCTTTCGTCAGTATAGAAGGGGCACGTAAAAATCTAGAGCAAGAAATTGCGGATTGGAATTTTGATGTCGTAAAGGAGGCTACTAAAAAGCAATGGAATGATATGCTGGCAACTATCCGAGTAAAAGGTGGTACGGAAGAACAAAAGCGTATCTTTTATACAGCTCTATATCATACAATGATTGATCCTAGAAATTTTACAGATGTAGACGGACATTATATTGGAGGAGATGGAAAGATACATACATCGATTGGCTTTACTAAACGGACCGTGTTTAGCGGTTGGGATGTATTTCGCAGTCAAATGCCTTTACAAAGCATCATTAATCCCGAAGTGGTTAATGACCTGCTGATGTCTTTGACGA
Source organism: Bacteroides sp. An51A (assembly GCF_002161565.1). Classification (NCBI taxonomy): domain Bacteria; kingdom Pseudomonadati; phylum Bacteroidota; class Bacteroidia; order Bacteroidales; family Bacteroidaceae; genus Bacteroides; species Bacteroides sp. An51A. Next base: position 179,682 of record NZ_NFIC01000002.1, read on the forward strand.
CCTTAGCTGAAGAAAGTGGTAATCACTATTATGAGCGCTTTGAGCTCCTGAATGCATATAGTGGGTGTATGTTGGGTAATCCTGCGCTTTCAGTATTGGCCGATGCGTGGGTAAAGGGTATATTTAAAGGAGATAAGGAAAAGGCTTATACCTACGCTGACAATACAGCACGCCTTTTTGGCAATACTGAGCGAGGCTATACCCCTTATAGTATTTCAAAAACCTTAGAGTATGCTTATACGGAATGGTGTATGGCACGTATGGCCATAGATTTAGGCAAAACAGAGGATATGGTTAAGTATTTGAAACTTTCCCGTTCCTATAAGAATTTGTACGATAAGGAAAAACATGCCTTCCGTCCGAGAAAAGAAGACGGTTCGTTTATAAAATGGCCCCAAAGAGGAAAATTGCAGGAAGGGTATGGTTGTACTGAGTGCAATGAACTGCAACAAGGTTGGTTTGTACCGCACGACATAGAAGGTATGGTAGAGTTGATGGGAGGTATTCAACAAACTGTAGCTGATCTTGATAGCATGTTTGCCCATACACCTCACAATTTTTTGTGGAATGTATATTACAATCATGCCAACGAACCAGTTCATCATGTTCCTTTTTTATATAATAGATTGGGAGAACCTTGGAAAACACAATATTGGTCTAGGTTTATTTGCGAACATGCTTACCATGATAAAGTGGAGGGATTGGTAGGTAACGAAGATGCCGGACAAATGTCTGCATGGTATGTATTATCGGCATGTGGTTTGTATCCTATTTGTCCAGGAGATACTCGTTATGAGATAACTTCTCCGTTGTTTAACGAGATAACAATTAAGGTAGGAGATAATAAAACATTTGTCATCAAAGCACACAATAATTCAACCTCTAATACTTATATACAGTCTGCTCGTTTGAATGGAAAGGAATACTCTCAATGTTACTTGGATTATCAAGATATTATGAATGGAGGAGTATTGGTATTGGAAATGGGAAATGCTCCTAATATGCATTGGGGGATCTAGAGTAGTATTTTTAAGGTATGAGGGTGTAGCGAAGGATCTCTTTTCTTATATTTAGGAAATAGGTTCTTCGTTACTGTTTTTATATTAAACTTAACCCGTTGGCGGAATTAATTTGGTTTGAGAATTATGTTTAAAAGGTTGCGCATATCGCTGATTTTTATTAACTTAGTGTTGTCTAAATCATTAAGTTTATATCATCGTATGCACAACTTATATACAAAAGTTGTCAAAATACTTGAGATATGCAAGCAATTTTCCCATAATCTTGTTAATGAGCATGGGAATATTGTCCGCCGTGGTCCTGTTCCTAAATTCTCAGACTTAGAGGTCGTGGCTTTGTCGTTGGCTGCCGAATCGGAAAGCATCGACAGTGAGAAGTGGCTTTTTGATTACAAGCTGCAAGAGTACAAGGAGAAAATCCCCAATCTTATATCGCGCAGACAATTCAATGACCGCAGAAAGAAAACCACAGGCCTATGTGAAGCCATCCGCAAGCGGATTGCCTTGAAAATAGATGGTGATGAGGATTTCTTCCTTGTGGACTCCAAACCGATAGAAGTCTGTCGTCCCGCAAGGGGAAAACGCTGCAAGATGGGACAGTCGGGAGATTTCTCCAAAGCACCCGACTTTGGCTATTGCGCTTCGCAAAACACATACTACTTTGGTTATAAGCTTCATGCCATCTGTGGGTTAAGTGGAGTAGTGCATTCCTATGACTTGTCAAAGGCGAGCGTGCATGATCTCAATTACATGAAGGATGTGAAGCTGGAATATCACGATTGCAGCATCTATGGGGACAAGGGATATATCGGGGCTGATGTACAACTCGACCTCTTTGAGACTGCGCATATCAGGCTTGAATGTCCCTACCGGCTGAATCAAAAGGATTGGAAACCGACTTTCACCCCTTTTGCAAAAGCCCGCAAGAGGATTGAAACAATATTTTCTCAATTGTCAGGCCAATTCCTCCTCATTAGAAATTATGCAAAGATAACAAACGGTTTGTTTGCCAGAATCATAGGCAAGATTAGTGCGCTGACCGTATCGCAATATGTCAACTATATCAATAACAAGCCCATTGGTAGAATTAAGTACGCACTAAATTAATTCCGCCAACGGGTAATCCCTGTATATTCTGTTGAGTTCCCCGTATTGGGGAATCATCGTCTGTATCTTGTCTGCCATAGGCGTTCTACTTTTGTTTGTTCTTTTCATTGTCAAGAAGCATAGTCAGTTCTTCTTCCACCTGTTCTATGCTCGGCAACGCCGATTTCAGGTTCTCCGGCACAGCCTTGCTGAGCTGGTAATCGCTGATGCCGATAGGCTGGTCATAGCCTGTCAGTGCATATTGCGCGACAATCTCATCCTTGCCCTTGCACAACAGCAGCCCGATGGTCTTGTTGTCATTCTCTCCCCTCAGTTTGTCATCCACCACATTGATGTAGAAGTTCAACTGTCCGGCATATTCCGGCTTGAACGGGGTTGCCTTCAGTTCCACGACCACGTATGCATGGAGCTTGATGTTGTACAGAATCAGGTCGGCATAGAAATCGCTGTCGCCAATCTGGAAATGCTTCTGCCTTGCGACAAAGGCGAATCCGTTGCCCATCTCCAACAGATAACGGGTAACGTGCTTCACCAGTTGTTCCTCTATGTCCCTTTCGTCCGCACGTTCTTTGGCTCCCGCCAAGTCAAAGATATACGGGTCTTTTAACAGGTAGTTGGCAAGGTCGCTTTGGGGTGCAGGAAGTGTGGCGGTAAAATTATTGACTTTGTGGCTGTTGATTTGCCGTTCAAACAATTTGCTCTCAATCTGCATTTTAAGGACATTGCTGCTCCAGCCCATTTCCACGGATTGTTTCATATACCAGTACTCCACGCCCAACGGAAGAGAACTGTTCAACAGAATCACATGGCTCGCCCAATTGATTCTTGCAACAGGTGATGCTAGGAACAGTTTTTCCATGTCCTCAATCGGTACTTGATAAACAGCGGCTACTGTTTGGACTACATCCTGAATTTGTGCAAGAGGTTCTTGCACAATTGCAACTTCCTTGTTATCTGTGGATTGAATTTGCGCAAGAGGCTCTTGCGTAAATGTCATATTGTTCAGGCTTTGAAGTTCATTCGTGATTTTCTGCACACTTGGAGTAAATAATTTCGCATCGGTTTCTATAAAACTCCGTAATGCGCCCAATGGATAGGAGCGTGCGAACTGACACATATAAGCCAAGTTTCTGACCGAATACCCTTTCTTTTCGGGATAATTGAACCGTATCGCCTGCGCCAGTTTCTTGATGACCTTGCCGCCCCAGCCTTGTCGGTTCTGGTGGTACAATATGTAGTTGCCCATCTTCCAGTAATGGAACAGCATCTGCGCATTGGCGGCACTGATGAGCCGGACTTGCGCCTGCTCTATTTCTGAACCGATGGCACTGACGAAAGCCTCGAAACTTCTTTTCTCTATATTGTTGTTATCGTTACTGCTCATTGTTGTATGTATTGAAAGTTACAAAGATAAGCCCAATAACAGGCATCCCGTGAAACTTGCTGATTGTTTTTTACAGTTGGTTGAATTTATTCATTGCATTGGCTTTCACATCGTCGGCGATGTCAATGTAAGGTTTCATTGCTTTGTAGTCGCTGTGTCCCGTCCATTTCATAACCACCTGAGCCGGAATGCCGAGAGCCAAGGCGTTGCAAATGAATGTCCTTCTTCCGGCATGGGTGCCCAGCAATGCGTATTTGGGTGTAATGGTGTCTATCCGCTTACTCCCTTTATAATAGGTCTCGCTTACTGGCTCGTTGATTTCGGCAAGCTCACCCAATTCCTTCAAATAATCGTTCATCTTCTGGTTGCTGATGACAGGGAGAGCCTTATGCCCCTCAAACTCCACATCCTTATATTTATCCAGTATCGCCTTGCTGTGGTTGTTAAGCTCGATGATGAGCCTTTCGGCGGTCTTTACGGTAGTAATTTCTATATATCCGTCCCTGATGTCGCTTTTCTTCAGATTATGTACATCCGAATACCGGAGTCCGGTAAAGCAACAGAACAGAAAGACATCCCTCACCCGTTCAAGATATTGCTTTGTGTCGGGTATCTGATAATTTTTGAGTTTGTTAAGTTCTTCCCAAGTGAGGAATATCACCTTTTTCGGTGTGCTTCGCAATTTGGGGTTGAAATCTTCGTAGACATTGTTCATGCAATACCCTTTCTTGGTACACCAGCGCAGGAACCATTTCAGATAAGCGACTTGTTTCATGATGGATGTGTTCCGCATATCTTCGGTGTCTTTCAGGAAATTCACATACTTTGTCAGTTTGGGCTCGTCCAACGATTCAAATGTCAGCCCCTTGTCAAATTTTTCAAGATGTTTCCTGACTGCGGCAAATTTCTCATAGGTGGCATCAGACCAGCCGTTTTGCGTACCGCACTCCTTGATGAACTCATCAAACACCCCCAAAGGCAGAAATACGACTGGAGCTTGTTCCTCATCTCCCTTTTTTTCATTGTGCAATCTGTTGAACGCGTCCTTTACCTGCTCGGTAGTCGGCATGAATCCCTACACCTCAAACTCCTTGAATATATTCTGGATTTCGGTGTAGTATTTCAGCAAGTCCGCATTGATTTCCGATGCGCTTTGCTTCAGCTTATTGGTGCAGCTGTTCTTTACCCGCTGCTTGTCGGCATCCCATTTGGCGACATCAATGCGGTAGCCCGTTGTGAACTCAATGCGGTGGCTGTCAAAAACAACACGCATACGGATAGGGACATTCTCCACGATTGGAACTCCGTTCTTCTTCCGGCTTTCCAATGAAAAGATGATGTTTCTTTTGATGTTCATAGCTGGGTGTATTAAAATCAACACCCAAATATACACCCAATAATTGAAATAGCAAAAGGTATTTAATGATATTTAGTAATATAGTTGATTTGTAATAACTTGATTATTATCAGTATATTGCAGTTTTGTGAGATTTCTTGATTGCGTAAGTTAAAGTCCCGTACGCACCGCAAAAAATATTCGCTTATGAATCCCTAAGTTGTTACAACTTAGGGATTTTATTTTATAGTACTCCCCCTTCTAGCCGCACAAATAACAGCAAGGTGCGCAAGAAACACACGCAAACGTTTGATTGACTGAATGAAAATTCCTAATTTTGCACAATTATTTGAAATTACGTAATTTACTATAAGATGAACCAAGAATTCGAGCTGATCGCCAAAACCTTCCAGGGATTGGAAGAAATATTGGCACAAGAACTCACCGAACTGGGAGCAGGAAACATCCAGATCGGACGGCGTATGGTATCGTTTACCGGAGACAAAACAATGATGTACCGCGCCAATTTCAACTTGCGCACTGCTATCCGCGTGCTGAAACCCATCAAACATTTTCAGGCGACAAATGCCGACGAGGTGTACAATGCCGTAAAAGCCATAGCTTGGGAGAATTATATGGATAATACGACCAGCTTTTCGGTAGATGCAGTGGTATTTTCGGAGGTTTTCCGTCACTCCAAATTTGTAGCCTATAAAGTAAAAGATGCCATTGTTGATTATTTCCGCGAAAAAACCGGAAGTCGTCCATCGGTACGGATCAATAACCCTGACTTGGCACTGAATATTCACATTGCCGAAGATCAATGCACACTTTCACTTGATAGTTCGGGCGAATCGCTTCATCGCCGCGGTTATCGGCAAGAACAAGTAGAGGCACCCTTGAATGAGGTGCTTGCGGCCGGAATGATTCTAATGACAGGCTGGCGGGGAGAATGCGACCTGATAGACCCGATGTGCGGTTCGGGCACCATCCCCATTGAAGCGGCATTGATAGCCAGAAATATAGCTCCAGGCGTGTTTCGTAAAGAATTTGCTTTTGAGAAATGGAAAGACTTTGATAAGGAACTGCTGGACTCCATCTACAACGATGATTCACAGGAACGTGAATTTACCCACAAAATTTACGGTTACGACAACAATCCGAAAGCCAATGAAATAGCAACTCATAATGTAAAGGCAGCCGGATTGACCAAAGACATCGTATTGAAGGTACAGGCGTTCCAACAATTTGAGCAACCCAAAGAAAAGAGTCTTATCATTATGAATCCGCCTTATGGCGAACGCATCTCTTCAGATGACTTGTTAGGATTGTATCAGATGATAGGCGAACGGTTGAAACACGCATTTACAGGTAATGATGCGTGGATATTGAGTTATCGGGACGAATGTTTCGACCAGATCGGACTGAAAGCATCAGTAAAAATTCCGCTCTTCAACGGTGCTTTGGAATGTCAGTTCCGCAAATACCAACTATTTGACGGTAAATATCGTGAATTCCGTAGTGAGAATCCTGACAAAGAATTCAAGCCAAAGGGTGAAGAAAAGATAGTACGTGCGCGTCATCACGGTGAAAAAGTGGAATACGGACGGCGCGAAGGTAAAGAACGTTTCCGTGACAGCGCCCGTCGGGAATGGGATAAACCGGGATTTCGTCCGCGTGAAGACCGTCGCAGGGAAGAAGATGACCGTCGTTCGTTCCGTCCTCGCAGGGCTGAAGACGGCAAAGAGTTTACACGGGAACGCAAACAAGCTTTCAATCGCGAAGAACCGAAACGTTTCTCACGCAATGAAGAAAGTGATAAACTGGCCAGAATCCCGGCAAACCTGCGCTATATGCATCGCCGCCGGAAACCGGAAGAAGAAAATTAAGTTTGTAAGTTTTTAAGTTTGTAAGTTTGTAAGTTTTTGAGTTTGTAAGTTCTTTGGTTTAAAGTTTCAAGAACTCAAGAGCCTGAAAAACTTACAAACTAAAGAACTCAAAAACTAAAATCACAACCTATATGAAAAAATTTCTATCATTTATTATAACACTTTGCATGACCGTTACTTTGTGCGCCCAAGAAAAAAAAGCGTTCACACTGGATGATGTGATTCCCGGTGGAAGCAATTATTTTAACCTGACTCCTCAAAACTTACCAGGGTTGCAATGGTGGGGAGATGTATGTGTGCGTGCAGATGTGGACGATATCAGGCAAATAGATAATCGTACCGGAGAAGAAACTATACTGGTGACACTGAAAGAAGTGAACGAAGCCTTGCAAAACGGAGAAAAGCCGTACAAACTTTTAGCTCCCATCAAGCCGCTTCACACCCTGCAAGGCGCTTCCCTGCCTTGGGAAAACCGGAACCTCCTGATGTTTTCGGACTATGTGGGAGATGAAGAAAAAAGTGAAAGCTATGTCTTCTTCTATGACTTTGTTCAGAAGAAGTTAACCAACATGTTCCGCATCCAAGAAGCAAACGCCACCAACTTTGATTTCTGCAAAGAGAACGGCTATCTTGCTTATACGGCAGGCGACCATTTATATATTGCCAACCACGGGGATTTTTCCACCGCGGTAAGCCCGCACCCAACGGGTGGAAAGGAAATAGATAACGACATCGTTTACGGCCAAGCGGTTCACCGCAACGAGTTCGGCATCATGAAAGGTACGTTCTGGAGCCCGAAAGGCACGTATCTGGCCTTCTACCGGATGGACCAAAGCATGGTGACCGATTATCCGCAGGTGAACACCACCACCCGCATCGCAACCCTCGTGCCCGACAAATATCCGATGGCAGGCATGACCAGCCACAAGGTGACCGTCGGCATCTATCATGTAAAGACGGGAAAAACCATTTACCTGCAGGCAGGTGACCCAACCGACCGTTACTTTACCAACATCAGCTGGTCGCCCGACGAGAAAGACATCTATGTCATCGAACTGAACCGCGACCAGAACCACGCACAACTGGTGCAATACAATGCCGAAACCGGCGAGAAGAAAGGCGTGCTTTACGAAGAGAAGCATGCCCGTTACGTAGAGCCGCAACACCCCTTGGCTTTCTTGCCCTGGGACGAAACCAAGTTCGTCTACTGGAGCCAACGCGACGGGTATCACCACCTTTATCTAATGGATACCCAAAAGCCTCAGGCAGGCGAATGGAAAACCGGCAAGGATGCGGACGACACGTATTGCGAATACCTGCAGACCACCCCGCTCACCCAAGGAGACTGGCTGGTGCAGGAAATCTTAGGTTTTAACAAGAAGATGAAGACCGTCATCATCGGAAGCACGGAAATCTCTCCGCTCCAGACCAATGTCTTCAGCCTCGATGTAAAGGCCGGGAAACGTACCTTGATAGGCAAACGGGACGGAATGCACCGCGCGCAACTCTCGGAAAACGGAACATTCCTGATAGACAATTTCACTTCGAACGATGTTCCACGTGAAATCAGCATCCTGCCTACCGACGGGAAAAAAGGCGTTACATTGCTTACTGCCACCGACCCGATGAAAGAACAATACGATTTGCCCGAAATCAGCATCGGCACCATCAAAGCCGCCGACGGAAAGGCCGACCTGTATTATCGCCTGATTAAGCCGGTGGGCTTCGACCCGAACAAGAAATACCCTGCCATTATCTACGTATATGGCGGTCCGCATGCACAGATGATTCACAACACACGCTTCTATGATGCACGCGGATGGGACCTGTATATGGCACAACAAGGCTACGTAATGCTTACGGTAGACAACCGGGGAAGTGATAACCGGGGCATTCAGTTCGAAAACTGCACCTTCCGCCAATTAGGCGCAGAAGAAGCCAAAGACCAAGTGGAAGGAGTCAAGTTCCTGCAATCACTTCCGTATGTGGATGCCGGAAAGATAGGCGTACACGGCTGGAGTTTCGGCGGCTATATGACCACCAACCTGATGCTGACTTACCCTGACCTCTTCAAGGTAGGCGTGGCTGGAGGTCCGGTCATCGACTGGAAATATTACGAAGTGATGTACGGCGAACGCTATATGGACACGCCGCAAACCAATCCCGAAGGATATAAAAGTCGGGATTTGAAAGCCAAAGCCGGCAATCTGAAAGGAAGGTTGGAAATCATCATCGGCGGAATGGACCCCACGTGCGTTCCCCAACATACGATTACTTTCCTGCGTGCATGCATCGATGCCGGAACGCATCCCGACCTCTTCATCTATCCCGAAGACGGGCATAACATGATGGGACGCGACCGCGTTCACCTGCATGAACACATCACGCGTTATTTCCTTGATTATTTAAAATAAACCGATATGACCCGATTTCACCACAGAGGAAATAATAAAAACGCTGTGTGCTTCTGTGTCCTCTGTGGTGAATAAATATAATAAAAGACATCAACTTAAATCGAACGGATATGAAACTACTGTTATTAGGTTCAGGCGGACGCGAACATGCATTGGCATGGAAAATCGCACAAAGTCCGAAAATAGAAAAGCTGTATATCGCTCCGGGCAATGCCGGAACGCAAGAGGTAGGCGAAAACGTAGCCATCAAAGCCGATGACTTCGAAGCCATCAAACGTTTTGTCCTTGAAAACGGCATCGACATGCTGGTAGTGGGTCCTGAAGACCCGCTGGTAAAAGGCATCTACGACTTCTTCCGCAACGATGAAGCCTTGAAAAATATTCCGGTTATCGGTCCGTCGAAAGCCGGAGCAACCTTGGAGGGAAGCAAGGAATTCGCTAAAGGGTTCATGCAACGTCACGGCATCCCTACGGCAGGCTATAAAAGCATAACTTCTGCCAATTTGGAAGAAGGACTGGCATTCCTCGAAACCCTACAGGCACCTTACGTGCTGAAAGCCGACGGCTTGTGTGCCGGCAAAGGCGTGCTTATCCTTCCCACTTTGGAAGAAGCTAAGAAAGAACTGAAAGAAATGCTGGGAGGAATGTTCGGAAACGCTTCGGCAACCGTTGTCATCGAAGAATTCCTGAGCGGCATCGAATGTTCGGTATTTGTACTGACCGATGGAAAACATTATAAGATTCTGCCCGAAGCCAAAGACTACAAACGCATCGGCGAAGGCGACAAAGGACTGAATACTGGCGGTATGGGTTCGGTATCTCCCGTTCCGTTTGCCGACAAAGCATGGATGCAAAAGGTAGAAGACCGCATTATCCGTCCCACGGTAGAAGGGCTGGCTGCTGAAGGATTGGACTACAAAGGATTCATCTTCTTCGGGCTTATCAACGTAAAAGGAGACCCGATGGTCATCGAATACAATGTACGTATGGGCGACCCCGAGACGGAAAGCGTCATGCTTCGCATCAAGAGCGACTTGGTAGACCTCTTTGAAGGCGTGGCAAACGGAAACCTCCATGAAAAGACCTTGGAAATCGATTCGCGCTCAGCCGTATGTGTCATGCTGGTATCCGGCGGTTATCCCGAAGCCTATCAGAAAGGATTCCCCATCAGCGGCATTGAAGAAGCCAAAGCAGGCGGAAGCATCGTGTTCCATGCCGGAACGGCAATAAAAGACGGGCAAGTGGTAACAAACGGCGGACGTGTCATTGCCGTCAGCTCGTATGGAACCAATAAAGAAGAAGCCTTAAGACAATCGTTCACCAATGCCGGAAAGATTCATTTCGAGAAGAAATATTTCCGTTCCGACATCGGATTTGATTTATAAATGATACTCGTTATATTATCTGTGTGTCATAAATCAATGAACTGTTAATTATGTTTTCATCAAGAAACAGATTCCAATACCAAGTAGCTACAGGAAGATTGACCCTTCCTGTAGCTGCTATTCTTACGCTGATCGTTTGGACACTTTCTTCGGTTCATGATTGGCCAAGCATAAGTTCGTTGCTGGCATATGGACTTACCTCTTACCTGCTGATTGAAACAGAAACCAAGTTCGTTTTAATACGTACCCGCACTACACTTCCCGCAGTTCTGTTCCTGTTGCTTTATGCAGCTATGCCGTTCTTACACGAAACTTCGCTGACATGTATTTTGCCAGTTTTGTTTATACTGATGCTCTTGTTCCTTTTTCGGAGCTACGAGTCTCCTTATGCTTCTGGAGCCCTGTTTCAAGCATTCTTCTGTCTGGGGCTAAGCAGTTTTATACTTCCTGCATTGGCCTGGCTTACACCTTTATTATATATACACACTATCAGCCTGCGTTCACTCAATATCCGTAGTTTCTTTGCCGGCATTATCGGCTTTACACTACCCTACTGGCTACTGTTCGGATACTACGTATGGACAGACAACTTAGAAGCGGTTTATCCTTACCTGATGCGTCTGTTCCAATTCCAGCCCATCAACTATCATACACTGACGCTCACTCATTATGTGTCATGGAGCATTGTTCTGATATTCTCCGGTATTTACGGCACACTCTACCTGCGGTCTGCCTTCAAAGACAAAGTACAGACACGTATTCTGTTGCGTATCTTTGTATGGATGATGCTTTGGCTTAACCTTTTGTGTGTGTTACAGCCACAATATTTCCAGGCATTGTTACCATTGATGTTGATTCCTGCCTCTTTGATAAGTGCACATTATTTTGCCCTGACGTTCAACCGGGTTTCGCATATCCTGTTCAATACTACCCTTATCTTATGGGTTTCACTTTGTTTATTTAATCTATGGATGCATTTTTTCAACTTCTGACAGACTGGGGATACATCGGGATGTTTATTTCCGCCTTTCTTGCCGGAACTGTCTTGCCATTCTCATCTGAAGCTGTTCTGTTGGCATGTGTAGGATTAGGGTTGGATCCTGTATGGTCTACAATTGCTACAACCAGTGGCAATGCATTAGGAGGCATTACTTGCTACTGGATAGGGCATCTGGGCAAAATGGAATGGATAGAGAAATACCTGAAGGTAGATAAAAAACAGATGGACCGTGCCGAACGTTTTATTCGTGGGCGAGGTTCGTGGATGGCATTGTTTTCTTTCTTGCCTGTGATAGGTGACGCCATCCTCATTGTGCTGGGTTGGATGCGCGCCAACGTATGGATAGTAACACTCTCGATGACCCTTGGAAAACTGGCACGTTATACTATCTTGGTAGCTGCAACGCTAGGGGTAATTGATTTAATGTAAGAAGTGAAAAAATCTGGCTTAAACTTGAAATATATTGACTAAACCACAAATAAAGATGATAGAACTCGAACAAACCGCTGATGGAAGCAACACACTCTTCGTCCCCGAATTGAATGAACACTACCATTCTGTAAAAGGAGCACTCACCGAATCGGAACACATCTTTATCCGAATGGGACTGGAACACCATCCTTCTCCCTCTCCCCACATATTGGAAATAGGCTTCGGCACAGGACTGAATGCCTTCCTTACCTTGCTTGCAGCCGGAAAATCCGGACGTACCGTACATTATACCACCCTTGAACGCTACCCTATAACACCCGAACTGGCAAACTGTCTTGCTTATCCCGAACAGATTTCTCCCGAACATACCACAGCTTTCCGTACACTTCATACTGCACCATGGGAAAAAGACGTTCCGCTTACCCCTTTTTTCACTTTACACAAGGTACAAACCGACTTTACTACCTATACTTTCCCCGATTTGTACGACATAATCTATTTCGATGCCTTCGCTCCCGAAAAACAACCTGAGATGTGGAGTCCGGAACTCTTTACCCGTCTTTTTACCCATTTGAATCCTGGAGGTATCCTCACTACCTATTGTGCTAAAGGTATCGTACGTCGTACCCTACAAGCTGCAGGCTTTACCGTAGAACGCTTGCCCGGTCCTCCAGAAGGTAAACGTGAGATATTACGGGCAAGTAAACGCTTTTAAGAGACAATATTATTTCTGTCAACCATGTGTTGTAGAGACGATGTGCACATTATCCCTATCCTGTGGCATATACAATATACACATTTTAATGTTGCTTAAAGTATAGATGCCAATACTTTTTGCATCGGTTTCAGCAGCAAGACTATTGGCCTTTAATTCCTGAACGAAGCGATAACTCTAGTGAAACATAACTACGTTTGACTTCTGATTCGCATTAATAACACTCTGCAAACTATAGCAAAGATGCTTTCCCATTACTGTTTCAAAATCAACTCAGACAAAAATCATCAACATTTATTTTATTAAATAAAAAATATTTTCTTTACTGTTTTATTTGTCATATAAATAAAATTTATATCTTTGCACACATCTTTTTGTATAGAAAAGATTCATTGATAGAATTACTGATATAGTAATAAACAGATAGAAATATTAAAGGAACAACAAATCTGTTCTTGGATCAAGAGCAATGTTGTAAATGCTATATGTACATATAGATACCTTTCTTTTAGACCTTTATATCCAATGAATACAGGATGTAGAGGAATGGAAGATTTATCTTGAAATAAATAAAAATGGGAAAAAATCTTTCCGAAACATCAATCCATTGGTATGCTTTAAAAGTTTTTTTCAATCGGGTATTTTGGGTTGAAGATTATCTAAAAAAACGACAAATCAATAGTTACATTCCTTGTGAAACTACTTTTGTTGTCTTAAAAAATGGCGTGAAAAAGAAAATTCGCAAACCAGTTATTTCTTCGTTATTATTCTTTCAGTCCACAGAACATCAGGCATTGGAAGTACAAGAACTTTTAAATAACCGCGTAATGCTATACGTCAAACAAAACAGCTTAAACAAAAAACCCATAGCTATCCCCGAAAAAGAAATGAATATGTTTATGCTTGTATCCTCTTCTGGAGAAAAAGGTCTAGAATATTTTGGGGATTTTTCTGTCCCGTATCATGAAGGAGAACATGTCCGGGTAATAGACGGACCATTAAAGGGGGCAGAAGGATATATCCGGCGCATAAAAGGAAATCATCGGCTTATTGTTGCTATACAAGGAGTGTGTGCAGTGGCTACTTCGTATATACCACAGTGCTTTTTACAAAAAATATAAATTAAATTAAAAGCCATATTGAATGAAACAGTTCTTATTTTTATTCCTCACTACATTGATATTGGCAGGATGTACTAGCTATAAGAATGTACCTTATTTACAAAATCCTCAAATAGTCAATGATTTTCCAGAAGATTTACCATTATATGATGCGAAAATCATGCCTAAAGATTTGTTGACCATCACAGTAAATGCAACCGACCCTTTGACTGCTGCACCTTTTAACCTGACGGTGCAAACTTCACTCAACACTTCTATATCTACAGTTTCTCAGCCTACTTTACAACAGTATTTAGTTGACAATGAGGGTATGATAGATTTCCCAGTTCTTGGGAGGCTTCATGTTGGCGGGCTTACCAAGCGGGGAGCTGAGCAGATGATTCAAGAGAAATTAAAGGCGTATATCGTTAATGAACATCCTATTGTTACGGTGCGGATGGCGAACTATAAAATATCCGTCTTGGGTGAGGTGAACCGTCCGGGCAGTTTCACGGTGAGCAATGAGAAAGTGAATGTGTTGGAGGCGTTGGCAATGGCTGGCGACATGACGATTTACGGTGTCCGTGATGATGTGAAACTTATCCGCGAAGATGCAGATGGAGAGCGGGAGATTATCAACTTGAATCTGACGAATGCGGGGATTGTCACTTCTCCTTATTATTATTTGAAGCAAAATGACATCCTTTATGTGCGGCCAAATAAAGTGAAAGCAAAAAACTCGGATATAGGTAATACTACCTCGCTTTGGCTGAACATGACATCCATACTGGTATCCATAGCCAGTCTTTTGGCTACTGTTTTTGTAAAATGAATAAACGAATATGCGTACTACCAATAAATTAGAAAAGAAGAAAGGCAGTGAAAGCCTTTATGCCACATTTTTCAAATACCTTTCCTATTGGCCTTGGTTTGTGGCAAGTGTATGTTTCTTTTGTGCGGCTATGTTTTTATTTATATGTTATGTCGCGCCGGTTTATAAAATCAGTTCAGCCGTATTGATTAAAGTGGCCGACCAGAATCAGTATCAAGGCATGGGCGAGAATATGGCTATCGGGCAAGATTTCGGTCTGTTTTCTATGACCAGTAATTTCGAGAACGAACTGGAGGTCTTGCAGTCGCGTACCCTGATTCAGAAGGTGGTGTGCGATTTGGGGTTGTATATAGACATTCGTGAAAAAGGTCTGTTGGGCGATAAACCCCTTTACAAGGATACGCCGATAAATATCTATCTTACTCCGCAAGAAGCTGACAAGTTGGAATCGGAACTGGAACTTGATGTAGAGTATCAGCAGGACGGGAAATTACACGTAAAAGTCGAGTACGAGTATACCGACAAGTATGGCGATGAACAGGAATTAGAAGAGGAAAGGACATTCGATTCGCTTCCGGCAATCTATCCGGCACGGTTTGGTACGATTAGTTTTACCCGTAACGATTCCGTAGAAATATTAAGCGAGGACGGCAGCGTGCATTTGGTGGCTTATATCAATACGCCTTTTGGTGTAGCGAATAGTTATAAAAAGGATTATCTTGAGATAAAACCGGCATCGAAGACCACTACCATCGCTAAACTCTCTTTCAAAAATACAGTAAAAGCAAGAGGCATTGATTTCGTCAATCGTTTGATACAGAACTATAATGAAGACGCAAATGACGAAAAGAATGAAGTAGCACAAAAAAGTGCCGAGTTTATTGAAGAAAGGTTGGTGATTATTGACCAAGAGTTGAGTCAGACCGAAACGCAGCTGGTAGATTTCAAACAACAATCCGGTTTGACCGACCTGACTAATGACACCCAACTGGCTTTACAAGAAAGCTCTAAATATGAGCAACAGCGCCTTGCCAATGCTACACAAATCCGATTAGTCAACTACCTGAAAGAATACATCACCAATCCCAAAAACCAAAATGAGGTGATTCCTATCAATATCGGACTGGAAGATGCCGACCTTAATACGGTTATCGGCAGGTATAATGATTTGTTGATGGAACGGAAACGCTTGTTGCGGACTTCTTCCGAAAACAACCCGGCCATCATCAATATTAATGCAAGCATTGAAACCATGAAAAACAATGTTCAAATATCGGTTAACAATGTGCTTCATGGGTTGCAGATAACTCAAGACGACCTTGACCGTCAAGCGCGTAAGTTTGAGAGCCGTATCAGCCGAGTTCCGCAAAACGAAAAAGACTTCTTGAATATTTCCCGCCAGCAGGAAATCAAGGCTTCACTCTATACCATGTTGTTGCAAAAGCGCGAAGAAAATGCCATCACTTTGGCTTCTACAGCTACTAACGGACGTATAATAGAAAATGCAGCGGCTGGGAAAAAGCCTGTTTTCCCCTTAAAACTAATCTTTATGGCTGCCGCTTTTCTCTTCGGTTTAGGGGTGCCTGCCGGAATCATCTACCTACGCGACTTATTAAAATATAAAATAGAGGATAGTGAAGACGTGGAGAATCAGATAAAGGTTCCTCTTTATGAAATCCCGTTCGAGAAACAAAAACAATTCGGAGGGATTGCCATCCGCAAAGACCGCAACGACATCATTGAAGAAGCATTTCGTATCCTGCGGACCAATTTGTTGATGACTTTAGGCGATACAGGAAAAATTGTAATTGTCACATCCACCATGCCCAATGAAGGAAAATCATTTATTGCCGGAAACCTTGCTGTTTCATTGTCTTTCTTGAAGAAGAAAGTCATCGTTGTAGGAATGGATTTGCGCAAGCCCGGTTTAAACAAGTTGTTTGACCTGCCTCGCCAAACCAAAGGACTGACCGATTATCTGGAGGACATGGAACATAAAAGCCTGTCGGACCTGATTCAGAAATCCGACAAAATAGAAGGACTGGACATCTTGACAGCCGGTTCCATCCCTCCTTCTCCCACCGAACTACTTGAAAAAAGAACATTCGAAAGTGCATTGGCACAACTGAAAGAAAAATACGATTACGTGATTTTAGACACCGCCCCCATCGGCATGGTTGCCGACACTACCATCATCGCACGTTATGCCGATTGCGGAATTTATGTGTGCCGCATGGACTATACGCCTAAGAACAGCCTCGACAACATTCATATTTTAGAAAACCAATGTGGGTTATCTAAGTTGCTTTGTGTGGTCAATGCCATCAATTTAGGCGACCGCAAGCACGGGTACGCTTATAAGTATGGCAGCCGTTACGGTTACCATTACGGCTATGGGAAATACAAATGAGATTAGTAAATAGAAATAAGATGGCTTATGAAGAAATCGATTTTTATCGGAATGTTTTTGGGGCTGTTGCCTTTTGTGGCTATTGCCCAAGAAGTGAAGACAGACACAATCCGTACCGGATTGCAGGCTGAATTTATTGAAGCGATAGGAGATTCTACCGATTTGGTTGTAGCCGGAGACGGCACATCAAACTGGTTTCTTAGTTTTTCCGGCGGTATCAACTCGTTGGCAGCGGAAGCCAATCGGGTTTATGATAATTTTATGGCGCGCAGCCGTTTCGTAGGGCGCATCAGTGTGGGCAAATGGTTTACTCCCGTATGGGGATTCAAGGTGCAGATGGGAGCAGGTCGTTTGTCAGGTCACTCCCGTTTGTCCGCTTTCCAATTCTCTGACATTTATGGCGAAGGTGCCGACCGCACAGAGATTCCAGCCGATTTGAAATACAATATATCCGAAAAATATGGCGAATATTGGTTGCACCGTAAATTTGCGTATATGGATTGGTCGGTCAGTGTCATCACCGATGCGGTCCGTTGGTTTACCAATGACATGAAGCCGGTACGGTTGATTCTTTCCGCAGGTCCGGGATTTGCCCATGCGTTTGGTGCGCAAGGCATGGGTGCCAATAATTCGTTTGCTTTCAAGGCTGGAATCCAGTTGAATGTGAATTTGAACAAGCATTGGGATGTTTTCGGCGAGTTTCAAGGAACGATTGTCGATGAAACTTTTGATGGTCAAATCGGAGGTATTACTCACAAGCGGAACCGTTCGGTAGAAGGTTATGGAGGTTTGTCGGTAGGGTTGAGCTATAAGTTCGGCGGGCGTAAGTTCAAACGCTATGCCAAGGTTAATCCGGTCACTTACGAACAGATTCGTTACCGGACGGCTCCTAAGCAAGAAACTCGTCCGGTAGTGAAGGATACTACAGTCACCGCTTTTGCGGTTCGTTTCTTTATTGACCAGTCGAACATCGAAGAAGACCAGAAACTGAACATCGAGCGTGTGGCACGTTACCTGTTGCGCTATCCCGAAGCACGACTGGAACTGACAGGTTTTGCCGATAAGGAGACTGCTTATCCGGAATATAATATGAAGTTGAGCGAGCGGAGGGTAAAAGCTGTTTACGATTATTTGGTAGACAAATGCGGCATCGCTCCTTCCCGCCTCACCATCAATGCAAAAGGAGATACCGAGCGGGTATACAATGAAGACTACCGTTGGAACCGCGTGGTAATTATGAGAATTGTCAACGACAAAAACGAAAAATAAAGACTGAAGATATGAAAAAGATATTGGCACTGGCAGTTTTGGCTTTGGGGTGCACAACGGTTAAGCTGCACGCCCAACAGCAGGAAATAGAGCGGACCGTACGGATGGACACGCTCAAGGTTGATTATAAGACACGTTATACGGCACCTTTCTGGAGCAACTTTTATATCGAAGCCGACTTTGCCGGACGGATGCTGATGGGTGAAGATGATTCACAGCTTTCATTTGGCAAGCGGTTGAAACCGGGTTTCAGCCTTACCGTGGGCAAATGGTTTCATCCCGATTTCGGTGTTCGCATTAATTTTGGCGGAATGCGGTTGAAAGGCTGGAATAGTGGTTCTACAGGCATTTACGCCTACGACCACGGATGGACCGATGAAGGCGACCCGGTAGAACAATACTGGAAAGGGCAAGGAGTGGATACGAAGAACGGTTACCGTCAGGATATCAAATACTTTGAGTTGAATGCCGATTTCCTGTTCGACCTCTATAATGCTTTTACATCCAATAACCGGTTGAACCGCCGCTGGACGGCGCAAGGCTATGTAGGCGTAGGTTTGCTTCGTCCCATGGAATACCATGGTATGGAAAAAAACGCCAAAGTCGGTTTCCGGTTGGGTTTGACAGGCAACTATAACATCACTTCCCGTTTGGGCATACACGCCAGCATAGGCGGTACGATTACCAATTCCAGTTTCGACGGAGAGTTGGGCAAAGGCGATAAGTTCGCCGGCATCTTGAACGGGAATATCGGTTTGAGTTACCGCATTGGCAGGCAAGGTTTCCGGGTGGTACGATTGGTGCCCCAAGAGCAGGTTGCGGCACTCAACAATGTCATAACTACCATTCGGAGCGAAGAAGTGTTGCCCAAGGAAGAAATTGTCCAGACCGTTCAGCAGGAAGGCGCAATCACCAATACTTTGCTGATTCCTTCGGTCGTATTCGAAAAAGACAAGACTTCTTTCAACGAAGAGTTGCAGGAAGTTAATATCTTCCGTGTGGCACGCTATATGGAACGAGATAGAAATATGAAAGTGACTATTGTAGGCAATACAGGGGGCGTTTCCGAACGTCTTGCCCGCCGTCGTGCCGAACGCATCCGCGACATCTTGGTCAACCGTTACGGCATCGCGTCCAACCGTTTCGATATCCGCACGTATGATGTCAATGCCAAGTATGGCGTGACAGGATACGAGCAGAGCGTTAATTTTGCGGTGATGAAATAAATGAAGCACTTATATACTAATTCGTTCTCATTAGCATAGTAACTATCTGAGGAAGATGCATCAGAGTCGTTTCTGACACATCTTCTTCAGAGGTTTTATTTTGGTTATGTATCAACAAGAATTATATATACCATTCAATCATTTCATTGATAAAACTTTTTTATGCTTGTCAATAATATGCTTGGGGCTCAAGGATATTTTACCTAATATGGGTATATCTGTACTCCCACTTTTAGCATTGATATTTTTACTTCCTTGCATTATTATTGTACGGGAAATACTGCATCGGCGTATGTCACGCAAATCAATATGGTTGATTGGATGTGTCGTTTGTTTTTACATAGCGATTATCCCTCTTAATTTGAATGGTATCAAATTGTTTTTACCGTTGTTCCTGTCGGCTGTTGCGTTCAAGGATATAGATTTCAGATTCATTGTAAAATCATTCTTTTTTATGGAAGTTATGGTTTTACTGATGAGGTGTATTTTAATACAAAATGACATATTAGAAGTAAATTACACATATACGGACAAGGTAGCTGACGGTGTATCCTACGATTTGGGCTACGGAAATCCTAATACTCCAGGCATTACAATCTTTGTTACCTTGTGTTGCTTGTATATCTTAATGTACAGACGATGGAGATGGTTGTCTTTTAGCTTAATTTTGATCATAAGCATTATTTCTTTTAAATACTCAGCCAGCCGCACTTCTTTTTTTGCTTGCATACTTTTATTATTGACATATCTTGTCCCGGAAAACTTCTTGAAACGTTATGTCTATAACAAGTTATTTTTAAGTCTGATACCTATCATATTAATAGCATTTATCTTTTTAACCGAATTCTTGACAGATTTCAATACATTGGTAAGTGGTCGGATTAATAACCTGCACATTGTAATGAATATGTTTTCTTCCCCGTCTACTTTCCTGACAGGATTACAATCTGATATGGTGGGAAATGTCGACTTTCCGGTCGATAATGGGATTGCTTTTATGTTGTGTATAGGTGGTGCTGTGGCTGTTGGAATATTTATCTGCCGTTATTTTCAGCTGGTAAAGTATAAGGATTTGGTTCCTACGGCAATGCTTTCTGTCATAGTGGTAATGTTTATTTCCGGCATTGGAGAAAAAACTATTGCAAATTTTGGCGTGGCGGGAGGTTCTTTGTTTTGGATGCTTTTATTTAATGCCAGTTATTTAAATGATGCTGAGGAAAATTCATGGGAAGAAGATGAAACGATTAATGACAACGAAACATTAAAAACATCTGCATATGAATCCTAAAATATCTGTAATTGTAGCTATTTATAACGCAGAAAAATATTTGTACCGTTGCTTGAATAGTTTGGCAGAACAAACATTTGAGGATTATGAAGTCTTGTTAATTGATGATGGAAGTCCGGATAGCAGTGGAAATATTTGCGATCGGTTTGCTAAAAAATATCCGTTCATGCGTGTTATTCATAAAAAAAATGGTGGAGTATCAAGTGCCCGGCAATGTGGTATAGATCATGCGCAAGGCGAATATACTATTCATGTGGATGCTGATGATTGGGTAGAGCCGAACATGTTGGAAGAACTTTATCAAAAAGCAAAGCAAGAAGATGCCGATATGGTAATTTGTGATTATTTTGAAATAAAATTAAAAGAACGATATGTAAAACAAGAACCAACAGCATTAACAGCTGACATTGTGTTGAAAAATTTGTTGACTAGTAAATTGATGGGGTATTGTTGGAATAAATTAATAAAACGTGCTTGTTATAATGATTATAATTTGACATTTCCGGCAAATATGATATTAGAAGACTTATTTGTCGTTTGTCGTTTGTGTCTGAACAACATACACATTGTTTATTTAAACAAAGCTTTTTATCATTATGACCGGACAATCAATAAAGAAAGTTTATCCTTAAATTATAATGAACATTCTCTTGTATCTCGCATCGCTTTTATTTCTTATATGGAAAAGGAATTACCTCAAGCTTATCAAGAAGAATTGAATAGTATGAAATGTTCTGTAAAAAAAATTGCTTGGTGTTCACAAGCTTATTCGAAAGAAGATTTTATAAATCTATATAAAGAAATAAACAAAGTGTATCCACGTTATCAAAAATGCAAATCTCCGATTTCCATTAGTGTCTGGATTTGCTTATCTGGACACTATAAGATAGCAAAATTTATGTTGAAAACATGGCTTTTTATTCGCCGGTTTTTATGTCGTTGTGGTATATTGCCTGTAAATTTCTATACAGCTAATGGGAAATAAGGATTTAAAAATAGATTTTGTATTGTTATGGGTAGACGGTAACGATTCTGAATGGCGTAAATCTTTTTTGGAACATCTGCCGGAAAGCAAGCAATCAGACGATGTGAGAGATGTCCGTTACCGTGATTGGGGATTGCTTCCTTATTGGTTCCGCGGAGTAGAACAGTTCGCTCCTTGGGTGAATAAGATTCATTTCATTACGTGCGGACATTATCCTGAATGGTTGAATTTAGCACATCCGAAATTGCATTTTGTCCGGCATGAAGATTATATTCCTTCCGAGTATCTTCCTACATTTAATTCAAATCCTATCGAATTGCATTTGCATCGGCTGGATAGCTTATCTGAGCATTTTGTTTTATTTAATGACGATATGTTTATTATAGACAAAGTGGATTCAAAACGTTTCTTTCACAATGGTTTGCCGTGTGATATGGCCACATTTGACATTGTAGCAAGTACGTGTATTGCCAATAATTTTGCTCATACCGTATTGAATAATGTTACAGCTATTAATCAACAATTTAAACAACGGAATGTACTTCGTAAAAATTGGAGTAAATGGTTTCGTGTAGAATATGGCTCTTATTTGCTTCGTACTTTAGCCTTGCTCCCTTGGCCTTATTTTGTGGGTTTCAGAGATCCTCATTTGCCGAATGCATACCTGAAGTCTACACTAAACACCGTATGGAGTGCATATGGGGAGCTGCTGGCAGACACCAGCACGCATAAGTTCCGCACGCAGTATGACTATAATCACTGGTTGTTCCGTTATTGGCAACTGGCTACCGGACAATTCAATCCCATTAATGTTTATCGCAGTTCGGTATATTACAGAATAAACGAACGGACTTTGCCACAAATAGAACAAGTGATTTTAAGGCAGAAGAAACAGATTCTCGTGTTGAATGATGTCGAACAAAATGTACGGATTCCTTTTGAGGAATGTCGCCAGCGTATTCTTTCTGTGTTCCAACAGATATTGCCAGAAAAATCTTCTTTTGAAAAGTAAAGCTTTTAAAGTTATGCGAATATCATTTGTCATTCTTGATATAACCCGTTGTTATGGAACGGAGCGGACAACAACTTTGTTGGCAAATAAGTTTGCAGAGCAAGGGCATAAAGTGTCTATTCTTTCTGTTTTTAAGGAAGGAGACAGACCAAGTTTTCCCTTAAACGAAAAAGTTACGGTCGACTATCTCATACCAGAGCCTTATACTCATAAAGCATCGGTTTTATCCATATTCGTACAATATATAAAAGCCATAATTGCTATACGCAAGTATTATCAGCACAATCCACAAGATATAATTATCGGACAGGCATTTTTAGTATGTTTCTTTTTATGGATGAGTGGATATGCCCGGCAGGCCTTTGCTTGTGAACACTACAAATACGGGTTATATAATCGTCCTGTTCGTGCTTTCCGGAATTGGATGTATTGTCGTTTTAAAAAAGTCATTACGTTAACCGATTGTTATGCGCAAGAGTATAAACGCCATGGTGTGGAAACAACAGTAATTCCCAATATGCTTCCATTTCCTATTGTTGATAATATTCATGCCGGCAATGCAAAAAAAATGATTTCGGCAGGCAGGCTCCAGTCGGAAAAAGGATACGATTTACTGTTGCAGGCATTGAAACCTGTTTTTACTAAATACCCAGATTGGTCTATAGACATTTATGGAGAAGGTGACGAACGGGCTATGCTTGAAAAACTTCGGGATGATTTAGGTTTGCTTCCTTATGTTCATTTCTTAGGTTTTTCTTCCAATATACACAACGCATATTTAGAAGCCTCATTTTATGTAATGTCTTCACGGCATGAAGGTTTCCCTATGGTATTATTGGAAGCTATTGCATGCGGACTGCCAGTTGTTTCTTTCGATTGTCCTAATGGACCAGCAGCTTTATTGAAGGATGGAGCCGGACTTTTGGTAGAACCTGAAAACATACAAGCATTATCCGATGCTATAATACGGATGATAGAACATCCGGAGCTTCGTGAAGCTTATGCTAAGAAAGGTCTGCAGGTTGCATCGGAATATACCCCGAATGCGATTTACCGGAAATGGCAGACTTTGTTCATGGAATGAATGATAAGTAATAACGCTTATGGAAAAAGTTCTTTTCATTTCTTCTCGTCCTCTTTATCCGATTATAAGCGGCATTCAGATTCGGACAGTTCAGCAATTGGAGTTTTTGCTGCAACGCTATAACGTGGATGTAATCTATCAGTCTGAAGAAAAGGAGGATGAAAAATTGCTTCGCAAACAATTGCCCAAAGTGGGAAAGATCATTTGTTTCAAATTGCCAAAGTGGAAAAGCTACTTACAGACTTTGCGTTTCTTGTTCAATCGTTTACCCTTGCAAGTGAATTATTATTACGAAAAGAAAATACAAGCCTATATAGACAAGCATTTAAGTGAATACAGCATTGTATTCTGCAACAATATCCGTACCGCCCAATATGTCATAGAAACTAAAAACATTCTTAAATGCATCGACTTTGTAGACGCTCTCTCTATGAACTATGAAAAAGCCCGAAAACGCAGTTACGGCATTTGGAAATGGATTTACGCAATAGAATACAAACGTTGTTCAGCCTATGAACAGCAAGTGCTCAACTCTTTCGATCGTTGTGCCATCATTTCAGAAGTTGATAAACAATACCTTTTACGGCATACTCATTCATTGCTTCACATTGTAGGTAATAAAGTAGACATACCTAATGAGGCACTTGTATCCCGACATGAAGACTGGGGAAATATCGTTTTC
Organism: Bacteroides sp. An51A; assembly: GCF_002161565.1. Classification (NCBI taxonomy): domain Bacteria; kingdom Pseudomonadati; phylum Bacteroidota; class Bacteroidia; order Bacteroidales; family Bacteroidaceae; genus Bacteroides; species Bacteroides sp. An51A. The sequence goes on from NZ_NFIC01000002.1 coordinate 204,251, forward strand.
GTAGGCAAAATGAATTATGAACCGAATATAATAGCTGTCACTTATTTTGCAGAACATATATTCCCAAAACTGACATCATGTTACCCTCGTTTGCGCTTCGTTATTGTAGGTGCATTACCTGACGCTCGTGTACAAAAGTTGGCAACTTATAAAAACGTAATTGTCACCGGTTATGTAGATACTGTGGAACCCTATTATCAGAAAGCTACCATTGTAGCTTGCCCTATGCTGACAGGTGCAGGAATACAAAACAAAATCATACAAGCAATGGCATACGGATGTTGCGTTGTAACAACTTCCATCGGTGCCGAGGGTTTGAATATCCAACATGATGAATTAGCCATTGCCGATGAAGACAATATGGCACGGACGATTCTTTCTTTGCTGGAAGACAAGCAAAAACGTAAGAGCATGGGGAAAGCGGCACGTGAGTATGTCATAAAGAATCTCTCCCAACAGGTTATCAGCCAACAATTCTGGAAGTTTATGAATCAATAATCTCTTAGTTATGATGAATACATTCGAACGCGGCGTGAAGTTCATATTCGACCGCATGATTGCTTTCCTTTTGCTGCTATTGTTTTCGCCGGTTTTCTTGATTTGCTATATACTTATCAAGTGGGAAGACGGCGGGCCTGCTATTTTCAGGCAAGAACGTATCGGGCTGCACGGACGTCCGTTTTACATTTATAAGTTCCGCAGTATGCGGACAGATGCCGAAAGGTCTGGAGCCATGCTTTGTAGCGGAGAACAGGACAAACGGTTAACTAAAGTTGGGAAATTCCTGCGGATGCATCATTTGGACGAACTGCCTCAGCTTTGGAATGTTTTAATCGGGGATATGTCGTTTGTTGGTCCACGTCCCGAACGAAAAGTTTATATTGACCAGATTATGCAGGCGGATTCACGCTATCGGCTATTGTATCAAGTGCGACCGGGAGTCACCTCGTATGCTACTTTGCATAACGGCTATACCGACACATTGGAAAAGATGCTCCGGCGTTTGCGGTATGACTTGTTTTATTTAGACCATGCTTCGTTATGGTTCGATTTCAAGATTATGGCAAATACATTCTTGAGTGTTTTCGGTGGGAAGCTTATCTGATTTTTATTGTGCAACTAATTGCGATGTCTGATGCATATAGGTGCTTCGTTTGTAAGATTATTAATCTTACAGCCGGAAGATTATTAATCTTGCGCGTGTAAGATTATTAATCTTGTCGGCAAAGCAAGTATATAGGCAAAATTGGTGAGCTATATAAGTTGTATAGAGCAGCCAGTTGGAACGAATAAACAACCTTTATATATGAACGACAATACTGTTATGGTCAGTATTTGTTGCCTGACCTACAACCATGCTCCTTACATCCGGGAATGTTTGGACGGTTTCCTGATGCAACAGGTGGACTTTCCCATCGAAATCATTATCCACGATGATGCCTCAACCGATGGAACACAAGATATACTCCGGGAATATCAGGAGAAATATCCCGATTTGTTCCATTTGATTCTTCAAACGGAAAACCAGTATTCGAAAGGGATACATGTGACCATTGAATATATTTTTCCAAAAGTAAAAGGCAAATATATCGCTTTTTGTGAAGGAGATGATTATTGGACAGATTCATATAAGCTGCAAAAGCAAGTCAACTTTTTAGAAGCTCACCCTGACTATTCGTTGTGTTGCCATGCAACTAAACAATATATCCAGCAAACCGGCGAGTTAAGTAAATGGAAATTACCCAGACAAGTGGAAGGAAGAAATATTTCGTTTACTTGTCGTGACTGGACGCATTATGGATGGTTTTTCTGGCCCTTGTCGGTCGTTTTACGGAAAAGCTGTTTAGATGTTTACTTTTTATCTTCTTTCCCACTATGTAGGGATGTACATACATTTTATTCGTTGTTGCAGCATGGGAAAGGTTATTTCATGGATGAATGCATGTCAGTCTATCGCAGACATGATAACGGAGTGTGGAGCGGCATTTCATACGAACAGAAAAGAATTACAAGCTTGGCTAACGCATACGATATTTACCAAGAAGATAAAAATGCGGACACACGCCGGATGGTGATAACCAATTTGGGAGAATTACTGATATTTTATTTACGCTACGGGCGAAACTTTCGCAAAGCTTGGAAAGTAGTTCCCTGGGCTATTCGCTATTGCGGTTGCAGGGGTATTTTAGGATTATGCGGATATATATGCAGAAAAACGGTTGATAAATGTTTCAGATAATCCATGTCGCTTCGCCAACAAGCTTTTAAAGGAATCATGTGGAACCTGACGGATAACCTTGCCGTACAGGTTATCCAGTTTGTCACTAGCATTTACATGGCACGCATTCTGTCCCCGTCCGATTACGGATTGATGGGAATGCTGCTCATCTTTACGGCATTGTCGGATGCCATTATGAACGGCGGCTTCTCTACAGCCTTGATACGGAAGATCGACCGCACCGATACTGATGCTGCTACGGCGTTTTATTTCAATATTGTAGTCGGATTAATGTTATACGGAGGCTTGTTCCTTTTGGCACCGTCTATTGCTGCTTTTTATAAAATACCCTTGTTGCAAGACCTTATAAAAGTAGCCGCCATTCCTTTTGTGGTCAATGCTTTCTTCTTGGTGCAACGCACTTACTTGACTATCCGGATGGATTTCAAGACACAGTCAAAAATATCGGTGGTATCGGCATTGGCAAAAGGAGGTACAGGCATCGGCATGGCATACGCAGGTTATGGCGTATGGGCAATAGCCTGGTCGGGAGTAGCCGGAGCGGTAGTATCGTGCATACTTTATTGGTGGCATTCGGTATGGAAACTTCGGCTCTGCTTTTCTTGGCGTTCGTTCCGCGAACTATTTGGTTTCGGTTCCAAGCTGATGCTGTCGGGCGTATTGGATGTATTGGGAAACAATTTGTTCACCCTGATTATAGGCAAAAAGTTCGCGGCATCCAGTTTGGGCTATTACACACGGGCATACGGCTACGCCTATCTGCCTGTAGGTGTACTTTCAGGAGTTCTTTCACGGGTAACATTGCCCATGCTCAGCCGGATACAAGAAGATGACGAGCGACTGGCAAAAGTCTACCAACAGATGCTGAACTTGGCGGCTTTCGTCACATTCCCCTTGATGACCGGACTTGCCTTATTGGCACGTCCGCTGATTGTACTGATGATAACGGACAAATGGCTGCCTTGCGTAGAATACCTGCAAATACTTTGTTTTGCTTTTATGCTCTACCCCATTCATGCGCTAAACCTGAATTTGCTTCAGGTAAAAGGACGATCTGACCTGTTCTTACGGTTGGAGGTGATAAAAAAGGTGCTGATGTTGGCATTACTGCTAATTGCCCTGCCATTCGGGATACGGGCTATTTGTATAAGCGGTGTTATCGCTTCGTTATTGGCTTGGATATTAAATACATATTATACAGGAAAACTGATAAAAGTCGGTTTTTTTAAACAAGTAAGAGGAATGTTCCCCATAGGTGGATATACATTATGTATGGGAGTATGCATTATGCTGGTCAACACTTATATCAAGACTGATTATGGGCAACTTTTAATAGGAATCGTAGTGGGCATTTCTTCTTTTCTTTTGACTGCTCTTTGTTCACGGTCTAAAGAATTAAGATATATCATATCAGGTCTTAAAAATAATCATTCATTCAAATAATATTTCAACCATGGACACTACAAAAATTGGATTTGACTTAGAACACAGAGATAAGTTGATAACCGTCACGTCTCCTTTACTTCCCGACTTATCAGAACTGATGAAGTCGCTTGAACAGATATGGAAATACAAATGGATAACGAATAATGGCCCGTTTCATCAAAAATTGGAAGAAGAGCTATGCAATTACCTACATGTAGATTATCTTTCACTCTTTACCAACGGAACATTGCCTTTGATTACCGCTTTACAAGCATTAGGCGTTAAAGGAGAGGTCATTACTACACCTTACAGCTTTGTAGCAACAACTCATGCAATTTGGTGGAATGGGCTGAAGCCAGTATTCGTAGATATAGACCCGGTGACTTGCAACATGAATCCCGATAAAATAGAGGAGGCCATCACTCCGCAGACTACAGCTATAATGCCTGTACATGTGTATGGTACGCCTTGCGATACGGAACGGATACAAGCCATAGCCGACAAGTATGGACTGAAAGTGATTTATGATGCAGCCCACGCTTTCGGCGTAGAAGTAAACGGAAAGTCTATTTTGCAAGCAGGAGATATGTCAACGCTTAGTTTTCATGCCACCAAGGTTTACAATACGGTAGAAGGCGGTGCGTTGATCATGCACGATAAAGAAACCAAACAATACATCGACCACTTAAAGAACTTCGGGTTTTCGGGAGAAACTGAAATCGTTGCACCAGGCATCAACTCAAAAATGGACGAACTGCGGGCAGCATACGGCCTGTTGAATCTGAAACAAGTAGATGCCGCGATTGAATCAAGGCGGCAGGTGGCTATGGCATACAAGGAAGCCTTGAAAGATGTAGAAGGAATCTCTTTCCTACCCGATTTGCCCGAAGTCAAACACAACTATGCATACTTTCCCATATTCGTAGATGCAGATGTATATGGAATGACAAGAGATGAACTATACGGCAAGATGAAAAAGAATAATGTGCTGGGAAGAAGATATTTTTATCCCTTGATAAGCAACTTGTCTTCCTATAGTGCATTAGAAAGTGCAGCACCGGATAATTTGCCCGTAGCAAACAAAGTAGCTGATAGTGTGATTTGTCTGCCCATGCATGCGGAATTGACGAAAGAAGAAATAGAACGAGTAATTGAACAGATTGTCAAATAAACTAAATGAAAGAAACATGAAAAATTTACTGATTATCGGTGCGAGAGGTACAGGACGAGAATTGTATGGTTTCAGAGAAGATTTTATCGGGTATAATGAAACGTTTGTAATCAAGGGCTTTTTGGATGATAATCCTCATGTTTTGGATGGATTCGAAGGGTATCCACCAATTATATCTTCAGTTGAAGATTATGAGGTACAAGAAAAAGATGTGTTTGTTTGTGCTTTGGGTGATCCGAAAATGAAACAAAAGTATATAGAAATTATATTAGAAAAACATGGGGAATTTATTTCGTTGTTATCTAAGTCTTTGAAACTCAGCAAAACCAATCAAAAGTTAGGTAAAGGTTGTATTATATTATGCCATACAGCTATTGATGCCGATACAGAAATCGGCAATTTTGTTACTATGTTGCCGGGAGTATTGATTGGACACGATACCATTGTTGAAGATTATTGCATGTTTGATTGTCATGTTTTTTGTGGTGGTGGTTCAAGAATAAAAAAAGGAGCTTTATTATACACTGGCACCAAAGTGTTACCTCATAAAACGGTCGGTGCAAATGCTGTAGTTAATGCTGGAAGTGTGGTTGCACGTGATGTGCCAGCGGGAGCCACGGTAATGGGTATACCTGCCCAAGAAAGCAGAAGTTGGATTAAAATGATATTGCAAAATATCAAAAAATGATTGAACATAATTGATATAAATTGATTTTATTCATTTCTTATGAGATCATTAATTTTATTTCTTACTTCATTCTTCTTTATATCATGCGGAACAGAATCAGAAGAAACTATTGAAAACGAAATCGTCCATTGGGATGCAAATACTATCGTTTTTACACCAGTCGATATTCAAGGGAATCTACTCATTAAACAAAAAATCAAGCCCTTGAATGGTATGGGGAATGGTCCATTATATACTTATCAAAATGGTCATTTCATTAATGATTGGACAAATTCTTTCAAAGATTTGAATATACCTATTATTCGTTTCCATGACATAGAATATTTCAATGCACAAAATAAAGCAATAAATATCAGTGCCATATTTCCTGATGAACAGGCCGATGCATTGACAGAAGCATCGTATGACTTTACGGCAACAGACCAATTGATGAAAGCTGCAATGTCAACTGGTGCAAAAATCATTTTTCGATTGGGAGAAAATATTCAGAATATAGGTTCTGCCACAGGAAGCAATAAACCTCCTAAGGATTTCCATAAATGGGCAAAAATAGCTGAACGAATTGTTGCCCATTACGAAGACGGTTGGAATGATGGTTATTTCTATAAAAATATTATGTGGGAAGTATGGAACGAGCCTGATGTAGAAAAATGTTGGGATGGAACCTTCGATGATTATTGCGAGTTCTACAAAATAGTATGGCAATGCATACATACTTTACATCCGAAAGCTGACATTTCACCTTCGTATGCGTATGATAAGGAAAATCGCACTAAATTATATCAATTTATTATTCAAAATAATTTAGATATCAAGCATTGCTTTTACCATCGTTATTGGGACAATTTTTCTACTGTTGAAGAATATACAACAGATTTGAAAAATGAACTGAAACAATTTGGATTGGAAGCTGACATTATTATGAATGAATGGAATTTTCTTTCATCTGAAGATAATTTTAATAATAATGATTTGGGAAAAACTTTTATTGCCATTCAAACCCCATTAATCGCAACTTGGTATGCACAACAATTAATTCACATGCAAGCTGCGGAAAATTTAGCGGGTGCCGTATACTATACATCAGACATGCCTGGGCTTTGGACCGGTTTATATAGATTAAATAACACGGGCGATATTGTATTACTTCCCACTTACGATATATTCAAATATTTTGGTGAATTGTATAAATTGGGTAACGAAATTGCTGCTGATAATCTACCGGAAGACATTTCTGCTTTAGCAGCTTCGGATGGGAAAGAAATGGGAATTATGGTTGTAAATTATTCGGACAAAAAGAAGAATACAAAAATAGCTATAAACAATATTTCTTTGCAAAATCGAGATATTTTAATCAACGAAATCCCATATCAACTTGATTCAGAATATATTGATATTGAAATGTCCCACTATGAAGTTTCTTTCATCAGCATTTCTGAATTGAAACAATAAAATCTCAGAAGCTTATAACATGTTCATATACAAGATTTATAATAATGCTACGTTGTAATAATTTATACGACAAACAAGCAATTATGAAAATTGAGACAAACCTTGTCCAAACAGATGCTGCATGGAAATATCATATACAAAGATTTACAAAGATTTATAGTGTTGTAAGCTGAAATTCTGTCAATTCTTTTGGCATTTTCATAGAATAGATGTACCTTCGCATCAGATAGTTAAATAAATCAAAAGCACATTATGCGGGATATACAATTAGTAGCTCAATATGTCGGTTTATCTTTGCTTTCCAAAGGATTGTCGGTAAGTCCGTTGAAACTCCAAAAAATACTCTATTACGTGCAAGCATGGTATATGGTGTTTTTCGGGCGAAAGCACACATTGTTTTCAGAAATACCACAAGCTTGGGTCAATGGACCGGTCTATCCGTCGGTCTACCGTAAGTATCGTCGTTGTGTGCCCGGGATGTGCGACCATTTGCAAGCTACAGACTTTTGTGGAGAAGAAGATCCGTCTGTTGCCTTGAAGCGCATTTCAAACCTATTGAACTTTACAGATGAAGAACAAGAGTTGATAGAATCCATTATCATGCTATATGGTGCCAAAACACAAAATGAGCTGATATTATATACTCATGCAGAAAAGCCTTGGGCTGAAAAACGGGAAGGATTGTCTCCTTTTCAACGCTCGGAAAAAGAGCTTTCATTGGATACCATGTATGAATACTACAAGGCCAGACACGACAAGAACAGGGAGGGAAAGGCATGAAACTGGAGAGTATCGATTTAGAACCTGACGAAATCAGGGTAATCAATTCCCCAGATCGCTTTAAAAAGGAAATCAAATTTGAAGACTCCAGAATGTCGATGGACTTACCTATTGTCATCAAATATGACTATTTGGATTTGGAACGCACTGATTATCATTTTCGGCAAACATTTAAATTAGAGGATACTCAAAAATATTTTGAAATGATGAAAGAAATATCCTCGAATACGATTAATAGCCTATCGGCAAAAGCAAATGCTTATCATTTCCGCCGGAGTGAAATCAAAGGCAATCTAATGAAAGTAATGGCAAAAGCTATGCCCGAAGCTATTCAGTCTAATCCTATTATTTATCATTTTGCGCTTTATACCAGCAAACAACAAGCAGACAGAAATAAAGACATAAGGTCTCCTCGTGTGTATTTTATGTTAGGTACGTATGGATTTATTTATCCGCTCTTTTTTGACCCTTATCATGAAATAAATCCTTGATATTTTTCCTTAAGCCAGTTCGTTTTAGTTTAAACTTCTTTTCATCTTTATACTTCTTGCAGTAGTTATTTGTGCATTTTGTGGATGCCATCATAGTAGAGACGATGTGTACATCGTCTCTACAAAAACACTGCGAGGTGTATAGGAAAATGCACAAATCCATGCCGCGCATAGTATGACTAATGTTGGAGCAAAAGCATTTGTCTAACAACATTTACAGCGGATTTTCATTTTCTTACTTTTCTATATATGAAACACTTATTTCCTTTCATTATTGTACTTATAACGCATCTAAGCGTTGTTTCGTGCGGAACGAATTTGGATGCTCGCAATTTGTTTTCTTCTACTTCAAAAGAGATCGTTTTTGACCTTATAGACCCTAACGGGAAGCTGATAGTAAAACATAAGATAAAGCCTTTGAATGGAATAGGGAATGGTCCATTATATAGATATCAAAATAATCAGTATATCATAAATTGGTCAACTGAGTTTAAAGAATTGCATATTCCTATTATCCGTTATCACGATGTAGAATACATAAATAAAAACAATCAGGCAGTTAATATCAGTGCCATATTCTCCAATCCTAACGCAGATGAATCTAAAGTGTCTTCTTACAATTTTTCTGCAACCGACCAATTGATGAAAGCCGCTACAGAAACCGGTGCCCGGATTATTTTCCGATTAGGAGAAAACATCCAGAATCTGGGTTCTGCCACAGGAGACAATACTCCTCCCAAAGATTTCCACAAATGGGCAAGAATAGCCGAACGGATTGTCGCCCATTATGAAGACGGGTGGAATAATGGTTTCCGTTATACAAATATCATGTGGGAAATATGGAACGAACCGGATAATCATCAGTGTTGGAACGGTTCATTCGATGCCTATTGTGAGTTTTATAAAACGGTATGGCGGTGTATACACGCCAAGCATCCCGATGCGGATATTTCGCCTTCGTATGCTTATAGCGCGGAAAACCGAGCGAAACTTTACCGATACATACGGGATAACGGATTGGGAATCGGTCATTGTTTCGTGCATCATTATTGGAACGACTTTGCCGGAATCGGAGAAGATGCGAAGAAGTTGAAGAATGAATTGAAGCAGTATGGACTGGAGGCGGATATTATCATGGATGAATGGAATTACCTCTCCCCGGATGGGAAATGGAACAATTTAGCCGCTACGTTTTATGCGATTCAGACCCAGCAGGCTGCCGCTTGGTATGCCAAACAGCTCATCCACATGCAAGCGGCGGAAGATTTGGCAGGAGCCGTGTATTATGCCTCGGACATGCCCGGATTCTGGACGGGATTGTATAAGCTGGACAGTGAGGGTAAAGTGGTCTTGCTTCTGGCGTATGATGTATTCCGCTACTTCGGCAAACTCTATGAACTGGGCTATGAGGTAAAGCCGGACAAGGTGCCGGAAGATACTTATGTATTGGCAGCTACGGACGGGAAGAAAGAAATGGGCATCATGGTAGTGAACGATTCGGACAAGTCTAAAGAAGTGGATGTCCGAATAAAAAATGTCCGCTTGGATGAATACAAGATACAGATGAAAGGCAAGAAGGTGCATGCCACGGGTGAGAAGATAAGACTTCGGCTATTGCCTTATGAAGTGTCTTTTGTGAATATATTAACCCAATAGGCTTCCGTTTTTGTGCACTTACTATTTTTTATATCTCTATCAAAACCCGTAGAAAAGCGTTTCTACATTTTTGACTTAATTTAGTAATCTTAGGAAACCGATTCGCAGTGATGCGCGTCGGTTTCTGAAACTGAAGCTTTGTACCTTGCACGGTATAGATTTATTTTAGAGTATTCATGGATTTCGATTTACAAAAATACGCCCAATGGATTTTGACTTTGCCCTGCCATAACCTGTCAGTTTGGGGGCTTGAATCACTTTCCCGGATTCATATTTCCTTATATGGAATGATTGTAACCGATGCTTTAGATTCTATTTATGGAAAACGGGAAAAGTATTTTACCCGAATGAAAGAATTGTATAAGACTTGCAGCAATCGATATAAAAGAGCAGATATCATCGGCGCATGCCGGTTGGCAGACGTAATGCAGTCGTTAGCTTATGCGCCCGGTGTCCTGGACTCGCAATGGCAGGATACATGTTACAGACAGATGTGGCAATTCGTAGAACAGAAAAGCCGGATGGTAAAAAACTGGGATATTCCCCAATGGTTGTGGTGTGTGGCTTGTTCTTGTTACCCTTTATCTGACGAATCGGCAGGAGAAGAATGTTTCTTGCGTTTCAGGCAACAACTGGAAAAATGGATAATCGACTGGGATACCGACGGGCAATGGCAGAACCTTTCTGTCTGCAAGGCTTTGCAACGACTCCGGGTATTGAACGGCAATTCTTATATGTTCTTGGATGATGCTTACGATAATATTATTTGCGCCATTTATCATTACTACCGTATGCGGGTGCCATTGAAAGGCAACATAGATACCTGTATAGTAAAACAAGCAGGCATGCTGTATGAACAAGCAGGCATTACCAAGGCATATCCGGCAGACTGGGACACGATGAAAGCTGTTGTCAGATTTATGTCTGCTTGCCTGTTGAAACTGCGTGCGGATAGCGATGAATGGCTTTACGCACTCTCTGTGCTTATCGAAAACAAATGTCAACATATAATGAAAGAAGTTTCCAGGCAAATAGATTCCTGTCATTATGTCTATCCATGAAAAATACGAGAAAGCTCTTCAGCTCTATGCTGAAACAGATTTGACTGGTGCGGAAATAGCTAAAGAATGTCAGGTCGCTGTTGCCGGATTCCGTGCCTATCTGTATCGCTACCACCGGTGGTTGGTCTTAAAACGGTATGGAATAAAAGAAACAGAAGTACCTGTCAAGCTTCGTCCAAAGAAAGGACAACGTCCCAGTTCGCACCAGAAATATAAGGATGCGGTAGCGGCTTGCGACAGTCTGACATATATCCGACTGAACATTTCGGAAATAGCCCGTATGTTTGGAGTCAGCGAAACCGGTCTGGGTAATTTTTTACGTTTGCATTATTCCGACATACTGGAACGCAGGGAAAAAGAAAGAATGAAACGAGGTATCGGTGACAACAAAAAACGAGGAGCCCGCCGGCATTCTGTAGAGATGTATGACAAAGCGGTAAAAATGTATAATACGACAGAAAAGACTATTTCTGAAGTGGCAGAAGATTGTAAAGTGTCATTGGGCGGACTGAGCCAATACATGCGTTTCTATCATAAAGCAGTTATCAGAAAACGTTCTGCCGAACGGGAAAAAGCCAAACGTCATAACCGGATAGGCCATCCGTCTGGAAACGGACGGAAACATATACCTGAACCTGAGACCGTGGAGAAATATAAGAAAGCCCTGGAACTGTATAAGCATACAAGCATGATAGTAAAAGACATTGTACAGCAGACAGGCGTCCCACTGGAAGGTTTCCGGTATTACCTGCGCACATGGCACCGCGATTTGATGTTGGAACGTAGAGGAGTCAACATTGCAACAGTGGATCGTGACTGTATAGACTTAAAACAAACCAAACGTTACCTGAAATCATCTGCGAGTAAATATGCCGATGCCATAGCTAGTCTGAAAGCAGGAAGTAAATCGATACAGCAGGCTGCAACCAACTTTGGCCTGCACCCTGAAACTTTCAGAATGTACCTGAAAGAACATGAACCTGAGCTTGCCATGCGGTACGGCATGATGAAAACCGCTGATGGGAAATATGTTTCAAAACTTGCAGCTGAAAAATATGCTGAGGCAATCCGGCTATACGAAACCACAACTGAAAACCTGAAATCCATTGCACAAAAATTGGGATTGGTCTACAATAGCTTAGGAGGGTATGTGAGGCGGAATTGCCCGGAAGCTATGGAACGGCACCAGGCATTATTGAAAAATCATCGGAAACATTAAGAAGCTGTTTTGAATTTCTCCAAAAAGTTTTTCTTGGCTTGATGTGTTCGTTTTCGTGTGTGCTTTGGGCGATTTTTTGGTCCTTTCCGCTTCTGTTCTTCGTCAGATAGCCCGCTATCTTCCTCATCACAGAAGCGAAAATGCCTCAAAAACTCATTCCAAATCATCGCACGATAAATTCAAAACAGCTTCTAAGACGAGAAAAATTTTTTGTAGAATTATGTTTAAATACTGGCTCGAAACTAATTACAACCAACTTTTAATAGGGATACTTATCCTGTTGCTGATGGGAAATATAACAGGTATTGTAATAAATGTACAGGACAGACATAAACAAAAAGAAAAAATAATCCAGCTTCAACAGGAAATTGATTCCATTTATCATGAGATAGAAAAATGATGGTATTACCAACATCTCATAGTACGCATTTTTTTCTTTTTTGTTCGCATATCTGGACAAGATTCTGCATTTTTGCATACAAACAAGAAAATGCCATTCATGTCCTCTTATCCAATTAGAACATACCTGCACCGCCTATGACATAGAAGAAACTGTTTTGAATTTCTCCAAAAAGTTTTTCTCGTCTTGATGTCTTAAAAATGTAATGCGGCACGGATACGTGCGTAGGGGGCATCTTTCAAAATGACTTTTTTATTCCCATCAAGCAGGTAAAGCGATGGCATGGCTTTCAGGTCATAGAGAGCGTTTAGCTTGATAGCCTCACGGTCGGTGCCTACCATCCAGTTGGCCGGGAGGTTGGAGAGATCGCTACGCCATGCTTCTGGATTACCTTCGGTGTAAATGGCCAATACGGTGAGTTTCCCATCGGTTACAGCATCTGCCAAGGTCTGGTCGTGCAGCATGTCTTGCATGATTTCATGACAACTGGGGCATTCCGGATCATAGAATATCAGCAGCAGACGGTTGTTTGAGGCTGGAGTTTGATGAAGTTTGCTTGCCTGTCCGTTGGGTAGATAATACGTAAAGTCAGAAGCAAGTGTACCAGGCTGGTTCCGGCTGATGAGCTTTTGTTTGAAAGCCAATGTGCTTTTAGTCGCATCGTCTATGGTTTTGCTTTGCAGCATACGGTTCAGGTAAACAAGATACAATGCTTCGTTGTATAAGGGTGAGTTGGGATTGTATAAATATTCGTCGAACAAATGCATGAATGTTTTGCACGCTTCCTGTTGCTGTTCTATATGCGAGCAGAGAGCATCCAGACTCTTTGTGATTTCTTGTGAAGAACTTTCACCATCTGCCAGTAACGAGATGTGATTGACGAATCCTTGTTCGGTTATGTCACGGTTATTAAGTAAAGTCGTATCGGAGAAGTTGAAATTATCCCAATAGTGTGCCAATAGAAATTCACGACGTTCCTCCGGCTCAGTCAACATCACTGGAATGTCGGGGAAAGGGAACTGTGCTTTGTCTGGTTGTGTGGCTACATTTTCTTTTTGTATGGACGTGTGTTCTTCGGTCGCATGCTGTTTTTGCCCGGAGGTGCATGAAGTTCCGAGAATGATGCATACAATTGCGATGTAGTAATAAAGGTGTGTTTTCATACCCATATTTTTTGAATATTACAAGTGCAAAGATACGATTTTATAAATGAAGAATGAAGGATTTAGCATAAAGAATCCTTGCAAATTTGGCTTGGCATACATTCTTTATCTTTAGAAGCTGTTTTGAATTTCTCCAAAAAGTTTTCTTGGCTTGATGTATCCGTTTTCGTGTGTGCTTTGGGCGATTTTTTGGTCCTTTTCGCTCCTGTTCTTCGTCAGATAGCCCGCTATCTTCCTCATCACAGAAGCAAAAATGCCTCAAAAACTCATCCCAAATCATCGCACGATAAATTCAAAACAGCTTCTTATCCTTCATCATTTTTCAGACCAGCTTGTAAACACCTCCGGCATAATTGCGGATGATACCTTTTAATTCCAGTTCGAAGAGGATGCCACTCATGCGGGTTATGGGGATATTGCTTTCTACTACTAAGCTATTCACTTGCATGCCTTCGGTTTGTTTTTGAAGGAGTTGTACTACTTGTGTCTCTTCCGCGTTCAGTTCGGGAAACAGTTGCCGCTGGATAGCCGCAGGTATTTCTTTGGGGCGGTTCCAGTTCATTGCTTTCACCAGTTCTTCGGCGCTTTGAAGTAAAATGGCACGGTTGGAGCAGATAAGCCGGTTGCAGCCTTCAGAGTAAGTATCGTCTACCCGTCCGGGAAAGGCAAAACAATCCCGATGATAACTGTCGGCTATTTCGGCAGTAATCAGTGAGCCTCCTTTCAATGCCGATTCTACTACGATAGTAGCGTCACTGATACCTGCTACAATCCGGTTCCGTTTTACGAAGTTCTGTCTGTCGGGATTTGTTCCGCTCATAAATTCGGTCAGCAGTCCACCGTGGGTTGTCATTTCAATAGCCGTATGCCGGTGAATATATGGATAAATCCGGTCTAGTCCGTGTGCCAGTACACCTATTGTATCCAATTGGTATTGCAAGGCTGCGCGATGGGCATGGATGTCAATGCCGTATGCCAGCCCACTGACGATAAGAGTATCAGGCATCAGTTCTTGCAGGTCGTGTATGAAGCGGTCGCACAAGGCTTTGCCATAACCTGTGGCATTGCGTGTACCTACCATACTGATGATGTGGCGGCTGTTTAGGTCGGCATTGCCTTGATAAAACAAGACCAGTGGAGCATCACTACACTCGCGTAACCGGGAAGGGTAGTCTTCGTCATCGGAGGTAAGGCAGGCAATGTGGTTTTTCTCGGCAAAAGTAAGTTCGGCTTCACATCTGCGAAGTATTTCCGGATGGTCGAATGCTTGTAGAAGTCTGGGGCTGACTTGGGGTAGTAAGTCGCGTAACTCTTTGGTATGTGTAAAGAGAAAGGTGGCATTCCCTGCCGCTTGTAGCAGATTGTGGGCATGATTGATGCCGATGCCGGGCAGTTGGGTCAAGGCAAGCCGGTAAAGTGTTTCTTGTGTGTTCATTCGTTGAAATAAGGTGCAAAAAGGTTGTTGAAAAGTTCACCGTCACTCAGCCGTCCGTTGATGAGGCATACGGTTTCAACTGTTGATTTAATGGCTATTTTCATATCAGGCAAACGGAAAATATCTTGGTAGAAGACATATTTGATGCCTTCTTTCTTCAGATAGAGTTTGGAAACAAATTCGTCTCCGCTTTTCAGTGGTGTCTTGAATGCCATGGTCAGCCGTGCTACTACCGGATCAATACCTTCTGTATGAAGTTTGGCAAAACTGATGCCGGCAGACAATAAAAATTCATGCCGGGTGTGTTCAATGTAATGTTGGTAGTTAGCGTTGTTTACGATACCTTGCAGATCGCATTCATAGTCGCGTACTTTCATTTTCAGTTCATAGATATATTTCATGAGTTATTGAGTTTTTAAGTTATTGAGTTTTTAAGTTGGCAAGTTGATAAGGCCTCGGATAGTAAAGGTATTTAAAACCTCGTCACCTTGTCACCTCGTCACCTTGTCACCTCGTCACCTAGTCACCTCGTCACCTCGTCACCTTGTTACCTCGTTACCTTTTTCATATATTCGTACCCGATTCTGCAATACAAGCATTTCTTTGGGTCGCAATAGTTCTTTTTGAGTTGGATAAGCGCCTGGCTGTCTCCGGCATGGTTGGCTTTCAGTCCACATTCCTGCCAAGTCCGGATGATGTAATTGTTTTCCGGTTTCAGTTCTTCGAGGAAGCGGTTGGCACGTTGGCAAAGGGCTTCGTTCGCTTTGTGTTTGCCATACGCATATAGAAAAGGAACTACCGTGTTGATGATAAGCAAGTCGATAGAATTGTTGCTTAACGTTTTCGGATGAGCGGGAGAAATTTCGCCGAATGTATAGTGTGTCAGCCAGTACTCGGAAGTACCTCCTCGGAGCAGTTCACGTACTTGCTTCAGGTTGTCTGTTTCCATCAGTTGAGAAAGTAATCCTTGTGAACGATGGTACAGGCAAGCCAATTGGGCAATACGTATATGTGGAAAATTGCCCGGACGCAGCCGGAGAAAACGCCAATGGCAGTCTGCCGAGGGAGTAAGTCCGAATTTATGGCTGAGGTAAGCATATTCTTTTATCAAGGCTTCGGTATAAGTGTCTATCGGAAGCTCCTGCAACAGTCCGGCTTGTCCGAAAAATAGGGCTTCTACCTGAAATAGACTATCGCGGTGCTTGTTGACTGCTGTTAAAGGTACGGTTTTTGCCCATAATTCGAAGGTGTCACTATTCACTCCGAAACCAAAATTGCGCGCCAGAGTGATAAAGAAAGCATTTTCCCAGTCGCTGTTGCAGGCTTTCAGTCGCTGGTGTATTTGTTCTGTCTTGCTTTCGAACCGTTCTACTTGCAAGGCGGATAGCCAGCTGTGCAAGAAGAACGCTGATAGGGAAGGAATCAGTTCATGACAAGCCGGATAACGGTCTTCCTGCAGCAATTGTTCGTAATGGGCAAGCAAGGCTGGCGGGCAATGCAGCTCCATTTGCGGGATAGGTTCGCCGTTGGTACGGACTGGGGAGGCATCCATTCGTGAAGCTACATGCAGAATGACTGAATCGTATGCCGGGTCAAGGTGGTGCCGGTGGGCAAACCAGTCGGATGCTTGCAGATGTATTTCCACGTTGCCTACCCACAGCACACCGTTTAACTTGATTTTGGCGTTGAAGAAATCAGGGCCTGCATGTATATTGGGCAGTCCCACGTCGATGATTTCCACTGTTTGTCCATCGGTTGTTTGTAGCGGCTGAAGGGCAAAAAGTTTGTGTTTCCACACGTAATGTAAGAGTTGTTCCATGTTAATGAGGTGTAAATGTTCGCTAAATGTAATGATTAATAACGAAAAACGCTATCTTTGTGGCTGAATTTAATTGATTTATTTATGAAAATAGCATTAATCGGATATGGAAAGATGGGTAAAGAGATAGAAAAGGTCGCTCTTTCCCGCGGACATGAAATAGTAAGTATCATAGATGTGGACAATCATCAGGACATCGATTCTGATGCTTTCCGCTCGGCAGACGTAGCTATTGAGTTTACAGCTCCTGCAGTGGCATACGGCAATTGTATGGAGGCTTTCAAGCAAGGAGTGAAAGTTGTATCAGGTAGTACTGGCTGGATGGGTGAACACGGTGATGAGGTGCGCCGCTTGTGCAAGGAAGAAGGAAAGACGTTGTTCTGGTCATCCAATTTCAGCCTGGGGGTAGCTATATTCTCGGCGGTTAACAAGTATCTGGCTAAGATAATGAACCGTTTTCCCAACTATGATGTTTCGATGGTGGAAACACATCATATCCATAAGGTGGACGCACCCAGCGGTACAGCCATCACACTTGCCGAAGGTATCCTGGAAAACCTGGACCGTAAGAGTAAATGGGTAATGGGTACCTTAACTGCTCCCGACGGTACTGTAAGTGGAACGACGGAGTGTGCTCCAGATGAATTGCCGGTCAGTGCTATCCGGCGGGATGAAGTGCCGGGTATCCATACTATCCGCTACGAATCGGAAGCCGATTCCATCATCATTACACACGATGCAAAAAACCGGAAAGGGTTTGCCTTGGGGGCTGTGCTGGCTGCTGAATATACAGCTGTTCACGAAGGCTTTTTGGGAATGAATGACTTATTTCAATTTTAAGGAACGGGTATGATACAAGCATCGCGCAGGCAATGGGTGAAATTCGGCATTGTCTTGTTTTTATACATTCTCTTTCTCATCTGGCTGAAAAGCTGGCTGGGTATAGTCGTCATCCCTTTTATCTTCGATGCCTATATCACCAAGAAAATACCTTGGACGTGGTGGAAAAAATCGAAGAATAAGGCGGTGCTCACGGTAATGGGGTGGGTAGATGCCATTGTGTTTGCATTGGTAGCGGTTTATTTCGTCAACCTGTATTTTTTCCAGAACTATGTTATTCCTTCTTCTTCGTTGGAGAAATCATTGTTGGTAGGCGACTATTTGTTCGTAAGCAAGATGAGTTATGGGGCTCGTATTCCACAGACTCCTTTGCATATGCCGCTCACTCAGCACACGCTTCCGGTCTTCAATTGTAAGTCGTATCTGGAATGGATTCATTGGGATTACAAGCGTGTGGGCGGATTGGGTACGGTAAAACTGAATGATATCGTGGTCTTTAATTTCCCGGCAGGAGATAGCGTGGCTACAGCCATACCTGCTGATGACTTGTACCGGTTGAGTTATGATGCAGGCAGACAATTGTCACAACAGGTCGATTTCTCGCGCTTGGATGCCGAGCAGCAACGGCAAGTATTTGATTATTATTACGCAGCCGGACGCAAGTATATCGATGAAAACCCGCAACTATATGGAAAAGTCATCGCACGTCCGGTAGACCGGCGTGAGAATTATGTGAAACGTTGTGTCGGACTTCCGGGGCAGACGCTTCAGATAAAAGACCGCATTGTATATCTGGACGGTAAGGCAAACAAAGAGCCCGACAATGTACAATACCGCTATATCGTACATACGAAAGGCATGTTACCCGATGACCTGTGTCACGAACTGGGTATCAGTGCAGAGGACCGGGCTATGTATTATCCCGAGGAATCTGTTTATAATATACCGTTGACGGAGAAGGCGAAAGCAGGTCTTTTGGCACGCAAGGATATCGTGGTCTCTATCGAAAACATGCCTGATGAGGCTATCGAAGGACTTTACCCCGTAAATAAGGTGACCGGATGGACACTTGACAATTATGGTCCGATATGGATTCCAAAGAAGGGGGAGACCATCGACTTGACTTTGGACAACCTGCCTTTTTATGAACGTCCGATCCATGCTTACGAGGGAAATACCTTGGAAGTAAAGGAGGGTAGAATCTATATCAACGGACAGGAGACCACCCGTTATACATTTAAAATGGATTATTACTGGATGATGGGTGATAACCGGCATAATTCGGCCGATTCCCGTTTTTGGGGCTTTGTGCCTGAAGACCATATTGTGGGCAAGCCGATATTTATCTGGTTGTCCTTGGATCAAGACCGTGGATGGCTGGACGGTAAGGTTCGTTGGAACCGGTTGTTTAAGTTTGTGGATTCGATAAAATAACATAGCGTGTACGGGTTGGCCAGGCTTTAGATACCTGATGTATTGAAAACCTGGTCAGCCAGTACCTGATTAATTATATGAATGCAAGCTGGAAAACCATACTGAAAGGAATTGCCGGATGTGTGCTGGCAGTAGTATTGGTGAAAGCTTTCCTTGTTACGTCTTGCTTTATTCCTTCGTCGGGAATGGAAAACAGCCTTTACGAAGGCGAAGGGGTATTGGTGAACAAGTGGAGCTACGGTTTGCGTATGCCTTTTCCATCGGTATTCGGATACCACCGTATCGGTTCTTGCGATATCAGGAAAGGAGATATAGTCTTGTTCAACGACCCAAGTCCGGGTAATCCGTCCCGATGGATGGAGGGGCGTGGTGTGTTTATCAGCCGTTGTATAGGTAGGGCTGGAGATACATTGTTGTTGAACCGCGAGCTGATTGATGCGGAAAATGAAGTCTGGAGTCCCGACAACAAAGCTTTGTATGTATATCCTTCGGCACAAGAAGATACTGTACAGGCAATATTGAAGGCAGTAGGTATTTCTGAGAATCCTTTGGTGGGATATACCGAGGAAGGCGATTTCATCCGGAGCTTCAGCCGATATGAATTGTATCTCGTTGCGCAAAAGGGAAAAGGGAAGGTAATTTTTACACCGTTGAATGCCAAACTAGCAAAGGAGGTACATCCTTATGTGGTGCCCGAAAAAGGTATTCCGGTGATGGTCTATCCTTGGAATGCGGTATTGCTTTGCAACACCATTGTGTCGCATGAGGGGAAAAATGCCACCGTGCAGGGAGATACCTTGTGGGTGGAAGGAAAGCCGGTGCGTTCGTATACATTCAGTAAGGATTATTATTGGATGGCTTCGAATGACCCGGTCAATCTTGCCGACTCCCGTTTGTTTGGCTTTGTGCCCGAAGAATGCATCATTGGCAAAGCGTGGCGCATTTGGTTTACTACCCGGAAGGGGCGTTTTTTACAACGTGTAGAATAAAGAATGGAAAAAGAAATATTGTTAAGTTCGGCGTATCTGGCACCGGTAGAGTATTATACGAAACTCTATGCGTATGATAAGGTATATGTGGAACGGTTCGACCATTATGCGAAACAGACTTACCGGAACCGGTGTGTTATCGCTTCGGCGGCAGGACCGTTGGCTCTGACCATTCCTACCGAAAAGAGTGACGAACAGAAATGTTTGATGAAAGATGTGCGCATTTCCGACCATGGGAACTGGCGGCATGTGCATTGGAATGCGTTTGTGGCGGGCTATAAGCACAGCCCGTTCTTTGATTATTATGCTGATGAATTCCAGGAGTTTTACAAGCGGAGGTATACTTTCTTGTATGATTTCAATGCTGATTTGTGCCAGTGGATATGCAGGCAACTGGATATGCAACCTTGCATTGTACCTACTGATGATTTTTGTGTATCACCCGAAGGGGTAGAAGACTTCCGCGAACGGATTCATCCGAAAAAGCCTTTTGAGGCTAATGACCCGCAGTTCGTGCCTAAGCCTTATTATCAGGTGTTCGATGCGCAAACCGGTTTCCTTCCGAACCTAAGCATCATCGATTTGTTATTCAATATGGGACCCGAAGGATTACTGGTGCTGAAGGAAAGCTTTTATAATGAAGAATGATGAATGAAGAATTAAACTTGAAAACTTAAAAACTTATAAACTTAAAAACTTATAAACTTAAAAACTAAAGAATACAACGATATGAACAATATGCCAACTGTAACAAAAAATCTACTGATTATCAATGTACTGTGCTTTTTTGGCTATGTCGTGGCAAAACGGTACGGAATCGACTTGAACGATATGTTGGGGCTGCATTTCTTCCTGGCATCTGATTTCAACCCGGCACAGCTGATTACCTATATGTTCATGCATGCCAATTTCCAACATATTTTCTTCAATATGTTTGCAGTCTGGATGTTCGGACGTACGTTGGAAAATGTTTGGGGACCGAAGCGGTTCTTATTCTATTACATCTTGTGCGGTATCGGCGCCGGACTGATACAGGAAGCGGTGCAATACATCGAATATGTAGTGAGTTTGTCACAATACGATGGGGTAGATACCGGTATGGGTGTCATTTCGATGGCAGAATACTTGAATATGCTGACCACTGTGGGAGCATCCGGGGCTGTATATGCCATCTTGCTGGCTTTCGGTATGCTGTTTCCCAATAGCGAGATGTTCATCTTTCCGATACCGATGCCTATCAAGGCGAAATACTTTGTTATTGGTTATGCCGTACTCGAACTGGTGCTGGGCATCAGTGGGGGAGACGGGGTGGCACACTTCGCTCATTTGGGAGGCATGCTTTTTGGATTCATATTAATCATTTATTGGAGAAAGAAAAATGGCGGCGGACAGCAGATTTATTACTAACCTGAAAGAGAACTTCAGGCGTGGGGATATTGTGACCCAACTTATTTACATTAATGTCGGCGTGTTTTTGCTTGTTGCTCTGGTGAACCTTTTCCTTACCTTATTTAATATGGGGGGAGGACAACAGTGGATGAATTACCTCATGTTTCCGGCATCGTTGGGGAGATTTATCCGCCAGCCTTGGTCGGTACTGAGCTATATGTTCATGCATGCCGGTATTTTGCACATCCTGTTCAATATGTTGTGGCTGTATTGGTTCGGACGGCTGTTCCTGAACTTTTTCTCGGCAAGACACCTGCGTGGATTATACGTGTTGGGAGGCATAGCCGGTGCGGTACTTTATATGGTGGCTTATAATCTTTTCCCTTACTTCCGGGATGCAGTCGCTTTTTCATACTTGCTGGGAGCTTCGGCATCAGTACTTGCCATAGTAGTGGCTACGGCGGTGCGTGAGCCCGATTATCCCGTACAATTTATGTTTATCGGAACGGTACGCTTGAAATATGTAGCTATCTTTATGGTAGTGCTCGACCTGTTGTTTATGACTGCAGACAATGCTGGAGGACATCTGGCTCATTTGGGAGGTGCTTTGGCTGGATGGTGGTTTGCTTCTGGTCTGGTAAAGGGGCGCGACCTAACCCGATGGATTAACATGGCTTTAGATTTTTGTTCGGGTCGTTGGCGTCAGACTCCCCGCAAGCCGAAGATGAAAGTGCATTATGGAGACAAGGAAAAAGATTACGACTTCAATGCACGCAAGAAAGCACGTGCTGATGAGATTGACCGTATATTGGACAAACTCAGAAAGTCAGGTTACAATAGTCTGACCGAAGACGAAAAGAAAAGTCTGTTTGATGCAAGCAAGAAATGAAAATCGTTAAGCATTTCATACTGACCATTTTGGCCTTGTCGAATGGATTGATAGGCATAGCCTTTCTGGTTTGTGCCTATAGTCCTTATATTTCTCCGGTAGAACATCCGGTAGGAGCGTGTGCAGGTTTGTTCTTTCCCATATTTATGTGCCTGAACCTGGCTTTTTGTTTCGTCTGGCTTTGCCTGAAGCCATGGGGAGTGTGTTTGCCTTTGTTGTTTTTTGCTGCTGCATGGAACAGCTTGCGGATATATTTCCCCGTAGGTTCTATCAAAGAGGGTACGCCAGGAGCGAAGAACCTGAAATTTCTCACGTATAACACACAGGGCATTGCTGCCGGCGAGAAAGGGGAAACCGACGGAGAGAATCCTGTATTGGCTTATTTGCGCAAGAGTGGGGCAGACATTATCTGCCTGCAAGAGTTTATGCCGGGAGCCCATGCTTCGAAGGCACAAATAAAGGAAGCATTGGCGGCTTATCCGTATTCGAAAACGACACGTACGGAAGGGGGAGACATCTTGGCTTGTTATTCACGCTATCCCATTTTGTCGGAAGAGCGCATTGCGTATGCCAGTCAGTTTAACGGGAGTGTGATGTACCGCTTGAAAGTGGATGAAGATACAATCGTAGTTATCAATAACCATCTGGAGTCGAATAAATTGGACAGTTACGACAAGAAGGTGTACAACGATATCTTGAAGTCGCCCACTGAAGGCAATGTGAAGAGCGAGAGCAAATACCTGTTGCGCAAATTGGCAGATGCCGGGGCACTCCGAGGTCCGCAAGCCGATTCGGTGGCACAGGCTATCCGGCGGAACCGCTCACGTTATATGCTGGTTTGCGGTGATTTCAATGATTCTCCCCTTTCGTATGCCCATCGGGTTATCGGTGAAGGGCTGTGCGATGTATTCGTAGAGGCTGGTGCCGGTCCTGGATTTACTTATAATCAGAACCACTTTTATTTTCGCATCGACCATATCTTTGCTACTCCGGCATTTCGTGTACTCGAATGTAAGGTGGACCGCAGCATCCGTGCTTCCGACCATTATCCCGTATGGTGCATCTTGGAGCGGTGAACCGTCTGGAAAACTTGAGATGAGGAAAGCACTTACTTACATGGGCTTATGCATATGGGTGCGTTGTCCGATGTACTTATATGCGTAGAGCCGCGCACTTATATGCAATCGGGTCACTTCTTTGTCCGAAAAGGATTGTTTCTTGATGCCTGTTGCCGTTGAAATTCATCTTTTTTGCTTTGAAATGCCGAAATAATTAAAATCCTTTTCTTCATGTAAATGAAAAGAACTATATTTGCAACCTTGAATAAACGCATATTAATTAAAAAGTAAATAATAAATTAAAGTAACATGCAAAACAAAGGATTCGTAAAGTTTTTTGCGCTATTACTGACCCTGGTCTGCTTGTTCTACCTTTCGTTTTCTTTCGTGACCCGCTATCACATGAATAAGGCGGAGGAAGATCCGAAAGGCGAGACACATTATCTTGATTCGGTAATGAACAAGAAGGTATGGTTCAGTTATACGCTGAAAAAATGTCGTGAATTGGAAATCGGACTGGGCCTTGACTTGAAGGGTGGTATGAACGTCATCCTTGAAGTTTCTGTGCCGGATGTAGTGAAGGCACTTGCCGACAACAAGACTGATGAAGCTTTCAACAAGGCTGTGGCAGAAGCTGCCAAGAAACAGGTGACCAGTCAGGAAGATTTTATCACACTGTTTGTGAGAGAGTATAAAAAGTTGGTTCCCGATGGCAAGCTTGCCGAGTTGTTCGCTACACAGCAGATGAAGGACAAGGTGAATACCCGCAGCACCGATGCTGAAGTGGAAAGAGCTTTGCGTGAAGAAGTGAAGGCTGCCATCGACAACTCATATAACGTGTTGCGTACACGTATCGACCGTTTCGGTGTGGTTCAGCCCAATATTCAGGCAGTAGAAGGTTCGATGGGACGCATCATGGTGGAATTGCCGGGTATCAAAGAACCGGAACGTGTGAGAAACCTTCTGCAAGGTTCTGCCAATCTGGAGTTTTGGGAAACATACGAAGCCAAGGATATTGTTCCTATATTGATGTCGGCAGATGAACGTGCCCGTCTTGCGATGGGGACTGCTACGGATTCGGTGAAGACCGACTCGGTGGAAATGAAGAAAGAAGAAGCCAAAGCCGCTCTTTCTTCGAAAGACAGCCTGGCCGCAGTACTGAAGGGAGAGACGGCCGAAGCTCAAAGCACCGCCGATTTGGAACAACTGAAGAAAGAACATCCGTTGCTGGCTGTTTTCCAGCCCAACCAAAGCGGTATAGGAGCTATCGTAGGATATGCTGACTATAAGGATACAGCTGCCATAAACAACATCTTGAATCTGAAGCAAGTGAAAGAAATCCTGCCGCGTGACCTGAAGTTGATGTGGGGCGTGAAGGCTTCGGAAATGGACCAGACGGGTCACATATTCGAATTGTATGCCATCCGCGTAACCGAGCGTAACGGACGTGCTCCGCTGGAAGGTGATGTCATCACAGATGCACGCGACTCATACGACCAGTTTAACAAGCCTTGTGTAACAATGTCGATGAATACCGACGGTTCGCGCCGCTGGGCTGCACTGACCAAGAAAAATATCGGCAAGGAAATAGCTATTGCACTGGATGGTTATGTATATAGTGCGCCGCGTGTAAATTCTGAGATTACGGGAGGTAATTCGGAAATCACCGGTAATTTTACTCCGGAAGTAACTAAAGACTTGGCTAACGTGCTGAAGTCGGGTAAGATGCCGGCTCCTGCCCGTATCGTACAGGAAGATATCGTAGGACCTTCGCTCGGACAGCAGTCTATCAATCAGGGATTGGTTTCGTTTATAGTAGCCTTGATTGCCTTGATGGCTTACCTCTGCCTGATGTATGGTTTTATTCCAGGTATGATTGCCAATTTTGCATTGATATTCAACTTCTTCTTTACGATGGGTATTCTGGCTTCGTTCCAAGCCGCATTGACATTGTCCGGAATTGCCGGTATGGTGCTTTCGCTGGCCATGGCGGTGGATGCCAACGTGTTGATTCACGAACGTACCAAGGAAGAGATGAAGGCTGGAAAGACAATGAAAGAAGCAATCAATGCGGGTTATTCAGGTGCTTTCTCGGCCATCTTCGACTCTAACCTGACATCTATCATTACGGGTGTTATCCTGTTCTATTTCGGAACCGGACCTATCCGCGGATTTGCTACTACATTGATTATCGGTATCATCTGCTCGTTCTTTACAGCAGTGTATATGACCCGTCTGGTTTACGAACATTTCCTGGCAAAAGGAAAGCTCCGTAACCTGACATTCTCTACTTCCATATCGAAGAACCTGTTCCAGAATGTGCATTTCAACTTTATGGGAATCATCAAACGTTCGTTTACCGTATGGGGTATTCTTATTCTGGTATGCGTGGTTTCGTTTGTGGTTCGTGGTTTGTCGCCCAGTATTGACTTTACAGGTGGACGTAACTTTGTTGTACAGTTCGACAAGGTGGTTCAGCCAGAAACCGTACGCGACTTATTGGAAAACAAGGTGGATGATGCCAATATCCAAGCCATTGCCTTGGGAACTGACGGACACCGTATCCGTGTGACCACCAACTATCGTATAGCAGAGGATGGTGCGAATGTAGATGCCGAAATAGAAGGTATTTTGTATAACGCTTTCAAGGAAGGCAATCTGTTGCCCGATGGCTTGACTCTCGAGCAGTTTGTTGACCGTGACAATACGGAAGGATGTTCCATCATCAGTTCGCAGAAGGTGGGTCCGAGCGTAGCAGACGACTTGAAGACATCTGCTGTATGGTCGGTCATCTTTGCCTTGATTGCTATCGGTCTGTATATCTTGATTCGGTTCAACAACATTGCATATAGTGTGGGTGCAACGGCTGCATTGGCGGTGGATACGCTGCTGGTAGTAGGTGCTTATTCTTTATGTTACGGTTGGATGCCGTTCTCATTGGAGGTAGACCAGACATTTATCGGTGCAGTATTGACGGTAATCGGTTATTCTATTAACGACAAGGTGGTTATATTCGACCGTGTGCGCGAGTTCTATCACCTGTATCCGAAACGTGAACGTACAAAACTGTTCAATGATTCTTTGAATACGACACTTGCCCGTACGTTGAATACCGGTCAGAGTACGTTGATTGTATTGCTTATCATTTTCTTCTTGGGAGGCGACAGCATCCGCAGTTTCTCATTTGCAATGATTCTGGGTGTGGTAGTCGGTACGTTCTCCTCATTGTTTGTAGCTGCCCCGGTGGCTTACCTGATGATGGGAGGCCGGAAAGGACAGAAAGAAGAAACCGGAAAAGCCTGATAATATCATAATAAGGAATTGAGAAATTAAAGAAGTAAAGGAGTTAAGCCAATAGTCTGGTGGTGGAAAATCAGCTATAGGCTTAACTCCTTTATTATATAGACTCTTTTCTTCCTGTTTGCCCAGATGCAAATTCTTTCTTATCTTTGCAAAGTGCTGAGGTGACATTAGGCACTAACCGTTTTTTACGATAAACAATCTTAGAACAACAAGCATTATGTATACAGTCATCAAACGTATGGAAATATCGGCTTCGCACAGCCTGTCACTTTCTTATCCCAGCAAGTGCGAAAATCTGCATGGACATAACTGGATAATCACCGTATATTGCCGCAGCAAGGAGCTGGACGAGTGTGGTATGGTAGTTGATTTTTCTAAAATTAAAAAGATAGTAAAAGAACAAATGGATCACCGTCATTTGAATGAAGTATTCTCTTTTAATCCGACGGCAGAAAATATCGCTCGTTGGGTATGCGAACAGGTACCACATTGTTTTAAGGTGGAAGTAAGGGAATCGGAAGGCAATACGGTAATTTATGAGAAAGATTAACGAAATATTCTATAGTCTGCAAGGAGAAGGGGCACATGCAGGAACCCCTGCTGTATTTGTACGCTTTTCGGGATGCAATCTGAAGTGCGCTTTTTGTGATACATCGCATGAATCAGGAACGGAAATGAGCGATGAGGAAATTGTAGAAGAGGTATGTAAATATCCCTGCCGGATGGTTATTCTGACTGGAGGAGAGCCGGGGTTGTGGATAAACGATGCATTGGTTGATTTGTTGCACAAAGCCGGCAAATATGTTTCTGTCGAGACCAATGGAACACAAATCTTGCCCGAAGCGGTAGACTGGGTAACCTGTTCTCCAAAAGAAGGAACAATTCTTCGCGTCAAGCATGTTGATGAAGTGAAAGTGGTTTATCTCGGACAAGATGTCTCTCCTTATTTATTAATAGAAGCAAAAGAACATTTCCTACAGCCGTGTTCGTGCCAAAATACAGAAGAAGTGATTGAGTATATAAAGAAGCATCCACAGTGGCGGTTAAGCCTTCAGATACACAAATTGATAAACATCCCTTGATTTACGATTTTACGATTTACTATTTTGTCATTTGCTTAAAATAGTAAATCGTAAATAGTAAAATAGTAAATAAAAGTACCTCGGAGGGGAATCGAACCCCTATTTAACGTTTAGGAAACGCTTGTTCTATCCGTTGAACTACCAAGGCGAGTGTGCAAATTTACTGCTTTTTGTGCTAATTCCCATATATTTGCTCAAGAAAAACACAAGGACCTTACATTTTTTGTAATAATTCTGCCTTTTTATTTTGATTTTTAAAGGAAGTTCCCCAATTTTGTGTGCATTTAATACGAGAACTCTAAAAAAATATAGTATGGCAAAAGAAATGATAGTCAAAGAGCTGCACGATGTCGTAGTTCGTTTTTCGGGAGATTCGGGCGATGGCATGCAGCTTGCCGGAAATATGTTTTCAAATATTTCGGCTACGGAAGGAAATGATATCAGTACATTCCCCGATTATCCGGCTGATATACGGGCTCCGCAAGGTACGCTGACGGGAGTATCGGGCTTTCAGGTACATATCGGGTCGGGTAAGGTCTATACGCCGGGAGACAAATGTGATGTGTTGGTCGCTATGAACCCTGCTGCATTGAAAACACAGTACAAGTTCTGTAAGCCTCAAGCGGTTATTATCATCGATACGGACTCGTTTACCAAACGTGATTTGGAGAAAGCACAGTTCCAATTGGAAAACCCATTCTCTGAACTGGGTATCAAAAACGAAGTAGTAGAGGCAGCCATTACCACGATGTGCAAAGAGAGCCTGAAAGACAGCGGATTGGATAATAAGTCTATCATGCGTACCAAGAATATGTTTGCATTGGGACTGGTATGTTGGCTGTTCCACCGCGATGTCAGTGTAGGTGAAAAACTGCTGCGCGAGAAGTTTGCCAAGAAACCGGCAATAGCAGAAGCTAATATTAAGGTGCTTTACGATGGCTATCATTTTGGCGAAAACACACATGCTTCTGTTTCTGCCAGCTATACAGTACCGAGTAAGGAGCCTAAGGAAAAAGGGCGTTATATGGACATCAATGGCAACAAAGCGACTGCATACGGCTTGATTGCTGCTGCTGAAAAAGCCGGATTACAACTTTATTTGGGCTCGTATCCGATTACACCTGCCACTGATATCCTGCACGAATTGGCGAAGCATAAGTCATTAGGCGTAAAAACCGTGCAATGCGAAGACGAGATTGCCGGATGTGCTTCGGCTGTAGGTGCAGCTTTTGCCGGTGCACTTGCTGTCACTACTACTTCAGGACCGGGTATTTGCCTGAAGAGTGAGGCGATGAATCTGGCGGTGATAACCGAACTTCCATTGGTCATTGTGGATGTGCAGCGTGGAGGTCCCTCCACCGGTTTGCCTACCAAGTCGGAACAGACAGATTTGTTGCAGGTATTGTTCGGAAGGAACGGCGAAAGTCCGATGCCGGTCATCGCTGCCATTTCGCCTACCGATTGTTTCGATGCCGCTTTCATGGCCTGTAAGATAGCTTTAGAGCATATGACTCCCGTGGTATTGCTTACCGATGCCTACATCGCTAATGGTTCGGCTGCATGGCATTTACCCGATTTGGCGAAATATCCTGAGATTCGTCCGCCATATGTCAAGCCGGAAATGGCAGGCTCGTGGACGCCTTTCCAGCGTGACCCGAATTCGTTAGTACGTTATTGGGCGATACCTGGTACGAAAGGTTTCATGCACCGTATCGGAGGACTGGAAAAAAGCAGCGAGACAGGTGCCATCTCTACCGATCCCGAAAACCATCACCTGATGACGGGCATTCGTGCGGAAAAAGTAGCACGCATCGCTTCGTGCATTCCCGATTTGCAGGTAGAAGGATGTGAGGATGCAGATTTGTTGATCGTCGGTTTTGGCGGTACATACGGACATTTGCATTCTGCCATGGACATATTGAATGACCAAGGTAAGAAGGTGGCACTGGCACACTTCAAATACCTTAACCCGCTGCCGAAAAATACAGCAGAAGTGCTTCGCCGTTACAAGAAAGTTGTGGTGGCAGAGCAGAATATGGGACAGCTCGCAGGCTACCTGCGCATGAAGGTAGAAGGCATTCATCTCTATCAGTTTAATCAGGTGAAAGGACAGCCTTTCGTTGTGCAAGAACTGGTAGAAGCCTTTAATCGCATTCTGAATGCATAAGAGATAAGTTCTTTTAAGTTTTTAAGTTTTTAAGTTCTTAAGTTTTTAAGTTGAGAAAGAATAAACTCACGAACTTAAGAACTTGCAAACTTAAAAACTAAAAAACTCACGAACTTAAAAACTAAAAAACTCACGAACTTAAAAACTAAAAAACAACTATGTATACAGCAGCCGATTATAAAGCAGGCCAGCCGCGCTGGTGTCCCGGATGTGGCGACCATGCATTCTTGAACTCATTTCATAAGGCACTTGCCGAGTTGGGTGTACCTCCCCATGAAATAGCTGTTATCTCCGGTATCGGATGTTCATCGCGTTTGCCTTATTATATGAATACGTATGGTATGCACACCATTCACGGGCGTGCGGCAGCCATTGCTACAGGGGCAAAAGTGGCAAATCCGAATCTTACCATCTGGCAGATTTCGGGTGATGGTGACGGACTTGCCATTGGAGGAAATCATTTCATCCACGCTATTCGCCGTAATGTGGATATTAATATCATCTTGTTGAACAACCGTATTTACGGTTTGACGAAAGGACAATATTCGCCAACGTCAGCACGTGGCTTTGTCAGTAAGTCGTCACCTTATGGCACGGTAGAAGATCCTTTCCGGCCGGCAGAGCTTTGCTTTGGTGCCCGTGGACGCTTTTTTGCCCGCTGTGCAGCTGTAGATGGCGGACCATCTGTCGAGGTGTTGCAGGCAGCTGCCCGTCACAAAGGTACTTCGGTAGTGGAAGTGTTGCAGAATTGCGTTATCTTTAATGATGGCACACACAATGCCGTAGCGAAAAAAGAAGACCGGGAACGCAATGCCATTTATCTGGAACATGGCAAACCTATGCTTTTCGGACCGAACCGGGAGTTTGGCTTGATGCAGGAAGGCTTTGGGCTGAAAGTCGTGAAATTGGGTGAAAACGGCATTACGGAGAGCGATATCCTTGTACACGACGCCCATTGTGAGGACCATACCTTGCAATTGAAGTTGGCATTGATGGAAGGACCGGATTTTCCCATTGCCTTGGGGGTAATCCGCGATGTGGAAGCTCCTACTTATGACGAAGCGGTAGAAGAGCAGATAAAGGAAGTGTCGGCAAAGAAACCATACCATAATTTTGCAGAATTGCTCGATACCAACGATACATGGGAAATCAAGTAATTTATTCAAGTTCAGCAAGCTGCAAAACTAGAGCCGTTATGTAAGTAACTAATTTAGAAGCTGTTTTGAATTTATCGTGCGATGATTTGGGATGAGTTTTTGAGGCATTTTCGCTTCTGTGATGAGGAAGATAGCGGGCTATCTGACGAAGAACAGGAGCGAAAAAGACCAAAAAATTGCCCAAAGCACACACGAAAACGGATACATCAAGCCAAGAAAAACTTTTTGGAGAAATTCAAAACAGCTTCTTTAGTTTATATGAATTCCGCAATTAGCCAATGTAGGGGCGGGGTTCGCCCGCCCGTATGCGTCCACGTGGATGTTTTCGGGCAGGCAAACCCTGCTCCTACAAGTTAATTGGCAAGATGCGGACATTCATTTTAGTTTATATTGTAGGAGTTAAGCCGATAGTAAGTCAAAGAACCGTATGCACAGAGGTATTGGCATCTAACTCCCATCCCATCAAGTGGGCGATAACTCCATCTAACTCCCTTTTAACTCCTGATTGGCATTACTTATAAGGTCTTGTATGTTATAAAAAAGCGGTTCTTTTGAGCCGCCTTTTTATTGTCCCTTTCAGAATAATTTTGTTTCTTTGCGTAAATCCAAAACTTGATGCACGATGAAGTACCCGATAGGAATCCAAAGCTTTGACCAGATTATAGGAGACGGCTATGTATATGTCGACAAGACCGGTTTGATTTACCGGTTAGTGAACGAGGGGAAAATCTATTTCCTGAGCCGCCCTCGCCGGTTCGGCAAGAGCTTGCTGGTCTCTACCTTGAAATGTTATTTTCAGGGGAGGAAAGAACTATTTAAAGGGCTTGCCATTGACAAGTTGGAAACCGATTGGGCGGAATACCCCGTGTTCCATATCGACTTTAATGTGGGAGACTTTACCCTGCCAGGCAATTTGGAAGCGAGAATAGAAGAGACCATGGCAGCCTGGGAAAAGCAGTATGGCAGGAGCGATACGGCGCAAACGACAGGCGCACGCTTTATCCATGTGCTGCATCAGGCACGCAAACGGTACGGCAGACGTTGCGTGGTATTGATAGACGAATACGATAAACCTATCCTTGACGTGCTGGATACGGGATATGCCACTACGGTAGACGGTGAAAGGCGTCTGCTGGAAGACCGTAACCGGGAAATATTGAAGAGTTTCTATTCGGTATTCAAAACCGCTGACGAGGACTTGCAGTTTGTGCTGTTGACGGGCGTGACCAAGTTCTCTCAGGTAAGTGTGTTCAGCGGGTTCAACCAGCCGAGCGACATCAGCATGGACGAGCAGTATGAAACGCTTTGCGGCATCACACAGGAAGAACTGGAGCATTATTTTGCCGAGCCTATCAAGGCATTGGCTACAAAATATAAGGTTACTGAAGAAGGGATGCTGGACATGCTGAAGCACCGGTATGACGGCTATCACTTCAGCGGCAACCTGACGGACATATACAACCCGTTCAGCCTGCTGAACGCGTTTGCCAAAAAGGCACTCCGTGACTATTGGTTCTCCAGCGGCACACCCACCTATCTGGTCCGCCTGCTGAACCATACGCAGGAGGACCTGAACGGAATGACCGGCAAATATTACGAGGACAAGGAGTTTGTCGATTATAAGGCGGATGTGGAAAAGCCCCTGCCGATGATTTACCAAAGCGGATACCTGACCATCAAGGGCTACGACAGTGATTTCGGTACATTCCTGCTCGACTTCCCGAACAATGAGGTGAAGAGCGGCTTTGTATCGTTGGTTGCTTCCAGTTATTTGCAGCCTCAGGAAAACCTGGGCGGCTGGATACGGAGTGTGGTTGTTTCCATGCGTCAAGGCGATTTGGAACAACTCCGCAAGCTGTTTACTTCTTTTCTCGCCAGTATCCCATACTCAATGCGTGCTAAGAAGGACGAGGCGGAGAAGGAACGCTTCTTCCACTATACGCTTTACCTCATCTTCCGCCTGATAAGCGTCTACACGGTCTATACGGAGAAAGAACAGAGCCAGGGGCGTGCCGATTGCATCGTGGAGACGGATGACTACATTTATATTTTCGAGTTCAAGCGCGATGGTACGGCGGACGAGGCTTTGGCGCAGATAGAGGCGAAGGGCTATGCCCGACCCTACGAAGCCGACCCGCGCACCTTATATAAAATAGGAGTGAACTTCTCTTCCGAAACGGGGACGGTGGAGGACTGGAAAGTAGGTTAATATTTATCAACCGTCTTAACAACCTGATTAAATGGAGTTAATACAATCCTTTCCCAGTCCTGACATACTGGGACTGTTGTTTTCACGCATCAGGACTGGAGTCCTATATGTATTAGGACTGCAGTCCTAATATATTAGGATTATGCGAGGACTCATAAGCTTGCGGATAAGCAATTAGTCACCGTAGCCATTGCAGGCGTACTTTTATGAACGTATCTCATTTTTCAGTACCAAGAGCAGAGGTGATAAATAAAAAAGCGGTTCTTTTGAGCCGCCTTTTTATTGTCCCTTTCAGAATAATTTTGTTTCTTTGCGTAAATCCAAAACTTGATGCACGATGAAGTACCCGATAGGAATCCAGAGCTTTGACCAGATTATAGAAGACGGTTATGTCTATATTGATAAAACTGATTTGATTTACCAGTTAGTAAAAGGCGGGAAAATCTATTTCCTGAGCCGCCCGCGTCGGTTCGGCAAGAGCCTGCTGGTCTCTACCTTGAAATGTTATTTCCAAGGGCGGAAAGAACTGTTCAAGGGGCTTGCCATTGACAGGTTGGAAACCGAGTGGGCAGAATATCCCGTGTTCCATATCGACTTCAACGGAACGGACTTTACAAGATCGGGCAAACTGGATGATATCATAGGAGGTACGGTCGGCACATGGGAAAAGGAATACGGGCG
Source organism: Bacteroides sp. An51A (assembly GCF_002161565.1). Taxonomy (NCBI): domain Bacteria; kingdom Pseudomonadati; phylum Bacteroidota; class Bacteroidia; order Bacteroidales; family Bacteroidaceae; genus Bacteroides; species Bacteroides sp. An51A. The sequence goes on from NZ_NFIC01000002.1 coordinate 238,448, forward strand.
AACTACAGAATTTGAGGATATAGGCAAGCGGTTCGCCTACGTGCTGCAGCAGGCGCACAAGCGGTACGGCAGGCGGTGCGTGGTGCTGGTAGACGAATACGACAAACCCATACTCGATGTGCTGGATACGGGATACACGACCACGATAGACGGGAAGGAACGTTTGCTGGAAGGCATCCATAGGGAAATATTAAAGAGTTTCTATTCCACCTTTAAATTGGCGGATGAAGACCTTCAGTTCGTGCTGCTGACGGGCGTGACCAAGTTCTCTCAGGTAAGTGTGTTCAGCGGGTTCAACCAGCCGAGCGACATCAGCATGGACGAGCAGTATGAAACGCTTTGCGGCATCACACAGGAAGAACTGGAGCATTATTTTGCCGAGCCTATCAAGGCATTGGCTACAAAATATAAGGTTACTGAAGAAGGGATGCTGGACATGCTGAAGCACCGGTATGACGGCTATCACTTCAGCGGCAACCTGACGGACATATACAACCCGTTCAGCCTGCTGAACGCGTTTGCCAAAAAGGCACTCCGTGACTATTGGTTCTCCAGCGGCACACCCACCTATCTGGTCCGCCTGCTGAACCATACGCAGGAGGACCTGAACGGAATGACCGGCAAATATTACGAGGACAAGGAGTTTGTCGATTATAAGGCGGATGTGGAAAAGCCCCTGCCGATGATTTACCAAAGCGGATACCTGACCATCAAGGGCTACGACAGTGATTTCGGTACATTCCTGCTCGACTTCCCGAACAATGAGGTGAAGAGCGGCTTTGTATCGTTGGTTGCTTCCAGTTATTTGCAGCCTCAGGAAAACCTGGGCGGCTGGATACGGAGTGTGGTTGTTTCCATGCGTCAAGGCGATTTGGAACAACTCCGCAAGCTGTTTACTTCTTTTCTCGCCAGTATCCCATACTCAATGCGTGCTAAGAAGGACGAGGCGGAGAAGGAACGCTTCTTCCACTATACGCTTTACCTCATCTTCCGCCTGATAAGCGTCTACACGGTCTATACGGAGAAAGAACAGAGCCAGGGGCGTGCCGATTGCATCGTGGAGACGGATGACTACATTTATATTTTCGAGTTCAAGCGCGATGGTACGGCGGACGAGGCTTTGGCGCAGATAGAGGCGAAGGGCTATGCCCGACCCTACGAAGCCGACCCGCGCACCTTATATAAAATAGGAGTGAACTTCTCTTCCGAAACGGGGACGGTGGAGGACTGGAAAGTAGGTTAATATTTATCAACCGTCTTAACAACCTGATTAAATGGAGTTAATACAATCCTTTCCCAGTCCTGACATACTGGGACTGTTGTTTTCACGCATCAGGACTGGAGTCCTATATGTATTAGGACTGCAGTCCTAATATATTAGGATTATGCGAGGACTCATAAGCTTGCGGATAAGCAATTAGTCACCGTAGCCATTGCAGGCGTACTTTTATGAACGTATCTCATTTTTCAGTACCAAGAGCAGAGGTGATAAATAAAAAAGCGGTTCTTTTGAGCCGCCTTTTTATTGTCCCTTTCAGAATAATTTTGTTTCTTTGCGTAAATCCAAAACTTGATGCACGATGAAGTACCCGATAGGAATCCAAAGCTTTGACCAGATTATAGGAGACGGCTATGTATATGTCGACAAGACCGGTTTGATTTACCGGTTAGTGAACGAGGGGAAAATCTATTTCCTGAGCCGCCCTCGCCGGTTCGGCAAGAGCTTGCTGGTCTCTACCTTGAAATGTTATTTTCAGGGGAGGAAAGAACTATTTAAAGGGCTTGCCATTGACAAGTTGGAAACCGATTGGGCGGAATACCCCGTGTTCCATATCGACTTTAATGTGGGAGACTTTACCCTGCCAGGCAATTTGGAAGCGAGAATAGAAGAGACCATGGCAGCCTGGGAAAAGCAGTATGGCAGGAGCGATACGGCGCAAACGACAGGCGCACGCTTTATCCATGTGCTGCATCAGGCACGCAAACGGTACGGCAGACGTTGCGTGGTATTGATAGACGAATACGATAAACCTATCCTTGACGTGCTGGATACGGGATATGCCACTACGGTAGACGGTGAAAGGCGTCTGCTGGAAGACCGTAACCGGGAAATATTGAAGAGTTTCTATTCGGTATTCAAAACCGCTGACGAGGACTTGCAGTTTGTGCTGTTGACGGGCGTGACCAAGTTCTCTCAGGTAAGTGTGTTCAGCGGGTTCAATCAGCCGGCAGACATCAGCATGGACCGCAGGTATGAAACGCTTTGCGGCATCACGCAGGAAGAACTGGAGCATTATTTCGCTGGACCAATTCATGAGTTGGCAGAAGATTACGGATGTACGGACGATGATATGAGAGGACAATTAAAGCATCAATATGACGGCTATCACTTCAGCAAAGGAATGGTGGACGTGTACAATCCGTTCAGTTTGTTGAACGCTTTTGCTTCACTGGATATCCAAGATTATTGGTTTGTCAGCGGCACGCCCTCTTATCTGGTCCGCCTGCTGAACCATACGCAGGAAAACTTGAACGAACTGACCGGACGCTATTACCGCCCCGAAGAGTTTGTCGACTATAAGGCGGACGTGGAAAAGCCCTTGCCGATGATTTACCAAAGCGGCTACCTGACCATAAAAGGATATGAAAGGACCTATAACCGTTTTTTACTTGATTTTCCTAATAATGAGGTAAAGAATGGATTTGTTTCCTTGATTGCCGCAGATTACTTAAAGCCGCAAGAGAACATGAAGAATTGGGTAATAGACGTGGTGGAATCATTGAAACACGGTGATGTGGAGCAACTCCGCAAGCTGTTCACCTCGTTCCTTGCCGGCATCCCGTACTCAATGCGTGCCAAGAAGGACGAGGCGGAGAAGGAACGCTTCTTCCACTATACGCTTTACCTCATCTTCCGCCTGATAAGCGTCTACACGGTCTATACGGAGAAAGAACAGAGCCAGGGGCGTGCCGATTGCATCGTGGAGACGGATGACTACATTTATATTTTCGAGTTCAAGCGCGATGGTACGGCGGACGAGGCTTTGGCGCAGATAGAGGCGAAGGGCTATGCCCGACCCTACGAAGCCGACCCGCGCACCTTATATAAAATAGGAGTGAACTTCTCTTCCGAAACGGGGACGGTGGAGGACTGGAAAACCGTCTGATTTACTATTTGTCTATTTACGATTTACTATTAATGAATTTCGCAAAAGCCATGTAGGGGCGTATCGCATACGCCCTGAATGCATTTGCGTGGATAAGTTGGCGCATTCGGGCGTATCGCATACGCCCTACAGTTCATTGAGTGAAATGCGTAAGCATTTTTTCATATCCGTAATTTGAAGGTTAATGTAAAGATAAAAAGAAAGGGAGGCGATTCCCAATACAAGATTGAGAACGCCTCCCTTATCTTAGAAGCTGTTTTGAATTTATCGTGCGATGATTTGGGATGAGTTTTTGAGGCATTTTCGCTTCTGTGATGAGGAAGATAGCGGGCTATCTGACGAAGAACAGGAGCGAAAAGGACCAAAAAATCGCCCAAAGCACACACGAAAACGAATACATCAAGCCAAGAAAAACTTTTTGGAGAAATTCAAAACAGCTTCTAAAGTTTTCTCTGCGTTTGTATGTAATGAATATCTGTATTTCGCCCCTACATGGGATATTTGCGGATATTCAATTTATATTTTATCAAGTGCACCAATTATTATGAAACTGTTTTCGAATTAGTCAAATAGGAATATTATGGGTACAGGTAAACGTAATAACAAGAATATGCCTCGCAGGAGAGGACTGTCTTCTTTCCGAAATCGGATAATCCTTTCCTGCGTGGAAGCTAATATTCAGCGTGCACCTATGTCATCGTATGAACTTTGTAAGATGGCTTTTCCGCGCAAAATGCGGTTGGTGTTGGATGATGGGCGTTCTATCATCGGACGGTCTGCATTTAGGTCCATTACAGTAACTCCAGTGCTGTCGGCAAATGCATAACCACCACCAAAACTCCAGTAGGCGAAAGGATATGTATATTTCGTTCCCAAGACGTTACGGCTGAAGTTGAATTCACTATGATCAATGCCTAATTGTGCCAATAATGTCGCTGCAAGGTCTGTCTGGTTCATGATGCAGTCAATTACCATCGGTTGTTTTACAGAACCTCCCAACCACAGCATCGGAATATGGTGGATACGCTCGTCGTGTCCATGGCCACTATTGTCCGGATAATAAAATCCATGATCAGACAGGCATATTATCAATAAATCTTTCCATATGGGTGTTTGTTTCAGTTTTTCGACAAATTCTCCCAAACAATGGTCGGTGAAAGCAAAAGCATTTGGTTTTGCTTCTGGCAGACGATGGTAAGGCACTTCGAAAGGTTCATGGCTGCTCAGGGTGAGGAAAGTTGTGTGCCATGGTGTTTCCTGCCGTTCTGTCAGCATCTGAAACAAGTGGTCGAAAGTGATGTCGTCATTCACTCCCCATGCATTTTGATGCTGATTCATCGGGAAATCGACATCTGCGGTCAGTTTCTGGTAACCGCTTTGCAACAGGTAGCTTTTCATATTGGTGAAATTGATGTCTCCTCCATACAAAAAATCGGTATGATAACCTTCTTTCACCAGCTTTCCTGCAATGGATGGCAGTGTACGGCTTTTGGCTGGTATTTTCATGACAGACAGGTCTGGAAAGCTTTGATAACCGCTTAGAGCACAAATGGTTCCACGGTCGGTACGGAAACTGTTTGCATAGCAATGTGTAAACCAAATGCCTTCTTTCGCCAGGCGGTCAATATTCGGGCTGGCATTTTGGGTGCCACCCAATGATTCTATCATGGTAGCTCCGAATCCTTCCATCAAGATAATCAGTATATTAGGACGATGGGTGTTGAGCAATTCTACTGTATTCTTGCCTTTCGTAGGATATAGCCCGTCGAATAAGGTTTTGCGTTCTGCTTCATCGAAATAGTCGTACTGGCTGGCATAGTCTTTGGTCTTGCTGATGGATGCCAGCAAGCTGAAAGCTGGATTGACAGCTGAATGATTTAAAAATTCATCGTTGCAGAAATATACTTGTCCGATATTGCTGGTCGATTCACTTACGCCCCCTCGTATAATGAGAAAAAGTAAGCCTCCTATTAAAAGAGTACTTAATGTAGCTGCGAGTCTCTTCCGCACATAGGGCAGGCAGCGGGGGGTAAAATAATACAATACCCAGCACATGATGCCGGCAAGTAAAAGTATGATTAATATGCGAAGAGTGATAAACCCTATGGAGACACTGGCGGCTGCATTTTTGGGTGATTCCAAATAGAAGAATACTGATGCATCGAGTTTAAAATTCCAGAATGGATACAGGCACATGTCGCCTACAAAGATAGTTGCTACGATAAGGCTGATAAATATGTAATAAATGACGATTATCTTCCGGAGCGGGAAATGTTTGAACCAAATGCTGATACAGATTACCAGCCACGGCAGGGCAGTAAGATATCCTGTAGTTGCTGCATCGAGGCTGATGCCGTGCCACATTACTTTAAAATAATCAAGCGCAGGCACACCTCGTCCCACAGCATCATTGTAAAACATAAAGCCGGGCTTCTGAACTATAAAAAATAGCAGTATCAAAGCAAAAAAGCCCATAAGATAAGCAAGTCTTTTTTTCATTTGTTCTTCTTTTTAAATTGGCAATATTTCCGTTGACAAGCTTTTCATCACTTTCAGAAATTTCTCACAAAAACGAACCTGCCCCTTTGTAAACTTGTCAGTTCATTCCCTATTTGCGTCCGAAATCGGCAGGAACCTCGCCCCAAAGTTCGGTTTCCCATTTGTGTAAGGGAGTATTGTATGTATGTTCACGCAACCATTTCTCGGCACGTTCTATCAGGCAAAACAATTCTTCGGTCTTTGCCGTACGCTCCAGTTTGGTTTTGCATTTCTTTTGCTTCACCCAGCTCAAGGCGTTCCGGCTATCCGAATAGACAGGCATGGAGATGTTCTTTTGTTTTAACAAAGCAAGGGCATGTACGATGGCAAGGAATTCGCCGATGTTATTCGTACCATAGACGGGACCGAAGTGAAAGATTTCCTGCCCCGTCAACAGGTACACACCCCGGTATTCCATCGGGCCTGGATTACCGCTGCATGCCGCATCTACGGCAAGGCAATTCAGGTCGAAACCGGAAGGCAAGCGTTTTTCAAGAGATTGGTTTGCCGTTTCTTTATGGGGCTGCAGGTAATGGTGCGGAGGGGTAACCAATGCCTTTTCTGCTTCTTCACGTGTATCAAACGATTTATAGAGCGCACCCTTATAGCCTTTAATCTGTAGCTGGCAATCTGTCCACGAGTCGTACACACCTGGTTCTACGCCTTTCCACACCACGTAAAATTTCTTCTTTCCCATATAATTTCTTTTTTCACCACAGGTTACACAGATTTTCAATCAATTTTTTAATCTGTGTAATCTGTGGTGAAGCTGTTTCTTACATGCGTTCAGGCACTTCGATGCCCAGCAATCCCATGGCTTCTTTCACAATCTTGCCCACGTTCTGGCTCAGGGCAAGGCGGAAGATTTTCAACGCTTCGTTTTCTTCGCGCAGGATGCTGAAGTCGTGGTAGAACTGGTTGTATTCTTTTACCAAGTCGTAAGCGTAGTTGGCAAGGATAGACGGGTTATAGTCGGTACCTGCCTGAGCTACGGTAGCCGTAAAGTCTGCAAGCATCTGAATCAGTCCTTCTTCTTTTGCCGTCAGTTCCATGCCGGCCGGGATAACCGCCGGAATCGTGATGCCGGCATCGGCTGCCTTGCGCAGGATGGACTGGATACGGGCATACGTGTATTGGATGAAAGGACCGGTATTCCCGTTGAAGTCGATAGATTCTTTCGGATTAAAGGTCATGTTCTTGCGCGCATCTACCTTCAAGATGAAATATTTCAATGCGCCCAATCCTACGATGCGGGCGATGTCATCGGCTTCTTCCTGTGTCAGTCCGTCCAGTTTGCCCAACTCGTTGCTGGTTTCCTTAGCAGTCTGAATCATGGCTTCCATCAGGTCGTCGGCATCTACCACGGTACCTTCGCGGCTCTTCATCTTTCCTTCGGGCAATTCTACCATGCCGTAAGAGAAGTGCACCAAATCTTTTCCCCACTCGAATCCCAGCTTGTCGAGCAGGATAGAAAGCACTTGGAAGTGGTAGTTCTGTTCGTTGCCTACCACGTATATCATCTTGTCTATCGGATAATCGGCAAAGCGCTGTTCGGCGGTACCGATGTCTTGGGTCATGTAAACCGAGGTACCGTCGGCACGGAGCAACAGTTTCTGGTCAAGTCCTTCGGGGGTAAGGTCTGCCCATACCGAACCATCTTCCTTGCGGTAGAAGATTCCTTTCTCCAAGCCTTCCAGCACCTTCTTTTTCCCTTCCAGATAGGTGTTCGATTCGTAATAAATCTTGTCGAAGCTTACTCCCATCATCTTGTAGGTTTCATCGAATCCGGCATATACCCAGTTGTTCATTTTCTCCCAAAGGGCACGCACTTCGGGGTCGCCTGCTTCCCATTTGCGGAGCATTTCACGGGCTTCCTGCATCAAAGGCGACTGGGCTTCGGCTTCTTCCTTGCTCATTCCCTTTTCCATCAGTTCGGCTACTTCGGCTTTGTAGTGCTTGTCGAAGGCTACGTAGTAATCGCCTATCAGGTGGTCGCCTTTCTTTCCCGATGATTCGGGAGTCTCGCCGTTGCCGTATTTCAGCCATGCCAGCATGGATTTGCAGATGTGGATGCCGCGGTCGTTCACGATGTTGGTTTTCACCACGCGGTTGCCGTTGGCAGCCATGATATTGGCAAGTGCATTTCCCAGCAGGTTGTTACGCACATGTCCCAAGTGGAGCGGCTTGTTGGTATTGGGCGATGAATATTCAATCATCACCAACGGAGCCTTCTCGTCGGCTTTGCGGATACCCCATTGCGCATCGGCATGGATGCGGTTCAGCAAGTCAATCCATACGTCCGAAGCAATCGTCAGGTTCAGGAATCCTTTGATGACATTATAGTCGGCAATGGCAGGTTCGTTCGCCTTCAGGTATTCTCCGATTTCCTGCCCGGTTTGCTCCGGCCCTTTCTTCGAAAGTTTCAGAAAAGGGAACACCACCACTGTCAAGTGGCCCGCAAACTCTTTCTTCGTCTTTTGCAACTGCACCATGGCGGGGGTAATCTCCGCTCCGTACAGCTTCTTCACTCCGTCGATGACGGAAGCCGTAAGTTTGTCTTCTATTTTCATGTGTATATCTTTGTGCGTTTGTTTTTTACTTTGTGCGCAAAGGTACGAATTATTTTTAAGTTCTTAAGGCTTTTAAGAAGCTGTTTTGAATTTATCGTGCGATGATTTGGGATGAGTTTTTGAGGCATTTTCGCTTCTGTGATGAGGAAGATAGCGGGCTATCTGACGAAGAACAGGAGCGGAAAGGACCAAAAAATCGCCCAAAGCACACACGAAAACGGATACATCAAGCCAAGAAAAACTTTTTGGAGAAATTCAAAACAGCTTCTTAGTCTGGTGTAAGATTAATAATCTTCCGCTTGTAAGATTAATAATCTTGCAGCCTGAAGATTAATAATCTTACAGCGGATGGACTTATATGCGTTTGCCGGCGCACTTATATCTTTTATCGTTTCAAGACGGTTGGGAAGCTTGCAAAAACTATGTATAAATCAATGTGGAAAGATAATCTTCTGCAAACATTTCATTGGCAATATCTTGCAACTGCGATGCTGTGAGGGCTTCAATACGGTGGAACAATTCTTCTTTCGAATCATAATGCTTATAATGAAGGAAGCATTTTGCCATATCAAGGGCATTGTTTTCGAAATTATCACTTGCTACGCCGATTTGGCCGATGATTTGTTTCTTGGCTGCATTCAGACGTGAAGAGGTGAGAGGTTCTTCCCGCAACTTACGCAGTTCTTTCTGTACCAGCTCGATACATACATCTGTATCTTTAGGATCGCATCCGAAATAAATGCAGAACGTACCGGTATCAGTATAGGAAGTCAGGCTTGACTCTACGCTGTATACCAGTCCTTTCCGTTCGCGCAGAGTAACATTCAGCCGACTGTTCATACCTGGTCCGCCTAAAATATTGTTTAGCAGATAAAGTCCTGTCCGACGTTCGTCATAAGCATGATAACCACGTCCGCCTATCATTACGTGTGCTTGATGTGTGTCTTTATGCAGGACAAGTTTGCGTGGGCGATAGGTATCCGGTGCCTGGCGGAGATAGTTCTCCACTTTTCCGAAAGGTATGTCTGCCGTAAGCTTTTCCATGGCATGTACGATGCGGTGAAAGTCCAGGTTGCCTTGTACAAAGAAGATAAGATTGTCGGGTTTGTAATAACGGTGTACAAAGTTCATGGCATCTTCGCTCTGAAAATTGCGTAATTGGTCAGGTTTGCCTAAAATGTTGCGTCCCAGTGGGTGGTTAGGAAAAATCAGTTCTTCGAAGTCATCGAATATCAGTTCTGCCGGGCTGTCTTCGTAGCTCTGTATCTCGTCAATGATTACTTCTACTTCTTTCTCTATTTCATTTTGTGGGAAGGTGCTGTTGAACACAATGTCGGTCAGCAGTTCGGCGGCACGCAGAAAGTCCTCTTTTAAGAAAGCACTGTAAATCACCGTTTCTTCTTTATTGGTATAGGCATTCAAGTCACCACCCACATTTTCCATGCGGTTCAGGATATGCCAGGCGTGCCGCTTGCGTGTCCCTTTGAATATCAGATGCTCTACAAAGTGCGCCATGCCTTGTTCATCTTTGCGCTCGTCACGTGTTCCGGCATTTACTGCATAGCCGCAATAAGCCACATTGATAGGATTCGGTTCGTGAATGATACGTATTCCGTTGGGTAAAGTGGCAGTTTGAAAAGTCGTCATTTTCTGTTTTCTACTTATTTTGGGTGCAAAAATACAATAATACTCATTGCTTTTGCAGAAAAAATACAGATATTTGCAGGAAATTAATAAGGTAACGAGTTGACAAGTTAACCAGTTGACAAGGTTTTAAATACCTTTAGTAAAACTATTCAGAGCCTTGTAAACTTGTCACCTCGTCAACTTGTCAACTAAAAAGACTATGAATAAGATAGCGTTATTTTGTTCTGCATCCGATGCAATCGACCCGATTTATGCAGAGAAAGCCAAAGAACTGGGTGAGTGGATGGGCGAACATCGTAAATGGCTGATATATGGTGGTTCCAGCAGCGGGCTGATGGAAGCCGTTGCAGATGCTGCCAAAGAAAAAGGGGCAATGATTATGGGTGTCGTGCCTACCAGACTGGAGGAACGTGGAATGGTAAGCGATAAGCTGGATGTGACATTCCGCACCTTTAACTTGAGCGACCGGAAAGATACGATGCTGCAAGAGGCTGAAGTAATGGTGGCATTGCCGGGCGGTATAGGTACGCTGGATGAAATATTTCATGTCATGGCATCAGCTACTATCGGTTATCATAGCAAGCAGGTTATATTTTATAATATCAACGGCTTCTGGGATGATATTTTGCACTTTTTCGACCGGCTGGAAAAAGCCCGTTTTGCTCATCATCCGTTGAGGCAATACTATAAAGTGGCAAACACGTTTGAAGAGCTGACCGAACTTTTGAAATAAAGTCCGCATTAGCTTGTAAGTTCTTGAGTTTGCAAGTTTAAAACTGAAAGAACTCAAAAGCTTACAAACCCAGGAACTTAATTATTCATTATTAATTATTTAAAGATGGATTCCATTCACGAATTGTTGCGCCGTGAAGCGCAAGCTGTACTCGATATTCCAGTAACGGATGCATACGACAAGGCTGTTTGCCTGATTGTAGAACAGGTGCATCAGAAAAAAGGAAAACTGGTTACCAGCGGCATGGGAAAAGCCGGACAGATAGCCATGAACATTGCTACGACTTTCTGCTCCACCGGCATACCGGCTGTCTTCTTACATCCCAGTGAAGCACAACATGGCGATTTGGGTATTTTGCAAGAAAATGATTTGCTCTTGCTTATCTCTAATTCGGGAAAAACACGCGAAATCATCGAATTGACAGATTTGGCTAAAGGCTTGAACCCTAATCTGAAAAAGATTGTCATTACTGGAAATCCGGATAGTCCGCTGGCCGAAGCTGCTGATATCTGTATTGCTACCGGACATCCTGACGAAGTTTGCCCATTGGGCATGACCCCTACTACTTCTACTACAGTTATGACGGTAATAGGCGATATTCTTGTAGTAGAAACCATGAAACGTACAGGATTTACCATTGAAGAGTATAGCAAGCGCCATCACGGCGGTTATCTGGGAGAACGTTCGCGCGAATTAAGTAAGTAAATATCAGATTTTTAAGTTCTTGAGTTTTTAAGTTTGTAAGTTTTTACGCATCTGTCAAGCTTCAACCTAAAAATGAAAGGACTTACAAACTCAAGAACTCAAGAACTCAAAAACCCAAGAACTCAAGAACTCAAGAACTTACAAACTCAAAAACTTACAACTATGAGAAAAGTAATAGGTATAGGAGAAACGATTTTGGATATTTTGTTCCGCAACGGACAGCCACAGGCGGCTGTACCGGGAGGATCGGTATACAACGCAATGATTTCACTGGGAAGAATGGGAATGGATGTAACATTTATCAGCGAAACCGGAAATGACAGGGTAGGCAGCATGATTCTGGATAATATGCGTGCCAATGGTGTGCGTACAGACAATGTCAATGTCTTTCCTGATGGGAAATCACCTGTATCTCTGGCTTTTCTCAATGAGAACAACGATGCCGAGTATATTTTCTACAAAGACTATCCGCGTCAACGGTTAGATGTGACTATGCCCGATATTCAGGCGGATGACATTGTTATGATTGGTTCATATTTTGCCGTCACACCGGTATTGAGAGACAAGGTGAAAGAACTGCTCGAACTGGCACGCGAGCGGGGAGCTATCATTTACTACGATGTAAACTTCCGGAGTACGCATGCCAATGAAGCTATCAAATTGATGCCTACCATTCTTGAAAACTTCGAATATGCTGATATCCTGCGTGGCTCGTCCGAAGATTTCCGGTTTATGTTCGGACTGGACCGTGCCGAGGAAGTTTATCGTCAGAAAGTGGCTTTTTATTGCAATCCGTTTATTTATACCGATGGAGCACACGATGTCCGTCTGTTTACCCGGCAATACTCCAATACATATCCGGTGCCGAAGGTCGAAACCGTAAGCACGATTGGAGCCGGCGATAATTTCAATGCAGGCATTGTATACGGACTGATAGAAAACCGTGTCCGCCGTTCCGATCTTGATAGCCTATGCCAAAAAGATTGGGATGACATCATAGCCTGTGGACTGGCATTCGGAAGTGAGGCATGCCGCAGTACGGAAAATTCCATTTCGCTGGAATTTGCAAAGAATTTAAAAAAATGCACGGTATGAAATGGGGCATTTTGTAAAGAGTCACACCCTTAATAATTACACATTATGGACATGAGATACCTAAAAGACCGTTATGTCAATCCGTACACCGATTTCGGTTTCAAGAAACTGTTCGGCACCGAAATCAACAAAGACCTGCTCATCAGCTTCATCAACAGCCTGCTCCATGGCAAGGAGGTGGTGAAAGACCTGACTTATCTCAACACGGAACACCTTGGCACGGGCGAGTCCGACCGCAAGGCAGTGTTCGACGTGTATTGCGAGAACGAAAATGGCGAAAAGATACTGGTGGAGATGCAACGTGGCGAACAGCAGTTCTTCAAGGATCGTAGCCTTTACTATGCCACTTTCCCCATCCGCGAACAGGGACAGAAAGGAGAGTGGAACTACCGGCTGAAAGCCGTCTATGTCATTGGCATCTTGAATTTCAAGTTCGACAAAGTGCATGACAATTATTACCACCACGAGGTACAGCTGTTGGATGTAGAAACCAAGGAAGTGTTCTACGACAAGCTGACCTTCATCTATTTGGAAATGCCGAAGTTCAACAAGTCGGAAGACGAATTGAATGGGATGTTCGAGAAATGGCTTTTCGTCCTGCGCAACCTTTCCCGCCTGATGGAACGTCCCAAAGCGTTGCAGGAACGTATCTTCACCCGTCTTTTCGAAACTGCGGAGATAGCCAAGTTCACGAAAGTGGAATACGATGCTTACGAGGAAAGCTTGAAAGTCTACCGTGATTGGAAAAACACAATAGATACAGCTGAATTGAAAGGCGAAAAGAAAGGCTTTAAAAAAGGGCATAAAGAAGGACTTGAGAAAGGCGAAAAGATTGGCATTGAGAAAGGTGAGAAGAGAAAAGCGATTGAAACGGCACTAGAAATGAAAGCCGACAACGAACCTGTCGCTAAAATCATGAAATATACGAAATTGACCGAAGAAGAAATAAACCAATTATAAAAACAACGGCTTATGAATATGGATGTAAAACCCTCCGATTTCGGCATAGACCATTTCTTGGTACCCGTCCTTGCAGATTTTTTCGCTTCGCTCAACAACCCGTGTAATCCGGCATAACGGGGGGATACTCTTTTACATCCATTTGTACAGAAAAGCGAAAGACGCAAGGTTTCCTAAGCGCAAAACATTATTATAATATATAATAAGGAGAGCCGATTGGGCGATAAATCGGGAGAAAAACAAGATGAATATGACAAAAACGTTGCACAACCTCCCTTTTTCTGTGCTTTGTTTTCGTTACTCCGTTAATAAATGCAAATTTAATAGAAGTTTTTAGTAAGATAATGATTGTGTATAAAATAAAACCTTTACATTTGTGCCTTGAAAGTTGTCTTCTAAAACAAAAAATGTGAATGAAAACCTTTTCCAAAGTGAAGGATTCATATCCGGATATGGATTCCTGCATGAGTAGAGAAGACTAGAGTTCTATGGCAAAACTGCTTTATTCTGAAGATAGGGGCGCTACGCTATTGTTTGGTCAGTAGCCGGCGCGGCTACTGACGGGGCTTTCCGCCCGTTCTCTCCAGAATATAGTTGTACTTGTAAAGACCTGAGTTAGAACGATTTGAGTTTTTTAATTTATAAATTAAATTTTATTTGTTATGAGAAAAAAGTATTTAAGTGCACTGCTGTTCGGAGCGTTATTGTTCGCTTCGGCAGGAACTTTTACCTCTTGTAAGGATTATGATGATGACATCAATAACCTGCAACAGCAAATCACTTCTAACAAGGATGCAATCGCAGCCTTGCAGAAGCTGGTAGGCGAAGGCAAGTGGGTATCATCGGTTACTCCTATCGAAAATGGTTTCACTGTAACCATGAACGACGGTACTACACAGAACATCACCGGCATCAACGGTGAAGACGGAAAACCGGGTACTGTCATCACACTTGACCCCACTACCAATAACTGGATCATTGACGGTGTAGACACTGGCGTTTGCGCTAAAGGTGAAAAAGGCGAACAAGGTGAACAAGGCGAGCAAGGTGAAGCTGGCGAACCGGGCAAGTCTCCTTACATCGACAAGGAAACAGGCAACTGGTTTGTTTGGGAATGGGACGAAGCTACAAGCGAATACAAGGCTGTTGACTCAGGCGTATACGCTGGCTCTACCCAGATTTATGTAGTAGAAAAAGAAGGTTTCATCGAACTGAACGTAGACGGAACTGCTTACCTGTTGCCTACTACTTCGGATGCTTATACAGTGGAAGCTCCGGCAGACCAAGTTAAGGTCGTATTTGAAACAGCTGATTGGACTAAGTGGAATTCTAATAATGCAGACGCAAAGACATTGCTGAAAAAATTCCCGGAATTAGCAGAAATCAAGAAAGATGCAGTTGTAAAACAAGGTGGAAAATTACCTTTGATTGTAACGCCAGCCAGCATAGAATTGGATGATCAATATACTTATTCATTAGTAAACTTGAAAGGTGAAACGGCCGAAATTACGGTTTCTTCTCCTGTAAAAGGTTTGCCGGAAGGCTTGAAATGGGATGGGGATAAATTGGAATCACGTTCTGCAGACGCAAGTTCTTGCTTGTGGACATTGAATGTAGAACCGGCTTTTGATGAAAAGAAAGAAGAATACAAATCTACAGACGGACGTTCATCATTGCTTGTAGAAAATTCCAAAGGAACTGTTGTAAGAACTGCTTATGCATATACTGTTGAATCGGCTGATATAGATGATGACGTGGACGTTATCCCTGATAATACTTCTAGCTTTAAATATGCAGAAACTATCGATGTGCTGGAAGCACAGGAAGACGGCAAAGTAATGTTCAAACTGAAGAACGAGTACAAGGGATATGTAGTATTGGAAGCAACCAATGCCGTTCAAGTAGAAAAATATGGCATTACAATTGATGGCACTAAAGTAACCATCGCTAACATGCCTGTCAACGAAACACAGATTGACGTGACATTGAAGTTAACGGCAGCCGGCTTAAATGGTAGTGTTAAGAGCTCTGAAAAGACATTCTCAATTACTCAAGGCGTTGAATCAGTTGGCATGCTTGCTGATAGAGCCGTAACATTGAATGTAGATCCGACTAAGGCTACTATTAGATGGAATTTGGAAGACCTTAAATTCTCGCCTGTCCAGTTGGATAATTTCTTCAGTGGCGATGTAACACTCACCGCAACAAGAGAAAAAGATGATAAGAAGTATGTAGCTTACAATGGTCCGATTACATGGTATAATGCAAACGGTCAAGAAACTATTTACAAATCTCAAACTGCGACATGGAGTAATGGAACAGCCGTAACATTCGGTATCAACGTTAACGGAGCTGTGCGAGGGGCTGCATTGGACGGTCATATAAGAGAACAATTTACTGCAACTGAATATGAACTCACTTTGACATCAATGAAGGGTACTTCTGTTATCTATTCGGATGATGCTACGTTGACAGTCAGCAATCCTGATGCGGCTGATATCTTAAGACTGAATCCTGCATTTGTTGAAGATGGCGTATTGCAAGTTTCTGCAGTTCCAACTGGAAATAATGTAGCTTACGACTTTGAAAGTGGTATTATTAAAGCGAATGCATATACCACTGCTTTGGGTGTACCTACATTCACTGATATGGACTATAAGACATTCGTAGACAATGGCGGTGACATTAATTCAAACGATTTTGCAAATTGGAATTGGATTGAAAATGACGAATTACATGTAAATACGTGGAAAGAGGGCTCTAATGTTCCTGCTAACGAGCAACACATGTACAAAGTTCGTAAGATCCGTGCTCAGTATCCGTTATTTAATAATCCAAACAACAAGATAACCTTTGATTTCGAAGTTGTTGTCAAGAGTCAGGTATACAGTGATGATCCTACCAAAGTTATCACATTCGATAACGACAAGCTGGTTGCAGTCTATGGTGGAGCAGACGGTAGCAATAAGGTAGACATCAAGAATGCTGTCAAGAGTGCCGTATTTGCATTAGGATCAGACAAGGGCAAGTCCTATACATTGTTTGCAACTAAAGCCGAAAAGATTAAAGCGACGGGGTATGCATATGGAAATACAGTTGGTTTGACAACTCCTATAACTGAAGAAAACGAACCAAACGAACCAGTTAATTATATGCTTGATGTCAACAACATGTTGATTGAATTGGCAGTAAAAGATATGAACTATCTAGGTTATAGTGGTGATAAGATCTTAGCTGCTCAGACAGGAGAAAAGAAATTCTATCTGACAGAAGCTGATTATCTGAAGTTGTGGGATTCTGTAAAAGGTCAAGATTATTTCAAGAACGAAGGCATTTATTACGCGCTTAAGGATGCTGCAGCAGCCAATAAGGATGCAAATTATACCCGGTTTATTGCTTACGCAACCCAGATTAAATTCCAAGAACAAAAAGATATTGTAGTTGGAAGTACAACTGATAAACTAGCCGATAACCGAATTGTATCTGTTGCTATAAAAGCTGTAGATAAGAATTATGCAGCCAAGTTCATTGAAAATATCAATGACTTTGGTGGCAATTTGAATCTTAATGCGTTCAAGGGCAACTCAGTTATTACAGTAAAAGATCAATTGGAAGAAGGTGTAAGTGAAACATCTACAGTCGATATGCAATTGATAGTAAAAGATGTATGGAATAAGACTATGTATGTTCCATTTAAACTGACTGTTAAGACTACGAAATAAGCGTTAGCTTATAAATAACCAAATGCTTACCTAAGATAAGAGAGGCGTTCTCAATCTTGTATTGAGGATTGCCTCTCTTTCTTTATGTCATACCCTTTGGAAAGTAAGTTAATGTCCATCAGCCGGTTTAACAGACTGATTAAATGGAGCTAATGCAATCCTTTCCCAGTCCTGACATACTGGGACTGTTGTCTTCACGCATCAGGACTGGAGTCCTATATGTATTAGGAATGCAGTCCTGGTATATTAGGATTATGCGAGGACTCATAAGCTTGCGGATAAGTAATTAATCACCGTAGCCATTGCAGGCGTACTTTTATATAGGCTTCTAATGAACGTATCTCATTTTCCAGCACCAAGAGCAAAGGTGATAAATAAAAAAAAGCGGCTCAAAAGAGCCGCTTTTTTATTTATAGAGTAATCAAAGTGGATTATTCGCCCACAGTTACATTTACTTTTACAGGGTTGGTCTTAGCATAGCCCCAAACATCGGTTACTGTTACATTGATAGTCGTTTCAGTTGTAGCAGCGATATTCTGAGGCAATACTTTGATATAACCTTCATTAACAGCACCCTTTTCACCAGCAGTTGCTTCGTGTACGCCTTCCACTTTCACAACACGTTCGTTCGTAGAAGATGCTTCAACCTTGGCAATTTCAGGACGGGTCCAGTCACCTACCTTATCTTGCAGAACCTTGTAGGTAATGTTGTTGTAAGTCTTACCTTGGATGTGTTCGTTGGTCATATTCCACCCGCTTACAGAAGTAGCCGGAATATTAACAACATCGCCGATTGCGCTTACAGTACCTTCGTACAACGGACTCATCACCTTGATAGTGAACGAGTAAGTGCCTTCACCTTCCGGATATTCCCAACCCATATAGTCGTCTGCACTTGCATTAACTATCAGTTCTTGACCGTAACCGGCAGGAATGTTAGTGCCTTTTGCTTTGTCTACATCTTTCAATGTTATCATTGCATTGTTATCGAATGTAGAAGAAATTGTTGCCAATTGCTCAGAAGTGTACTTATCAGTTACTTTTGTTTTGCTATCCAATGCCAAGGTAGCACCGCTCAAGAATTTCTTGAATGCACGCGACAGTTTGTAAGCGGCTTCATCAGCTGTTTGGTCTTCAACGTTCATGTAAGCGTTAGCTACATTGTTGACAAATACGGCAGGTTCTTGTTCGAAGCTGTTTGCAAAGTCAGGAATTGCGAACTCGAACGGAACTACGATTGAATTGAGTTCTGAGCTACCTGCTTTAAATGTAACTTTAGCAAAGTATTCTTTATCTACTACAAATACGCTTGAAGCTTCGCTATTGTCTACAGAGAACTTCATGTTGGTTGCGTCTTTAATAGCAGCTTGTGCATCGCCCTTCGCATTAACAAATATCAGTTCAATACCGTCTGCGCCAGTAACAGACTTCGTGCAAGCTTCATCGGTGTAATAAGCCACACTTGCCGCCGTTACTTTCTTCTTCCATACATCAGCTTGTGTATCGCCGAGAGCATTCAGTAAGGTAGCCATATCAGCGGTGAACGCATTCTTGTTCTTCAATGCATCAGCATCGTCAGTTACGATATTCAGTGTTCTCTTTTCATAGTCAGGAGCAACGGCAATCTTATCTGAAACATTGATTGTAACAACTTCTTTCTTATAAACACCACTGTTATCCAATGTATGGATGGTCAACTCGAAGGTTGCTTTGGTCAAGATATCTGGATCTGCATCAATTCTGAAAGTTTGTTTGTCTTGATCGAACACGATGCCAAACAAGTTTTGGTCTTCACTTGATACGCTCAACCACATATCATACAAATCTGCAGGATATTCAACGGTTACAGCGTTATCTTTTTTAGTATCTACAGTAATCTTAGAATCTATATCAGTTTTGTTGATATAAATGTTACCATAATCCGCAGTCTTTTTATTCAAGTCATTGATGCCAATGTTGTATTCTGCACGAGTAGCCAAGTCTGCGCTTACAGCGTAAGCGATATTTCCATTCGTTGTAGCGAATTGTTTAGTGAGCGCATCCAATGCATCTTTGTCTTTCACTTCCATTTGTTTCATGGACAAACTGTAAAGACCGTTGCCATACGCTTCTGCTCTCGTATATACATAGTCTTTATATTCTGCTGGAGTGAAGACTACTCCGTCCAACACTTCGTTTTTGCTATTTATCAACACGAAATCAATATCGGCGGCATTTACGTTAACCGGATTAACGCGCAAACCGATTTTATCGTTAGAAGACAAGATATATTTGTTGGTTGTGACTTTCGTGCCAGTCATATCTTCCCATGTTTTCTTGTCTTTATCAGACGGAGCAAAAGTATATTGGTTGATAGTAAATTTAGTTTCGCTTGCATTTTCTGCTCTCAGTTCAGCAGTCATGCTGGTGATAGAACCTGCAGCACCCGGGAAGTAGATTTCCAGCATTTCTTTTCCATCTTCAGTTGGAGCATAGATAGTGAAACCACCGTTAGCTTCAGCTACAGCATAAGTAGCACCGTTAGCTTTGTATTCAGTAGCTTCCAGTTCACCTTTTTCGTTAACGATATACCAAATACCGTCTTTAATAGTCGGGACATTTACTTTTCCTTCTACACCGTCAATAGCAGCTTTGTATTCGGTCTTCTCACCGTCTTTATACCAATAACCATCTTCACCGATTTCCCATGACGTACCCGGAGCACCTGCAGCACCGTCCTGACCATTTTGTCCGTCCTTACCGTTTACAATGTTAAATGACTGACCGTCAGAGAAGGTCACTGTGAATCCACCTTCGATAGAGGCAACATTGGTAATCCATTTTCCTGCGCTAATCTGCGCCTGCAAGTCTTCGAGGTCGGCCTTAATTCCGTCCACTTGTGACTGCAGATTACTGATGTCATCATCATAGTCTTTACAAGAGGTAAAAGTTCCTGCCGAAGCGAACAATAACGCTCCGAACAGCAGTGCACTTAAATACTTTTTTCTCATAATAAAACAAATTTAATTTATAAATTAAAAAACTCAAATCGTTCTAAATCAATGAGTTGATCGCACTGCCTAATTCACGGAGAAAGGTGGTTTATGCCCCGTCAGTAGCCGCGCCGGCTACAAGTGCGGAATGAGCTAATTAATTGATAAATAAAAGTTTAGATGTTTACACATGCGAAGTTGATAACAAAATGTGCCGAATATGTGCCGATTGAATAGTCGGATAGTTGAGTTCGGAGAAAAAAGATATCTTATCAAAATAATTTGACAAGTATGGGTGCGCTAAAAAAGCAGGAGGCATAACAGTATTCGAATGTTTATGTCTCCTGCTATTGTCTTATAGAAAAAGATTTATCTTATTTCTTCTGCATCATGCGAACCAAACTGCCTGCACCTCCAAAAGGTAAGTAAATGTTTTCAAGACGTGTACCTCTCAGTTTTTGTGCTATCAGTATACGGGCAGTAGCATACACATCGGTAAGGACTGCTTCGATGAAACCATTAGGGAACTTATATTGATGGGTACCCTTTTGCGGATTGGTAACATATTCCAGATTACTCAAACTGTCCACTTCTAGCGAGAATCGGAAGCGTAACGCTGCTCCAACTTCCTTTGCAGGAGTAACATAACCGACATGCGCTACAATGGTCAACATGTTTTTATTAATATCAGAAAGCAACTCGAATCCCATCTGAGGAATCAATGTTTTTGATTCGTCTGCCAATATTTCGTCGTTGCGGGTAAAGCCATCTTCGGCTATTCTTTTAAGGCTTACTTTCAGTTCATTCATAAACTCGTATTAAATTTATTTATTACATGGCACAAATGTATATAAAAAAGATTGATTTCCCGAGAAATTGATGTCTTTTTTTCAAAATTCTTCACTTTCTAACAAGGCTTACCTATCATGGTGTTAAAGTTGCCCAAAGAAAAAGCTTCGATAGCACTGAAAACCTAGAAGCTGTTTTGAATTTCTCCAAAAAGTTTTTCTTGGCTTGATGTATACGTTTTCGTGTGTGCTTTGGGCGATTTTTTGGTCTTTTTCGCTCCTGTTCTTCGTCAGATAGCCCGCTATCTTCCTCATCACAGAAGCGAAAATGCCTCAAAAACTCATCCCAAATCATCGCACGATAAATTCAAAACAGCTTCTAATCTGTTTTAAAGTGGAAGATTAGGAAGACTTTCTACCGCTTGTTGTTTCTGCTGATCGATGATGTGTATATATTTTTCCGTATGCCTGGTACTGGAATGTCCAGCCAAAGAAGCTGCTGTCTTGATGCTTGCTCCCCTGGCCATAATGGAAGTAATAAAGGTATGGCGGGCACAATGGAAAGAAATATGTTTGCGCAATCCGGCACGCCTGGTCCATTCATTGATGATACGCAAGCTATATGAATGGGAAGGAAGATGAAAAATGAAATCATCGGGAGTACCTTGTGATTCCTGCAACAGTTTCATGGCATTTTCATTCAGATAGATATGCAAGACAGGCTTTTGTGAATGACCTGCAACTTTTTTTTGAACCAACATCAGATGGCGTTGTGCAAAGTCTATATTCTTATAACACAATTCTTGTATATCGCACCAACGCAATCCGCTTTGGCACGAAAACAGGAAAGCCCGTTTCACTTCCGGATTGCGACAAGGTGTGAGAGTAAGTTTTACCAGTTCTTTAGGCGACAAAATCTGTTTAGTCACATCGTTATATTGAGGTAGCCGGATGCCTTTTGCCGGATTAGAGGGCAGAAGGTTTTCTTCTACGCAATAATCCAGACACATTTTGAATTTCTTGAAGTAATTGACAGGTGTATTGCCATGCAATCTTTCTTGTAAAAAGCGAAAGAACCGTGTACAAAAGCTATGTGTAATATGGTTCACAGGCAAAGAAGCAGGATGAAACTGACGGAGGTATGAAAATGCAGCCTGTACCATACGGCTATCTTTGGGCTGATAAATATTAAGGTATCCTATCGATACAAGGAAAAAGTCGGGTAAAGGTTCGCCTGCCGTTTCATCTTCTCTAACCTGAGAGTGAAATAATGGAGGCAGTTTCGACCAATAGTGATTGTGGAGATAATCGATTTCACGTTGTGCACGTAAAAGTTTAGCCAATTGCAATTTGGCACAATTTGCCTGACGTATTTCCTTGCTTACAGGTGCTTCTAGGGTGATGCCCAGGTTCTCTTTATAACGTTTTCCTTCAACATTACAGTCCAAATAGAGCGAAATGCGCCCATTTTTCAGTTTTCTTTTACACAATAAGATTCCCATGACTTACTGCAAGTATAAAAAAACTGTATCCTGTAGAAAGGTAATAACTTCTACAGGATACAGTCTAATTAAGAAAATGAATAGTTTTTATTCGGCAATACAAACCGTCACACGGTTTTCTTCCATAGTAGAGAACGGCTGTACGGTATCACCTTTATAATCAACGGTAATACGGTCTGCCGAAATGCCTTGCGCTTTCAATGCTTCTGCTACAGCTTCTGCACGTTCTTTTGATAACTTCTTGTTGATACGTGCATTTCCAGTATTCTTGTCAGCGTATCCGCACAATGAAACTTTTGCGTCAGTGTGTTCTTTCAGGTAAGCGGCAAGAGCACTGACTTTGCTCTGTTCTGAATTGCGGATTTCGGATGAATTGATAACAAAATAAATATTCTGTTTCATCGGTTGAACAACGACAGGTTCGGGAGCCGGTTCTTCTTTCTTTTCTTCTACTACAGGTTCTGGGGTTGGAGGAACAGGAGTCGGCTCGTAGTAAACAGGTTCTGTCTTTGTATAAGTTTTTCCGAATTTGAATGTAAATCCAGCTAAAGCATTGAACTGCCAGTCGGAATTACCTGCCTTCTTCGAATTGTATTTATCAGACATCGTGTTGGCATTCACTTCGATGTTGAAGAATACATGGTCGCTGATGCGTAAGTTCGTGCCCAAGCCGAAACGGCCTACGACATTTACTTTGCTGTCGCGCCACAGATATTCCAAGCGGTGTCCGGCATCGTTCAAGGCTACGGCTTCATCGTTGTTGAATGCTCCGTTCACACCAATACCGCCGAACAAATACGCGTTGAAGAAACGTGTCGGATTGTAACCGCAGAACAGATTACTTAAGTCAAGTGTAGCATCTACATTTCCCTGCAAATAATTATACTTGTAAATAGTTTCAGGGCTTACCCACGCACCTTTAGCTTCCCAGCCACTCAGACCGGCACGCAATCCCCATAAGGGGGTAAACTGATATCCGACATTCAGTGCAGCTGCCGGAGAAATCAGATCTCCGAATTTGGCTTCTCCTACGGTGTGTGAGGCTCCGGCCTGAACCTGCATAAACCAGTGCGGGTTAAATACGGTTTTGCCTTCTTCTTTAATCTGGCGTGTCTCTGTGTTGCCGCTTTGGGCAAACGCTGCAATCGTGCTTAATCCAAGTACGAGTGCGGTAAGGTTTCTTCTTAGTTTCATAATCTTTTTATTTTTGTGTTATACAGATATTGCTTACCGAAAGTAAAGATATAAAAAAAAAGCATAGCTTGCACTTTTTTGGGGTGCTTTTTATAAATTTAATCGTCTTTCTTTAACATAGGAAACAAACAGAAAGTTTCTTTTGTTTCATATCTGTCCGTTCTTTTTATCAAATTTATAACTATTTTCCGCCGAAATCTTTCGGATTCCTTGTTGCGATGCGATGAACCCTCCGCCTAATACCCGGTTGGCATCATAAAACACAGCAGATTGTCCCGGCGTGATAGCTGAGGCTTCGGTATTGAATTTTACCAACAGGCAACCGTTATCCAACAGGATTACCTGGCAAGGTATCGGACGACTCCGGTAACGGATACGTACAGATAAATCCGGGCAGGCAAGCAACTCGTCTAAATCGGGAGTTTCGGGCGATTCTACCAGCATGTATTCCGTCTTTAGCTGTTCAACGTTTCCCAGCATTACCGTATTCTTTTCCGGATTGATCTTCAATACATATGCAGGTTCGCCCAGTGCGATTCCTAATCCCCTACGCTGGCCGATTGTATAATAAGCAAACCCTTGGTGCTGTCCTAATTTCATTCCTTTGCTATCGACAAACCATCCTGGCCCTATCTTTTCGTCAATATCGGGACAATGCTCGCGCAGAAACTCTCGGTAATCTCTGTCGATAAAACAAATCTCCATACTTTCCCCACCACGTGCCTTAGCTTCGAATCCTTTGCCGGCAAGATAATTGCGCACTTCTTCCTTAGTCATTCCACCCAAAGGAACCAGCATACGTTTTAAAATCGATTGCGGCAACTTCCAAAGGAAATACGACTGGTCTTTCACCGGATCGTCTCCTGTAATGATGTAACGCAATCCATTCCGGTCTTCCAACCGGCAATAGTGACCTGTAGCAATCCATTGACAACCGGTACGGTCGGCCCATTCGCACAAGATGCGTTCTTTGAATAATGGATTGCAAAGCACACAAGGATTGGGCGTACGTCCTTTCATGTATTCATCTATAAAGTATTGTACGATGACTTTTCGAAATTCTTCCCGCACGTCTGCGACATGATGCTCGATACCCAAACGGGCAGCCACGTGTTGTGCTTCGATTATTTCATTGGGTTGTTCCTGATCGGGGGAAGAAAAATGTGAGGGGATGTCCCATGTGCGCATGGTAACACCTACCACTTCATATCCTTGCTCTTGCAACATGATGCAGGTAGCAGAGCTGTCTATGCCTCCGCTCATTCCCACCAATACCCGTTTGTCTTTTGTCATATTTTGTTCTTTTTTAGAAGTTAAAGGAGTTAAGGAGTTATACCCCGCTTCTCTCCGTCAGAAGCCGGAAGCGGATGTTTTTTGATTATATATGCAACGGACGTTCCAACTATTTCCACCTGTCATCGCACCTATCTGCACAGGCGTCTGCTTATAGGAACAATTCCGGTTCACGCCTTGCGCTGAAGTTTTCATGCAGGAATGCAGCAAAGGGGTTATCGTAAACACGTGCTCCGTTCGGGCAAACTTTTACGCAAGCACAACAACGGATGCAGCGATTCACATCAGTCTCGATGCTGGTACCGTCCGGACTGATACGGATAGCATGGGTAGGACATACTTCCACACATTCTCCGCATACAAAACAGTTTTCGTTACAGACCGGAGCCGAAGGTGTTCCTGTAATAAAAGGTTTATATGGAACATTCCCCTTGATATAAAACGCAGGGACCGGCAGATTTGTTCGTTCCAGCTTCGACAAACTGTCTTTGCCGAACTGTATTGCCTGGTACAAATCATCGGCATCGGGTCTGCCTGCTGCTATCGGCCGTTGCGGCGTGCTGTAGCTGTGCTCTCCGATAAAAGCACCTGCGGACAGAGGCGTAAATCCCAATTCGATAGCCATATCCCGCAATTCTACCAGTGCGTCTTCATAGTCACGGTTGCCATAAACGACGACCAATATTACCGGTGAGCCGCTGGCTTTCAGACGTTTCATGCGTTGCAAGGCGACAGGTGCCACACGTCCTTTGTAGACAGGTGTGGCAAGTATGGTCAGCGAATGATTGATTTCGATGGCAGAGACAGATTCATCCAATGTAAGGTCGGTTTCGATGCGTCTTTCCATTCCGATGCCTTCGGCAATGGCACGGGCTATTTTCTCTGTGGTATGTGTCGGCGAGAAATAAACAATGTGGGTTGTTTGAAATGTAGTCATATTGTTAATTGATTAGTTAACTTGTCACCTGAAATAATACAAAAGTAATAAAATAACTCAGATTATTCATTACCTTTGCATGAGATTCAGAAAGAAAATTATGGAAGAACAGTTCGACATACGCGATTATAAGCCTACCGGAAAGGAGCGTGATTTCGAGAACGCGCTGCGTCCGCTTCAGTTTGAAGACTTTAGCGGGCAAGATAAGGTGGTGGATAACCTGCGTATTTTTGTAAAGGCGGCACGGCTTCGTGCCGAGGCGCTTGACCATGTATTGCTGCACGGCCCTCCCGGACTGGGGAAGACTACACTGAGCAACATCATTGCCAATGAACTGGGCGTAGGGTTCCGTGTCACATCCGGTCCGGTACTGGACAAGCCCGGCGACCTGGCGGGAGTCCTGACCAGCCTGGAACCGAACGATGTATTGTTTATCGACGAAATACACCGCTTGAGTCCGGTCGTGGAAGAATACCTGTATTCGGCAATGGAAGACTACCGGATAGACATCATGATAGACAAAGGCCCGTCGGCACGCAGCATCCAGCTTGACTTAAACCCGTTCACCCTGGTAGGAGCAACGACCCGAAGCGGCTTGCTGACCGCACCGTTGCGGGCACGCTTCGGCATCAACTTGCACTTGGAATACTACGAAGACAGCACGCTGACCAAAATCATCTTGCGCTCGGCAAAGATTCTGGGGGTGCCTTGTGATACGGAAGCGGCTGGAGAGATTGCCTCGCGAAGCCGCGGAACGCCCCGTATCGCCAACGCTTTGCTCCGGCGGGTGCGTGATTTCGCGCAAGTGAAAGGCTCCGGACGCATCGACTTGAAGATTGCCCAGTTCGCATTGGAGGCATTGAACATAGACCGTTACGGCTTGGACCAGATAGACAACAAGTTGCTTTGCACCATCATCGACAAGTTCCGGGGCGGTCCCGTAGGATTGACCACCATTGCCACGGCATTGGGAGAAGACCCCGGCACGATAGAAGAAGTATACGAACCCTTTCTTATCAAGGAAGGCTTCTTGAAGCGTACACCCCGCGGACGGGAAGTGACCGAACTGGCATACCAGCATCTGGGCAGAAGCCGGTGGAATGAACAAAAAACATTATTCGATTGAGCGTGTTTGATTTCACCACAGAGGAAATAAAATATCTCTCCGTGTCCTCTGTGGTGAATATAAAACGAGCGCATGATTACAAACTAATTGACATCTATGGCTGGACTGAAATCATTGGCTAAAGATACGGCAATCTACGGACTGAGCAGCATTGTCGGACGGTTTTTGAATTATTTGCTGGTGCCTCTCTATACGGCGGTCATCCCGGCTGTATCGGGCGGTTATGGCGTAGTGTCGAACGTATATGCCTATACGGCACTGATATTGGTATTGCTGACTTTCGGCATGGAAACAGGGTTCTTCCGCTTTGCCAACAAGACCGATGCCGACCCGAAACATGTGTATGCCAATGCGCTGTTGTTTGTGGGCGGATTATCTCTGTTGTTTGTCGCGCTTTGCCTTGCGTTCATCCATCCGTTATCTGCCTTTCTGGAATACCCCGACCATCCTGACTATATCGCCATGATGGTGATTGTAGTGGCACTCGATTCGTTCCAGTGCATCCCTTTCGCCTATTTGCGCTATCAGAAGAAACCGATGAAGTTTGCTGCCATCAAGTTGTTCAACATCATCGGGAATATCGTGCTGAACCTTTTCTTCCTCTTGTTATGCCCCTATATATATAAGGTATCGCCCGAAACAATCAGCTGGTTCTACCGGCCCGATTATCTGGTGGGTTACATTTTCGTATCCAACCTTATCATGTCGGCGGTGCAGATGTTCTTCTTTATCCCCGAACTCAGAGGCTTTTCCTACCGGTTGGACCGTCCGTTGATGAAGCAAATGGTGAGTTATTCATTCCCTATCCTGATATTCGGGTTAGTAGGTATTTTAAACCAAACGGTAGACAAGATGATTTATCCATTCTTGTTCGATGACCGGCAAGAAGGTTTGGTGCAGCTGGGCATCTATAGTGCGACAAGTAAGGTGGCGATGGTCATGGCAATGTTTACACAAGCCTTCCGCTATGCTTACGAGCCTTTTGTCTTTGGCAAGAATAAGGAAGGAGATAACCGGGAAATGTACGCCAAGGCAATGAAATACTTCTTTATCTTCTCGCTTCTGGCTTTTCTTGCGGTAATGTTCTACATGGACATTTTGCGCTATCTCATTGCACCCGACTATTGGGAAGGACTGGGTGTCGTGGCAATTGTGATGGGAGCGGAAATCTTGAAAGGCATTTATTTCAACCTGTCGTTCTGGTACAAGTTGACCGATGAGACAAAGTGGGGGGCTTATTTCTCCATCATCGGTTGTGCCGTTATCCTGATATTAAACATCTGGCTGGTTCCGCAATATGGCTATGTGGCTTCCGCCTGGGCTTCGGTGGCAGGATACGGGCTTATTACCTTACTTTCCTATGTGATAGGACAGAAGAAATACCCCGTAGTTTATCCGTTGAAAGACATGACGGTTTATCTGGTTTTTGCCGCTGTATTGTACATTATTGCGCGGGAAATGACAATTACAAACATTATCTGGCGACTGGTGTTTCATACCCTTTTGTTGTTGTGCTTTGCGGGTTATATCGTAAAAAAAGACTTGTTGAAGGGGTTGAGAATAAAAAAATTAAGATAAGCAGTTATTTCTTCCTGTTTTTGCCCAACCGTCATCAGGCTATATCTGTACGGTATAGATTTGTGCATGCTGTGTTATAAGCATCAACAGATAGCGGGCTATCTGGCGAAGGACAGAAACGGAAAGAATCCAAAGAATCGCCCAAAGCACACACGAAAACGAATCTCAAGACGAGAAAAACTTTTTGGAGAAATTCAAAACAGTTTCCAACTTCTCAAATAAATCCTAACGAATAAAGGATGTACTGTTAGGCACATCCTTTATTCGTTAGGATTTGTTATCAAGTTATTTCCGTTTCTTTTTCTTTTTTACCCACTCAGGCATTCCGCCAAAGTCTACATCCGAGAATCCGTCTTCTTGGAAAAACTGACGCCAGTCGTCTTCCTGTTTCGGTGCACGTGCAGTCCGCTCCCCGTTACGGTCGGCTTTTACTTTTTTTGTTTCCTTGGAGCGTTTCTTTCCACTCTTATCGCTTTTGCCTTCGTTTTCTTCTGCCACTTCTACTACGACTTTGCGTCCGTTGTAAGTCGTCTTGTTCAAGGCTCTTACCACTTTCGGTGCTTGTGCCTCAATCACTTCGAAGAACGAGAAATTCTGCATCAGGTCGATGCGTCCTACTTCGATACGCTCTTTCTTCAAGTTACGGTTGATGAGTTCGATAACCTGATTGGGGAAGAAACCGTCGGTCTTGCCTAAGTTGATGAACAAGCGCGTATAACCCTTTTCGGCTTTGCGCGAACGCTCTCTGCGCTCCGGACGTTCTCCTTTTTTCTTCTCTTTCTTGTCTTTTCCTTTTTCGTTGGCACTGGGCTGGTCTATTTCCGGTGCATTCTTGTAATAGTCCAGGAAGCGGTTGAACTCCATCGAAACAACGCGTTTGATAAGGTCTTCCTTGCTCAGCCATTCCAGTTTGCGGTAGATGCCCGGCAAGAATGCTTCGATTTCTTCTTCGTCCACCTTTACCTTTTCGATATCGTCTACCAGCTTAATCAGCTGCTGTTCGCAGATGGCTTGTCCCGTAGGCAAGGTCTCAACACTGAACTTCTTGTTCAAGATGCGTTCTATCTGCTTCATCTTACCTTTTTCGCGCAGGTTCATGATGGCGATAGAGATACCCGTCTTGCCGGCACGTCCCGTACGTCCGCTTCGGTGGGTATAGCTTTCCACATCATCGGGCAAGCCATAGTTGATGACGTGGGTCAGGTCGTTCACGTCCAGTCCGCGGGCAGCCACATCCGTAGCAACCAGCAATTGCAAATGACGCTGGCGGAACTTCTGCATCACCAGGTCACGTTGCGCCTGGCTCAGTTCACCGTGCAACGAGTCGGCGTTATAGCCGTCTTGTATCAGCTTGTCGGCAATCTCCTGCGTTTCCAACCGGGTACGGCAGAAGATGATGCCGTAAATCATCGGATAGAAGTCTACCACACGTTTCAGGGCAAGGTATTTGTCTTTGGCATGCACGATGTAAGCCACGTGATGCACGTTCTTCGTACCTTCGTTCTTCGTGCCGATGGTGATTTCCTTTGCGTCACGCAGGTAGGTCTTGGCAATGCGTGAGATTTCCGGACTCATCGTAGCCGAGAACATCAAGGTATTGCGGTCTTCGGGCACCTTTTCCAAGATAGCGTTGATGCTGTCGGTAAAGCCCATGTTCAACATTTCGTCGGCTTCATCCATCACTACGTCACGGATGGTTTCCAGTTTCGCCACTTTACGTTCTATCAGGTCGATAAGACGTCCCGGAGTGGCAACAATGATATGTACGCCTTTCTTCAGGCTTTTGATTTGGCTCTCGATAGACGAACCTCCGTAAACGGGTATTATCTTCAGGTCGGTGATATACTTCGAATAGTCATTCAGGTCACCTGCTATCTGCAGGCAGAGTTCGCGTGTAGGGCAGAGTATCAATGCCTGAGGCACGCGGTTGCTAACGTCAATTTTCTGTATCAGCGGCAAACCAAATGCGGCTGTTTTTCCGGTTCCGGTCTGTGCCAGAGCCACTACATCGTTCCCGTTTCCCAACAGGTAAGGGATTACTTCTTCTTGTACGGGCATCGGGTTCTCGTAACCCATTTCTTCAATCGCTTTGCGTATTTCGGGAGCTACGCCAAGTTCTTCAAATGTCTTCATTTATCTATAACTGTCTAATTCGGCTGCAAAGATACAGAGAATTAACGATATATACGTATGTTTGCCCGTTTTTTTGCTGACAAAAAGGAAGGAAAGTGTCTTGCTGTTGCTATTTCACCACAGAGGGACACAGAGGCACACAGGGTTTTCATTTTTTATTCCTCCGTGATACTCTGTGACCTCTGTGGTGAATATCGGTTATTCTTCCGCTTGGTATTCCAGTATGTCGCCGGGCTGGCAATTCAGTTCCTTGCAGATGGCTTCCAGCGTAGAGAAGCGCACCGCTTTGGCTTTTCCTGTCTTCAGGATAGAAAGGTTTGCCGGTGTCAGGTCAATCCGTTCGGCAAGCTCTCCCAGCGAAATCTTCCGTTTCGCCATCATCACATCAAGATTTACTATTATCGGCATAGGCATTATTGTTTATTTTCCAGTTTCTTCCACCATTTGGTATAACGGC
Organism: Bacteroides sp. An51A; assembly: GCF_002161565.1. NCBI lineage: Bacteria > Pseudomonadati > Bacteroidota > Bacteroidia > Bacteroidales > Bacteroidaceae > Bacteroides > Bacteroides sp. An51A. Next base: position 269,565 of record NZ_NFIC01000002.1, read on the forward strand.
GGGTCAGTTTGTAACAGACAGTAACCACAAGATAAACCCAAGCCACATTCATGAGCGGAAGCCAAGTCTGCTTGGGCACCAATGGGACTATCGCTAAAAAATAGATGAGTTCGCCTACAATCATCGAGGCGATAAGGCACAGGAAGATGTAAAATCCTGCCATTACTCGGGTATAGTTGCTTTTCGGTTTCATAAGCATAATGAGTTTAAACGGTAAGGTCTTGTTCCTCTTGCATGCGGATGCCTATCTTGAACATCAGCGAGACAAGGACGATGAACAATCCGATGATGATGAGCAACAGGCTGGTATCGGTCGGCATCTCAAGGGGAGAACAGTTGATAATAGCATTGATAAGCGCGCCGGAAATAACGGTCGAGCCGCCAATGGCAAGCAGGATGCGCTGGTTGGCGGAAGTAAAGACCGATCCGTTCCGTACGTTGCGTACCAGAAAGTAGGTCAGGACGGCGATGAAGAACATCGCGTATGCCTTTATGCCTTGCACCAAGGCAAACCAGATGAATGTGTCACTTGCGTCTTTGCCCAACTCGTAGCAGATTGGGAAAATGTTCGATACGCCAAAGCATGTTGCGCTAAAGACAGAAAGCACCATCAGCGCTTCGCAATATTGCACCAATTGTTTATCGGGTTTTGTTTTCATAAGCGGTCCGTTTTTTAGATGGTTAAATCATTCTCTTCTTTCAGCCTTAACCCGATTGCAAAAATCTCGGCGAACAGCAGGGAGGTGAAGCCGATGAGCAATGTCGGGTCTGAAAACTGGAAAGCAATGGAAAAGTCACAATCCTTCAAACTTATCACTTGAGAGACTAAATGATTGTTGATGGCGAATGTCACCAACGAGCAACAGAAGCAGAGGATAAGCGAAAAGCCCAACCGGCGCAGGCGTTTCACGTTCGCCCAATCGAAAATGATGTTGCGGTGGATGTTCCGAATCATTTTGACGAATTGGACTATGGCATAAATGCAACATATTATCACCATCCAGTCCAGCAATGAAAGGAATATGGAATCGGTAGCATCCGCTTTTTCGTTCGGAATTCCTATCATGCTGATAAAAGGAAGAATAGATACGGTGGAACCGTCTTTCTCGTTGATAGCCGTAGCGGTTTCGTTGGTGATGACATCGGTCGGCATCGTGCCAATTATCTTGTAAGTCACGTCAAGCTTTTCCACTCCCGCCGCTCCTTGTTCGTAAGCGTCAATCCCTGCCTTGAAACCGTAATAGAATGTGCTGAACAAGAAGGACATGGAGACAAGAACGGCGAGCACAATTCCCAAGCAGATGAGGTTTAGTCTTTTTTTCATAAGGCGTAATAATTTGCAATGTGTAATTAGATGGTTAAATCCTGTTCTTCCTTAATCTTTACCGCTACGGCATAGACTTCTGCCAGCAAGACGATGACAAAGAAGAAACTGAAATCGTAAACGGTATGTTCGATACCGATGACCTGATAGCCCGGAATGCGAAGCTGGCTTACCGCATCGCGCTCCAATAACCATTCGAAGAGCATCAATCCCAGGTAAATTCCGGCATTAACATAGGCGAACCAGCGTATCCAGTATACCTTGCGACGGGAAAAAATATCACGTTTCGCCACACGTATCAACAAGCGGATCAGGCAATAAATGGAATAGATGCCGATAAGGGCAACAAAGAAAGAGCCGAAGGTAAGAGCTATCGCAATGAACCAGCTGGGGCGCACCTCGCATTTTACTTCGGCAATACTATAGGGCACGGTCTTTGTCCCATCCGCAAGTTGCAAGGTGGCTTCACCCTCCATTCCTTCGGGAATGACTTTGGCTTTTACGGGAAGAAGGAAAGAATGGACATAACTTGCACCACTTTCCGCTTGTTGTGCTCCGGTTTCACGTCCGGCATTAAAGCTTTCTATTGCATCTCCGCCAGACATCTGTAAAACGAACTCCGTGCAAAGGGCGATAATGGTGATGATTCCTAAAAGGCTGATGTATTTCATAAGATATACTATTTAATGCTGTTCAAATTCCCGTTATAGCCTATTTACATGCCTCCGCAAACGAATATATCTGTGTTTGCCATTGAATATATCTTCTATGGGAGTTTCAGTAGTACTGAAACTGGCGATGAAGTATATATTACTTTTCAAGGCAAGCAAACAGGCCGAACGGAAGTGTTTATTTATATGGTTAAATCGTTCTCTTCTTTGATGCGTACCGCTTGGGCGAAAATCTCGGTCAAGAGGGCAATCACCAACATGAAAGTCCACGAATATTTCAAATGGAACTCATCGAACACATACCCGGAAGATACCAGCTCGCTGGTGGCAATCCGATAAAGGATATAGTTCTGAAGTTCGTACAAGGCAGAGAATGCCATTATCGGATAAATGAAGAAACGCAGGCGGCGTATGTTCTTCCGAATCAATATTTCTCCCCGGCTTACCGATACCAACAAGCGTATCAAGCAATAAACTCCATAAAAGACGAGCAATATAACAGGTAGAATCACAAAGCCCATGGCATGCACCCATGAATTATGCTTCACGTAGGTGTTCACCCCATTTACTTCGCAGGGCACATTGGCTTGCATAGCCCGGTTGAACAGGCTATCGGGAACCCCGTCTTTATATCCTTCTACCGATAAAGACACCGAATTAAAGTCGGCAGGCAGAACCAGTTGGGAATCGGCTTCGGCATCGTTCCACCCGTCTATAAATCCGGGAATGGCATCTTTAAGAGCACCTCCTATCAGTGCCAGTATCACGATAATTCCTAAAATGCGTACGGTTTTCATAAGCGTGATGAATTAGGCTTGTTCTTTATTCTCTGATGCAATCACTTCTTCTGCCGGAGCGGGCGTTTCTTTCCATGCTATCTGATTCGGAATCAAGCGGGTCTTGATGTACCAGATGCTCCATACGGTCAATGCTACACCCACAAGGGCAAGGCAGACGGCTCCGGTCGTGCCCAAGGCTTCGGTCATGGTTTCGTCTTCCCCTCCCGACAGGTGGAAGAGCAATACTGAGGTACCGTTATTGATAAAGTGCATCAACATGCAGGGCAACAGGCTTCCGGTGCGGTAATATACCCAGCCCAGTACCAATCCCAGGATGGAAGCGAAAAACATTTGCACGGGATTGCCATGTACGATACCGAAGATAAGGGCAGACACCAGAATCGCCCAGGCGGGATTCTTCCATTTGCGTAACAAGTGGCCTTGCATTCCTCCGCGGAACAAAAGTTCTTCCACAATGGGAGCCATTACGACGATGGAGATAACGCCCAACGGGTTATACATCATTTTATTGAAGAGGTCTTCCATGACATTGGGCAATTCGGTCAGCTCGGTCAAATAATTTGTCCAAAGTCCCATGCCTACACTAAGTATAACGGAAGCAAGCAGCACCTTAGCCGTGTTCGGGAAATCAAAACTTAAATCTTTGCGGGTCACATACTTCCAAGCCAACAGATGAATACCTAAAGCTAATGTAGCAAACAGCTGCACCCACATCGAGAGGTTAAAGTAAACAGGACCACTTTGCGGCATATCGGAAGTATGATTAACAAATCCATAGACCCCGAACACAACGCCCATAAAAACCAAGTTGTATAAGAAATAATAAATAACCAGTTTAATAACGCGTCCCATAGTTGTATCTCCTTATATATTAATAGGTGAATGAATCAAGTGGATTATCTCTGAATGTCGGTCAATAACATACCGTTTTCGGCTTGCTGGTAATAGATGCTGGTCTGGATGTTTTGCGTAAACGCGCCCGAAGCCTTGTCGTATTCAGCATAGTCAATCAGGTAGATACCGTCGCCAGGAAGGTAATTCAGCAGGTAAGCGGGTTGCCACGAACGGTTATCGGCATTCCAGCGATAGGCTTTCTTTTCCGCCAGGTTCCCGTTGGCATCGTATTGGTATTCGTATTTCAGCTTCGGCGTAATCGAGATGCCATCGGCATTCAGCGTAGAAACGGTCATTGTGTTTCCGTCTTGTCCGTAAACAAAAGTGTTCTGTGCACTGGCTTCGGTAGCGGTTGTAAAACTCATCATAGCGGTTGCGAAGATAGCGGCGATAGCTTTGGTAACAAATGTCTTTTTCATAATCGTATGTCTTTAATGTTTTTATTAATCTTGTTTTGTTCTCTATTCGATAATTATTTATCGTTTATCGATATGCAAATGTACGCATTATTTTTATACTACCAAAGATTTTCGAGAAAAATTTATCGAAAAACGATAATTTTTTAATGAAATGCGGTTATAACGCCTTCTATAGGGGATAACAAGGCTTGTTTTTTATTCCGAAAGGCATAAGTGGAACAGGACTTTCGGTTGTTCTTTATATATAGCGGCATAGCCAAACGTTAAAAACGCGGCCGCCCGTGTAGGCTGACGTAAGCGGTTACGTTGGTCTACACGGGCGGTTGCGGAAGGCAATGCGGGCGGTCACGCAAGGAGATAAATCAATAGGCATCTTGCGGGCTTCCGCATGGGCTGTGCCATATTATATAATTAAGGAGTAATCTTTACCTAAAAAACATACCATTCTATGAAACGACTAAGCATGATCTGCCTGTTCCTGCTTGTCTGGGCAGGAACAATGTTTGCACAGACACTGAAATCGCCGGACGGAAACCTGACCCTGCAGTTCCGCCTTTCGGCTGAAGGCACACCGGTCTATTCCTTGCAATACAAAGGAAAAGACGTCATCAAGGAGAGCAAATTGGGATTCAGCGTGCGTCCCGATTATCAATTCGACCGCAACTTTACGGTGACCGATACACAAACTTCGGAAAGCAACACTACCTGGAAGCCCGTATGGGGACAATACAGTGAAATCCGCGACCACCATAACGAATTGTTCATCGCCATGAAGCAAAACGGAACGGGCTGGCTGCTGAACCTCCGTTTCCGTCTGTTCAATGACGGGCTGGGATTCCGCTATGAGTTCCCGGTGCAGAAAGAACTGCGCCACTTTACGGTGAACGAAGAAGAGACCGAATTCCGCCTGACCGGTGACCATAAGGCGTTCTGGCTTCCGGGAGACTATGATACGAACGAATATCCCACTACGACTTCGAAACTCTCGGAAGTGGCAAGCCTGATTGACAGCGTGCGCCAGGAACCGCTCGCCATCCGTTCGGCTACCCCGAACCTTGCCGTACAATCGTCGTTGATGCTGAAATCGGCTGAAGGGTTATACATCAATATCCACGAAGCCGCACTGGTGAACTATCCTGCCATGCAGCTGAATCTGGACGACAAAGGCTTCGTACTCAGCACGCACCTCACTCCCGACCGCAACGGCACGAAAGCCTACGTGCATACCGGAAGCGTTACGCCGTGGCGTACCATCGTAGTAAGCGACGATGCCCGCGACATCTTGGCTTCCAGCCTCATCTTGAACCTGAACGAACCTTGCAAGCTGGCGGATACCTCGTGGATTCATCCTACGAAGTATGTCGGCGTATGGTGGGAATACTTCACGGGGCAAGACTCTACGTGGGCATATACCGACACGCAGGACATCGTTATCGGCAAGACCGATTATACGAAGCTGAAACCCAACGGACACCACGGAGCCAACACGGCACACGTGAAGGAATACATCGACTTTGCAGCGAAACACGGGTTTGACGCCGTATTGGTGGAAGGCTGGAACGAAGGCTGGGAAGACAACTATGCTTACAGCAAGGAATTCATTTACGATTTCGACAAACCCTACCCCGACTTCGACGTGGCTGAACTGCAACGCTACGCACAGGAGAAAGGCGTGAAAATCATCATGCACCACGAAACCACCTCATCGGTAGCCGACTACGAACGCCAGATGCACGACGCCTTCCGCTTTATGAACAAATACGGATACGATGCCGTAAAGACGGGCTACGTAGGTGGCATCATCCCGCGCAGCGAGCACCACGACGGACAATGGATGGTGAACCATTATCTCCGCGTGGCGAAAACGGCTGCACAATATAAGATTATGGTCAACTCGCACGAAGCCGTCCGCCCGACAGGCTTATGCCGCACCTATCCCAACTGGATTGCGCAAGAGTCGGCACGCGGCACCGAGTTCGAATCCTTCAAAGGAAACCGCCCCGACCACACCACCATCCTGCCGTTTACCCGCCTGATGGGCGGTCCGATGGACTATACGCCGGGTATCTTCGAGGGAGACCTTTCGCAATACGGATCGAACCAGGCGAAGCTGAGCACCACGTTGGTAAAACAACTTGCCCTCTACGTCACGATGTACAGCCCGCTCCAGATGGCAGCCGACCTGTACCAAAGCTACGAGAAACACCTTGATGCCTTCCAGTTCATCAAAGACGTGGCGGTAGACTGGGACAATACCTACATCCTGGAAGCCGAACCGGGCGACTACATCACCATTGCCCGCAAGGCGAAAGGCAAGAACGAATGGTACATCGGCGGCATCACTGACGAGAATGCGCGCGAAGCCGTCATCGACCTCAGCTTCCTGCCCGAAGGCAAGAAATACGAAGCCACCATTTATGCCGACGGCAAAAAGGCAGACTGGCGTACCAATCCGCAAGACTACATCATCTCCACCAAGAAAGTCTCCAGCAAGACCGTGCTGAAGCAACGCCTCGCGCCCAGCGGCGGTGTGGCTATCAGCATTAAGGAGCTGTAATTAAAAATAGAACACGGAAACACCGAGTTGCATATAGCGGTATCTTTCGGGGTACCGCTATTTTTATAGCATAATTATAAATATCAAAATATTGTTTTGAAAATCAGAACTCTTTTCCTATCTTTGTGCTGTGATAATCAAACGACCCAATGAGAATATTTACAGAACAGGCGATAAAAGAGTATTCGGAGACTCATCCCGATGCGAAAGTGGCTTTGCAAGAATGGGCCACTATAGTCAAGAAGAGCCAATGGACGTGTTTTGCCGATGTAAAGAAATCGTTTAACAGTGTGGATAACGTAGGCAACCAGCATTACGTATTCAATATCAAAGGTAATAATTACAGGCTGATTGTAGTAATAAAATTCACGATAAAGTTTGTTTATATCCGTTTCATTGGGACACATTCGGAATATGACAAAATAGCTGATTGCTCTAAAATTTAAACTTATGACAAAGATAGAAACAAAAGCTCAATACGATTGGGCTGTAAAAAGAGTCGAGGAACTTCTTCCGTTGGTTACGGACGAGACGCCTCTCGATGACCCTAGCAGCATCGAATTGGAATTGCTGTCCAACCTTGTTGCTGACTATTCGGAAGAGCATTTCGCATTGGGAGAACCTACGCTTGTCGACATCCTCAAACTCCGTATGTACGAAATGGGGTTGAACCAGAAGTCTTTGGCTAAACTGATTGGCGTCAGCCCTTCACGTCTAAGCGATTACATCTCCGGGAAATGCGAACCTACACTGAAAGTAGCCCGTGAGATAAGCCGGAAATTAAGCATTGATGCAAACATCGTATTAGGTGTGTGACGCAAGAGATGCCCCGGCACGGACAGGCGATCCGTTCATAATGTTAAAATAGGAAGTTAAAAAGGCGGAAGATGACTATCCCGAAAAAGCCTATCTTTCGAGGACATTCAACACATAAAGCTTATTCCTATGAAAACAAACGCTTTTAAAGGACTGTTCCTTCTGCTCTGCTTCTGCTTCCTCAGCTGCGGAAGCAAGAAAGCAAAGACAGCCGAGGCATACCCCCTTGGCGCGTCCGGCTTTCCAGAATGGATAAAGGTGGCGTGGCGCGTCAGCCCGGAGGACACGATGGTAATTGTGGCGATGGTCAATCAGTCGGAAAAGGATTGCACGCTGCTGATGCACGACTACCTGCCGAAGTACCCTTGCTATATTTATTATCAAGACAACGAAGGGTGGAAAGAAGTGACCGGACAAATGAAGCTGCCCCGCCCGTCCGCACACAAGAAAAAAGAAAGAAACTACGTGGAGGCAAACCCGCAATCCGAAGAAGAGCTTGAAGCCAGCAACCTGGTAAAGATAGAAGCTTGGCAAATCCTCCGTCCGGGCAAACCGGTCCGGTTCGACATCCCGTTCTATAACATCACGGAAGGCAAGGTGAAAAAAGGGCTGTACCGCCTCACCTTCTTGCTGGCAGGCAGGCGTTGCCACATCGTCTTCCAGCTCTGAACCGAAGGTCGACGAAGTCAATTTTAATCCGCTTAACAGATACCTACCAGAAAGCAGTAGCTTAGATGTTTGCCGGATTGCAAATCTGCAAGAACGGGTAACTTCAGTCACTCAAACCGTACCGTCCATCTCTTTAAGAAATTCACAGACTTACCTTTTCTTGTTGCCGGAGCGGTGAAGCGGGGCAGATTGGCTATTACTTTGCAGGCTATAGAATCCATACGGGCAGCCACATTGGGATTGGCACCGCTTTCTTTCGCCGATTTTTCAATAGTCACGTCCCGGACATACCCTTCCTTGTCGATGATGAAAACGAGATCTACTGACCCTTTGCCAAGATGTGCGTTTGCCACCTTTTTCTTCACATAATTATTCAAGTTGATAAACAAGTCTGGATCATCGGGAGCAGAGGTATGTATGGGAAATACAAGACCGCCGTCAACAAGCGTATATACCGTATCGCCTCCTAAAATGAAATAGAGGGGCAAAGGGTTAATATAATAGACTGAAGCAGTATCCACAATCTGATGTTTTGTTTCTTCAGTGGATTTGACGTCCTGCTTGTGTCCTCCTTGGCAAGAAAACAGGGCAAGCGATAATAATAAAAAGAGAATTGTTTTCATAGGCACAAAATTTTACACGGGCAAATCTATAAAAACTATCAAATTCTTTTGCTTTTTCATCCAACTTGCCACGCAAATGACGTCATCTTGTATTAATTTAATTGTTTCATTAAAAAACGACATACTATGAAACGTTTTACGTCGTTCACATTGTTAAAAGAGGAAGTTAAAAAGGCGGGAGATGTAACAGACTATCACGAAAAAGCCTATCTTTGAGAATGTTTAATATAAAAACCAATAATCATGAAAAGAATTTATTGTTTAATCGGATTGTTGGTACTGATTCCGATGGAATTGATATCGTGTTCAGAAAACGAAGTATTGACAGAAGTCAATGCTCAGAGTGAACCTGCTCTTCAAGTGAATACCGAAGAGAAAGCGTTGGAAACCCATGCGAAGCTGATAGCAGGGTTCAAGCAGGCCGCCGCCCGTGGTGCAACCTCTATCTATCCCGATTACTATGGCGGATGTTTCATTAACGACCAAAAACAATTGGTTGTGTTGGCTACGAACGAAAGCGGGCAAGCGCAGATAAAATCGATGACGGAAAATGCCGGCAACCTTGTTTTCAAGCCTTGCAAATTTTCTTATAATTATCTGAATCAGGTAATGGATGAACTGACCGACCACATGATAAAGAATAAAGATTACAAGGCAAGCAATTTCATCTATTGCTATGTGCTTGATTCGGCAAACGTTGTAGTAGTAGGATTGCTGGAATATTCTCCTGCAAAAATTGAGGAGTTCAAGAGAAATGTCTCCGATTCCCCTGCCATCTGGTTTAAACCAGTACATGGCGAACAGCCCATTAGTATATTAAAAGAGAACGTTGAAGCAGATAGAGCTGATATCCAATTGCACCTTGGCATCCGAAATTATACCATGTACGACATGAATTTGTGCATTTCATTGAACATTTCGCACTGTTTCTGTAGAGACGATGTGCACATCGTCTCTACTACATGGCATATACAAAATGCACAAATTAATGCAGCCCGAAGTATAAGAAAAAATTCCATTATGAAAGATATTAAGTTTTTAGATATTAAGTTTTTAGAAGCTGTTTTGATTTCATTCGATAAATTTGTTAAGCATGATTTGGATGAATGCGATCTGTACCATGGCTTCCGCAGTTTCAGCAAGGAACTCGTAATCAATAGTCAGCCTTCTGAAGTTTTCCAGCCATGAGAAAGAGCGTTCTACAATCCATCGTTTGGGCAGCACCTGAAATTTGGATGGGCATTCATCCGCTCTGAGTACGACCTCCAATATCCATCCGAATTTCTTCTTGACCCAATCGACCAAACCTCCCCTGTAGCCTCCATCTGCCAGGATTTTAACCAAACGCGGAAATTTATAAGCGAGTTTTTCTATGGCTTGTGGGGCACCCTTGCTGTCATGCAGGTTGGCTTCATGGATTGCGACGGCTAACGGAAGCCCAAGCGTATCGACAATGATGTGCTCTTTCCGCCCCTTGATTTTCTTGTTCCCGTCTATACCGCGGTCAGAATCAACATGATGGGAAGTCTTCACACTTCTGGAATCCATGATGCCAAGGCTGGGGCTTTCCTGATGCCCTGCCTGTTTACGGATGAAAGCGTGCAAGGTATCCATCACCTCTTCAAACACGCCTTCAAGCTTCCATTTACGGAAATAGCAATAGACGGTTTGCCAAGGGGCGAAGTCAGAGGGAAGCATACGCCACTGGCAGCCGGTCTTGTTGATATAAAGGATTGCATTCATTATCTCTTTAAGCGAATGTTTTCGGTCCCTCGCTTGCGGCTCTAAAATATTTTTTATAACTTGCCACTGTTTTTCAGTCAGGTCGGTTGGATAGTGTGTCATAACTTTATAGTTTGGTACCTTTAAAGATATAACATTTTTCCAATTGGCTTGCTGATTTCAAATTTTAAGGAGACTGTAACATTATTCTTGAATCAATTCAAAACAGTTTCTTCTATGTTGTAATCCAAATATCCAGAGAATTTTTTTATTTTATTAAAGGTTTTCATTAGCTTTGTAATCAAGGAGTTGAAGAGGACGCAAGCTCTGCTGAGGAGCAACTTGCCAGCAATAGACTCCCTGCGTTACGCCGTAACATTGTTGAGGGATGGGACATCGGTCCTGTCCCTTTGTGTTACGGATATCGCTACATGGCTAAGAAAACCTGCCGTTTTCCTTGCCGGAACTTATTATATGGACAACCTTCTATCAGTGAACCGGGAAGTTCCCGGTCACATGTTCCTTTTCAGTCCTATTAAAGTAAAATGCCGCATTCTAAAGAAAGCAGACCTGATGGCTGCAAGAAACTGTCAGCGGTCATTCATATAGTTGTTGTCCATCGTGTCATTCAACTGTCTCATTCTTATATCTCCTTTTATATTTCAAGACATAAAAGATCCGGTTCAACAGTTTTCGGGCTATCCGCACAATGGCCTTGTTAGGCTCCATCCGCCGTGTCAGCTTTGAAAAAGCCATGTTCAAGGCCGGGTCAATCCGGGCTGCGAACCATGCGCATTCTATCAGTTTGCTTCTTAACTGCATTTGCCCCCGGAAGGTCATCTCCCCCTTATTGTCTTTCTCACCCGTGGAGTGGGAAGTGGGGACAAGGCCGATATACCCCGCAAGCCTGTCCGAATTGGCGAAACGCCGTATATCTTCCAGTTCGGCGAGTAAAGACAAAGCCGTTATCATGCCTATGCCCGGGACGGAACGTAGCAGTTCGTAGTCGGTGGCATATCCGTCTGAACGGGAAAGCGCCCTCAGCTTCCGTGTCGCTTCCAGAAGAAGCCTGCGCTGTGACTCTACGGAATCCAGCAAAAGGGAAAGACCGGCACCCCCTTCCTCCGTATCCATGCGGATACCGTTACGCAGCCAGTTCATGAAAGCGCGTGACCAGTGGGTGCCGCTGTGCTGGAATTCTTTAGGATAGTCAATCCCATAATAATACAGGAATGCCTTGACGCGCTGTTTCATTCTTGCCAGGTCACGGACAAGGGCGTCACGGCTGCGCAAAAGGGTACGGACCTCCAATGTCTCCCTGCAAGGGACATGGATGGCTGTCAGTTCATTGTTACGCAGAGACCTGGCTATTTTCCTGCTGTCCACTGCATCCGTCTTCTGAAGACGTTCCTTCTGGCTGGTGGAGACATCCGCCGGATTAACCACTATATTCTGTATTCCCATTGCAACCAGTTTATAATGTGCCCAGAAGCCACTGAAACCGGCTTCATAGGCTGACAGATAGTTTCCGTTGGGAAAATGAGAGTGAAGATAAGAGGACAGGGCTTCCGGACTCGGGGGCTGAACGAATGTCTTGTGGTGGAGATGCCCGCTCAGGATACTTACTGTCCAACTCTTCAAATGCACATCAATTCCTACGTAAATATTTTGTCCTTCAAAATTTAATGTGTTACTTTGTTTACGCATAAAGTCATAGGTTTTATTAAGTTATTTCTTTCATTTACAAATTTAATAATTCTCTTGGCTTTATGCTATTTTGCTAGCACATTACAAACATAGGAACTATATAGCCAGATATAGTCTATCAAAAATGGATTACGAAAAATGGAATGGAACGCAGAGACGCGGAAGCACAAAGTTTATTTTTTTAAGAGCAAAGCACACAGAGAGTGACATTTGGCTCCGTGTTCTTTGCCTTCTCTCTAAATTATTTCCCCACGTCTTTGCGTCTCTGCGTTCCATTTTTTCGCAAACCAATTTTGTTTTACTATAAAACAAACTGTTGAAACTGGAGTTTGGGCATATAACTGCAATACCGATACGATTACTAATCGTGCAGCTTGACGATTACTAATCGTGCAGCTTGACGATTACTAATCGTGTTGGCGATACGGTTATATAGAATGAATGTGGCAACCCATTCTCCTTACCGGATTTACAGACCGCTCCGGAAAAGCCCGGCAAATGAAGCGTGCGGGCATAAAAAAAGGAGTACCGCTGTACTCCAACCTTTGTTAACCTTAAATCTAATACTATGAAAAACACATTGCAAATGTACGGACTTTCCGGAATATAGCAAGCGATAAGAACAAAAATCTTATGCTTTATAACACGCTTTAATAATTAGATTCTTTTCCTTATCTTGTATTAACAAATATATCTTTTTTATCACTCCCGATTAAAGCCTGTTTGAATTTTGCTCAGTTTTTTTTAAGAATTGTTTTCGAAGATTGTTTTTCTGATTTTATAAGGAGGATAGCGGACTATCTGACTTCTTGTCTTGACGTATTTGCTTAGATAACCATCTTGAATGCCCCTCATTTTTCAGAGATTATCAAAGCAAAATTTGCAAATATGAATAATTTTCGCAAATTTTGTAAAACCATAATCCAATTGCTGCCTGATAGACTTACATCAAGATAAAACCTCGTACCCGAGGCCAGCCAACGGATTACTATATTTAACCCTCAAAAAAAGACAAAAATGAATACAAGAAAAACGTTTGCGTGCATATTTCTTGCTTTATGCAGCGGCACCGTCATTTATGCCGCAAGAACGGATATGCCTCAAGAAAGCCAGATGCCGTCGGCAAGCTACGCCCGGCAAAACGGGCCGACATTGACGGGAATTGTGACCGACAGCCACGGAGAACCTTTGCCGGGCGTATCGGTGTCGATAGAAGGGACAGTTACAGGAACCATCACCGACATTGACGGACGCTACCAACTAAAAATAGGAAAGGAACAACACAACGCTACTTTGGTATTCTCTTTCATCGGAATGCAAACCCAGCACATCGCCTATAAAGGGCAACACCAGTTGAACGTAACCTTGCGCGATGACCATGTGGCATTGGAAGACGTAGTGGTCATAGGATATGGAAGCAAAAACCGTAAAAGTCTGACCAGCTCTATTTCATCAGTAAAGAAAGAAGATATCGAACGGATGGCACCCGTATCACACAACATCCAAGACCTGCTGGGAGGCGGCATGGTGAAAGGTGTGCTTGCCACACAAAACAGCGGCGAACCGGGCGCTTCCATCACCATCAACGTGCGCGGCGTCACCGCCCCTTATCCCAATATGCAGACAGGAACCAACAACAATGCGCCGCTTTACGTAATCGACGGCGTGCCCCTGTTTGCCGAAAGCACCAGCATCAATCCCCTGCAAAACCTTTCTCCCAACGACATCGAAAGCATTGATGTGCTGAAAGACGCTTCCGCCACCGCCATCTATGGCTCACGCGGAGCCAACGGAGTCATCATCGTAACGACAAAAGACGGACGCAAAGAGAGCAAGCCTTCGGTAGAGGTAGGATATACCCTTTCGATAGCCAACCCCACGAAAATGTTTGACACCATGAGCAACGAGGCCTTCCTGAAATATACCGACGAAAACCTGCGCAACGCCGTTGATGCCTGGAATCAAGGCATCGGCTACTCAGCCGCCATCGATGCCCTGGCAAACGTAAGCTATGCTGAAGACGGTTCGTACATCTACCACGGACTGAACCAAGCCATGTTCGGCACGGCAAATACCAACTGGACCGACGAAGTGATGAATCGCAACGCGCTGACCCACCAATATACGGCTTCGATACGCGGAGGCTCGGCTAAAACCAATTATTCTCTCTCGCTTAACGGCCAAAACGAACAAGGGCTTTACCGCAACGATAACCTGGAAACTTACGGAGGACGCCTTGCGCTCAATACCGACCTGAACAACCACATACGGATAGGCGGCGTAATGAACTACTCGGAAACCAACCGACGCAGCACCAGCGACGGGCTAGGCACAGCAAGCAGCGACACCAAGCCTTGGCTGGTACGACCCGACATAACTGTATACGATGAAGACGGCAATTACACACGCATTGACACTGGATTGGAAATGTATGGCATGGCAGGACTGCAACTGGAGCCCAACCCTGTAGCCTTGACGCAACGCCGCACCACTTACTCAAGCAATCAATTCTTAGGAAACCTTTTCGCCGAAATCGACCTGATGAAAGGGCTGAAATTCCGTACAGACTTCAGCATGACCAACTATACCTTCGAATCGGAATATTTCACTCCAAAGGTAGCAAGCATAGATATGTCGAACTTAGGGCTTCCGCTAGAATCGACACTGCTTACCAGCGACAGCAAATACACGACAATGTCATTGAATTTCCGTTTGGACTACAGCCTCAATATCCGTAAACACCTCTTCGGCGCAATGCTGGGCTACGGCTCTGAACGCAGCAAGGCACATAGCCGTTCGTTTACCTTCCAAGGATTCCCCGACGACGAAAACCTGAACAACATAGGTTCAGCCCAAACTTTGTACGGCAAAAGCGAAACCTCCAGCAAAAACGGACTGAACTCGGTATACGGACGCGTAAATTACGACTATGACGGACGTTACTTGGTAGAATTGAGTATGCGTGCGGATGCTTCTTCGAAATTCGGCCCCGAAAACCAGTGGGGCTTTTTCCCTGCCCTGTCTGCCGGATGGATTATCAGCGAAGAGGACTTTATCAAAAACAAAAAGCAGATAAACAATTTGAAGTTCCGCCTCAGCCTGGGACAGACCGGTTCGACCAACGTGGCAGACTTTGTGTACAAGCAATATTATACGTATGGCGACTATCCTTACGGCAACGGAAGCACCATCGTGCTGAACGGCACCCTCCCCAACCGGAACATCGGATGGGAAAAGACCAGTGAAGTCAATGTAGGGTTGGACTTCGGCTTATTCGATAACCGGCTGTACGGAAGCCTTGACTGGTATTACCGCTATACCGATGGCGCGCTGGCTCCTGCGCCCCACATCTGGGAAGCGGGCATGAATACCTATTACGACAATATCATCGACATGAGCAACCGCGGCTTTGAATTGTCACTAGGTGCCGACATCGTGCGCACCAACAACTTCAACTGGAGTTCTATCCTCAACTTGTCTTTGAACCGCAACCGCGTGGAAGAGCTGAACAACGCGCAGATAGACACCTATATGCAAGACTACTTCGTGGTAGGCAAGCCAGTTGGGGTAGTACAAGGATACATAGTAGACCACATCGTGCAAGACCAAAGCGAACTGGACCGGCTCAATGCGCAAGCTGCCGCCCGATATGGAGAAGGAACAGTATACCAAGCTACTACAGGTGTAGGCGACTATTTACTGAAAGACCTGGATGGCGATGGCGTATTCTCGACCACCGGCGACAAAACCGTAATAGCCAATCCTGAGCCAAACTTCTTCGGCGGATGGAACAACACCTTCAGTTACAAAAACTGGTCGCTCTCCATCTTGATGCAGTTCTCACAAGGAGGAGAAGCCTTATACAATGACCTTGCCGCCGATATGATAGGAATAGCAGGCAAAGGCATCAATCCCGAACTGTATGACAATTTCTGGACTCCCGACCGCCGCGACGCCAAGTATGCTCGCATAGGCGATGGCATATACAATTACAATACTTCCCTGTTGGACCGATATGTATTCAGCACTTCGTATCTCAGGATGAAAAACATCACCCTTTCATACAATCTCCCTAAGCCGTGGCTCTCCAAACTACACATCGCCGGAGCTTCCGTCTATGCCGTTGCTACTAACTTATTCACCGTAAGCGGCTGGCCGGGACTTGATCCGGAATCGGTAGGTTCGGGCACCACACTTATGGGTACCAACTACGATTCCTATCCCTTATCGAAAACTTTCTCGATAGGCGTAAAACTTCAATTCTAACCCTAAAACAAACATCAATATGCAAATCAAACACCTTATTTATACCTTGCTTGCAGGAGTCTCCTTTTCGGCATGTAACCTGCTGGGGCCAGTAGACGATATACATCCCGACTATGTACTGACAGACGACAACGTCATCACCGACGCCAACTCTGCCGAATACTTGCTGAACGGCATCTACCAATACTACCGCCAACGAGAGTTCGCCTCTTTGCGCCCCGCAATGTTTATCTTGACAGGCACGTTGCTCAACTCGGACGTAGAAGGTTCTACTAACTTTGCCAATAATGACGTGAGAATAGAAAACAATGCCGTGCTCAATTATTATAC
Source organism: Bacteroides sp. An51A (assembly GCF_002161565.1). Classification (NCBI taxonomy): domain Bacteria; kingdom Pseudomonadati; phylum Bacteroidota; class Bacteroidia; order Bacteroidales; family Bacteroidaceae; genus Bacteroides; species Bacteroides sp. An51A. The sequence goes on from NZ_NFIC01000002.1 coordinate 286,363, forward strand.
TGTACTTTATAGCATCATCAACCAGGCAAACTCCCTCATCGTACAACTGGAAAACAAGCGGCCGCAAGGACTTTCCGATACACGAAAATCGGAAATTCTGGGCGAAGCCTATTTCCACAAGGCTTTTGCCGAAGTTATGTTGCTACGTGCCTTCGGAGAATTTTGGGACCAAAAATCCGAATACGGCATCATCTTATACAACGAACCGGTACGCGACAACAGCGAAGCAAAAGGACGCTCTACCGTAGCCGAATGTTACAGCCAAATCTTGTCTGACTTGAAACAAGCCGAACAAGCTCCGGCTTACGCCGGCATGGCTTATAAGGTGAACAAAATTACCGTAAACGCCCTGAAGGCACGCGTATTGCTCTACCTGAACCGGTATGCGGAAGCGGCACAGACCGCACAAGCCACCATCGACGAAGCCTTGGGAAGCGGCATGGCATTAGAAAGCAATTACTTGAACATTTTTTCTCAAGGATTCAGTTCACACGAATTGCTGATGGCACCCTACGTATCGTATCCACAGGAACAAATATATGGCTCCAAAGTGACAGACGCCGCTATGCGCGGCTTCGGCACTACCATTAAGCTGATTGCCGAAGAATTAGACCCTACTGGCAATGACCCGCGCTATACACAAACCTACCTAAGCACCGAAGCGGGAAACCTTCTGCAAAAATACGTACTGAACGACGCGGCTACCGGCGACAATAATACATACTACCTGATGCGCCTTGCCGAAGTATATTTAATAAAAGCTGAGGCAGAAGCCAGAAACGGGCAATATGCAGCGGCCCGTATGGCGCTGAAACCCCTAACCGACCGTGCCGGATATGCCGCAGGCTATGTAGACACAATAGCCGACAACGATCTGCTGCTTGCTATCTTCCGGCACAAATACCTGGAATTGAGTGCCGAGAACTACGAAGAGTGGTATGATATGGTACGATATTCACAACTGGACGGTACCGACTTCGTAAGCTTGGGATATGTGCATTCAATGGCACATCTCAATTTGCCTATTCCCCGGTCGGCCCTAAGCGGAAACAAGCTACTGGAACAAAACCCTTCATACACCCTGAATTAATAGTAAAAACCATCCAAACAACATTCTTATGAAAAAATTATGTTTACTGGCAGCACTTGCCACACTGGCAGCTTGCCAACCCCAAGAAAAAGGATATACCATCAAAGGAACCTTGACGGGCGACAGCATTCCCGAAGGCAAGGTTTACCTGCAAAAACAACTCCCTTTCGAAGTGATGCGCATTGACAGTGCCGTTATGGAACATGGAAAATTCCGGCTACAAGGACAAATAAACCAGCCGGAAATGTATACCTTGTACATAGACACACGTACCAATCCTCAAGAAAGCCCAAGAGGAAAAGTATTCGTAACCAATTTCTATTTGGAAAATTCGCCCATCACCATCGAAGGCGAATTCGATTGCCTGCCCAGTATTTATTGGACTCCAGACCGTAAAGTAATCCCACCGGTCATCAAAGGATCTGCCACTCAAGACCTCTACCAACAACTGCTGACAACACTGAAACCTTACAGCGATTCCTTGCAGGCCATCGACCGCCAGTTCCTCGAAGAATATACTAAACCGATGATGGCAGACCGAGAACACAAAAAAGATTATACCGATATTGGCATCAACTTAGTAACAAAACAAGCCGACTACCAACAACAATATATACAAAAAGTAAAAGCGTTTATCCAACAAAACCCTTCTTCCGTAGTAGCTTTAGACCAATTGAAAGCCTTATTCTCTGGGCTTACCGTCAATTTCAATGAAAAAGAAATTACAGAAATGAAAAGTTGGATAACGGATGCTTGGCAAGGAACTCCTCAACTGGCTGAACTGGACTCCATGGTGAACGTAATAACCCCCCTTGCCTTAGGTAATAAGTACATAGACATCGATGTAGAAAATCCCGATGGAAAGAGCGTTAAACTCGCGTCACTGATACCTTCGGGCAAATATGTACTGCTGGACTTTTGGGCAAGCTGGTGCGGTCCGTGCCGGGCAGAAATCCCGCATTTGGTAAAAGTGAACAAGCAATACAAAGATTTTGCCATTATCAGCATTTCGGTAGACGAAAAAAGAGAAGAATGGCTAAAGGCACTGAAAGAAGAAAATATGTCGTGGACACAGGCACGTATCGCCGACGGCATTATGGGAAACACAGTGAAGAAATACAATATCACTGCTGTACCGACCTGCATCGTACTCGATCCGGAAGGCCGCTTCTATAAAGTGAATATGCGAGGTCCAGCACTCGACAAGTTCCTGAAAGAAACCTATCAACACTAAAAGAACTCGCCCAAAGCATATACGAAAACGAATACATCAGGCCAAGAAAAACCTTTTGTGGAAATTCAAAACAGGCTCTTAGGAATACTTTTGTGCCTCTGCCTCCTCAGCTGCGGGGGCAAGGCACAAGAGACGGAAGAAAAGAAGACGGTCGAAGTGCCGCAGCCCGGCGCATACGGTTTCCCGAAGGGGATGAACGTAAAGTGCGAAGTCGTACTGAAAGTAACCTTTAACTATTCGCTTGATGACGTGATTTGGACACGGAGTTCCGTGTACCCATGGGCGCACGGGCGAGAGGAATATGCGCTATACTATTACGAAGACGGGCAATGGAAAGACATCACCGAGGAGACGATTGCCCCCGAACTGCGGGAAGCATTCCGCAAAATCCTTATGGGGGATTCTTATCTTTTCGCCGGAGTGGATTACACGACGGAAATTCCGCTCTACAATTATTCCGCCTCTTCGGTAAAAAAGGGATTGTATAAGATTCTTTTCGCAATCGACCGCAAGCCCTGCTATGTTATCTTCGAACTCTAAACCGAATCCGCAGCAGCCCCGTTTCCGGCTCCTGCGGATTTGTTTTTGCCTGATAATCCGACCGCCAAACCGTTGCCTAATCCGCCGATTATGCTAACTATCTTTACGAAGCAAAAGGCAGCCAACAATATATCACCTTAGATGATTGTGTATATACATCTGCTTGTGTCCTCACTCCTAGCAGAGTAGGACTGCTGTCTTGACAGCCTAGGACTGCAGTCTTACCCCTATTAGGACTGCAGTCCTGCCTTATTAGGATTTTAGGAGGACTGAGATGCGTCGGACGGAGCAGTGATTTCCATAAAAAAGCGAGATATGCTGTTCACTTCTGTCATATAAAGACCGGAGTGAAGTCTATCTGCAAAGCCTGGGCTATTCGCAGGAAACTGGAAAGCTGCATATCCGTTTCGACTATTATTTCAGAAACCGGGCGATTTCTTCCTTGTCCCGGTTCAACTGGGCTATCAATGCCTCGATGCCTTCGAACTTCTGTTCCTCACGGATGTATTGCATGAACTCTACCCGAAGAGCGTGCTGGTACAGGTTGCCTTCGAAGCCGATGAGGTGCACCTCGATACTCCGCTCGGTGCCGTTGCCTATCGTGGGGCGGCTGCCGATGTTCAGCATGCCGGCGTAGCGTTTCCCCTCCACATACGCGTAAACGGCATAGACTCCTTCTTTCGGTACCAGCTTGTCGGGGCAGGACGGTTGGAGGTTGGCGGTAGGGAAGCCCAGTTTGCGCCCCACCTGATAGCCGCTTACCACCTGCCCGTCCAGGTAATAACGATAGCCCAAATAGCGGTTGGCACGCGCCACATCGCCTTCTTTCAATAGGTTGCGGATGAGGCTGGAGCTGATGGACAGACCGTCTTCTTCCAACGCTTGGGCATGGATTACCTCCATACCCAACTCTTTCCCATAGCAGCAATAGTCCTCGAAGCCTTCGCTCCGGTTGTGCCCGAAGCGGTGGTCGTAACCGATAACCAGTGCCTGTACGTTGAAACGGACGTGCAGCAGTTCCATAAACCGGCGTGCTGAAAGCAGTGACAATTCGTGCGTAAACGGCAAAAGGATGCAATAATCGGCATCCTCTTGCTGTAACAAATCTTTTTTCTGAGGAAGGCAAGTGAGCCATTGCGGACAATAACTGCTTTGCATGACCTGCCGGGGATGGACAGGGAAAGTAACCAGCGTGCTCTGCAATCCTCTGGCTTGGGCCTCGCGGTGCACTTGCTCTATCAAGTATCGATGTCCGCGATGCACACCGTCGAAGCACCCGATAGTGGCTGCGCAAGGCGGAAACGCAAATGGGCTTTCGGCACTGATTATTTCCATAAGTAGATGTTGAGAATTAGTTTATATAATGTGGTCGGCTCAGAAACGCAGATTAACGCAGATTTTCGCGGATTCTTTTAATTTACTATTTTTCGATTTACGAAGTACGATTTAAAGTTCAAATAGTAGATAGTAAATTGTCAAATCGTAAATTAAAAGAATCTGCGAAAATCCGTGAAGATCTGTGTTTCTGGTAATATCATTTAATTTTGCACACTTACTTATCAGTTCTTAGACAAACGCTTGATGCCTCGCCAAATCTCGCCAATCCATAATACGAACGACGTGCCGCCGATGATATAAAGCCATTCCATAAGCGGAAGCGGTTCGGTGCGGAACACTTTGCCGCCGAAGGTGACGATGATGAACTGTCCGACCAGGATAATCAATGCCACACTCAGCATACCCAATGCGTGGCTGGCGTCACGGAAGATGGAATGGTTGGTTCCGAATACGCTGGCATTGAACAGATTCCAGAACTGGAGCATGACGAATACCGTGAAGAATACGGTAAGGTAGTGCACGTTCATTTCGCCGTTGGGAAGCAAGCCTTCGGGTAATCCCTTGAAATAAGCCAACATACCCATCAGGATGACGAGGAATCCCAACCCTACGCCAAAGATGTTGTTGCGCATCGCCGGCGTGATGATGAAGTCGGTACGTTTACGAGGTTTCTCGTTCATCACGTCCATGCTGGGCGAAATAGATGCCAGTGCCATGGCGGCGAAGGTGTCCATAATCAAGTTCACCCAAAGCATCTGCGTCACCGTAAGCGGAAGGGAAGTGCCGAAGAATGCGCCTAACAATACGCTCAGCAAAGCTACTACATTAATGGTCAGCTGGAATACGATGAAACGCTGGATATTCTTATACAAGGAGCGTCCCCACATCACGGCGGTGGCAATGCTATGGAAGGAATCATCGAGCAAGGTGATGTCGCTCGCCTCTTTAGCCACCGATGTACCCGTACCCATCGAAAGTCCTACCTGTGCGTGGTTCAATGCCGGGGCATCGTTGGTCCCGTCGCCTGTTACAGCCACTACAGCACCTTTCTGCTGCAGGAGTTGCACCAATCGTTGCTTGTCCATCGGGCGGGCACGGCTCATCACTTTCAAGTCGAGCACACGGTCGAGTGCTTCTTCATCGCTCAAAGCGGCAAACTCCACACCCGTAATACGGTTGCGTTCGGTATCTTCGGGTTTCCACAAACCTATCTGACGGGCAATCTCGGTAGCTGTTCCCGGTGTATCGCCGGTCACAATCTTCACGCTGATGCCTGCCGACTGGCATTTCTTTACGGCATCAGGCACATCGGGACGAATCGGGTCACTGATGGCAAAGATGCCCAAAAAGGTCAATCCGCCCTCGTTTACCAATTCGGCACAATCGGTCGATGCATCCGTGGGCACTATCTTATAGGCAAGCCCCAAGGTACGCATTGCCTTGTTCTGGTAAGCAAGCAGCTGCTCATTATTGGCATCTACCTGTTCCTTGCTTACGTTGCATTTTCCCATCACGATTTCAGGCGCACCTTTCACGTAAAGTATCCGCTTTTGCTGGATAGGCGAATCTACCAGCGTAGCCATATACTTGCGTTCGGTGGAGAACGTAAGTTGGTTCACCACTTTAGCACCTGCCCGCAGCGTTTCATAATTCTTACCCTTGCCGTTGAGCCAAAGCAGCAGTGCCACTTCAGTTGGATTTCCTACACCCGACGGCTTTTCACCTGCCGCTTTCTCTTCAAGGAAAGCGGTAGAGTTTGCCGCAATGCCTTCTGCTATCAGGTCGGGTTGGCTTTCATCCAGTTTTGCGTCATATACCTGCATCAGATTCTGTGTCAGTGTACCGGTCTTATCCGTACAAATTACGGTAATGGCACCCATTGTTTCGCAAGCATGCATCTTCCGCACCAGGTTATTGGTTTTCAACATCCGGCGCATATTCAAGGCAAGACTAAGCGTAACACTCATCGGCAAGCCTTCGGGAACAGCCACAACAATCAAGGTAACCGCCATCATGAAGTATTTCAATACAATGCGGGCGATGTCAAGCCATTGATGCCAATCGCTTATTGTATTCACCTGCAAGTAAGCATACAGATCTTTCGAGGTAAATATAATAAAGGTAAGGGCAGCAATCGTAAATCCGACTTTCCCGATAAGGTCGGCAAGTTTGGTCAACTGGATGTTCAGCGGAGTCTGCTCTTGGCTTTGCTCCGTAGCCTGACGGGCTACTTTGCCGATTTCGGTAGCATCGCCCACGCGCTCTACTCGCATCATGCCGTGACCGTCGGTAATGGTCGTGCCGCGCATCACGCTGTTCGATGGATAGGTGGCTTCCTCGTCAAAGTCGGCTTCCACCGTTGTCTTGTTCACCATCAATTCTCCGGTCAAGCTCGATTCATTCACCTGAAGCGATACGGCTTCCAGCAAGATACCGTCGGCTGGCACTTCTTCACCCGTGTTCAGAATGACGATATCACCTACCACCACATCTTTGCGAGGAATCTCGTGTACCTTCCCGTTTCGGATAACCGTAACAGGAGTTTCTTCGCCCACTGCATTCAGCAGGTCGAACTTTTTGTTCGCATCGTATTCGAAATAGAATCCGATGCCTGTAGCCAAAAAGATAGCAAAGAAAATGCCAATGGTTTCGGCATATTCATTCTCAATAATAGAAATGATAAGTGAAAAGACTGCAGCGACCAACAACACCCGGATAACAGGGTCTTGGAATTTTTCCAGATACAGTTTCCACATAGATGGTCGTTTGGGAGGAGTTAGAAGATTGACTCCATACTTCTCACGACTGGAGAGAACTTCCTGATCAGACAATCCAGTCAGGTGCGGTTCATTAGTTTTTTGTGACATAATGCCTGTTTATTAGTTAATTTAAGTGCCGCAAAAATACAATATATATTGGAAGCATTGCTCGTGATTAGTTTTTTTTTGCAAAAAAACCGCTTAAGTATTGCAAAAGTCAGTCAAAACAATTACTTTTGCACCAGTTTTTAAGGGATACTTCTAATAGGACTTGTAGCTCAGTTGGTTAGAGCAACAGACTCATAATCTGGAGGTCCCAGGTTCAAGCCCTGGCTGGTCCACTCGAAAACAAAGCGTTAATTGCACGAAATCAAGCAGTTAACGCTTTTCTTTTTGCCCTCTTTATGCTCCTGTGGCAATCTTAAACATACAGTTATCTGTGCCTTTCACATCATTTGTTGACTAATTGTTGACTAATTAAAAGATGTGCAAGATGCTGACTATCAAAGCAGAAATCAAGAAGCAAGAACAGAAGTTGGATGGAACGTACAATGTCAAGCTACGGTTTACCCTTGACCGGAAAGTAAAGCGTTTGTCAACGAGTTTGTTTGTCACCAACAAAGACTTAACTAAAGACTTGAAAATCAAACAGACATCATCTATCAGGCAAGAAGTGGATAGCCTGATTCGCAGTTATCAGGAGAAGTGTGCCAAGCTACAAATTGAACTAAACCATTATACACTTGATGAAGTAATGGACTATTTGGACGGTGAACGTCAGAAGCAGCAAACTATTGACTTTATAAAGTTCAGCCGTGAATGGATAGCCTCAACCACTATCAAAGGAGCACCCAATTACACTTCTGCCCTTAATGCGCTAATCCGCTTCATTGGTAAAGAAGAATTGGACGTGAATCTGATAACCCTTGATTTCTTGGAGAATTTCAAAGCGTTTCTAAATAAAGAACGTGAAGCAAGAACTAAGAAGCTGATAGCACAAGGTAAGCGTGTTCCCTCTAACCGTTCTTTGTCCCTTTATTTGGTGAGCATAAAGAAACTATTTAATGAAGCTAAAAAGAAGTACAACAAAAAAGACAAGAACCTGATTCTGATACCCCACTCACCTTTTGAGGACTTTGCCATACCCAAACAAGAAGCCACACGCAAAAGAGCCATATCCACAGACATCATAAAGAAGATATGGAAGTTGCCTTATAAAGACATGAAGAAAGGCTATAAAGCCACTTGCCGCTATAATCTGGCGAAAGATTGCTTTATTCTCTCATTTTGTTTAATGGGTATCAATTCAGCAGACCTCTATAATGCCACAGAAATGAAGAATAACACTATCACCTATTATAGAACCAAAACGAAAGACCGCAGATTGGATAATGCGAAGATGGTAGTAGATGTTCCTCAAATAATTTTGCCTTTAATAGAGAAGTACAAAGACAAGACAGGTAAGCGGTTATTCAACTTCTATCAATACTATGCAGATGAAAAAGGCTTCAACAAAGCTATCAACTATGGACTAAAAGAGATTGGTGCTATATTAGAAGTGGATGATTTGGAATATTATGCTGCGCGCCATAGCTGGGCTACCATTGCCTTGAACAAAGTTGGCATTGATAAATATGTAGTTCATGCAGCTTTGAACCACATTGACGATTCTATGAAAGTGACCGATATTTATATAGAGCGTGATTTTGTGAATGAGAATAAAGCTAATGATAAGGTGGTGAGATATGTGTTTGGTAAATAGTTCTGAAAGAGTGACGCAAATCTATCTTGACAGCTTTGACAATGAGCAGATTGATGAAGCGATGAAATCACTACTTTAATAAAAATAATCCTGTTTATCAGAACGATAGGCGGGATTATTTGTAACTTTGCCCTATAATGAATAACATAAAATATGGAAAGAGATTATTTAAGACTACTGTTCACAATGGAGGAATTCATACGTCTTGAACCTCGATTAAAGAAATGGTTTGGAATAGATAGAAACAATCCGTACATACAAGAACTTTTTGGTAACTATGCAAGCATAAAGTTAGATGAATCTTCCAACAAAGAAAGATACATGAATGAAAAAGGGCATTATGATGTCAATGCTTACGCAGAAGCGCATTTTGAAGCGTTAGCAAAAGAAGAATTGCTTATGAGAATATCAACAGATACCTATTTGCTTACCATAGAGGATTTCTGCGAGAAAAACCAACTTGAAATTACAGAGAAAGACGAAGTTTACCAAGTCTTGCTCTATGCCTGTGCCCTATTAATGAGAAATAAATTGGAAACAACGGAATCCACACTGGAAGATATGAATTACGAATATCAAGAATACATCCATGCCATCCGTCCTGATATGTTGAAACTATACATAGGCTTGCACCACAACGATAGTCTGAATGATAAAGTCAAGAAATACCACAAACAATGCAGAATATCATTTGGTGATTTAAGCCCTATAAAGATAGACGAGCAGACACCGTGGTTTCAGGAAGCACTTGACCGTTATCTTGAAAAATATCTTGGTGTAAAAAGCGTAAAAGAAGCCGAGCAGGAATTATATGCCATTTATGGAAAAACTGTTGGGGCTAAAATGAATGTGAACGCAATAAGATTTATGTGGGGAACTTATCACTTGCTGCAAGATATACCTAACTGCAAGTCCAAGACTGAAAAATCTGTAACCAAAAAACAAGGCAGGATTATCGCAGACTTGTTGAACAGGCTCAATTTAATTGAGTACAAGGAAAAAGAAAGCTTTTTGGATTATATGGATGGGGAGAGAATTCGCGTGTCGTTAAAAAATTATCTCATGCAATATGATTCGATTGACGATATAATCAAAGCAAAGCAATATAAGACCTCTCCCAATAATACAGATTCATCAAGATATTATTAGCAAGCCTTTTCATTCGATATGATTTTTAGAGGGTGTGTCCGAATAGACACACCCTTTTTGTTTAGTAAAAAACTCTCTAAAAACAGCTTTAATTACTTACCAATGTTCCCCAAGAATAATACCGACCTTTGCAACGCAATCCGATACGAAAAGCGAGATGCAGCATAGCTTTAAGTGGGTAGGTCGCAAGAGTTAAAAGTACAAAATTGAACAACATGAGTTTTACATTTGCTGGCATTATGCAACAAGTTGAGCAGTCATATAATAATACGGCAGCTCACACCGAGTTAAAAGCGATGATGAATCGCAATGAAAGATTATCCCTCTACTTCACCATAGACCGATACGGCTATGAAGCAATTAGAGTGGAAAGCAAGACAACCAAGAACTTTGCCTATCAAATCAACCAAGAAGCATTTGCATGGGTGATGAACTATCTATTGAAAGGTGAAACCGAGGACTTCAACGTGAAGCCCGATGCGGTAGCCAAGTCCGAAGAAACAGACGCTAACAAGTTCCGCAAGGATATGTTGAAACTGTTTGTGGAAAACGGAATAGGAAACATTCAGTTTACCCCTGAATTTCGGGACAGGACAGGCAAACTTACGGGAGTAGCCAACTTCCGTTACGGAACTATCCTTTTCTTTATGGAGCGTGACGAGGAAATCACAAGCTATTTGCGAGAAAGAGGATTGATTAGATAGGCATTATTACCAACCGAGAGTTGGGGAGCAACCAAAAGCTCTCCACTCTCTTAAAAAACACTCGAATTATGATAAATATAATCTTACCAATAAATAAAGGGCAACGCTTGTCTGATATTTACACGATTGAAACAAATACTATTCTTTGTAAGACGCTTACAGGATTGGGAGCTACTTATTCAGAAATCAAGGCTGAACGCCATTCTATTATTATAGAGTTAAACCAACCGCCCATTGTGGGCAAATGTAAAGACCCGAAACACAAGAAAGACAACCTTTTCGGGGTAATGCAGAAAGTCACGGTAGATGATGTGATTGCATATCTTGAAGACACCATTGCCAATGGTAAACTCATTAAGATACTATGTACACCCGAAAGTTTCTACAAGGTCAAGCAAGCCTTTGAATACTTGGAACTGAATATGTACACAATGTGCTTCATGTTGTTGGATGAGTGCCACAAACTTGTCAAGGACAACGATTATCGGGAGGATATAACTTTGCCAATAGACGATTTCTTTCATTTTGACGGGAAAGCTATGGTGTCAGCAACCCCGATTATTCCCTCTGACCTACGTTTTGAAGAACAAAATTTTATACTTGTAGAAGTCAAGCCCGATTATGATTATACCAAAGCAATGAACATAGTCCATACAAACAACGTGCTTGAAGCGTTGAAAGTGACCCTGCCCCAAATTCAACAGGTACAGGAAGAACCGAGAAGCATTTGCTTTTTCATCAACAGCACAGACATGATTCTTCAACTTATGAATAAGCTGAATATCATTGAGGACAGTGTGGTGTTTTGTTCCGCAAAGAGCGTGGATAAACTGAAACGAAGCGGATTCAACCGAGCTTATGATAATTGGAACGACAAGCACAAGAAGCCTTATATGTTCTTTACAAGCCGTTTTTACAGTGCATTGGATATAGAACTTGACGAGAAACCTGATGTTGCCTTTGTGACAGAGCCTTACTTTGCTGAATATATTATGATAGACCCTTGCACGGATGCGGTACAGGTAATCGGACGGTTTAGGGGTGGAGTTTCCACCATACACCATATCGTGAACACCAATGAAAGCTACCCTGTTAGAACAAAGTCCGGCATAGTAGAATATCTAAAAGCAAGTAGAGAAGCATATATGACGATAAAACGGATATATGATTGTACAACCTCTTTGGAAACAAGAAACGCTTTTAAGGCAGCGTTGGATATATTGCCATTTAACAAGATGCTGAAAAACGGCAAGATTGATTATTTTGCCATTGACAACTATATGGATGAAGCATTGGTTAAGTCCTCATACAACAACATTGACTTGCTCATGTCACTCTATGGAAAGACAAGCCATTTCAGAGCGGAAATATCCGATTCGCTATTTTATCCATTAGGCGACAAGGAACGGTTGACATTGGAGAACAAGAATACATCAATAAAGGAAAGCCGTAAAAAGTTGGTGGAGATTCTTGAATCTTTGAAAAACGACATGGATTCTCCCATTGTCCAAACGCACATAAGGGAACTTCGCAGACTTGACCCTTTTATAGTGGAAGCCTATGAAACGGTAGGAAAGGAAGTGATAGAGATTAACAATTACTCACCGAAGAAAATCAAAGAAGCCATGATACTGAAACGCTATCGGGAAAAGACGACAGGTGTTGAGTTTGTCCAACTATTGAAGAACTCCTTTCAAGTAGGGAAATGCTATACATTGAAATATATAAAGGCTGAATTAGTCAGACTTTATAAGATGCTTGACATATCGCCCAAAGATACGGTTACAGCACAGACGATTCGTGAGTTCTTCCAAGTCGAAGAATTATAGGAATAACTTTGTCATTCTTTTATAGTTGCAAAAACAAACAGCAACCTATAAATTATGCTTCTATCGACAGCTTGATAGTTGGCAAATGGAAAATGGTGGAATATGCTGATGGTTATGTTAATGTTCTTGACACACTTGGTTTTTACAAGAACGGTAAGGCTGACTGCCCACCTGAAACGGGTAAATTTACCTACCACCTGATAAAGCCTGATTTGTTGATTATCTATAATAAGGGCTTTGGAGAACAGCATTTCAAGATACTCAAACTATCCAATGACAGCCTTATAAAGCAACTTAGACGGCAAAGGATATATGCAGACAGCATAGACGAACTTGTAAGCGGAGAGATTGAGAAATATATAAGAGTGACAAACGAGTAACAAGATATACGTTTAATATAAAAACAAAAGACAGATGAAAACATTAAGAATTATGGGGTTGCTCTTTGCTCTTATTACATTGAGCATAGCTCCCACAACAAGCAATGTGCAAACTTATAAAGGCTCTATTGAGGGTGGCAGAACACTGCATACCGATGATATGGGACTGTTTAGTACCACTGATATTTACACAACACATGGTTTTCAATTTAACCCATACCTTTATGTGGGTGCAGGTGCTGGAATACGTTTAGGAGATAGCTATACTGCCATTCCCATATATGCAGATGTTAACTACACCATGTTAAAGAAGAAAGTTTCTCCCTTCATAGATGCAAAAATCGGATATAGCCTACTTGATGAATCCGGGAGTGGGTGTTAATTGGAACTTCTATAAAGGATTATCTGTGTTTCTAAAAGTTGGATATACCTACAATGCCAACCCTTGTGATGATTGGATAAAGCCAAATGAAATGGGATGGGTGTCAGAACAAAATAAAACGGATATTTACCCTCATGGTGTGTCTGTTTCTATTGGCTTCGGCTTCTAAAAAACTTGATAAGAAGAAATGGCATTTATTCAATATGGATGCCGTTTCTTTTTAGCTGGTACTTTTTTTGAACGGAATCCAATTTATAAGACGGAGTAGAAAATAGTCCTCTTGCTAAAAATCATACTTGAAAGGCATTTATCAGTGGCTTATTGTACTATAATTCAACAATATTCACTACCTTTGCTCAAAACAAATCATAGACTATTATGTGCGAATATGCAGAAATAGAAAACATTCAACTCTCCAATGGAAAGACCGTCAAGGAAGTGAATGAGAATGTCCGCAAGGAAGTGGAACACATTTACTTGGAGGGCTGGGCAAAAGGCATTTCTATTCCATTTTGGGATAAGCAAGGCAACTTCTATTTGGCTAATCCTGACGGTAGTGAAGATTTGGTAGAGTTCAACCGTAAGGAAAGAAGCTACAAGGTTATTTCAAGAGTTGCAGACAAGGGGAAAGGCAGATACGCTTACCTGTTAAACAAATAGGAATGGAAACACGTCCTGAATTTACAGTAATAGCAGGTGCAAACGGAGCTGGTAAGAGCCGTTTGTCTCCTTATTATTTGCATTGCAAATCTTTTGATGGTGATTTGCTTGCACTCAATCTGCGTAAGGAACATCCTGATTGGATAGAACGCTGGATAAGTGGTACAGTAGCAAGCGAATTGCAGAAGCAAAAAGATGAAGCCATTGCACAGCATAAAGACTTCGCTTTTGAAACAAACTTCTCCAACGACCTTATTTTGAACATGATTGGGGAGTTCAAGGAAGCCGGATATAAAATCTCGCTTTTATATTTCGGCTTAGGGTCTTTGGAAGAAAGCACAACAAGGGTGATGCAGAGAAAGTTATTTGGAGGACACGATGTTGCGAATGAAATCATAGAATACAACTTCTATGAGGGAATCAAGCGTGTACAAGAAAATCTGCATCTTTTTGACAATATCACATTTGTAGACGGGAACTCCAATTATGGAGAAATAGTGGCAATCTATATCAAGAAATCAGCTAAACACGAAATCACTAATCAGAGCTACGAATGGTTTAACCGTTTCTTTGCAGAAGCATTTGATAAACTAAAATAAAGGTAGTTTTGTCTATGGATAAAGAGCAAGCTATAAAATTGGCACAGCGATATAAAGCGGCAGTCGCAGAACGGTTGCCCTTAAAGGCTCTTTACCTCTATGGCTCATACAGCAAAGGCAACCATACAGAGGACAGCGACATTGACATTGCTGTTCTAGTAGAACGAATGAGCGATGATTACTTTGAAGATACTCCATTACTGTGGAAACTGAAACGTAAGATAAGCAATCTTATAGAGCTAGTCCTACATACAGAGGACATCAACAATCCTCTCTATGCAGACATTCTCAAAACGGGAATACTGATATAAAAGCAGGAATCACCTACCGGAACAAATACCTTATCATAAAAACTATACTATCTCTCAATATAGGAATAGTTGTAAACAAATTACTAAATATAGCCTTTATCATTGCATAAACTCATAAGAATGACTATCTTTGCAACAAGAACGAATGTTGACTGATTGTTGACTAATTCATTCTTAATAGAGTTCATTAACTTGTTAGCAATGATGTGCAAAGGACTTGCAGCTCAGTTGGTTGCATAGGAAAGCGCAGCTTTTCTATGCCGAAGAGAGCAACAGACTCATAATCTGGAGGTCCCAGGTTCAAGCCCTGGCTGGTCCACGTTAGTAATCAAGCACTTACGAGAAATCGCAAGTGCTTTTTTCTTTGTCTGCGTAAACAATGCGTAAACAAACGGTTTGAGTAGGTTCTGTTTACACATAGAAATTCTATGAAATCCCATGCCATTCTATAACATAATTCATTGAAATATTCTGTTAATATGACTCTACTTGGCGGTTAAATAAGTTCAAATATATTCATTTACATCTTGATTTATAGAATAATATTGTACTTTTGTATTGCATAATGCATTTGTGGCAAGCCATGACCTTTGGTGGTATTCTTTCTTGAAAAAGAAAAGTGAGTTTGCCTAACCGCCGTGGGAGGGTTATCCCATTCCGATGAATCAATGCGTAGAGGGAGTGCCAGTCGGAGGGTACTCTATGACAAACGAAACGCGAGAGTTGCTTCAGGGGTTGAGATCGATTAGCATAAGCCCGGTTACCAGTCAGCGACAGAAGACAACGAGATTGCACCGCTGCATATAACGGCAATGTTTTTATCCGTCTAGGGATAGGGACTCTGTGGTTATATGCAGTGTTTTGTATATGTATGCCTCACATTGCAAAGCGTCTGTATTCAGAGGTTATGTTGAACATAAACAATGAATGCAATGGAAAAACTGACAAAGTCCCTGTCGCTTTTCAAGGAACGGAACTGTTCTGTTTCTGTCGTGTTGGATTCACGTACTCGCAGGAAAAACGCGTGCGAGTTTCCGTTATCTCTCCGTTTCACGATAGACCGCAAATTCTTTTATCTTATTGTCGGAAGTTCTTTCACTGAAAGAAAGTTCTCAGACATCTGTAATGCGACTAAATGCAAGAGCGAGAACTACAAACTTCAAAAAGAGTGGAAAGATACCTTTGTTCCCAAATACAAAGAAATGCTGATGAATCTGGACAAGGGTGGCATCCTGACATTTGAAATGGTACGTCAATGTGTCATGGGTGAGGGTGTGATGCTATCCAAAGAAAACATGACCAAGTCACAATCCTTTATTGATATATGAACTATTAAAAGACAAGAATCAAGGGAATTGGAAAATCAAAAATCATTCCATCAATAAACGTTGATGATATGTTGAAAAAGGCTGGAATCAGCCATGAGATAGAGGCTGAAAAGCAGGATGCAGACAAGCGGTTCACAGAAATCCGTGAAGCAAAAGAGGCATTGCTGAAAATCCATCAAGACCTTCAGGATGCTATTAAAGCAGAGCGTGATACTGCAATGATATTGAAAACTGCTATTGATAGTTCCGGCAATATCATTAACGGTATTTGCAATGCGATTGTAAAAGCAGAACGAAACACGCGGTTCAAGGCAACTATAAAATTCGAACATCTTGTCCAGCTTCAACAGCTCTTAAACCAAGCCACTGAGACATGGAAAACCATGCTGGGAAATCACCGTTCCGAACAGGCGAAGATGCTAACGGAACATGAATCCAATATGCGCAAAATCCTTAGGCGGAATGAAGGTGTTTGGTTCTCTGACTTCTGGATGAAAGTATTGGTGATATTTTTGTTCGTTTATACGATGGCATTAGGGTTGATTGTATATTGTGTCGCGTGAAGTGTCATGTGCGATGCCATCCAATATGGACGGTTTTCTGCCTCTAACATGCTCCAGTCTTTACCAACAACTTGTTAGCAAATTAAAAAGCAAAGTTCGGAAAAGCGACTGAACTTCGCCGCCATTTCCTTAAATACCCCTTTCTGAATAATCAATACTTTCATTAGATTTCAATCAGGTTCGGAAGGTTGAAGTTCGTGTAATCTCCATTCATGATCGCACCATTTGAGAAAATAGTTGAACCATCTTTCTTTACGCCATGCTGTTTATGGATATGGCCAAACAGATGCAAACGAGGCTTTATTTCTTCCACCCTCGCCAGAAGTTCTGTCGAACCATACTTTATCCCATCGTAAAAATCAAGAATACCATAGGGTGGGCAATGGGTTATCAATACATCCGTGTCGGCAGGTATGGCAGCATAGTTACGGCTCTGACGTTCAGAGATACAATCTTCCATGAACATGGGAACGCCATAAAAATTAACGTCATCAATTGTTACGCCGGAATTGCATAGGTAATACACATTCTTATCCAACCCGTCTATCTTGGCTCCATATAGGCAGGCATCGTGATTGCCACAGATAAAAATTTTGTAGGAATAAGGGAGGTCGCAAAACCAGTTCATAAAATCAATGGCTTCTTGCTCACTTCCATTCATGGTGAAATCCCCTGAATGTACAAGGATGTCAGCATCGGGTAGCTGGGTGAGCCGCCGATGCTGACTGTGGGTATCGGAGAGGTGAAGGATGGACATCATTATTCAAATTGAATACTTATTGCAACTCCTTAGATGCGAATTTTGCTAATTCTTTTAGTTCATTGATTATTATATCATTATCCGTGTTTATGCTAATCTCTTTACAAATGTGCCACCATGAATTATTATCCTCATACAACTCGTATGTTTCGTATCTTCTCAACTTCTGCAACTGCCCTTCTGTTACTTTCCCGGAACGTTCAGCAGTTTGGGGCAACCGTCTCAGTCCTATCTCTATTTGGTCGCCAATGCTTCCATCTTGATATAGTACCATCGTAAAAGCTGCATAATAATTGTTTTCAGTAATGCAACCGCACGACATCCACTCCCTAGTCCAGTCATCAATATCGTTTTGAGGATACTCAATATTATCGTAAAGGTAGTATATACCTGCAGTAAAACCTTCCTTTACCAATATATCGCGAATAGCCGTCATTCTTTCATTACGGTTTTTTGTTCCTCCTTTTTCGATGAAAGTAATTCCTCCTACCCTAAAATCTACTGGCTCAAGTAGAGCATATACTTCCTTGTATATCTTGCACATACGAGTGAAAGTCTTTTCTGCGAAGCACTTTGCCTGCTTTGCATCACTATTTAACATTGCATTAAATAGTTCGTCGAAATCGGATATATCATCATCAGCCAACAAGCCTGTAGGATTCTCTTTATATTCCTCCCAGTTTGCCTCATTACTTTTTGCCCTGTTCACCCAAAATGGTATGGCAGCCATGTTCCCATTGTTATCCTTCCAAGCCTTGCAATAATCAGTGTATGCCTGTCTCCAACTTCTTTGTCTGTGTATCCAGTCTTGAGGTATGATATGGTCGAAATCCCAAGGTCTGTTTTTGTCTTCCCATAAATCTTGCCGTGCTGGGTCGTAATTAGGAAATCTCTTACACATATATTCCCGTTGCGCGTAGAGTAGCATTTCTTCGTTGTAAGAGACGGTTTCCCACAGCGGCCACCACGGCATACTGCCGCGCCCATTCCCATCAGGTCGCCAGTTCTTATCACCCTCTATTATAAACAAGCTCCTAAATGCTTCTGGCGACAACAAGGGGATAATCGTCCCTTTCACACACGACACCAACAACACTCGCTTTATAATGGTTCTCCATTCGTTTAGTGGATTGTTTGCCACAGCCTTGTATATACTATTTGCCACACCAAACTTATCGCCGACCATCCAGTGAAGATAGTAAGCCGTTGCTCGAAATAGTGCCTCTTCCTTTAATATCGGATCTATCTGTCCCTCTTCTTTCCACTTGGCAAATATCATCAGCAACAGGTACACTTCGGGCGACTTACGGGCAATTGTGGTTCTTAATACTTTAGGTATCTTATCATAATTGGTCAGCCAATGGTCTACTGTAACTAATATGTGGCTCATTATAGAGCCTTTCCCATCAGTACAATACAGTTCGTTTATTGCTTTACGTACACCATCGTCACCAGCCAACTTTCTGATTTTCGCCACAGATGGTGCTCGTTCAAGTCCCTTGCCCGTAGTAGAGAGTACGAGTTGGAAAGCCAATGATATCAGTGTATGCGGAGGCATGTAGAGTGTTGCCAATCTATCGTTCTCTTCCGTCAGTTCCGGCCAATAAGCCTTTACTGCTGAGTACATCAACTCGCTTTGGGTGATCGGTGTACCACCGGTGCCGATACGGTTGAAAAGTATCTCTATGTCCGAGAGTGCTCCGGCCTCACCTTTATCTTCGCTTTCATTTTCGATGGTCTCTTGGAGTATGTTAATGGTCGGAACCTTATAATGCGACAGTCTCTTGAATGCTTCATAGTACTTGACTATCAAGTCATCATTTATTTCGTCCACTTGTTTCAGCTTGAACTTTCTGGATGTTTTGTTTTCTTCTATTTTGTCCATGATACATTTCGCAAAGCCATCTTTGTCCTCACCATGCTCCTCACCTGCGACTATCATCCAGCACAGAGGAATGGGTAATCCCGATTCTATAGGATAAGTTTCAGTCAGGCTGATTGTGCCTTCGTATTCGTTGCCTGTGTTTACTCCAAATTCCTGAAGCGCAGCTCTCTTTTGCGCCGTATTAAGCGTAGTGCAGTCATCGTTAGCCTTATAACCCCAAGGGTGTGCCTTTGTGGTGGCACGAATGATGTATTTTCTGGTTGTCTTACTACTACCCCACACTTTATCATCGGGTTTTAGGTCAAACCATAAGATACAATCTTCGTGCGAGAAAGTACCATATCCCAAGGCCACAGCATTCCAACGTTGTTGCCCATCAATTAGGTTATATATATCTGTACCCTCTGTGTGCAAATGCGAAAGAGTGAAAGCACCGATAGGGAATTGGCGTAGGATAGAGTCCCACAACAACTCCACCTGATGGGGTTTCCATACTAACCCTCGTTGTATAGCCGGGATTTTTACTTCTGAATCGATCCTTGTCCAATTCGACATTTCTTTCAACGTCCATTCTGTTTTCATATAAACATGTTTTATTAATTAAATCATTTATTTTGCATAGAAACAATTGACATACATAGCTCCCCTCTCTTTTATCAGGATTATGACACCTATATTGTCTGATGAAAAGACTCTGTCTGATGAAAAGTAGCTGCATTTATAGTTTCCCTCCACAATTCTCCACCTTTTTCAATTCGCCTGCATCCTGTATCTCCCTTAGAAACAACCGTGCGCACATCTCGGCATCATTGCCTGCCCGGTGGTGTTGCCCGTAAGATATCTTGAATTGGTCGCAAAGGTAATCCAGACTGTTGCAACCGAAGTTGTATAGTCTGCGTGCTGCACGGAGGGAACAATAATAGGTAATGTCAGGCTTCTTAATGCCGTATAGTTCCAACGAATGACGGATGCAACCGATGTCAAAAGCGGCATTGTGAGCCACAAGCACTGGTATGTCTTTAAGGTATTTGCTGATTTCTGCCCATATTTCCGGGAATTCCGGTGAATAGACAGTATCATTCGGTCGGATGCCGTGAATCTGCATGTTCCAATAACTGTAACTATTTCCTTGCGGACGGACAAGCCACGAACGGGTTTCCACAATCTCTCCGTCACGCACTACGCAGATGCCTGCTTCACAGATGGAAGCACGTTTGCCTGTAGCTGTCTCAAAATCTATGGCGATGAAATTTATTCCTTGCATGGTTTATCCTCCTCTTTCCAAGTGTAATAGTCCAACATGTTTTTTGCAAAATTGCGCATTTCGTTGCGCACTGATTCCGGTTCCAATACTTCCACTTGGTCGCCTTGGGCAAGAACCAACTGATAGAAATCGAAAGTCGGTTTCAGATGGTACTCAAAGAGCGTGGACTCGTCATCGCCCTCTATCTCCCGTTGTGATTCGTGCAAGGGTAAGGTACGCAGATAATCGGCAAAACCGCCATAAGCCAAAAGAACAATGCGCTGTATGGGTTCATTCGATGTGATTACTCCACAGCATCCTTCAAAATATTGATTGATATTGAAGTTCTTCTTCATTTTGAATGTCTTGCCCGTATCCTGAATGTCTGAAATACGGTCGAGGGCATATACCCGTTAGACATCGGCGGGCTTGATGCCTTTTTCTTTGTTCCGCTCCGAATAGTACGGGCTGCGTGCCACCACATACCAACGACGCTTCACGACTTTTAGGCAATATGGTTCAATCTCAAATGTGCTGGGTTCCGGTTTGCCAAAACCTTGGTGCGTGATGCTCAACACATGATTGCGACGCATAGCCTCGGCGATGGATGTAAGCCATATTTGTCCCGAAGGGATTTCTTCAAATATAATCCGATCCTCCAATTTGTTATCCGCTTGGATTTGGTTCAATGTAGCGTATGAACTGATGAGCCAGCTGCGCAGGTTGTTACCCTCTATGCGTTCCGGCTCGTCAATGTAATAACGGTATCCGTCCTTCCGGTCGCACTCTATATATACATCGAAGATGTCTTTGATGGCTTTTTTGTGGTTATGAAAGGTCTTCAAAGGCAGTTCCTCGCCATAACCTAATCCGCTTTCCTGCCAAAGCTCATTGATTTCCTGAAACGTCAGCCGTTTGTATCTGCGCAAGATGTCCATCAGCCATACGTATCGTCCAAAAAGATTTGCTGCCATATTGCTGTCATTTAATGGTTATGCCACAAAGTTACGCATTTCCTTGTGCCAAATCGTAGCTCAATATTAAATTTTCTCTTTTTCCTGCATTTCTTTTTATGATATGCCTCGTTTTGGCACTTGCCGACATTTACTTTGCAGCAGAATTGAAGTTAAACCTTTTAATAACAAGTAGTATGGCAACAAAGAATTGGAACAACGATTTTATGGCTAAAGTATTGGAAGAAGCCGCATGGAAAGAACTGTCGAATGAATTTGCGTGGAATGAGCAACTGCTGGAAAAGTACAAGGACAAGGTGTCGTGGAAAGAGATTTCCGACAATCGGAACATTCTTTGGACTGTATCCATGATAGAGAAGTTCAAGAACAAAGTAGATTGGGATGAGCTTTCCGGTTCCGACAACGAACATCTGTTTACGGCTGAAAATCTGGGAAAATACAAGAATTGTTGGAACTGGTCTAAATTGTCGGGTAATTCAAGCGTGGAACTGACTCCCGCGCTCTTGGAACAGTTTGCCGAATATTGGGATTGGAGTGAAATCATCGACTGTTATAACCGGGATGATTTGTACAGCATGGAGTTTCTGGAGAAATACCAGGATTATATTCCGGCATCCGCCCTGCAGCGTTCACGCCTGTGGGATAAATTGGTTGAAGACGAAAAGAAACAATTAAAGATACGTATTCTTTCATAAAGTAAAATGAAAACGATAGAAAGCTGTTCCGTCCCACATGGTACCGGACGCATCACAAGGATGAAATCATCGGAAACATTCGTGATACGGTGGACATTATGAATGTGATAAAGCCAATCTATAATTTCAAAACAGCAGAATAATATGGACGAACCTAAGATGTTGTCAGGTTTAAGCCAAAGTGATTACAGCTATCCGTTGGCTGACGTGTCGTATTTGTCGGAAGAAGAGAAAAAGGATTTGCTAAGACGAGGGATGCGCAGGCCGAAGGAACTGTATTCCGATGAGGAGTTTGAACAATGGGTAACGGTATTTGCTGAATGGAACACATACAGCCACAGCAACGGCCATAAGCCTACGGAAGAAGAAAGAAACTCCGAAAAAATGGCTACCGCAAGTTATGAGCGTGGCTTGTGGTATCACCGCAAGCGTTTCAACGAATGGAAAAAAGAACATCTGCAACCGCTCATTGACGAGTTGGTGGAACATGCCGCCCACGACCCGCAATATGACTGGCAATATCTGTATGCTTTGGAGTGTGCCAAATTGCGTTGTATGAGGGCTTACTTCTCACATTCTTTGATAGCGAACGAGAATGGTAACTTCAGCTTCAACCGCTGGATAGATATTTGCATCAGCCTGCTGCAACATATCAAAGGAGATGGCCTGCACATCTCCCGGCAACAGATTGAACGAATGAATACCAGAAATGTAAAGAATATAGTTCCTTCCACTCTAGTGGGCGCTTATGAAGAAGCGCCTGCACCAAGTGATGAAGAAGACGGTCTTCCCGACAAGTTCTATTATGGCGAGAAGATATATGTCCGCAAGATGGAGCGGCTATATTACCGGATACGTCTTTACAAGATGAGGGAGTGGTGGGAGTAAAACAAACATTATCGGCAATAACCCTAAGATAAGACAGGGACATCGGTATATTGGCGTCCCTGTCTTAAACTTATTTTTTGTTCAATAACAGCGTAACCTTTACTTCCTCTTTTTCATAATTTTCTGTCTGCGTACCAAACAACATGTTTGTGTATCCAAGATGTTGCATCACGGATTTACGGAAGGTCTCAAGCTCCGTTTCATCCAGCGGGCAGTGAGAAGGACAACGGATGAAGATAACGGCACTGTCATACTTCGTTAGGTCGAGCAGCTGATATTGGGTCATTGACTCCAAAATGTAGGTGAGGCGCGAATTAGTATCTTGCATCACCGAGTGGTAATCATACTGTCTGCCGTATTGAACATTGAGCAGAAACTCCACGTCGCTCCGCCTAAAGGTGCTGCCTTCGGCGGAAAGCATCCTTACCAAATTCTCTCGTGCAGCCATTTTGCGCAGATATTCTTCCCGTTTGTCCTGACGGTATTCTCGCTTTCGTTTTGAGCGGTTCATGCGATTGTTAAAGAAGTCACGCGCGTTTGTCCACGTAACATAACGCCGTCCGTCTTTCCCTTTGCTGCGTAGGCGGCGTGGAGTTTGATGCCGCCAGATGCTTTCCTCCAGTTTATCCAAAGCAACTTCATACTTATTATTCAAAATCTTTGGTCCAAATTTTCTTTGCCATGTTTCTTCTCTTTCGTCAGGTGAGAATCCCCAATAAGTGATTTCCCACAAGCAATGCATGGCAAGCTCTTCATCAGTGAGGTGTATATCATCGGCCACGACAATTTCTTTGGCCAAATCTTCTTCCCAAGTACAGTCGTGCATCGGGCTTACGCCAATCCATTTTTCTTCATCTTCCCATTCTCCGCCATGCCATTCTACAAAGATTTTACCTTCAAAATTATTTGCAGGTTTCATGTTACGAAGAATGTCGTATGCCTCGCGGAAGGCGTAGAGATTGTCCAGATGTTCTGGCTCGTGTTTCTCCAGATCCGGAAGAAGCTCGTCGAAGCCGACTTGCGTTAGTAATTCTTTTAGTGTCATAATTATTTGTAGTAGAAGTGTTATGCTATAACAATTTTATTATCACTGTCTAATGAGGCCTCCTGTCCAGGTCTAATGGGCAGAGCCAAGTTATAATCGAGCAGGAATTGGTTGCCGGAGTTCAGTTCATTCTGCGTATCATACCGGACAGAATAAACATTGTTTTCCCACCCAAAGGAACCCCCGCTATATTCTTGGGCGAAGCGTACAGCATACATCGTGCCGCTGATGATGGGACATTGAGCCACGATGACCGATTGGGTCAAGACAACTTGCATACGGCAACGTGCCACCAGTCTTGTGGGATTGGCTTTCACGCCGAAAGGATGTTCGGAAAGGATGGCTCCGCCCTTGGCTACTATTTCATCCTGCAATGATTTGTTCACTCTAGGATGTGTGATATCTAAGCCTGAGGCCACCACTGCGATTGTCTGTCCGCCCGCATCAAGACAACCCCGATGGGCAGCCGTATCGCATCCCAAAGCCAAACCACTGATGACGATATGTCCTTGTTCACCCATCTGTTTGGCAAGCCCGTATGCCATGTCCAATCCATCTTTGTCCGCAGCACGGGCACCAATGATAGCCACATTGTCTTCACGGTTGAGTAAATCCTTATTCCCTAGCACGTGGACGAGCAGCGGTGCATCTTGGCATAAATTGCGGAAGTGATGAGGATACGCTTCCTCATGATAAGGGATGGTAATCACTCCTGCTTTTGTCTGCCTGTCCAATATCCGTTTTGCCTTGTCGAGTTCGCGGATGGACATGGAAGCCGTTTCTTTCAGTGAATATCTTTCGCTTTCCATGTCTTCATATAGTTGCTTGGGAGAATACCCCAGCAACTGCAGGCATAATAATTCTTCTACCGAAAGATAAGAAAGCCTCCATGCCTCTATTTTATTTTGCTGCTTCTTGGCAGCCCCTTTCCAATCTTCTCTATTTTTCATAAATGGTATTTTATTTTGCGGCAAAGGAAACCTTTCGATGCGCCGAATCGGAGCATAGGCTGATTATTTTTTTCGTCTGCTTTCGTTTGCATTACTCTACATGTGGTTCGAAAAATTATAATAGAAATAAAAATATCTCCGCCTTGTGCTGCGATTTGGCACTTTCATGACGGATATTTGCACCATCAAACCAAATAGGAGGAATAGAATGAAACTGGCAGAAGCATTAAGCATCCGCGCTGACCTGCAAAACAGAATCGACCAATTAAAGAGCCGACTGAAGTACAGCGCCAAGGTGCAGGAAGGTGACCAACCTTCTGAGAACGTGAACGAATTGTATAAAGAATTGGATGAATGCCTTTCGCAATTCGAGGGGATTGTTTATCGGATTAACCACACCAACATGCAAACCGTGCACGAAGGAGAAACTCTCACTCAAATGATTGCCCGCAAAGACGCATTGAAGTTGCGTCTGACAGTAATGCGCGACCTCTTGAAGCACGTTGTTGAAAATGACCGTTACGGACGACAGGAGATAAAATATGTCCGCACGGTGGATGTGGGTGAATTGAGAAGGGTGACGGACAACTATTCCAAACAACTCCGAAGTCTGGATATGAAGCTACAAAGCCTGAATTGGTCAGTTGATTTAATTTAATAAAATAAGGTGTAGTCCTTCTTTTATCAGGCAATGGCGGCACTTCTTTGTCGTATGACAGGGGCAACAAACCAAGGTGGCAGCTGGTAGAGGCATGGTTATTACTGCGCATCTCCAACACAGCGTACAAACGCATTCACGCATACGACCCCTGGGGGAAGATTATTACGCATTACCTTGTGCCGATTGTTTTTGGAAAGAGGACGAGGGTGGGTTGAGGGGATTAGTATCATGATAAAAAATAGTGTTATGACATTCAAGGAACTGTTTTCGCAATTTAGTTTTGCTGAAATAAGTCCGGCATTCTTGAATCTATGGCAAACCAACGAACCGAAGTTGGCCGGGCAGCTTGATTTGGACAAGTGGAAAAGAATTTATCAGAAAGTGCAAGCGTTGGAGGCAAAATCATCCCCCTATTACATCCGCTTGGGATGGCGTTGGGAAACCTGTAGTCCGATGATAGATATGAACTGTTCTGTATACGACAAAGCGGACAATCACCTCGACTGCCCTATGGCCTGCTATCCTTCGTGGTCGGAAATAGCTGGTATGGAAGTGGTGGTAGAAAAAGATATCGTGATCACGCCACAAGAGCTTGTCGCGGGCTTGCTGTGGGAAATCACTTACTTTGGCGGGACGGAAGAGATTGCACAAAAAAATATGAATAGGACATTTCACGGAGGAACAAAATGAAACGAGAGAATATTGTCATGTTCATTTGGGAATGTCTTATTTCTGCCTTCATGGACATGAAACGGAAAAAGGTTGCCGCAATCATTTGGGCATGTATTGTTTTTACCCTTATTTTTTTCCTGCTTGTCTCGCTTAACGGAGAAATGTCGGAAGAGCGGTGGGTAAGAATAGGTTTTTAATAGTAAATAGAAATGAAAGAATCAAGTAGAGAAGATTTGATACGAGTTATCAAGGATGAACAGGAAATAACAAAAGATTATTTCATCAATGTAGCCCAAGCAAAAGGATTGATTAATTTAGATCTGAATGATTTCAGAAAATTCGCTGATAAGTATAAACTCGTAATGCAGATAACCGTTGATGCCCGCATCTCGGTTTCCGCTCAAATTGAAACTGCTATGGAGGAAATAAGGAAACAAGAGACAACTGTGATGTCAGCCATAATTCTGTCTGTCTCGTTCAATCCTTCATATCCGTTTATGATGGAAGAACTTGAGGGCATGGCTGATTGTTTGAACAATTTAACAAAACAGGATATAGAGGTGATATGGGGAATACAAGAACGTGCCAATATTTTAAATCAATGCAGTGTATCTTTGTTTGTCTTCGTATAATCAAACTCACTAATTAATAAAACGGCATGAATAATATTAATGAAATATTCTTTGACAATCACGGGCTGACTTCCACATCGGCATCGCATTTGGCGGATTTGGCACAAGAAGTCATAGCTGGGAATGAGGCAAAGTTGAAAAACATGACTTTTTTGACTACGAAAGTTGATATTGTAGGCTCACCTTCTGAATCGGGAAAAACTATATGTGTCGGTTATGACGGGAATATGCTGGACCAGGTGCGTCCTCTTTTGGAAAACATAGCTGCAATGAACGCTTTTTGCGCTTGGATGAGGGAAGCAGTCAAGGCTAAAGACAGGGAATTGAAACAAGTAGCAAACTTTACGTTTGAAGAATGGTGTGCGCTTCAAGGAGTCGAAATACCCTCCAGTCCATCCTATCCGAAGGAAACGACGGAAACGGATATCATTGCTCAAATGAATATCAAGGAGCGTAACCGTTATCTACAATTGGAAGCCGTAGCTGCTACTATTGGAAAATACATCCATCCCGGAGGCCAATTTTCTTCTGCTCGTGAAGAACTCCAAAACGGAATCATGAAGCCATACAGCACCGATGGCAATGGAAAAGACACGCTGATTTACGCTCATGTTCCTTCCGTTGACCCGCAAAAAGTAGAAGATGTGTTTTTCGAACTCCAAAAATGGCATCGTCAGAATGAACGGGAGCTGAATAAAATGAAGTTTGCCATCAAGAAACAAGCTGAGAAACAGACTTTAGAAAATACGCATCGGTTCAAGCAGGAACTGGAAAGTGAAAAACAATGCCACATGACGCTTTTCACTCAATACAAAGAATGGCAACTGAAAGAGCAGGAACGCATCTCTAAACTGAAAATCAATGTACCGGAAGCCTTGCAAAGCACTTATGAGCAATTAAGCCGGCTTGAAGAATAAAAAAGGTGTCGTGAACTTGCATCTCAATGGATGCTAATCACGGCTTTGATGGGGCAGAGGTTGTCGTTCTTATTTAATAGGAATTGGAATAAGGATGTCTAATTAACAAACGGCGGATGTTTGCAGCTATAAAAACATCCGGTCTTGGACTTTGGCTTTACCTGTGTCTTTGTCTTGGTATTCCTGCAAAAGGAATGCCGTATTGACAATCTCTGCCCCTAACTTAAATTTTGAATACAATGGAACATTTGAGAAAAGTATTAGGTCAACCGAAAAGAAAATTCACATCTTGGGAGAAGGTTTATATTGGTTTTATGACAATCGTTCTATCGTGCAAAATAGTATTATATATTTTTTGCAGATTACAGAATGAGCTAAAAGACTAACGAGAGATTGCCATATCCAGATGAATTCTTATCTCTAAGATATGCGATAAAAACAGGTTTCCGACTTCAGTCAAAATATGGTCTTCTATGCTTACCTTTACATTGAGTTTGTCGCAAAATTATAAATTATTTGCGACAACGATACTATCCCTCGCTTTCCATCGGACTGCTAAAGGCCTATCTGAGTAATATTTACATGTTCAAAAGAATTTTTAGCAAGTCCGGTCTGAAACCGAACAGAACTTTTAATACTAAACTTATCAAAGAACTATTTGGCATAGTGGCAGAAGCCGCTTAGCCGATATGTTGAATTCTTAACGGACTATTATGAGACAGTTTTGAATTAATCAAAGAAAAATGCTATGGGCATCTAATCAATTGGGTAATCAAATTCCAAAAGGTAATCAAAACAGTTGGAGTTTCTGATTGGGTTGCGTTACCAATCCAGATAGCTTCCTTTTATAGTTTCCATCTCAAAACCGTACGTTCTTGATATGGAAACCGTATGTTTTCGATATGGAAACCGTACGGTTTCCATATGGAGAACGTAAAAAGAAGACAGCCTGAAACAGATACTGAACCTTCCAATCATACATTGATTCGTATATGCCAAACTTATCGGAGAAATTAAGAAGCTGTTTTTTCGCTAGCACATTACAAACATGGGAACTTATATTGTGTGATGTATAAATGATGTTATGCAACACATCCGGATTACGCTTTTTCTTTTGCAGACAGGCATGAACAAAAAAGACCTGTGAAAAAACAATTTTTCCACAATTTTGATTCTATATTTTCATACATTTGCTACGATACGTTAACAATGTATGCTTGCATACGTTATTAACCCTTTATTAATCTTTATTTAATATATGCGTAAGAATGGCTAGTAAGATGAAATCTATGCGTTATGTGCTGCTGTTTTTTGCAGCGATGATATCGCTTAGCGTATCAGCGCAAAATGTAACCGTAAAAGGTACAGTGAAAGACAATACAGGAGAAACTGTTATCGGTGCTTCTGTAGTAGAGAAAGGAAATACCACCAATGGAGCAATTACGGACCTTGATGGTAATTTCACGCTTACCGTTCCTTCTGATGCAACTTTGGTGTTTTCTTACATCGGAATGAAGACACAAGAAGTGGCAGTAAAGGGGCGGACTATCTTGAATATAACAATGGATGATGACTCTCAGGCGTTGGAAGAGGTTGTTGTCATTGGTTATGGTTCTGTAAGGAGAAAAGACCTGACCGGTTCTGTGGCTACGGTCGATGCAGACGTACTGACAGCAGTTCCGGTAGCTTCGGCCACAGAAGCCTTGACAGGTAAGATGGCTGGTGTACAGATTACCACAACAGAAGGTTCGCCTGATGCAGAAATGAAAATCCGTGTACGTGGTGGAGGCTCTATCACAGGCGATAATAGTCCTCTGTTTATCGTAGACGGTTTCCCGGTAGAGTCTATTTCAGATATCCCCGCTTCGGAAATAGAAGATATCACTGTACTGAAAGATGCATCTTCTACTGCTATCTACGGTTCACGTGGTGCCAATGGTGTAATTCTGGTCACAACTAAATCGGGAAAAGAAGGTAAGGTCAGCGTCAGTTATAATGCCTATTATTCGTGGAAGAAAATTGCCAATACAATGGATGTGCTCGACCCTTATGATTATGCCAAGTGGCAATATGAACTGGCTTTGCTGAAAGATGACTTGACTTCGTACGAACAATATTTCGGGAAGTATGAAGACATGGATATGTATCAAAATATACCTTATAATGACTGGCAAGACTTGACATTCGGCCGTACAGGGCATACGTTTAATCATAACCTGAATATCAGCGGTGGTACGGAACGTATCCGCTATTCGTTCAGCTATGCACACATGAACGATAAAGCCATCATGGAAGGTTCGAATTATAAGCGTGATAACTTCAGTCTGAAACTGAACACGAAGCCTACCAAGAACACGACACTGGATTTCTCCATCCGTTATTCGGAAACCGATATCCGAGGTGGTGGTGCCAATGAAACAAGCAGTACGTTGGATACAGACAAGCGTTTGAAGTATTCTGTTATCTATACGCCGATACCTTTGGCAAATCTGGATGAATCGGCAGGTAGTGCCGACGATGACTTGGGTAATCTATATCATCCGATAACCGCCATTTGGGACAACGACCGTATGAAAGAGCGCAAGACCCTGAATATGAACGGTAGTTTTGGCTGGGAAATATTCAAGAATTTCAAGGTAAAAACTGAATTCGGTTATGATGATTACCGCAATAATGACCAACGTTTTTGGGGTA
Organism: Bacteroides sp. An51A; assembly: GCF_002161565.1. Taxonomy (NCBI): domain Bacteria; kingdom Pseudomonadati; phylum Bacteroidota; class Bacteroidia; order Bacteroidales; family Bacteroidaceae; genus Bacteroides; species Bacteroides sp. An51A. The sequence continues at coordinate 317,007 of NZ_NFIC01000002.1, forward strand.
CAACTACCTATTATATAAAAAACACACCGGCTGCAGCCAATCAAGGACATCCTGCTATCCGCATCAACAATTTGTTCCGTCACCGTTTCCGGAATACGAATACCATCAATTATGATTTTGAGAAAGTACTTAAAAACAAAGACCATAGTTTGAATCTGTTGGTAGGGCACGAATGGATTATAACCAAGGAAAACGAGCTGGAAAATGAAGTTCACGGATTTCCAGACTGGATTTCGGCTACAGAGGCGTGGAAACTGACAAATATTCAGGGTACCACTCCTTATAACATAGAAAATACATTAAATCCAGACGATAAGTTGTTTTCGTTCTTCGGACGCGTCAATTATAATTACAAAAGCAAATATTTGTTGACTGCAACATTCCGTGCCGATGCCTCTTCCAAATTTTCGGAAGACAATCGTTGGGGATTTTTCCCGTCGGCTGCTGTTGCATGGCGTATTTCGTCTGAATCTTTTATGGAAGGTGCCAAGAATTGGCTGGATGACTTGAAGTTGCGTTTCAGTTATGGTACTGCAGGAAATAACAACATCCCGTCAGGACAACTCGTACAGGTGTACAACAGTAATACGACTTCGTGGATTAACGGTTTTAATAATTATTGGGCACCCAGCAAGACCATGGCAAATCCAGACTTGAAATGGGAAACAACCATTACTCGTAACTTAGGATTGGATTTCACATTATTCGGTGGCAAGCTGAATGGTACAATCGAAGCTTACTTGAATACGACTAAGGACTTGCTGATAAACTTCCCAGTCAGTGGAACGGGGTATGATACCCAATACCGTAACATGGGAGAAACTCAAAATAAAGGTATTGAAGCTACTATTAACTGGACTATTGTCAACAAGAAAAACTGGGGAATCAGCTTGAATGCCAATATCGGTTTCAACAAGAATGAAATCAAGGATTTGGGAATTATGCAGGATTTCGGACAAGATACCAGTTGGGCTTCTTCTGAAATCGGTCAAGATTTCTGGATTGCCAAAGGCGGGTCTGTAGGTGAGATGTTAGGCTATCGTTCGGCAGGACGTTATGAAGTGAGTGATTTCGTAGGTTACGATGCTGCATCAGAAACATGGATACTGAAAGAAGGTGTTGATGACTGTACTGCGGTAGTGGGGACATTACGTCCAGGTATGATGAAACTGAAAGATTTAAGTGGCGACGGAGTAGTGACTGGAGGTTATGAAGACCGTGAGATCATTGGCGATGCCAATCCGGTAGCAACCGGAGGTTTCGGAATCAATGCGCGTGCATACGGTTTTGATTTGAGTGCCAATTTTAATTTCAGTATCGGCAACGACGTTTACAATGCCAACAAAATCGAGTACACCATGACTGGCAAATACCAGTACCGTAACATGACTACGGAAATGGCTGACGGAAACCGTTGGACTAACTTGAATCCGGACGGGACCATTTGTAATGACCCGGAACAGCTTGCAGCCATGAATGCCAATACCACAATGTGGTCTCCTATGACTCAACGCATGGTATTCAGCGACTGGGCGGTAGAAGACGGTTCATTCCTGCGCCTGAACACTTTGACATTAGGCTATACATTGCCGGAATCTTTGATGAACAAAGTACACATCAAGAACCTGCGCTTCTATGTGACAGCTTATAATGTATTCTGCCTTACAGGTTACTCAGGCTTCGATCCGGAAGTATCTACTGCCTTGCAGACGAATCTGACTCCGGGGGTAGATTATTCTGCTTATCCCAAGAGCCGCCAATTCGTCATTGGTGTTAACTTGAATTTCTAAACCCGTAAATTAAGACAATATGAAAAAATTATTTTATATACCTCTATTAGCGTTGCTGGCATGCGGTATAAGCTCCTGTGATATGGAAGCTCCCTCACAGTCATCAATGGACTCATCGCTTATTTTTTCGCAGTATGAGATGGCAGAAGCTGCCGTTATGGGTATTCATCAGTCATTCGGAGAAACCAATTCTTATCGTGGACGCTACTTGCCTTACTATGGCATCAATAGCGATGTGGAATGGATTAATGGTTTGGAAGCCAGCGGTATCAATGACGGAGGGAAGAACGACCTCGCCACTTATAATGCCCAGCCTTCCAATTCACAGATGAATACAGACAATAATGCATACGCTAAGTTTTACGAAGGTATCGAACGTGCCAACAAGGCGATCGAAGGCATACGTGCATACGGCAATTATGAAAACAACCCTGATATGGCACACCTGCTGGGAGAAGCTTTGACCTTACGGGCTGTCATCTATCTTGACTTGATTAAAGGCTGGGGAGATGTACCTGCACGTTTTTCTTCTATCACATCAGAAACGATGTACCTTCCGCGGGCTGACCGGGATGAAATATACAAACAACTGTTGGCTGACCTGCTGGAAGCAGAAAACTATGTATATTGGCCTAATGAGTCCAACATAACCCAGACTACCGAACGTGTAAGCAAGGCTTTTGTCAAGGCCCTTCGTGCTCGAATCGCTCTTTATGCAGGAGGCTACAGCCAACGTGCCGACGGTATACGGTTAAGCAATGACCCAGACCTGGATCGTACCGCCATGTATACCATCGTACGTGACGAATGCCTTGATGTGATAGCACAATATCCGAATCTGGCTTCACTTCCGTTTAAAGATAACTTTACGAATTTGTGCCAGGATGTAGTTACCGCCGGGCAAGAGTCTATTTGGGAGATTCCTTTCTCGGAAGGACGTGGCCGTGTACTTTATACATTAGGGGTAGAACATCAGGCGAAAGACCAGTATACCCAACAGAACAAAGGCGGTGTGAACGGTCCTCTTCCTACTTTATTTTATGATTATGATGTAGATGACATACGCCGCAACATCACCTGTGCCCCTTTCAGGTGGTCGCAAACATTGACCAACGGACGCAGTACACAAGAGCTGGCTTCATTAAAAGAATGGAACTTCGGAAAATTGCGTTACGAATGGATGAGCCGCATCGTGACTTCTACTAATGATGACGGTGTAAACTGGCAATACATGCGTTTGGCAGATGTCTATTTAATGGCTGCAGAAGCTGTTAACGAACTGGAAGGTCCGGCAAATGCTGCCCAATACATGCGTCCGGTGCTGGAACGTGCATTACCATCAGACAAAGTTTCCGCTTATATGAATACAGCTACTGCCAGCAAAGAATCGTTCTTTGATGCCATTGTAGAGCAACGCGGATTGGAATTTGCCGGAGAATCGTTGCGGAAAGCTGACCTGATACGCTGGAATTTGTTAAAGACCAAACTGGACGAGGCCAAGACCAAGATGAAACAACTGGCACGACGTGAAGGAAAATACGCCGACTTGATAGATAAAGTCTATACATACCAGACAGTAGTAAACGAGGGAGAGGCAAGCGAAATTGTGAACGCTATTCCTGCAGGTGCTTATACCTCCATCGAAACCATTGATGGCATGACTGATATTTTCGTAATTTACGGTTTGAATTATGGCGATACGGAAACGGTCGGTGAAACCTTGCTGGACCAAGGATATACAAGTACGACATGGCTGGGAACCGACAAATTGGAAGATGCCAAGGTGGACGTACTTTATGTGAATAATCCGGATGAAAATCAATATTGGCCTATCTGGCAGATATTCGTGGATAATAGCAATGGAATGTTAACGAATGATTAAAAACACATGATTATGAATAAGCTGAAAAAATATACCTATTTGTTGGGAGTTGCTTTGGTGGCTCTTGCTACGGCTTGCGAAGACCAAAGCGAAGAAGTGCTGAGCATTGACTATAGCCGTTACTTTGCTCCTATCAATCTGGAAGCAAGAGTTGTAAACCGCACGGACGTTCGTCTGACCTGGACTCCTAGCCAAGGCGCGACAAGCTATAATATTGAACTATTTGCCAATGATAGCCTGACTTTTGCAGGTACAGCAGCTTTGACATTCGACGGAATTACGGCGGACGACCTTCCTTATGTTATTTCCGGACTGGAAGGTGAAACTCAATATTCGGCACGTGTACAGGCAGTAGGTGAAGACGAAAGCAAGACTTCGAAATGGAGCGGCGTATTTTTCGAAACCGATGCTGAACAGATACTGGAAACCGTAACCGAAGCCGACCTTACCTACAATTCAGTCACTTTACGTTGGCCTGCAGGACAAACGGCAACAGAAATCGTGCTAAGTCCTGCCGATGTGCCTGCACATACAGTCACGTCCGAAGAAATAGCAGCCGGACAGGCCACTATCACCGGTCTGAAACCGGAAACGGAATATACCGCCAAACTGATGAACGGTAACAAGACCCGAGGCTCGCAAACCTTTACAACATTGATTGATTTGGCGGGCGCTACAGCAATTAGTCCCGAAGATGACTTTGTTGCCATCCTGGAAGGAGCCGAAGACGGTGCGTCCTTCGCATTTTATCCGGGCACCTATACTGTACCTGGCGAAGAAGGTGGAGTTGGTAAGTTGAATATCAAGGCAGATATCGAACTCAAAGCTGTACGTCCAAGCGACCGGCCGGTTATCAATGGTTGCATTACACTCAATGAAGGAGCATCGTTGAGCCTGAGCCAGATTGTCATGGATGGAACAGGTACAGACGGTAGCCAGGCTTTCGAATACAAAGATGAAGGCACGTATGGACATTTGATGATTAATGATTGTGAAATCCGCAATTATGTGAAAGGCCTGTATTATGTCAACGTAACTGCCTCTATCAATGAAATCACCATCAACAATAGCCTGATGCACGGAATACAGTGCAGCGGTGGCGATATGTTCGATTGCCGCAAGGGATACATTGCCACACTGAACATCACAAACAGCACCATCTGGAACAGTTGTGCCGATCGTGACTTCATACGCTATGATGATGCTTCCAGCGACTTTGCCGGTGCTGCCCCTGTCATTACAGTCGACCATTGTACGATTGACGGTGCAAGCAATGACAGCAGCCGCCGTTTGCTTTACGTACGCTTCAAGGGCAATAGCATTAGCTTTACTAACAACATGGTTTCCAATATGCCGAATTGTGGCAGAGGATTCTCCGACAACAGCAATACGGCAGAACCTACATTCGAAAACAATAATTACTTCAATACGAAGAACCTTGTTTCAGATGGAGGAGACGGCAAAGCCAAGTTCTTCGACGCCGATGGTACAACGCTTGACCCGGGGTATGCAGATGCTGCAAACGGTGACTTTACATTAAGTAATGAAGAGTTGATTTACAACCAGGTAGGCGATCCTCGCTGGTATTGAGCTATGATTTTATAAGAAGACACATCGCTTCTATAAACTGATTGAAAGAAGGAAGCCGGTTCATAACCTAACCGGTTTCCTTCTTTCTGTTTTTACATAAAAAATTATAGCTGCACCGCCCGATGCATATAGGTGCATTGGCTTATACAGATAGAATCGGGGGCTTATGCAAATATTTACCTTCAAACATTTGTAAACCACAAGGTAAATACGTATTTTTGTCTGGCTAAACTAAAACTATTTGCGTTATGAAAAAGATTTTATCGACTCTTATGGTGGTGGCCTGCCTGTGGATAGCCATACCGGCACAGGCTCAATTGAAGTTCGGCTTAAAAGGAGGTCTGAACATTTCCACCCTCACCTTTTCAGAAGATGTGTTTAAAGGAGACAACCGGACCGGATTCTTTATCGGACCGATGGCTGAATTTACTATTCCGGTAGTGGGACTGGGCATTGATGTGGCTGCCCTGTATAACCAGTCTAAAGGAAAGGCGAATTATTATGAAGAAGGAGTATCTCAAAACAGGACATTGAAAACAATAGAAATACCTGTCAACTTAAAATGGACGTTTGGACTGGGAAGTACCTTCGGAGCTTATATTGCGGCGGGACCCCAATTCGGCTTCAATGTAGGCAGCGGACTTTTCAATATCGGTTCGGAAACATTTGATATGAAGAAATCTTATACTACCTTCAATGTGGGAGCAGGTGTAAAACTCATTCAGCATTTGCAAATCGGATTGAACTATAACTTCAGCATCAACAAAGTGGCGAAAGCCGTGATAGAAGATTATGAAGGCACGGTAGACATGAAGAAAAACACGTGGCAGGTATCACTGGCATATATGTTTTAAGCATTTTCCCCAATAAGGAGTTGAAAAGGAGTTATTTCAGGGAGTTAAAGGGAGTTAGAAGCCAATACTTTTGCTCATGGAAGCCATAACAGGATTATTGGCCTTTAACTCCTGCCGAAGACATAACTCCTTCTAACTCCCTTTTATGCTATGGGCATTTTTGTCTTCTGTGATGAATTTAATTAATCAGGAATAGTTGCTTATGCTTATGCTTACGCATCTATATGCGTGTGTCTGCAAATAGAGAAGTTGAATATGCCCCTACATGGCATCGTATTAAGTCAGTCACACGGGAAAACCACTCCCCACGATTTCCGCAATTCGTCCATTTGTCTCATGATGCGAAGTGTTTCTGCATGCGGCATATAAGGAGATTCCAGCCAGCCTTTTTCAATGGCCTCGATGGAGGCATATACTTGATATTCAAATCCTGTGATACATTGCGGGGCATAATATACGGCAGATACATTGTAATCGTCATCTATTACCCGTACCGATTGTGGGCAATTGATATTCTCTACAATGAGTTGTCCCTTATCTCCGCTGATGACTCCCATACGGTCGCTCTTGGCATAAATACTCGACTGGAGCGAAGCCATTTTCCCGTCTTTGTAGAACAAAGTGATGTTTTCTTGTGCATCCACTCCTGTATCGGCCAGCAGGCAAGAAGATTCCATCCGTTCTATTTCGGTGCCGAATGCCATAGCGGCAAAGTTAAGTGTATATACGCCAATGTCCAGCAAGGCACCTCCCGCCAGTTCCGGACGTTGGATGCGTTCTTTGTACGATACCGGATAACTAAGGTTTGCCGAGAGTGTATAAGGTGTACCGATTATGCCGCTATGTATCAGTTCCTGTATTTTGAGCGAGAGAGGCAAATATCGTGTCCAGATAGCTTCGGTAATAAAGACTCCTTTCTCTTTGGCATATGCCAGCAAAGATTCGGCTTGGCGTGCATTGGCGGTGAAAGACTTTTCGCACAATACCGGTTTCCCTTTTCCGATGCACATTCGTGCCTGCTCGTAATGGTGCGAATGCGGAGTAGCTATATAGATAAGGTCTACTTCTGGGTCGTTTGCCAGTTCTTCGTAAGAGCCGTATGCTTTGGCAAACTGCCATTCACGGGCAAAATGTTCTGCTTTTTCTTTACTGCGCGAAGCGACGGCATAACGGGCCACTCCTTTCATTCCTCCCAAGGTAGTTGCCATCTTCTGAGCTATTCTGCCACAACCGATGATACCTATTTTATAAACTTTCATATTGAATTAACTATAAGATGAAACAATGAGTCGGATGCAAAGCTATTAAAAGTTTCCAAAATATCCCAGCAAGATGCACGGGTTTTTGTAACTTTGCGGCATGAAAAAGTTTGCAGATGTCATAGTGCCGTTGCCTATCCTGGGGCAATATACGTATGCTGTTCCGGCAGAGTTGGAAGGAAGAGTATGCGCAGGCATCCGTGTCGTTGTTTCATTCGGCAAAAAGAAATATTATACGGCTATTGTGACACGCGTGCACGAAGAAGTTCCAGAAGGATATGAGACCAAGGAGATTGTAGAAGTGCTCGATGAAAAACCTGTATTGCTAAAACGGCAATACGATTTCTGGCAATGGATAGCCGATTATTACCTGTGCACGTTGGGCGATGTCTATAAGGCTGCCCTACCCTCGGGGATGAAGCTGGAAAGCGAGACTCTAGTAGTCTACAATCCTGAATTTGAAGCGGATTCCATCCTTCCTGAGAAAGAACAATCTGTGCTTGATGCCCTGACCCTTGATAACGAACAATGCATTACCCAACTGGGAAAAATCACCGGCATCAAGAACATACTTCCTGTTATTCATAGCCTGCTGAAGAGAAATGCCATTTATGTCAAGGAGGAACTGAAACGTAGCTACAAGCCACGTACCGAGGTTTTTGTGCGTTTTCCACAGACGATACAACAGGAAGCAGACCTGCATCGGCTGTTCGATGCGCTTGCACGTGCTCCTAAACAGCTGGCTGCTTTGATGAAATACGTAGAACTTTCAGGATGGGTGCGTCCTGGCAGCTTTCTGAAAGAAGTATCACGCAAGGCTTTGCTGCAAGAATCGGGAGTGACCCCTGCTGTATTGTCTGGCCTGGTGGATAAAAAAGTATTTGAATTATACCATCAGGAAATAGGAAGACTGGCAAAAGGTGTTTTGGATACAGTTCCGCTAAACCCGCTTAGCATGGCACAGCAAAAAGCATACGAGCAAATAATCGGGTCGTTCGCTACAAAATCCGTATGCTTGCTTCATGGAGTGACCTCCAGTGGTAAGACGGAAATTTACATTCATTTGATTAGACAGGTTATCCAGAGTGGCAAACAAGTGTTGTATTTGCTGCCCGAAATAGCCTTGACCACTCAGATAACCGAACGGCTAAGGCGGGTATTTGGCAACCGGCTTGGAATTTATCATTCCAAATTCCCGGATGCCGAACGGGTAGAAATCTGGCAGAAGCAGCTTTCCGAAAACGATTACGATATCATACTGGGTGTACGTTCGTCCATATTCTTACCTTTCCGTCGGTTAGGGCTGGTCATCGTTGACGAAGAGCACGAGAACACCTATAAGCAACAAGAACCGGCACCGCGCTATCATGCCCGTAATGCTGCCATGGTGCTGGCTTCATTGTTCGGTGCAAAGACATTACTGGGGACTGCCACTCCCAGTATCGAGACCTATTACAATGCCCTTCAGGGGAAATACGGCCTGGTGGAACTGACCGAGCGTCACCAACAGATTCAGTTGCCGGCAATCGAAGTGGTAGACATCAAGGAACTGGCACGCAAGAAACGGATGACGGCACAATTTTCTCCTTTGCTTTTACAAAAGATCAGGGAGGCGTTGGAGCAAAAGGAACAGGTCATCCTGTTTCAGAACCGGCGAGGATTTGCCCCGATGATAGAATGCCGTACATGTGGCTGGATACCAAAGTGTAAAAACTGCGATGTGAGCCTGACTTATCATAAAGGATTGAACCAGTTGACGTGCCATTACTGCGGGTATGCCGAACCCATACCGAAAGCATGCCCGGCATGTGGAGGAGTGGAACTGGTCAGCCGGGGGTTCGGAACCGAGAAGGTGGAAGACAGCATCAAGGAAATCTTTCCCGAAGCACGTATTGCCCGGATGGACCTGGACACGACCCGTACCCGTACTGCATACGAAAAAATTATCGCTGATTTTGAAGAAGGAAAAACCGATATCCTTATCGGAACCCAAATGGTATCGAAAGGTTTGGATTTTGACCGGGTAAGTGTGGTTGGCATACTGAATGCCGATTCGATGCTGAACTATCCCGACTTCCGTTCATACGAGCGCGCGTTCCAACTGATGGCACAGGTAGCAGGACGTGCGGGCAGGAAAAACAAGCAAGGACTGGTAATCTTGCAGACCAAATCGCCCGACCTTCCGTTGATACACGAAGTGGTAACGAATAATTACCGCAGTTTGTTCGATGAGCAAATTGCCGAACGCCACTTGTTCAAGTACCCGCCTTTTTACCGGCTGGTCTATGTATACCTGAAACACCGTAAACAAGAAGTTCTCGACCAGGCGGCTGACGTAATGGCACGTTACTTGCGACAAGGATTGGGCGAACGGATTTTAGGGCCGGATTTACCTTTGGTGGCACGTATTCAAACTTTGTTCATAAAGAAGATAATGGTAAAAGTAGAATTACAGGCGTCGATGTCAAAAGTACGGGCATACCTGCGCCAAGTGCAACGTGCCATCGCAGAAGACGAACGTTTTCGTTCGCTGTTGGTATATTATGACGTAGACCCTATGTGAGTTGAGTTTTCTCTCCAATTATAATAAAGAATATGAAAATAGAATTAGATGTACACACCCATACGATAGCCAGCGGGCATGCATTCAGCACTTTGCAGGAAATGGTGCAAGCGGCTTCCGAAAAGGGATTGAAACTGTTGGGCATTACCGAACATGCTCCCGGCATTCCGGGTTCGTGCAGTCCCATTTATTTCCGCAATCTTTATGTCGTACCGCGCCGAATGTACGGCGTCGATTTGCTGCTGGGAGCGGAAATCAACATTCTGGATTGTGAAGGCAACATTGACATGGACGAGTTTTACCTTAATTTGCTCGATTTGCGTATTGCCGGTATACACTCGTTGTGTTATGCGGGCGGTACACCTGAAGAAAACACGCACGGCATGGTACAGGCAATAGCCAATCCTTACATTCACATTATCAGTCATCCGGGAGACGGGACTGCGAAACTGAATTTCGAACCCATTGTGCTGGCCGCCAAAGAGCACCACACGTTGCTCGAAATCAACAATTCTTCACTTCGTCCTTGCCGGAAAAAGATGGATGCACGCGACAATAACCTGGAAATACTGCGTTTGTGCAAACGATACGAAGTACCGGTCATATTGGGAAGCGATGCACACATTTCGTTCGATATTGCAACTTACGATTATGCCTTGCAGCTGATAGGTGAGACAGAGTTCCCTGAAGAACTGATCATGAACACCAGCGTAGAAAAGTTTAAAACTTATTTGAATATATAATGTAAGCAGGGAGGAAAGGAACTGTTATCGGGGATCCAAGAAGCCATGACTTTTATGTCCGAAATGCCGTTAAACTCTTCTTGCTCCTCTTGTTCTCCTGGCTTCTTTTGCTTTTTCTAATTCCTTTACAAATTATGAAGCGAATACTCTTTGTCTGCCTCGGCAATATATGCCGTTCGGCTGCCGCCGAAGAAATCATGCGTACTTACCTGAAACAAGAAGGACTGGAAATGGAAATAGAGGTCGACTCGGCAGGTATCAGCGGATATCATGAAGGCGACCTTGCCGACCCACGGATGCGAATGCATGCCTCCCGGCGTGGCTACCAGATTACGCACCATTCGCGTCCCGTGCGTACCGATGATTTTTACAACTTCGATTGGATTCTTGGTATGGATGATGCCAATATCGATGCCTTACGCGAGAAAGCCCCTGATGTGGAAACAGAACGAAAGATTGGTCGGATGACCGATTTCTGCCAAACGAAAGTAGCTGACTATGTACCCGATCCTTACTACGGTGGTGCACAAGGCTTCGAAAATGTACTAGACATTCTGGAAGATGCTTGCAAAGGTTTACTAAATCATATCCGAAACCTGTAAGACTTAGAAGCTGTTTTGAATTTCTCCAAAAAGTTTTTCTTGTCTTGATGTATACGTTTTCGTGTGTGCTTTGGGCGATTTTTTGGTCTTTTTCGCTCCTGTTCTTCGTCAGATAGCCCGCTATCTTCCTCATCACAGAAGCGAAAATGCCTCAAAAACTCATCCCAAATCATCGCACGATAAATTCAAAACAGCTTCTTATATCCCAGACTGAGAATGTGTGCAGACGTGTTTCTCCGCACGCCTGCACGCACAATTCAGAAGTCATTCTTTTTCGCCATAACACAAGTCGCCTGCATCGCCCAGCCCCGGAACAATATACGAGTGAGCATTCAGTTCCGGATCGATAGTAGCACACCACAAGGTAGTCTTTTCTTGAGGAAAAACTTTCTGGATATGTTCTACAGCCTGTCGGCTGGCTATTACCGAAGCAATATGTACGTGCGCAGGCGTTCCCTTGGTCAGCAAGGCTTCATATGCATATTCCATAGAAGCACCCGTAGCAAGCATCGTATCGGTAAGAATCAATGTTTTTCCATCCAGTTTTGGAGAAGCGATGTATTCAATATGAATGTCGAAATGATCTTCATCGATGTATTTGCGGTAAGCCGATACGAAAGCATTCTCGGCATGGTCGAAATAATTGATGAATCCTCGGTGGAGCGGAAGCCCTGCACGCAGAATGGTCGCAATAACCGGACGGACAGCCGGTATGTTTTCCACTGCTTCGGCAAGCGGCGTGCGTATCACCTTCTCTTCATAAGGCAGGTCACGGCTGATTTCGTATGCCATGATTTCCCCGATACGTTCGATATTCCGCCGGAATCGCAAACTGTCTTGCTGGATGTTGACATCGCGCATCTCGGCAAGGAATTGGTTTAACAGTGTGTTGCTGGTACTAAAATCAATAATCTTCATGATGTTCGCTTGATAATTTTTCACAAAGGTACGAAGAAAAAAGGACATTTGTGTAAAAATGTCATGCTATGCCCCGAAGGTTTCGTGGTAAAGAGGGTGAGGGGTATCTTTTTTGAAACAAGGCAATTGCAAACTCCGTGTAGCATATTTGTTACACAAGTATAAAACTTTGCTAATTACGGATTTTTTTCAATAATATCTGCTTCGGATTCAAAAGAAACCACTATTTTTGTAGCGCGAAAAACAAGGGAGATGTGTTGAAGAACATCTTTTTTGAAGCTAACTAAAGAGAACATCAAGCAATAACTAAACATTTGATATAATAACCAATTAATCATTTGAACAATGGCAAATTTAGATCTTACTAAGTACGGTATCAATGGAACCGTAGAAATCGTACACAATCCGTCTTACGATGTTTTGTTCGCAGAAGAAACAAAACCGGGTTTGGAAGGCTATGAAAAAGGTCAGGTAACTGAACTGGGTGCTGTAAACGTAATGACCGGTGTGTACACAGGTCGTTCTCCTAAAGATAAATTCCTGGTAAAAGACGCTACAAGTGAAAACACAGTGTGGTGGACTTCTGATGAATACAAAAACGACAACAAGCCTGTAACTACAGAAACTTGGAACGCTTTGAAAGAATTGGCTACTAAAGAACTTTCTAACAAGAAACTGTATGTAGTAGATGGTTACTGCGGTGCAAACCCTGCAACTCGTCTGTGCGTACGTTTCATCATGGAAGTTGCTTGGCAGGCTCACTTCGTAACTAACATGTTCATCCGTCCTTCTAAAGAAGAACTGGAATCATTCGAACCTGACTTCGTTGTTTACAACGCTTCTAAGGCTAAAGTTGAAAACTACAAAGAACTGGGCTTGAACTCTGAAACTGCCGTTGTCTTCAACTTGACTACTAAGGAACAAGTTATCCTGAATACTTGGTATGGTGGTGAAATGAAGAAAGGTATGTTCTCTATGATGAACTACTTCAACCCGTTGCGTGGCATCGCTTCTATGCACTGTTCAGCTAACACCAACATGGAAGAAACTGACTCAGCTATCTTCTTCGGTTTGTCTGGAACAGGTAAGACTACTTTGTCTACCGACCCGAAACGTAAATTGATCGGTGACGACGAACACGGATGGGATGACGAAGGTGTATTCAACTACGAAGGTGGTTGCTACGCAAAAGTTATCAACTTGGATAAAGAATCAGAACCGGATATCTACAACGCTATCAAACGCGACGCTCTGTTGGAAAACGTTACAGTTGCTGCTGACGGTAAGATCGACTTCGCAGATAAGAGCGTAACAGAAAACACTCGTGTTTCTTACCCGATTTACCACATCAACAACATCGTTAAGCCGGTATCTAAAGGTCCTCACGCTCACCAAGTAATCTTCTTGTCAGCTGATGCCTTCGGTGTATTGCCTCCGGTATCTATCTTGAACCCGGAACAAGCTCAGTATTACTTCTTGTCTGGATTTACTGCAAAATTGGCAGGTACAGAACGTGGTATCACTGAACCGACTCCGACATTCTCTGCTTGCTTCGGTCAGGCTTTCTTGAGCTTGCACCCGACTAAATATGCAGAAGAGTTGGTTAAGAAGATGAAGATGGTTGGTGCTAAGGCTTACTTGGTTAACACTGGTTGGAACGGTACCGGCAAACGTATCTCTATCCGCGATACTCGTGGTATCATCGACGCTATCCTCGATGGTTCTATCGACAAAGCTCCGACTAAGACTATCCCGTACTTCAACTTCGTTGTTCCGACTGAATTGCCGGGCGTAGATCCGAAGATTCTTGATCCGCGTGATACTTACGCTGACGCTGCTCAGTGGGATGAAAAAGCTAAAGACCTGGCTGGTCGCTTCATCAAGAACTTCGTTAAGTTCACTGGTAACGAAGCTGGTAAGGCTTTGGTTGAAGCTGGTCCGAAATTGTAATTTCAATCTCAACCTATATGGCAAAGCGGTCCTCTTTCGTAGAGGACCGCTTTTTTAATGCCTGTTTAAATGCTGTTCAAGCCAAAAGCTCCCTCAAACGAACATAAGTGAGAAGGCTGACTCACTTATGTGAAACGCCCGGGTTACTTATGTGAAACGGTCCACTCACTTATGTTCATCAAAATGCACATTTTGATACCGTTTTACAGTACAACATGGCTTTATTGGAAAATTTAAATAGGCTCTTAAAATTACCATGTTGCTTTATTTGTTATATTTGCTTTGTTTTACAAACTTAAGAACTTTAGTAGAAGATGAAGAATGAAAGGTACGAGCTGAATAAGAATTTGGCTCAAATGTTGAAAGGAGGCGTTATCATGGATGTAACGACTCCGGAACAAGCAAAGATTGCCGAACAGGCAGGTGCAGTAGCGGTTATGGCATTGGAACGCATTCCGGCTGATATCCGTGCAGCGGGCGGAGTTGCCCGTATGAGCGACCCGAAGATGATACGTGGCATACAGGAAGCTGTCAGTATTCCTGTGATGGCGAAAGTGCGTATCGGACATTTTGTGGAAGCACAGATATTGGAAGCGTTGGAAATCGACTACATCGACGAGAGTGAAGTATTGTCGCCGGCAGACGGTGTGTTCCATATAGACAAGACCCAGTTTAAGGTACCGTTCGTTTGTGGAGCTAAAAACCTGGGCGAGGCATTGCGCCGTATCGCAGAAGGTGCTTCGATGATTCGTACCAAAGGAGAACCGGGCACCGGCGATGTGATTCAGGCAGTGACTCACATGCGCAGCATGATGCGCGACATCCGCCGCGTACAGGCACTTGCCGAAGACGAACTGTACAATGAGACCAAAGAGCTGGAAGTGCCGTTGGACTTGTTGCGGTATGTACACGAAAACGGAAAGCTTCCCGTAGTGAATTTCGCTGCCGGAGGTGTAGCCACTCCTGCCGATGCCGCCTTGATGATGCAACTGGGGGCTGAAGGTGTGTTTGTCGGTTCCGGTATCTTCAAGTCTGGCAATCCCGAAAAGCGGGCGCGTGCCATTGTCAATGCCGTAACCAACTATAACGACGCTAAGTTATTGGCAGAGGTTTCTACCGATTTGGGCGAAGCCATGGTAGGCATTAACGAAGATGAAATCACCCTGTTGATGGCAGAAAGAGGAAAATAACCGGGAAAGGATATGCTGAAAATAGGTGTTTTGGCGCTGCAAGGAGCTTTCCTTGAGCACGAACAGATGTTGGACCACTTGGGTGTAGCACATTTTCAAATCCGCCAATTATCCGATTTGTCCTGCCCCATGGACGGGCTGATTATACCAGGCGGAGAGAGTACGGCTATCGGCAAGCTTTTGAATAGCCTGGATATGATGTCTCCGCTTAGGGAGAAGGTGAAAGAAGGATTGCCCGTATTCGGTACATGTGCAGGTATGATTCTATTGGCAAATGAAATAGAAAACGACCCGAAGCGCTACTTGCAAGTGATGGACATCTGCGTGAAACGCAATGCATACGGCCGCCAGTTGGGCAGTTTCTTCACTCATGACCTGTTTGCCGGACAAGAAATACCCATGACTTTCATCCGTGCTCCTTATATAAATAAGGCAGGCGCGCAGGTGGAAATCTTGTCAACGGTAGACGGGCACATCGTAGCAGCACGTGAAAAGAACATGTTGGTCTGCTCCTTCCATCCCGAACTGACGGACGATACTACAGTACATGCTTATTTCATCGAGAAGATGGTAAAGAAGGAGGAAAGCCCAAAAGGGAATCAGATGCCAAGACCTTAGAAGCTGTTTTGAATTTCTCCAAAAAGTTTTTCTTGGCTTGATGTATCCGTTTTCGTGTGTGCTTTGGGCGATTTTTTGGTCCTTTTCGCTCCTGTTCTTCGTCAGATAGCCCGCTATCTTCCTCATCACAGAAGCGGAAATGCCTCAAAAACTCATCCCAAATCATCGCACGATAAATTCAAAACAGCTTCTTAGTTGTGCATAGGACATGACTATTGGCTTCTCACTTTCTCTAACTATTGTACTTAAACTGATAAAGCGGACGTGCCAACCCGGCGCATCCGCTTTTTTACTGACAAGTTAAAATATTAGAGAGAATTTAAAAAGACGGCTTGTCACTTCGTTAAGTAACTAATCAAAATTAAGCAGCATTATGTTTAAGTTTAATTCCCAAAGTATCCCCGACAGCCGCCAATGCCCTATTGACGGTATAAAAGAGGTTGTCGCTACTCGCATAATCCTGCGGTCTGATCCATTTGGTTTTCATTATCCTCCACAATGTTTCCGCAAGGTTCAGGTGCGGGGAATACGGCGGAAGATAAAAGAGGAAAAGCCCACGTTTCTCCCACAATGTCCTCAGTTCTCGTACCTTCTTGTTTCGATGTACGCTCGCATTGTCAAGCACGATGAACGTGTCTTTCTTAATGCTCAAGGAAAAGGCGTCGAGGTATTCAACGACCTTGTCCGCGTCAATGCTTTCAGTCGTGGTGAACCCATGATAGCGGTTGTTCCGGTCTATCATGCCGAAGATGTTGACCCTTTGTGCCTTTTGGGATGGGACATACACGTCTTCGTCACGGAATTGCCAGCCGTAAGGCACATAGCCTTCGGTGCATACGTGACTCTCATCGGCGTAATAAAGGTCTATCTTGCCGTCCATGTTCAGTTGTTCAAGTTCTTGCAACTTCTCGGTCTTATACGCATAGAGTTGCGGCGAGGGTACTCCCCTTGGGCGTTTTCTTATTCGCTTATATCTTGCGCCAATGCTGATAAAAAACGCTTGAATGTCTGGTCGCTCGCTTCCTTGCCCGTGGCTTTCTGCCAAGCTTCGCGGGCTTTGCTGACGCTCTGCCTGTCCTGTTCTATGGCTTTGCGGACAACTTCCTCGTCCGTGCAGTCCATGATAGGTTTGCGACCACGCCCGGGGCGGGTATGCAAGCCGCTGATGCCTTCCTGCATGAAACGTTTCACCCAAAAGTTGACGGATACATGCGACATCTCCGTCTGCAAACCTACTTGCTTGCTTGAAAGCCCTGACGATTTGAGCAATACGGCACGGCAACGCATGCGGAAGCAATGGCTGAGTCCCTGACGGAAACCTGTTTCCAACGCCAAGCGTTCGGAGTCCTTTAATATGATTGATTTGACTTTGCCCATAAGTGTATCTTTGAGGTTTATGAGGCAAAGGTATCAAATCTATATGATATAAACTAATTATGAACATCTACTTATTAGTTATTGTCCGCAACATCCCACCACACACGCGTTTCGAAGCTGTCTTCTCCTTGAGCTTGGATTGCAGCATTGTAATTATCCATATTAGTTCCGTAATCATCCGGATAATAGATACGCCGGTAAGGGATATGGGAGATGCTTGCCGATGGTCCCGGATAGATTTTCGGCACATTCAACCGCCGCCAATCCGACCATGCTTCTATACCGTCTTGCATAAAGTTGGCAAGCCAGCGCTGCATGCCTATCTTTTCTATCCTTTCTTCATCCGATCCGGTAAAGGCTATATCCGGTTGGGCATAATATGCGTCAAAGCGGCTTCCCAAATCGTATTGGTCGAATGAAGCCTGAATGCCTTGACGATAATAATTCTCAGCTTGGCTTTGGTCAATCCAACCACGTACGGCAGCTTCGGCCTGAATCAGCAAGATGTGTGAGGGGGAAATGATAGTTATCGGCGTGTTCTGCGCTTGATAATAACGAGGGTCAAAAGTAGCACAGTCCGTATATTGCGTGATGTCCGACTGCAAAATACCGAAAGGAACCCCAGCATATTCTCCTTGCGAATTAGGCTCAGCATAAGCTTCTATGCGTGGGTCGTTATAAGCGAGCAACTGATCCAGAAGAGTCTTTGACGGAGCAAAGTCGGCACGCCCATCTACTACAATATTGGTATAGAGAGGATTCTCGTTCATCTCTTCGCTTACAAAGTTATAGACCAATGCGTCAGAATTGTCAGTCATACCGCCATCGGCATACGCACGGGAAAACCGTTCACGTCCGGAAGAAGGATCTACATCCGAAAGCTTAATCGCCATCATCATGCGTAGGGAGGCATTGAATTTCTTCCATTTAGAGATATCTCCGTTATAGAGTATGTCATACGTGCCGTCTAAATCTCCACTTTCATCGAATTGCGCATACGCTTCTGTAAGGCGAGTGTCGAGATCTGAATAGATGGATTCTTGTGTATCGTATGCCGGAGTGAAATTTCCCGCATCTCCTTGCAATGCTTCCGAATAAGGAATCATGCCCAGCACATCGGTAATGTGCATATAGAAGTAAGCACGCAATGTCTGCGCCACGGCTATTTGGTTTTCATTGCTTCCCATCTGCAGCACGTTTGAAGACTGGCTAGTCGATTCTTCAGTGTTCAGCGAAATGATTTCTTCCAAATTTTGTAAATCTCTGTAATAGAAAGCCCGCGTATCATAGTCTTGCAATCCAAAGTTGGAATATTGGATATTCTGCCGTTCGGACAAATATTGCGGAAACAATTGTGTCCACGGGTTATAAGTGCCATTCAGGGCAAAAAGATACGTATCCATACATACCCGGGTAAACAAAAAGCGTGTATCCGGAGAAGAAGGATTGTTAGGGTCTACAGTCAAATCTCCGAAATTGCCACAACTGCTCAAGCCGGTAACTCCGACAAAAATCAAAGCCAATAATTTTATCTTTTTCATAATAAACCAATCTTTTAAGTTAGAATGTCAGACTCACTGTAAAACCGTATGAACGTACAGAAGCAGCCTGTCCGCCTTCAATATATCCTTCGGTAGCCGCTCCCATTTCAGACGGGTCGATGTTGGGAACTGCCGAGTAAATCAACCAAGGGTTTTGTGCTACAAAAGAAATGCTGGCACGCTTGATTCCCCAATTCAGACGACGCAAGAACGATTCAGGGACAGTATAACCAAGACTCAGTTCACGCAGTTTTACATAGCTTGCATCATATACATAGTCTTCCCATAACAATGACTTATAGCTTTGGAAGTAAGTCTGCGCATCCATATAAGTAGTGACAGGAGAGTATGTGCCATCTTCGTTTTGGATCACTCCATCCAAGCGGATACCTCCACCGTTTGCCACACTATTACGAATCGGATTTCCTTTGTCATTCAATCCTGTGGTTGAACTCAGCAAACCGGATGCTTCGCCAAACATATTCGTAGCAGAAGCTAAAGCACCTCCTACTTGGAAATCGAGCGAAGCGTTCAAGGTAAATCCTTTATAGCGCAACGTAGTGGCAAAACCACCCGTCAAATCTGGCTGTATATTGCCCAATTCTTCTTGTGCGGACGTGTTATACAAAGGTACGTAATCACCGTTCTGATTGCGACCCAACAAAAGGTTTCCTTCGGGATCACGCTGCCAAACCGAGCCGCGTATTACGCCAATAGGCTCTCCGACTTCCGCATAAGAATAAACGCGTGAACTCCACGACATCCAGTAAAGTTGATAAGATTCTTGTCCATCTACTAACTCTTCCAATGTATTCCGGTTATGGGCTACGTTGGCATTTACTTCCCATGACCAGTCTTTCGTACGAATGATTTCACCTCCTAATGATACTTCAATACCACGGTTTCGGATCAATCCGGCATTCATTCTACGGGAAGTGTAGCCGCTGGATGGAGTAGTATTCATGCTGACTATCTGATTCTTTGAGTCTCGGTTGTAGAAGTTGATGTCTCCCCAAAAACGATTGTTGAACATGCGGAACTCCGTACCAATTTCATACGAGGTAGAAATTGTCGGCTTGATATACGGGTCATTCAGTGTAGGACTGGTCCACATGGTAGACAAACCGTTGTACTTGACTACTTCACCATCGCTGTTACGAATGGAATAAATGTTGTACACATTATACGGATCCATCGTTGAACCGACTTGGGCTGCGGAAGCTCTAATCTTCCAGAAATTTAACCAATCGGCATGTTTGAACCAGTTGCTGGCGATGACAGCTACCGACAAACCTCCATACAAATAGCTGTTGTTGTCCGGATGAAGAGTAGAACTCCAATCGTTACGCAATGAAAAATCTATATAATAGGTATCATTCCATCCGGCCGTCACTGTACCATAGATACTTTGCTCGTGAATTTGTTCTTTATTATTGCTGCCTCCTGCATCACCCGAAGATCCTCCTAAATTGTTGAAACCATCCATAATCAATCCGTTACGAGTGAATCCGGAGAGTTCGTCCAGGTTGCTTTGGCGGTCTTCAAAGAAAAGTGCCGCATCTATTGCCAGCTTGTCATTCAAGAAATGATCGTTCCATGTAATGCGCCCTTGGGTTTGGATGTCCGAATAAGAATTCTGATCTTGTTGGTAGCTGGATACTAAACCAAACATCTGGTTAGGGATAACTTGTTCCGACTTTTCATTACGAATGTTGCCATTAACACGAATGCCGGCTTTCAGGTTCTTCCAAATAGTCAGTTCGGCATCTCCACTGAATAAGTTCCATTGATAAGTGTCCGTTGTGTTGATTTCATTGAATACAGCATAAGGGTTATCATGAAAAGCGGCGTTCAGGCTAGTCGGATCCGAATCACGGCTGGTGATGTTCCAATATATATGGCTGCCGTCCGCACGCTTGTAGTTCTTATAATCCTGTAAGTTTACGTTGGTATGCCCCCATTGCTGGTATGAATAAAGAGCATTTCCTGTCTCAGCATATCCCTCTACCGCCGCATTATGGTTTTTGCGGTAAGTATATTTGTAGTCTACTGATATTTTCAAACGGTCAAAGGGTTTGAACTCAGTCCGTACGGACAAATAACGCCGTGCCGCATCGCTATTGGGAGTGATGCCTTGGCGTGACACGTTAGAGAATGACACACGTGTAGAATAATCTTTACCTGAACGTGAAAACGCCACGTTGGTCGTATTGCTGAAACCGGTTTCAAACAAATCGCTCAGCTTCAATTGTGGACTCCATGAGGTGGTCTGTCCGAAACGTGGGTCGCTCGGATCCCATGCGTATGCTGGAAGATATTGCTGGCCATTGAAAGCCGGACCCCAACTGGCATCGTTATTGTAGTCATAATATGCCTTGCCGTCCAATGCCTGCAGATATGACGGGTGTCTGCTCGCATCATAATGGAATACAGGAAGTTCCGCCTCAGCTCCCAAATAACCTCCACCATATTGGTTTTGCATGTCAAAATGGTCGTACATCTTTTCCCATGCGAAAGTATGGCTTACATTGATTTCTGTATGCCCTTCCTGTCCTGAACCGTTTTTTGTGGTGATAATTACGGCACCATTGCCACCACGTGAGCCATACAAAGCCGTAGCTGCAGGGCCTTTCAGTACGTTAACTGATTCCACATCGTCCATATTGATGGCATTGGCATCTTCCGAAATAATGCCATCAATGACATAAATCGGTTCTACTCCACTGGCATCAGTCAAAGAAGATGTACCACGCAAAATGATACGTCCGCTATCAAACGTGGCACCTGATGAACCTAAGAAACGGATACCGGACACTTTGCCCGCCAATGCATTGTTCAAGTCTGTTTGCCGGGTAATGGTCAAATCTTCTGCCTTTACGGTCTGAGTAGAATATCCCAATGATTTCTCATGGCGGGTAAGTCCTTGTGCTGTAACTACCACCTCATCCAAAGTTTCAGTATTAGGTTCCATTACAATGTTCATCGTTCTGGAAGTAATATCAACCTCTTTTGTGTTCATACCGATAAAAGAAATACTTAATGTCTTGGCAGAAGCCGGCACGTTGGAAAGATTAAAACGGCCTTCCACATCAGTAATGGTTCCCATGGTTGTCCCTTTTACTAAAACAGATGCTCCCACTATCGGCAACCCATCGTCTGCGGAAGTCACAATTCCCCTCACTTGTCTCCCTTGAGACCATAAAATGCCTATTCCAATACATAGAAAAGACAACATTAAAACAATTTTCCTTTTCATAAACTCTCTCGTTTAGTTAAACAATCTTTAATTAATACAGCTGTCATAACCTGTTTTATTGAATTTTTCGCAAAGTTATAAATAAAAGGAAAATAAAAGCAAATATTTTATATCAAAATAATATCTAAATCTACAAAAACAGTAAAATTGGTTATTTAATAGCAGGTTTTTGTATATAAAACTTATAAATTATCAAAATATCGCGCACATATTTGTTATATTGTCATTTTATGAAATTAATCCTCAATTATCAAATACACACAATAGTCATATATTTACTTACTTTTTATTACATCTCAAATTCATCTTTGAAACTATTGAAGGTGGCATAAACAAGTAATGCAACCAAATCAGCACACACGAAAACGAATACATCAAGACGGGAAAAAACTTTTTGGAGAAATTCAAAACAGTTTCTCTTGGCTTTATGCTATTTTGCTAGCACATTACAAACATCGGAACTTAAACAGAATCTTAAAACAGGATCTAACTGTGCTGTTCCACAAACACCAGAACCCATAAACACCAGGATATTGATTTTTGAGTTTTTAAGTGGCTGAGTATTCAGATTTTGTAAGTTTATTCGTATATTCGCAACCGAAGACCTTATTCGCTACAGAAACACAAAACATCTTTCATTTCATCTGTTACGATGCTTTATGTTCTCTGTGGTGAGACTTTAACGATTACAAACTCAAAACTTAAAGCAAATGAAACACGTATTTATGACAACCCTGCTGCTGCCCTTAATGGCGTGCGGAGGAGGAAACCAACAGGTGCAAACGACCAGCGAAACCGTCCAGAACAGCACCAAGAACCAAGTAGTGGAAACTATTATGTCACGCCGTAGCATCCGCCAGTATAAACCGCAGGCGGTAGAGCGTGAAAAGATACAGACTATTGTCGAATGCGGTATCAATGCCCCCAATGCCATGAACCGCCAACCTTGGGAAATCCGTGTCGTAGACAATCCCAATTATATTAACGGCGTAACCGAATTATATAAGAAAGCCAATCCGAAAGCCGCGTCAGACTCTACATTCCGCAATATGTTCCGCAATGCACCTACGGTAGTCTTTATCGGGCACGATACAAAATCAGAAAGTTCGCCTTTCGACTGCGGTTTGTTGGCTGAAAACATGATGATTTCAGCTTGGTCTATGGGGATAGGAAGTTGTTGTTTGGGAAGTCCCGCCCGCTTTATGAAGAGTCCTGAAGCGGCTGAATACTTGAAAAAGCTAAACTTCAGTGAAGGTTACGAACTGTTATATTGCATCGGCTTCGGCTATCCCGATGAGGTTCCAACCGCCAAGCCTCGTGAAGCAGACAAAATCCAATTTATCGAGTAAAATATATCACTAAAATTTAAATGTAGAAAAAACAGAGGCATAATGTAATCTTATTTAAGTAGTAAAATAAAGCACACAAACCAACTCTTGAATAAGCAGACTTTGTGCCTCTGTATTTTTATATTCACTTAATTTACAAATTATCTTGTAAATAATTATTCCCATCTATCCTACTCAACTATCCGACTATTCAATCGGCACATATTCGACACATTTTGTTATCAACTCCGCACGCATAAACATCTACACTTTTATTTATCAATTAATTAGCTCATTTCGCACATGTAGCCGGCGCGGCTACTGACGGGGCATAAACCACCTTTCTCCGTGAATCAGGCAGTGCAATCAACTCATTGATTTAGAACGATTTGAATCTTTTAATTTATAAATTAAATTTAATTTTTTATGAGAAAAAAGTATTTAAGTGCACTGCTGTTCGGAGCGCTTTTGTTCGCTTCAACAGGAACTTTTACCTCTTGTAAAGACTACGATGATGACATCAACAGTCTGCAGGAGCAAGTGGATGCCGTAAAGGCTGACCTTGCCGACTTACAGGATCTTGTGAATGCAGGTGTCGTAATTACTTCTGTTGAAACAATTACAGATGGGAATGGCGGTATCAGAATCACAACAAGTGATGGTGTGTATGAAGTGTTGAATGGAGCCAACGGTACAGATGGGGCAGACGCTGTAGTATGGACTATCGGGGAAGATGGTTATTGGTATCAAGATGGAGTGAAGACAGAATATCAAGCTATCGGCAGTTCGACCGAAGCGGAACCTGTAGAAGTATATGTCCCCAACAAGGAAACTGGCTATTTCGACATTTATAAAGATGGTGAGTTTGTAGAACAAACCGATATAAAATGGGCCGCATCGGGTGTGACTGCTGTTAAAAACGGAAATAAGCTTGTGTTCAGCAATGTAGATGGTTCTGAAACAGACCTTGAACTGACATTGGGTGAAGCGTTAGCTTCTGTTGCTTTCCTTCCTGAAAAAGTCAGCAAAACATTGCCTTATCCTACAACGACAGAAGAATTCTACCACGTAGCAACGTATTTGGACGAAAGCAAATACGAAACGACTACGAAAGACTTCATTGCGCAAGACTTGGATAAATCGAACGTAGTAGATATGTTGTACCGCTTGAATCCTACCGGAGCTTATGTGGGCGAAGATACTTCTTTGAAGTTCGTCAACAGAGCTGTGTCAAGAGCTACGGGTGATAAAAATGGTTTGCTGACCATTCATGAATCAGAAATTGTTGACGGCGAAGTAACAGCCAAGACTTTGGTTAACGCTACCAAGCTGGAAGAAAATTCACTTGCAGCCCTTCAGGTATTCAGCGGTCAAGAAACCGTTACTTCTGATTTCGTTCATATTACTTCTACTCCCATTGACGCTGTAATAGCAGACACGACTGAAACAGTAGTTGGTTCGGATGCCGTTGAATTCTATCCGAGAACCAAAGCTATTGTGGGAAATGGTGAGACAAGCGATTTCATCCAGCAGTTTGTTGCATTGAGTGCTCCTGCAAATCTTGAAATGATATATACCGGTGAATTGGATTTGAAGGAAAAGGTTGGATTGTATTCTAACGACAAAGATAACTATTTGTCAGACCTGGGCTTCTATGGCATGGAATACGAATTCTCTTTACCCGAAGAATATCTGGCAAATGATCAACAACACACCAACCAGCAATGGTTCGTTCAACTTACAGACGGTGTTTTGAAAGTAAATACCGCTAATTTAGGTGAAGGAACATTGACTCCTGCTATCGGCCGTACACCGGTGGTACGTGTAGATGCTTATTTGACAGATAACCATGGTGTTAAAAGAATGGTCGGCTCTTCTTATATCAAGATTGAGATTACAGCGACTTCTTCTGAACCGATGGAAGCTATCAATGCCAACATTGACGTTACTGCAGAAAAAGATTACTACACACTTTCTGGCGCATATACGGAAGTTGGAGCAATGTCGTGGGAAGAAATCAATACAGAGATTTATGGCCAGACCCACTTGACTGCAGCATCGTTCTGGAATTATTATGGAGGCAACAATGACACTTATAACATTAAGGTAGAAGTTGAAGGCATTTCGGGTACTGTTACGGTTATACCGGAAACAACCGTTGCTAACGGTAACGCCGTTACAAATGCAGGAATCCAATGTACTGTAGACCTCAACAAGGCAAACCAGACAACTTCTAATGTTGAAGTAGCTGTCAATAACGAAGTATTGACACAAAATACTTATAAAGACGTTGACGGCAAGGGTGCCAAGTATACGGTTACCATCACTCTGAAGTCTGATGATACGACTGCACATCCGGATGTTGTCTTGACGCAAGTATTCTATGTAAAAGAAGAATGCCAGCAATACACTTACAACCCGCTGTATCATGTTACGAACTACGATGGACATACCGGTGATTTGATTGTCGTAAAAGGCCAGTTGAATACTTCTAACGCTTGGGAAATGTCTACCGCATTGGAAGAGCATTTCACAAGAAAGTCTGGCTCAGGTATATTCGATCTGGGTTATCTGCCAACCAATGTCAATAGCATAGTATTTGCTTGGGCGATAGATGAAACAGGCGTAACTATGGATCCAGCCGGCCATATAGTAGCATTGAGCAATGAGTTGACCGAACCTTACGCCATCAAGACGATGACTTATACCACGACTCTTGCTAACGGTGAAAACTGTGACTACTCTTACGATATTGTATTCGAAAATCCGTTTGTTGCCGGTAATGCAGGTGGTGTAGAACTGACAGACGGTGTCGGTGAAAATAAGGTGGAAACAATGTCTAAGGTACTCGTAAAAGATACCGAAGGAGATGATATTTACAAGTGGAATGGTTCTGCATTGGCATTGACTTCCAAGGCTACGGATACATATAAGCTTACAAGCGGCATCGTTTCTGTAGGTTATGAATTTGTACGCAATGAAGCTTGGACAACCATTACAAGCAACATGAGTGCAGGAAGTGAGTTGAAGGTTGATTCGGATGGTGTAGTTACTTGGAAGAACCAAGGTTCGTTGTTGCAGAGCGACTATGCTCTTCAAGTGAAAGCTACTGTAACTTTCACAGACCTTTCTCAAGTAGAAGTTATCATTCCTGTAACACTGAAGAAACGATAAATATTCGCTCTCTTGACATTTTAGAAGGTGGCTCACAAAGTCACCTTCTTTTTTATGGTTTTGCGGGAAGACAATCATTTAATGGCGGAAGTATAATATGCAGAAAAATAAAAAGGAAGTGATTTTTGTAAGCGTACTTGTTTGTTTGGCTATAGCCATCGTATTTTATTATTTTTGTTCATAGCGTATATTTTGCGCAAAATATATTTGTGTATTGGGGCTGATGATATACTTAATCAGAAATGAAATGCGAAAAATCCGTGTGATTAAAGAAACTGTTTTGAATTTCTACAAAACGTTTTTTCCGTTTCAACTCGTCATCAGATAGCCCGTTATCCTCTTTATAAAATCAGAAAAACATCCTCGAAAACAATGCTCAAAATAAGCCTGAGCAAAATTTAAACAGGCTCTAAATCAGCCATGATAAATTCAAAACAGTTTCTCAATAGAACACAGAGACGCAAAGAAGCGGGGGAATCATTGGGAGAAGGCAAAAGGTACGGAGCCAAACGCCACTCTCTGCAATCTCGACATAAAATTATGGATTCCGTATTTTACCCAATAACCTTGTAGGGGCGTATCACATACGCCCCTACAGGATTATTTATTTATGTGGATGTTTCCAGAGTTCATTAAACTCTGTGTTTCTGTGTACCATTCCATTTTCCGCAAGCCAATTTTGTCCTACTATAAATACGGCTTACCGGAAGTCTTTCAGCTCCTTTTGCAACCGGCGGCGGGTAAAATGGATGCGGCTTTTTACGGTGCCCAAAGGCAAATCCAACCGGTCGGCTATCTCACGGTATTTAAAGCCCGATACATACATCATGAAGGGGATGCGGTATTCTTTGGGAAGGGCGTTGACGATGATATGCATTTCTTTCAGGTCGTATCCGTTTTCGATAGAGCCGGTCTCGATGTCATACTCCCGCTGGTTGAGGAAGAACTGGGTATCGGTTTGGTCTATGTAAGTCTGGTCGCGTACTGATTTGCGGTAATTATTAATAAAGATATTGCGCATGATGGTATATATCCATCCTTTAAAGTTTGTTTCTGCGGTATACTTGTCTTCGTTACCCAGTGCTTTAAGCGATGTTTCTTGTAACAAGTCGTCCGCGTCTTCGCGGTCAGCCGTGAGCTTATAAGCAAAGTGATGTAATTCGGTTTGGACGCTCAGCAGGTTCTGAGCAAAGTCGGCTGTTCTCATTTGGTTCTGTTTTTTGGGGTTAATATTGTAAGCATTCGATAAACTAAGTAGATGTTCATAATTAGTTTATATCATATAGATTTGATACCTTTGCCTCATAAACCTCAAAGATACACTTATGGGCAAAGTCAAATCAATCATATTAAAGGACTCCGAACGCAGCTCAGTCTCCGATTACTTCTGGTAATACAACGGTTAAGCGTGACGGATACTTTGAAATGCATTCACAGAATGTTCCACAAACTTCAACAACAACTGTTGAAATTACAGTTACCGATATTTGGGGATATTCTAAGACAAGTTCAGTACCTGTACAAATTACGGTTGAATAATTCAATTAACTCTTCTATTATAAAAGCGGCTCTTTTGAGCCGCTTTTTTATTGCCCCTTTCAGAATAATTTTGTTTCTTTGCGTAAATCCAAAACTTGATGCATGATGAAGTACCCGATAGGAATCCAGAGCTTTGACCAGATTATAGAAGACGGTTATGTCTATATTGATAAAACTGATTTGATTTACCAGTTAGTAAAAGGCGGGAAAATCTATTTTCTGAGCCGCCCTCGTCGGTTCGGCAAGAGCCTGCTGGTGTCTACCCTGAAATGTTATTTTCAGGGGCGGAAAGAACTATTTAAAGGGCTTGCTATTGACAAGTTGGAAACCGAGTGGGCGGAATACCCCGTGTTCCATATCGACTTTAACGGGACTGACTTTACAAGATCGGGCAAACTGGATGATATCATAGGAGGTACGGTCGGCACATGGGAAAAGGAATACGGGCGAACTACAGAATTTGAGGATATAGGCAAGCGGTTCGCCTACGTGCTGCAGCAGGCGCACAAGCGGTACGGCAGGCGGTGCGTGGTGCTGGTAGACGAATACGACAAACCCATACTCGATGTGCTGGATACGGGATACACGACCACGATAGACGGGAAGGAACGTTTGCTGGAAGGCATCCATAGGGAAATATTAAAGAGTTTCTATTCCACCTTTAAATTGGCGGATGAAGACCTTCAGTTCGTGCTGCTGACGGGCGTGACCAAGTTCTCTCAGGTAAGTGTGTTCAGCGGGTTCAACCAGCCGAGCGACATCAGCATGGACGAGCAGTATGAAACGCTTTGCGGCATCACACAGGAAGAACTGGAGCATTATTTTGCCGAGCCTATCAAGGCATTGGCTACAAAATATAAGGTTACTGAAGAAGGGATGCTGGACATGCTGAAGCACCGGTATGACGGCTATCACTTCAGCGGCAACCTGACGGACATATACAACCCGTTCAGCCTGCTGAACGCGTTTGCCAAAAAGGCACTCCGTGACTATTGGTTCTCCAGCGGCACACCCACCTATCTGGTCCGCCTGCTGAACCATACGCAGGAGAACTTGAACGAACTGACCGGACGTTATTATCGCCCCGAAGAGTTTGTCGATTACAAGGCGGACGTGGAGAAGCCCTTGCCGATGATTTACCAGAGCGGTTATCTGACCATCAAAGGATATGAGCCTGTATACGAACGTTTCCTTCTCGATTTCCCGAACAACGAAGTGAAGAACGGTTTCGTGTCCTTAATCGCTTCCGATTACCTGAAATCCAAAGAAAATATGGGGAATTGGGTAATAGACGTAGTGGAATCTCTGAAACACGGCGATTTGGAACAGCTTCGCAAACTGTTCACATCGTTCCTTGCCAGTATTCCATACTCAATGCGTACCAAGAAGGACGAGGCGGAGAAGGAACGCTTCTTCCACTATACGCTTTATCTCATTTTCCGCCTGATAAGCGTTTATACAGTCTATACCGAGAAAGAACAGAGCCAGGGACGTGCCGACTGTATCGTGGAGACGGATGAGTACATCTATATTTTCGAATTCAAGCGCGATGGCACGGCGGACGAGGCTTTGGCGCAGATAGAGGCGAAAGGCTATGCCCGCCCTTACGAGGCCGACCCGCGCACCTTATATAAAATAGGAGTGAATTTCTCTTCCGAAACGGGTACAGTGGAGGACTGGAAAACCGCCTGATTTACTATTTGTCTATTTACGATTTACTATTAATGAATTTCGCAAAAGCCATGTAGGGGCGTATTGCATACGCCCTGAAGGTATTTGCGTGGATAAGTTGGCGCATTCGGGCGTATGCGATACGCTCCTACAGTTCATTGAGTGAAATGTGGATATTCACTAATAAAAAAGTGGTTATTAATCGTTTTTCGGGAAAGAAAATATGAGCGGCTTGCAGATAAAGACACTTCCGGAAGGTTGATAAGCCGGATGCAAGCGTTGGTGGGCCTATAGTTGGGGAACGATGTATTTGAGGATGATTTTGTCTTCCGTATAGGTCCGGTAGTAGAATCGGGAGTTTTTCATCAGCATGTTGATGCGCCCGGTTACAGAGGAATGATCCGTTTCGAATTTGTTTGTCCTTTATATCAGCCTTCATCTATTGTTCCTGTGGCTTGCCCTTCGGGAGTTCTCCGGCATTAGCTGCAGAGGTAATACATCACAATGGCTGCGCTCAGGCAGATAATCAAGACGACAAAGGCTTTCTGGATGTTGGCTTTCATAAGGATAATCAGTTAAAAAGAAGAGAGGCAGTTCCCAATACGAGATTGAGAACGCCTCTCTTAATCTTAGGTAAGCATTTGGTTATCTTTGATTAATTTCCATCTTTATTATTGTGCTTTTACAACGAAATTAGCCAATGATACAGGATGTTCGTGTCCGAATGCGTCAACCAAGACGAATTGCAATGTAGAATTAACATCTTCAGCAGGTCTTAAAGCACCTACAACCGGTGTAAATACAAAGGCATTAGTAGCTTCATTGAATTCTACCGTGAAGTATTCGTCTACACCTCCATTGTTGCTAATCAAATGGATTTCGCCTTCCTTAACAGCTTCGTAACCAATCATTGCCGGACTGAAGTTGTAAGCGTCGCCATCTTTCTTGATATTAATCCAGCAAGTGGCAGCATCAGAACCAATAGTCAATTGGCTATTGTTTTGTCCATAAGTCAAGTTGAATTTAACCGGACTCTTATCAGCATTGAGTCTCAACCAATCAGCAGACAGAACTTCATCGTTATCCAACTTAACCTTGAAGCTTTCGCCTGATACGGTATAATTATGATCATCACTTTCCGAAGATATACGCGGATAAGTGTAAGATACGTTGATGTCGTAAGTTCCACCTATCAATTCGAAAATTTCGTTTTGTGTCAGAACACTGTAGTCAAATTCTATTTGATAACGATATTCAGTGCCATTCCATACTCGCTTGATTAGAATACCGTCGGTTGCACACTTAAAGTCATAGTTACCGTCTGATGCACTTGTACCTTCTACATCTACTAATCCATTAAATGCTTCAGTGAAGTCGTAAGGATTGTACCAGTTATTCAAAGTGTAAGCATCAACAGTGGTATGAACACCATCAATGAACTGATTATCCTTCGGCGTAAAGCGTTCAGGGAATCCAGGCATAGTCTTCGTGATTTCTACAACATACTTCTTCACAATCATGTTGTTCCGGTTCTTGATATCAACAAAGATTGTGTAGGTCTCGTTGTCAGCATAGTTATAAGCGGCATTATCAGCAACCCAACGTATGCTTACAGCGTCAGCCTTATTATAAGTTACATTACCGTCCTTATCCAAGAATTCATAGGAGAATGTACCTTGTACACCATCAACAATCGGGTTGTTATCGATATCCTCAGTGTAGTCGATATCGCAGCCTTGTTCGAACAATGCTTTCAATTCATTATCAATAGTAATGACTTTTGCTTCACGACTAACAGCTTTTGTTGTCGGGTCGTAATCCGGAGTATAAGTAGTAGCCAATGTAGTTGCTTCGAATTCACCTACAGCAACATAGAATGCCTTACCGTCCGGGTCAACCAAAGAACCGTCATGGTTAACAGCATATACACGGAAACCGATAATATCACCGTTTGCCTTCTCATCGTTGATGCTCATTGTCAGCTTACCGTTGGTAGTAATGGTATTCAGTCCGGTAATGTTTGCTTCATACGAATTCCATGCGTTGATTTCAGACGGAGCACTTTCTACCGCACGTTGTGCATCCAATACGACATAGAAGCCATAAATGCCGCTTTGCTGGTCGGTTGTATAATCACCAAGTTCTACAGTGAACGGCACTCCTACTTCTGCAGAGAAATAGTCATAATCTTCTCTATTGTCACCGCCATTCCATAAATCTTGTCGACTTCCTAAAATAGTGGCAGTACCTGATTTGTAATCGGCATCAATGCTAGTATAAGAACCATTTTGGAGTATACGTTCATCACCCTCACGGTTTGTATTCCACTTGTAGTCGTACATCAAGTCGTTATCTCCGTTCAATACCCAGTCTGAGCCATTGTTTTGTTCTGCATGGTGGAAACGGTTATATATGGTAGAGACATTCTTGTCATCAACCTTGAATCTTAACTCGTATACAGGAGCATAGTCGGATGCCAAATACAAGTCGTAACCACTGGTTACATAACGTTCCTGTTCAGCCGGAGTGTCTTTGATAGCGACTGCATACTTGATTTCCGCCAAGTTGTCAATAGCTGTTTGACTCAATGTGTTGTCATATTTATACTTGGCAGCTTTCATGTATGCATCTTCACTGTAGTTAGTTTCGTTCAACTTGAAGTAAACTTTCCACAAGCCGTTAGAAGAAACGCCACGAGTTACCATACCTTTATATGGTTTCACATCCGTAACTGTAACCAATTCATCCAAGTTACCCAGCTCGCTGTTGATGAATGAAATCTGATCAGCAGTCAGTGTTGCATTGCTCGGAGATACACGGATCAAAACAGAGTCTGTCAAGAATGCTCTTTCACCCTTCTTGAATTCAATTTGGTTCTTGATTTCATACAAGGCAGCTTCTTTTTCGTCAGCCTGCTCTGCGCCTCCGAATACACGGTCTTCCACAGCTTCTGCTGTACGTAAATCCATACGGTTATAAAAACCAGCAATGATGGGGTCGCTGTATTCACCTTCATCGTAGCCTAACACTTCTACATGAGTGACCATCTTGCTATAAGCAGCCGAAATCAAATCCAGTTCAGCACCAACAGTTTCAGTCACCTGCTCTGCAATCTTGTTAGCCATTTCTTCGGTCAACTGACCAGCTTCGATGGCTTCGATTGAAGCTTTCAAAGCATCAATGTCTGCACCTGTCAGAGCCTTATATTCGTCCAAAGCAGCAAGCTGTCCCTCAATGGCAGTTTTGTTGGCAGCAATCTGCTTTGCGTTTTCAGCCACAGAAGCTTCCAGATCAGTGATGGCGTTCTGCAAATTGGTGTCAGCTTGCGCCAAGGCTTCCAGTGAAGCTTCAGTGTTAGTCTTGAACTGTTCCAAAGTCTGGATGCTGCCCGAAATGCCTGCCAATGTTTCGTTAACAGTAGCAATAGCAGCTTGCAGCTCTTCTTTGTCTGCAGTAGCGGCAGCTTGCAGTTCAGCCTTTGCAGCCTCCAAGTCAGCCTTTGCAGCTTCAATGGCAGCGTTTTGAGCAGCCAGAGCAGCTTGTTGGGCTGCACTTTCGGCAGCGTCAATTGCGCTTTGCAAACCGCTTTGTGCAGATTGCAAACTGCTGATAGTGCTTTCTATCGCAGTAATCTTGGCGCTTACACCTTCCTGGCCACTGATTTGTTCTTGCAGATTGTTGATGTCGTCATCATAGTCTTTACAAGAGGTAAAAGTTCCTGTTGAAGCGAACAACAGCGCTCCGAACAGCAGTGCACTTAAATACTTTTTTCTCATAACAAATAAAATTTAATTTATAAATTAAAAAACTCAAATCGTTCTAACTCAAGCCTTTACAAGTACAGCCATATTCTGGAGAGAACAGGAGGAAAGCCCCGTCAGTAGCCGCGCCGGCTACTGACGGATTGTATATAAGTATTTGA
Organism: Bacteroides sp. An51A; assembly: GCF_002161565.1. NCBI lineage: Bacteria > Pseudomonadati > Bacteroidota > Bacteroidia > Bacteroidales > Bacteroidaceae > Bacteroides > Bacteroides sp. An51A. The sequence continues at coordinate 350,774 of NZ_NFIC01000002.1, forward strand.
TTTATAGATGTATTCGTGTCTGATATTAAGGTTTGTTGGTAAAATGTTCCGTATGAGGGTCTGTTTTGTTTTATTGAGATTGGAGGCTTTTTATCAAGAAAGATAGAGGTTTTATTTCTATCTTTGTCTTGGATTTTTTATATTGTAAACTATGTTACATTTTGAAAGTGATTATCTGGAAGGGGCGTATCCGCTTGTATTGGAGCGGTTGATGCAGACTAATATGGAACAGACACCGGGATATGGAACTGATGTGTATTGTGAGGCGGCACGTGAGAAAATACGGCTTGCGTGCGCTGCTCCCGAAGCGGAGGTACATTTTATGGTAGGCGGAACGCAGACCAATGCTACGCTGATAACAGCAATGCTTCGTCCGTATGAAGGTGTGATAGCTGCAGAGAGCGGACACATTAACCAGCATGAAGCCGGTGCTGTAGAGGCTGGCGGGCATAAAGTACTGGCTTTGCCACATGCTGAGGGTAAGCTTTCTGCTACGGATGTGAACCGCTATGTTACAGATTTTTATGCCAATCCCAGTTGGACGGCTATGGTAGCTCCTGGAATGGTGTATATTTCCCAGCCTACCGAGTATGGGACTTTGTATACATTGGCAGAACTTCGGGCTTTGTCGGCTGTGTGCCGCAAGCATCACCTTCCTTTGTATATGGATGGTGCGCGTTTGGGTTATGCTCTTGCGGCTCATGGTAATGATGTGACACTGGAAGCGATAGCTTCGCTTTGCGATGTGTTTTACATTGGTGGTACAAAGGTGGGTGCTTTGTTTGGCGAGGCTTTGGTGATGCCTCGTCCGGGTGCTATCCGCCAGTTGTCTTCCATTATCAAGCAAAGAGGGGTATTGTTGGCAAAAGGGCGTTTGCTCGGACTTCAGTTTGATACACTCTTTACCGACGGATTATACGAACGGATTGCCCGCAATGCCATTGTGATGGCGGACAAGATTGTATCGGCACTGAAGGAACGGGGATACCGGTTTCTGATTACTCCGCAGACCAACCAACTCTTCGTGGTATTGGAGAATGAACAATTGGCACGCCTTTCTGCCCAGGTCGGTATCGAGGTCTGGGAAAAAGTAGACGATACGCATACCGCGGTGCGCATAGCTACCAGCTGGGCGACACGAGAAGAAAACGTGGATGCATTGATTGGGAAGCTTTGAGGAATTAAGAATGAGGAATGAAGAATTCCATGCGGGCGCAGCGATTCTTCATTCCTCATTCTTCATTTATTTGTACCACGAGGCATACATCAGGTATCCGTTAGCTATCTTTTGGTTTAATTCCTTGCTTTGTGCAGGATTTACTTTCTTGATGAACTTTGCCGGAACGCCTCCCCAAAGGGTGTATGGTTCGATTATCGTGTTCGAAAGTACCAGAGCGCCGGCGGCTACGATGGCACCTTCGCCCACTATGGCATGGTCGAGCAGGGTGGCGCCCATACCGATGAGTGCTTTGTTGTGGATACATGCCCCGTGCAGGGTGACGTTATGTCCGATAGAAACATCATCGCCGATTTCTACGGTCGATTTCTCGTAAAGTGTGTGCAGGACGCTTCCGTCCTGAATGTTTACCCGGTTTCCGATGCGGATGCTATTGACATCTCCCCGCAGGACGGTATTGAACCAGATGCTGCAATCGTCCCCCATCACTACATCACCGATAATCGTGGCATTGTCGGCAAGGAAACAGTTGCTTCCCATTTTGGGAGTGAATCCTCTTACTGATTTGATTAAAGCCATATTTTCTTAAGTTTGAATGTTGCGATAAAAGGTTGTTTGCGGTTCTTCAGCCTTTTGCTCCGGCGGATGCACTTCGACCTATATGCGATAAGATTAATAATCTTCAAGCCGTAAGATTATTAATCTTGCACGCGGAAGATTATTAATCTTGTCGGCGGTGCACTTATTTGCCTTGGCGGATGCACATATCTGCACCGCTTGGTGCAAATATGTGCATATGGTTCTGAAGATAATATCTGTATGCTTCAGGCGAGGGGAGAGGTGGCATTTTCCAGCCATGCAGCCTCTTCGGGTGCCAGCAGCGGTGCAAGTTCTTGATATACTTTCTGATGATAGGCATTTAGCCATGTTTTCTCCTCGGCTGTCATCATTTCGGGGCGGATGGGCTCTTTGTCTATCGGGCAGAGTGTCAATGGTTCGAACTTATAGAATTTACCGAACTCTGTAGTCTGGCTGGGGATGATGAGCATGGTGTTTTCGGTGCGCACACCGTACCGTCCAGACTTGTAAATGCCCGGTTCGTTGGTGAGGGTCATGCCGGGTTGGAGTAGGGCAGGGACGTGGTTCATTCGGATTTGATGAGGGCCTTCGTGAACGTTGAGGAAGTGTCCTACTCCGTGTCCGGTACCGTGTCCGTAATTGATACCTGCTTTCCACATAAACTGGCGGGCGAGTACATCGAGTTGTGTGCCACATGTGCCTTGTGGAAATTCGGCTTGCGACAAGGCGATGAAACCTTTCAACACCAGGGTGTAATCGATGCGTTGTGCATCGGATACCGGTCCGAGGGCAATGGTGCGGGTTATGTCGGTTGTGCCGTCGGTATATTGTGCACCGCTATCCAAGAGCAGCAAGCCTTCAGGCTTCAGTGTAGATGCTGTTTCGGGGGTGGCTTCGTAATGGACAATGGCTCCATGTTCCTGGTAGCCAGCGATGGTATCGAAGCTGATGCCTTGGAACAGGTCTTGCTTCGAGCGGAATTCGTATAGTTTCTTATCAATACTGATTTCGGTTTCCGCTCCACTCTTTACGGCTTCCTTCAGCCACATCAGGAAGCGTACCATTGCTACTCCGTCGCGTTTCATTGCCTGATGGAAGCCCTCTATCTCGGTTTCGTTCTTGATGGCCTTCAACATACAGACGGGTGATGGACGGCAGATGACGGATGCGGCCGATTGTGCCGTACGGTATAGTGCGTAATTGGTCTCGGGCGAAAGTTGGATGCTCTTGCCGGTGAAGTGCCGCAGGTCGTTTTCTATTTCTCCGTAATCTTTTGCCTGTACACCGTTTTCGGTGAGATAAGCGGTCAGTTCGGGGGTAAGTTTTTCACTCATTATATATAAGGTGGCATCTTGGCGGGTGATGAGCAGGTAGCTGATGAATACCGGATTGCAATGTACGTCATTTCCCCGCAGATTGAGTGTCCAGGCTATTTCGTCAAGAGCGGACAGGAGGATTCCGTCGGCCGGAGTTGCATCAATGCAGGCACGTATGGTTCTTAGCTTGTCGGATGCAGACGTTCCGGCATAAGTGAGTGGCAGAATAGAAAGGGGATTGCCGGGCAGGGCAGGGCGGTCTTTCCAAATGAGTCGGAACGGGTCATCGGTTGCTACCAGTTCCAGTCCATGTGTATCCAGTGCAGTGCGTAAGTCTTCTGTTTCTCCATAGCTGTTTACCCATCCGTCGATACCCACCTTGTCGTGCGGGTTCAGTACACTTCCCAGCCAGTCGGGGATAGATGGAGTTTCGGGCAGACGGTCTTTGAATAAAATGATGCCCGAGCCTTTCAACTGTTCTTCAGCCTGGAGAAAGTAACGCGAGTCGGTCCAAAGTCCTCCTTTATTATATAAGGTGATGACAGCGGTTCCTGCCGAACCTGTGAATCCGGAAATCCACTTGCGTGCCTCCCAGTATTGAGGCACGTATTCGCCCGCATGTGGGTCGGTGCTTGGGATGATGAATGCAGAAAGTCCTCTTTCTTGCATGAAAGCGCGTAAAGACGCTATTCGTTCGGTGATTCTTGTTTCCATACAGTAGCTTTCGTTTTAACGGTTAGCAAAGTTACGATTTCTGTGGAATATACAATAAAATATGGTGGAAAGTTTTGTAAATAAAGAAAGTATGTGTAATTTTGCGCCGCGAATTGACTACGCAACATTTAATAACAATATAATCTTAATTTTAAAAACATGATTGTAGTACCAGTAAAAGAAGGCGAAAACATTGAAAAAGCGCTGAAGAAATTTAAAAGAAAATTTGAGAAAACAGGTGTTGTAAAAGAATTGAGACGCAGACAGCAGTACGACAAACCGTCTGTATTGAAGAGATTGAAGATGGAACGTGCTATTTACGTTCAAAAAATGCATCAGACAGAAGAATAATTCCGCAAAAATCTTTGAATAATTGAATTCTTTTTCATAAATTCGTTGCTGAGAACAAGAAAGGCGATATTTTTATGTTGAAGGAATCTTTTCTGAGGTATCTCCAGTTCGAGAAAAACTATTCTGACAAGACCATTGTCAGCTATGGTACAGACCTCTCGGAGTTTGAAGCATACTTCAAAGCGGTGGATGAGGCTTTGGATTTTACGGCTGTCGATTCGGACATTATCCGTGGATGGATGGTTTCATTGATGGATGAGGGGTATTCGGCATCGTCGGTAAACCGGAAGCTGAGTGCGCTGCGGTCGTTTTATCGCTATCTGTTGCGGGAGAATGTGGTTTCGGCAGATCCGATCCGGAAGGTTCAGGGGCCGAAAAAGAAGAAACCGCTTCCCGTATTTGTAAAAGAAGCTGATATGGACAGGTTGCTGGATGAGGAACCGGGTGACGATTTCGAGAGTGTCCGCAACAAGACGGTTATCGCAGTCTTTTATGAAACGGGTATCCGCGAGGCGGAGCTGATAGGTCTGAAAGACGGGGATGTGGATTTGTCTGCATGCCAGATAAAAGTGACAGGAAAGAGGAATAAGCAGCGTATTATCCCGTTCGGGGAAGGTTTGAAAGAAAGGCTGCTCCGTTATCTTTCGGCAAGAGAAGAATATTGGCACGGGGAATGTGAGGCGTTTTTCGTCCGTAAGGAAGGGAAAGCATTATATCCCAGTCTTGTTTATTTGTTGGTGAAACGCGATTTGTCGAAGGTCGTGACGTTGAAGAAAAGAAGCCCGCATGTGCTGAGGCATTCATTTGCGACGGCTATGCTGAATAATGAGGCAGGGCTGGAGTCGGTGAAGGAGCTTTTGGGACATGAGAGCCTGACCACTACCGAGGTCTATACGCATACGACTTTTGAAGAATTAAAAAAAGTTTATGAACAAGCTCATCCAAGAGCGTAAAAAAAGGAGGTTTTTATGGAAGTAAGAATTCAATCCATTCATTTCGATGCATCTGAGAGACTGGAAGCTTTTATTCAGAAGAAAGCAGAGAAACTTGAAAGATTTTGCGATAATATAAAGAAAGTAGAGGTGTCTTTGAAGGTGGTAAAGCCGGAGACAGCTATGAATAAGGAAGCTGGCGTGCGCGTATTGGCGCTGAATACCGAGTTTTACGCAGAAAAAGTAAGTGATACATTTGAAGAATCGATAGACGTATGCATGGATGCATTGTCTAAGCAATTGCTGAAAGTAAAAGAAAAACAGCAAGGGAAATAAAAAAATCACGCTAAAAGTTTTGTGATTCAAAAAATATATCTAACTTTGCAGCCGCTAAGCCACGATAGATAGCCGCGTGGCTGCAAAGTTTAATCTTGCCTCTTTAGCTCAGTTGGCCAGAGCACGTGATTTGTAATCTCGGGGTCGTTGGTTCGAATCCGACAAGAGGCTCAGAAGAAAGAAAGTTGGGCAAATACCAGAGTGGCCAAATGGGGCAGACTGTAAATCTGCTGGCTTACGCCTTCGGTGGTTCGAATCCATCTTTGCCCACTGATTTGCGGAAGTAGCTCAGTCGATAGAGCATTAGCCTTCCAAGCTGAGGGTCGCGGGTTTGAGTCCCGTCTTCCGCTCTTCTTTTCTTCTTTTGCTGTTATAGCTCAGCGGTAGAGCACTTCCTTGGTAAGGAAGAGGTCCCGGGTTCAAGTCCCGGTAACAGCTCGCGAATATGTAAAGCTGATTATTAATCAAAATAAATAAGTAAAGCTATGGCTAAAGAGAAATTTGAACGCACCAAACCCCATGTGAACATTGGTACGATTGGTCACGTAGACCACGGAAAAACAACTTTGACTGCTGCTATTACTAAGGTCTTGGCAGAAAGAGGTTTCACTAAAGCTGACGAAATCAAGTCTTTCGATCAGATTGATAACGCTCCGGAAGAAAAGGAACGTGGTATTACTATCAATACTTCTCACGTAGAATATGAAACTGCAAATCGTCACTATGCACACGTAGACTGTCCGGGACACGCCGACTATGTGAAGAACATGGTAACTGGTGCTGCTCAGATGGATGGTGCGATCATCGTAGTTGCTGCAACTGATGGTCCGATGCCTCAGACTCGTGAACACATCCTGTTGGCTCGTCAGGTAAACGTTCCGCGTTTGGTTGTATTCTTGAACAAATGCGATATGGTTGATGACGAAGAAATGTTGGAACTGGTAGAAATGGAAATGCGCGAACTGCTGTCATTCTATGACTACGACGGTGACAATACTCCTATCATCCGTGGTTCTGCACTGGGTGCATTGAACGGCGTGAAGGAATGGGAAGACAAGGTTATCGAACTGATGGAAGCTGTTGACAACTGGATTCCTCTGCCTCCGCGTGATGTTGATAAACCGTTCTTGATGCCGGTTGAAGACGTATTCTCAATCACAGGTCGTGGTACTGTAGCTACCGGACGTATTGAAGCTGGTCGCGTAAAAGTAGGTGACGAAGTTGAAATCTTGGGTCTGGGTGAGGATAAGAAATCAGTTGTAACTGGTGTTGAAATGTTCCGCAAGATCTTGGATGAAGGCGAAGCTGGTGATAACGTAGGTCTGTTGCTCCGTGGTATCGACAAGAACGAAATCAAACGTGGTATGATTTTGTGTCACCCGGGTCAGGTTAAGGCTCACTCTAAGTTCAAAGCTGAGGTTTATATCCTGAAGAAAGAAGAAGGTGGTCGTCACACTCCGTTCCACAATCACTATCGTCCTCAGTTCTATCTGCGTACTATGGACTGTACAGGTGAAATTACTTTGCCGGAAGGAACAGACATGGTAATGCCGGGTGATAACGTAACTATCACTGTAGAATTGATTTACCCGGTTGCATTGAACGTAGGTTTGCGTTTCGCTATCCGTGAAGGTGGACGTACAGTAGGTGCAGGTCAGATTACTGAAATTCTTGACTAATTAAAGGAAATCATTGAATTAAGATAGATAGTTCCCGGATTCATTTTCGGGAACTATTTTTACGGGAATAGCTCAGTTGGTAGAGCATCGGTCTCCAAAACCGAGTGTCGGGAGTTCGAGTCTCTCTTCCCGTGCTAAATTTGAAAACTATGTTTAAAAAGATAACGAATTATTGTAAAGAATCTTACGACGAACTAGTCCATAAAGTATCTTGGCCTACTCGTAAAGAACTTTCTAGTAGTGCAGTAGTTGTTTTATATGCTTCCCTGCTTATTGCACTCGTTGTTTTTCTTATGGATTCTGCCTTCCAGTTCATTATGGAAGATGTTATCTATCCGCACTAATTAACAGTTGAAGAAAATGTCTGAGGTTGAAAAGAAATGGTACGTACTTCGTGCCGTGAGTGGTAAGGAAACCAAGGTGAAAGAGTATATCGAAGCAGAAATGCGGAATACGAACCTTGGCGAATACGTATCTCAGGTATTGATTCCTACGGAGAAAGTCTATCAGGTTCGCAATGGTAAGAAAATTGTGAAAGAGCGGACTTATCTTCCCGGTTATGTCTTGATAGAAGCTGCGTTGGTTGGTGAAGTGGCTCATCATTTGAGAAACATTACCAATGTAATCGGTTTCTTAGGAGGACTGGATCATCCGGTACCATTAAGACAATCGGAAGTAAATCGGATACTGGGTACGGTGGATGAACTGCAGGAGGCAAGTGAGGACACAAACATTCCTTATGTTGTAGGAGAAACAGTAAAGGTTTCTGTCGGACCGTTCAGCGGATTCAGTGGTGTCATTGAAGAAGTGAGTACGGAAAAGCGGAAATTGAAAGTGATGGTCAAAATATTCGGGCGGAAGACTCCGCTTGAGTTGGGCTTTACGGATGTGGAAAAGGAATAAGACATCTTGTTACGTGTCGTTATTCTATTCGTTAATCATTTATATTAAAAACTAAGAAAATGGCTAAAGAAGTTGCTGGACTAATCAAATTACAGATTAAAGGAGGCGCTGCAAATCCATCACCTCCCGTTGGACCTGCCTTGGGTTCGAAGGGTATCAACATTATGGAGTTTTGCAAGCAATTCAACGCCAGGACCCAGGACAAGGCAGGTAAGGTATTGCCTGTTATTATTACCTACTACACAGACAAGTCTTTTGACTTCGTAATCAAAACTCCTCCTGTGGCTATTCAGCTGCTTGAGGCTGCGAAGATTAAGAGTGGTTCTGCTGAGCCGAATCGTAAGAAAGTCGCTGAATTGACTTGGGATCAGATTCGTGCAATCGCTCAGGATAAGTTGGTTGACTTGAACTGCTTTACTATTGAGGCTGCCATGACTATGGTAGCAGGAACAGCTAGAAGTATGGGTATCGCTGTAAAAGGTGACTTCCCGGGTAAATAACAAATAAACTTCAATTAATAATGGGTAAACTGACAAAAAATCAAAAGTTGGCTGCAGAAAAAATTGAAGCAGGGAAAGCATACTCACTGAAAGAAGCTTCGGAACTGGTAAAAGAAATTACTTTCGCCAAATTTGATTCTTCAGTTGATATCGACGTACGTTTAGGTGTGGATCCTCGTAAAGCTAACCAGATGGTAAGAGGTGTTGTATCTTTGCCTCATGGGACAGGTAAACAGGTTCGTGTGCTTGTATTGTGTACGCCGGATGCTGAAGCTGCTGCAAAAGAAGCTGGCGCTGACTATGTTGGTCTTGATGAATATATTGAAAAGATCAAAGGTGGATGGACAGATGTTGATGTAATCATCACAATGCCTTCTATCATGGGTAAGATCGGTGCTCTCGGTCGTGTACTTGGTCCTCGTGGATTGATGCCGAATCCGAAGAGCGGAACTGTGACTATGGATGTAGCTAAGGCTGTTAAGGAGGTTAAGCAAGGTAAGATTGACTTTAAGGTAGACAAGAGCGGTATCGTTCATACTTCTATCGGCAAGATTTCTTTCACTTCTGACCAAATCCGTGAAAATGCGAAAGAATTTATCGCTACTATCATCAAATTGAAACCGGCAGCAGCTAAGGGTACTTATATCAAGAGTATTTATCTTTCAAGTACTATGAGTAAGGGTATTAAAATCGACCCGAAATCAGTAGATGAAATACAATAAACTAAGGAGGAGTCATGAGAAAGGAAGATAAAGGCGTAATTATAGGTCAATTAGCTGATACCGTAAAGCAGTATGGACATTTCTACCTGGTAGATACTACAGCTATGGATGCTGCTGCTACCAGTGATTTGCGTAGAAAGTGCTATAAGGCCGGTATTAAGATGGTTGTTGTGAAGAATTCTTTGCTTCACAAGGCTTTGCTGAGCATGGAAGATGTTGATTATTCACCGTTATTCGATTCTTTGAAGGGTACTACGGCAGTCATGTTTACTGAGGTTGCCAATGTCCCGGCAAAATTGTTGAAAGAATACAAAGACGGTGTTCCTTCATTGAAAGCTGCATATGCAGAAGAAGGTTTCTATGTAGGAGCAGAACAACTCGATGCTTTGGCAACTATCAAGAGTAAGAACGAAGTCATTGCAGATATTATTGCTTTGTTGCAATCGCCTGCGAAGAATGTTATTTCTGCTCTTCAATCAGGTGGAAACACCATTCACGGCGTTCTTCAGACGCTTGCAGAACGTCCCGAATAACAACTTTAATATTTTTCAATTAGTAACAAACAATTAAATTCATACAAAAATGGCAGATTTGAAAGCTTTTGCAGAACAATTAGTTAACTTGACAGTAAAAGAAGTTAATGAACTTGCAACTATCCTTAAAGAAGAATATGGTATTGAACCTGCTGCAGCTGCTGTAGCTGTTGCTGCTGGTCCTGCTGCTGGTGCTGCTGCTGCAGCTGAAGAAAAAACTTCATTCGATGTAGTTTTGAAGAGCGCAGGTGCTGCTAAATTGCAGGTAGTTAAAGCAGTGAAAGAAGCTTGTGGCCTGGGTCTGAAAGAAGCAAAAGACTTGGTTGACGGAGCTCCTAGCACTGTAAAAGAAGGTTTGGCTAAAGACGAAGCTGAATCATTGAAGAAAACTTTGGAAGCTGCTGGAGCTGAAGTTGAACTCAAATAATATTTGCCTGTTTAACAGGTATTTCGGTTAAGAATCCTCATAGGAGGATTCTTAACCTTTTTGCGTCTACACAGGTTTTACTCCTGAAATTAATAAATTAACTCCATACAGATGTCTTCTAATACAAATAACCAACGAATTAATTTTGCTTCAATCAAGAATCCGATGAAGTATCCGGATTTCTTGGAAGTTCAGTTGAAGTCATTTCAAGACTTTTTGCAGTTGAATACACCGCCCGAGAAACGCAAGAACGACGGCTTGTATAAAGTTTTTGCTGAAAATTTCCCCATTGCGGATACGCGTAACAATTTCGTATTAGAGTTTCTCGATTATTATATCGACCCGCCTCACTATTCGATTGATGAATGTTTGGAGCGTGGGCTGACTTATAGTGTTCCTTTGAAGGCGAAGTTGAAGCTCTATTGTACCGATCCCGATCATGAAGACTTTGACACCGTTATTCAGGATGTGTATTTAGGTCCTATTCCCTATATGACTCCTAAAGGGACTTTTGTTATCAATGGAGCTGAACGTGTGGTTGTTTCTCAGTTGCATCGTTCTCCAGGTGTGTTCTTCGGTCAAAGTATCCATGCCAACGGGACTAAACTTTATTCTGCCCGTATTATTCCATTTAAAGGTTCATGGATTGAATTTGCAACAGACATTAATAATGTCATGTATGCTTACATCGACCGTAAAAAGAAATTACCAGTTACCACGCTGTTGCGCGCTGTTGGATTTGAGAATGACAAAGACATTCTTGAAATATTTAATCTCGCCGAAGACATAAAGGTGAACAAGGCCAATCTGAAGAAAATAATCGGACGTAAGTTGGCAGCGCGTGTATTGAAGACATGGACGGAAGACTTTGTAGATGAAGACACTGGTGAAGTAGTTTCTATTGAACGTAACGAAGTCGTTATTGACCGTGAAACGATTATTGAACCTGAGCATATTGATTTGATATTGGAATCGGGTGTTCAGAATATTCTGATTCATAACGAGGAAGCGAATGCTTCTGATTATTCCATCATCTTCAATACATTGCAGAAGGACCCGAGTAATTCGGAAAAGGAAGCGGTGTTGTATATTTATCGTCAGTTGCGTAATGCTGACCCTGCGGATGATGCGAGTGCACGTGAAGTAATCAATAATTTGTTCTTCTCGGAAAAGCGTTATGATTTAGGTGAAGTCGGCCGTTACCGAATCAACAAGAAGTTGAATTTGGATACGCCGATGGATGTCAAGGTTTTGACAAAACAAGATATTATCGAGATTATCAAGTATTTGATAGAATTGATTAACTCGAAAGCTGATGTGGATGATATCGACCATTTAAGTAACCGTCGTGTACGTACGGTAGGCGAACAATTGTCCAATCAGTTTGCCATCGGTTTGGCTCGTATGTCTCGTACGATTCGTGAACGTATGAATGTGCGTGATAATGAGGTGTTTACTCCGATAGACTTGATCAATGCGAAGACAATTTCGTCTGTAATCAATTCGTTCTTTGGTACGAATGCATTGTCACAGTTTATGGATCAGACCAACCCGCTGGCTGAAATTACTCATAAGCGTCGTCTGTCGGCATTAGGTCCTGGTGGTTTGTCGCGCGACCGTGCCGGATTTGAAGTGCGTGACGTACATTATACTCATTATGGTCGTTTGTGTCCTATTGAGACTCCTGAAGGACCGAATATCGGTTTGATTTCTTCTCTTTGTGTATATGCGAAGATTAACGACCTTGGATTTATTGTAACTCCGTATCGCAAGGTAGCTGATAGCAAAGTAGACCTTTCACCGGAAGGTATCGAATATTTGTCTGCCGAAGAAGAAGAAGATAAGATTATCGCACAGGGTAATGCGCCGTTGAATGATGACGGAACGTTTATCCGTGATAAGGTAAAAGCGCGTCGGGATGCAGATTATCCGGTGGTAACTCCCGATCAGGTGGAATTGATGGACGTTTCTCCACAGCAGATTGCCTCTATTGCTGCTTCGTTGATTCCTTTCTTGGAACACGATGACGCAAACCGTGCATTGATGGGATCGAACATGATGCGCCAGGCTGTGCCTTTGTTGCGTACAGAGGCTCCGATTGTAGGTACAGGTATTGAAAAGCAGCTGTGCGAAGATTCTCGTACACAGATTGCGGCTGAAGGAGATGGAGTCATTGAGTTTGTAGATGCTACTACTATTCGTGTATTATATGACCGTACCGAGGATGAAGAATTTGTAAGCTTCGAACCGGCATTGAAAGAATATCGTATTCCGAAATTCCGTAAGACCAACCAAAGCATGACTATTGACTTGCGTCCGATATGTAGCAAAGGACAGCGTGTGAAGAAAGGCGATATCTTAACGGAAGGATATTCTACGGCAAATGGCGAGTTGGCTTTAGGCAAGAACTTGCTGGTGGCTTATATGCCGTGGAAGGGATACAACTATGAGGATGCTATCGTATTGAATGAACGCATGGTGCGCGAAGATATTCTTACTTCTGTGCATGTGGATGAATATATCCTGGAAGTGCGTGAAACAAAACGAGGCATGGAGGAACTGACTTCGGATATTCCGAACGTAAGTGAGGAAGCTACTAAAGACTTGGATGAAAATGGTATCGTACGTATCGGTGCCCGTATTGAACCGGGTGATATCCTGATTGGTAAGATTACTCCGAAAGGTGAATCGGACCCGTCGCCGGAAGAGAAACTGTTGCGTGCTATTTTCGGTGATAAGGCAGGTGATGTGAAAGATGCTTCACTGAAAGCTTCTCCTTCATTGCGTGGAGTAGTCATTGACAAGAAATTGTATTCTCGTGTTATTAAGACTCGTAGTGAGAAGAATGCTGACAAGCAGATTCTTCCAAAATTGAATGAAGAGTTTGAAGAAAAGGCTGCAGCTCTGAAAGAAATTCTTATAGAGAAGCTGTTGGTATTGACAGACGAGAAAGTTTCACAGGGTGTGAAAGACTATTTGGGTACAGAAGTAATTGCCAAAGGTGCGAAGTTTACCAAGCATGATTTGGAATCTTTGGACTATACGGTTGTCCAGTTAAGCAAGTGGACGGCAGATGCTCATAAGAACGATATGATTCGCGATTTGGTAATGAATTATCTGAAGAAATATAAAGAACTTGATGCCGAGTTGAAGCGTAAGAAGTTTGCTTTGACTATCGGTGATGAACTTCCTTCGGGTATTATCCAAATGGCAAAAGTATATATTGCAAAGAAACGTAAGATTGGTGTGGGTGATAAGATGGCAGGTCGTCACGGTAACAAAGGTATTGTATCGCGTGTAGTCCGTCAGGAGGATATGCCGTTCCTTGCTGATGGTACCCCGGTAGATATCGTATTGAACCCGTTGGGTGTGCCTTCTCGTATGAATATCGGTCAGATTTTTGAAGCTGTACTGGGACGTGCCGGTAAGGAATTGGGCGTGAAATTTGCTACTCCGATTTTTGACGGTGCTACTTTGGATGATTTGGACAAATGGACAGACAAGGCAGGCTTGCCACGTTATTGCAAGACATATTTGTATGATGGTGGTACAGGAGAACAGTTCGACCAGCCTGCTACAGTCGGTGTGACATATATGTTGAAATTAGGTCACATGGTAGAAGACAAGATGCATGCGCGTTCTATCGGTCCGTACTCTTTGATTACTCAACAGCCGCTTGGTGGTAAAGCACAGTTTGGTGGTCAGCGTTTCGGAGAAATGGAGGTTTGGGCAATTGAGGCATTCGGTGCGGCTCATGTCCTTCAGGAGATTCTGACCATTAAGTCGGATGATGTAGTAGGACGTTCGAAAGCATATGAAGCAATCGTAAAAGGCGAGCCGATGCCTACTCCGGGTATCCCTGAGTCTTTGAATGTGTTGTTGCATGAGCTGAGAGGTCTTTGCTTGAGTATTACATTGGAATAATAGTTAATTTTGAAATTAAGAAAGTATGGCTTTTAGAAAAGATACTAAGGTAAAAAGTAATTTCTCCAAAATTACGATTGGACTGGCATCACCCGAAGAAATCTTGGAAAATTCGTACGGTGAAGTGCTTAAGCCCGAAACTATCAATTACCGTACTTATAAGCCGGAACGTGACGGTTTGTTTTGCGAACGTATTTTCGGTCCGGTAAAAGACTACGAATGCCATTGCGGTAAATACAAACGTATCCGTTATAAAGGAATCGTGTGCGACCGATGCGGTGTGGAAGTGACCGAAAAGAAAGTGCGCCGTGAGCGTAGCGGGCACATTCAGTTGGTGGTTCCGGTGGCTCATATCTGGTATTTCCGTTCTTTGCCCAATAAAATCGGTTATTTGCTAGGGTTACCCACCAAGAAACTGGATGCTATTATTTATTACGAACGTTATGTTGTCATACAGCCGGGGGTCAAGGCAGAAGACGGTGTTAATCAATATGATTTATTGTCGGAAGAAGAGTATCTTGATATTTTGGATACTCTTCCGAAAGATAATCAATATTTGGAAGATACCGACCCGAATAAGTTCATTGCCAAGATGGGAGCAGAAGCTATCTATGATTTGCTTATCCGTCTTGATTTGGATGCGCTTTCATACGAGTTGCGCCATAAGGCGAACAATGACTCTTCGCAACAGCGTAAGAACGAGGCATTGAAACGTCTGCAGGTAGTAGAATCTTTCCGTGCTTCACGTGGACGCAACAAGCCTGAATGGATGATTGTTCGTATTGTACCGGTTATTCCGCCTGAACTTCGTCCGTTGGTTCCGCTGGATGGTGGACGTTTCGCCACTTCCGACTTGAATGATTTGTATCGTCGTGTGATTATCCGTAACAATCGTCTGAAACGATTGATTGAAATCAAGGCTCCTGAAGTGATTTTGCGTAATGAAAAGCGTATGTTACAAGAGGCTGTCGATTCATTATTTGATAATTCACGGAAATCAAGTGCGGTGAAGACTGATTCAAACCGTCCTTTGAAATCTTTATCGGATAGTTTGAAAGGTAAGCAAGGACGTTTCCGTCAGAACTTGTTGGGTAAACGTGTCGATTATTCAGCACGTTCGGTTATTGTTGTAGGACCGGAGTTGAAAATGGGTGAATGCGGTATTCCCAAGTTGATGGCTGCCGAATTGTACAAGCCGTTTATTATCCGTAAGTTGATTGAGCGTGGTATAGTCAAGACCGTGAAATCGGCAAAGAAGATTGTCGACCGTAAGGAAGCGGTGATTTGGGATATCCTTGAGCATGTAATGAAAGGTCATCCGGTACTATTGAACCGTGCACCGACACTGCACCGTCTGGGTATTCAGGCATTCCAGCCGAAGATGATTGAAGGTAAGGCTATTCAGTTGCATCCATTGGCTTGTACGGCATTCAATGCTGACTTTGACGGTGACCAGATGGCTGTTCATTTGCCTTTAAGTAACGAAGCTGTATTGGAAGCCCAACTATTGATGCTTCAATCGCATAATATCTTGAATCCTGCCAATGGGGCGCCTATTACCGTGCCTGCACAGGATATGGTATTGGGACTCTATTATATTACTAAACTCCGTAAGGGAGCTAAAGGTGAAGGATTGATTTTCTACGGTCCGGAAGAAGCGATGATTGCTTATAATGAAGGAAAGGTAGACATTCATGCTATCATCAGTGTGGTGGCAAACGACCTTGACGAGAATGGCAACATTGTTAAGAAGATGATTAAGGAAACTTCTGTCGGCCGTGTCATTGTCAATGAGTTGGTTCCGGACGAATGCGGTTATCTGAATACCATTATTTCGAAAAAATCCTTGCGCGACATCATCAGCGATGTTATCAAGAAGGTCGGTGTGGCACGTGCCTGTGACTTCCTGGATGGCATCAAGAACCTGGGTTACCAGAAAGCATTTGAGGGAGGTTTGTCGTTTAACTTGGGCGATATCATCATTCCGAAGGAAAAAGAAGAACTTGTAAAACGCGGTAATGAAGAAATTGAACAAATCACGATGAACTATAATATGGGTTTCATTACCGATAACGAGCGTTATAATCAGGTTATCGATACATGGACTCACGTAAATAGTGATTTATCAGATATCTTGTATAAGACCATTAAGAACGATGACCAAGGTTTCAACTCTGTATTTATGATGTTGGATTCCGGTGCCCGTGGTTCTAAGGAACAGATCCGTCAGTTGTCTGGTATGCGTGGTTTGATGGCGAAGCCGCAGAAGGCAGGTGCCGAAGGCGCACAGATTATCGAAAACCCGATTCTTTCGAACTTTAAGGAAGGTCTTTCGGTGTTGGAATACTTTATTTCTACCCACGGTGCCCGTAAAGGTCTTGCCGATACAGCCTTGAAGACAGCCGATGCCGGATATTTGACCCGTCGTTTGGTTGACGTGTCACACGATGTGATTATCAATGAAGAAGACTGTGGTACCTTGCGTGGTCTGGTTTGTACGGCATTGAAGAACAACGATGAAGTTATCGCTACGCTGTACGAACGCATCTTGGGACGTGTGTCTGTACACGATGTGATTCATCCTACTACCGGAAAGCTGATTGTAGCTTCGGGCGAAGAGATTACCGAAAGCATTGCCGAGGAAATCGAAAACTCTCCGATAGAAAGCGTGGAAATCCGTTCGGTATTGACGTGCGAATCGAAGAAAGGTGTTTGTGCAAAATGTTACGGACGTAATTTGGCTACCAGCCGTATGGTACAGAAAGGTGAAGCAGTGGGTGTCATTGCAGCACAGTCTATTGGTGAACCGGGTACTCAGTTGACTTTGCGTACCTTCCATGCCGGAGGTATCGCAGGCAATATGGCAGCAAATGCAAGTATTGTAGCAAAGAATGACGCACGTCTGGAATTTGAAGAATTGCGTACAGTAGATGCAGTAGAAGAAACTGGCGAACCTGTGAAGATTGTTGTAGGTCGGTTGGCCGAAGTCCGGTTTATCGATGTAAATACAGGCATTGTCTTGTCTACCCACAATGTACCTTACGGTTCTAAGTTGTATGCTTCGGATGGCGAAGTGGTAGAAAAGGGCAAGCTGATTGCGAAGTGGGACCCGTTCAACGCTGTAATCGTAACCGAGGTTTCAGGTAAGATTGCTTTCGAGTCGGTTATCGAAAACGTGACTTATAAAGTGGAATCCGATGAAGCTACCGGTTTGCGTGAAATCATCATTACTGAATCGAAAGATAAAAACAAGATACCTTCGTTGCATATTACCGATGAGAATGGCAACGAAATCCGTACTTATAACTTGCCGGTAGGTGGTCACGTGGTTGTAGAAGACAAACAGACCGTGAAGGCAGGTGATATCTTGGTGAAGATTCCGCGTGCCGTAGGTAAGGCGGGTGATATCACCGGTGGTTTGCCTCGTGTGACTGAGTTGTTCGAAGCACGTAACCCGTCCAATCCTGCCGTAGTATCCGAAATCGACGGTGAGGTGACGATGGGTAAGATTAAACGTGGTAACCGTGAAATTATTGTGACTTCGAAGACGGGTGATGTAAAGAAGTACCTTGTTGCATTGTCTAAGCAGATTCTGGTACAGGAAAATGACTATGTACGTGCTGGTACACCGTTGTCCGATGGTGCCATTACGCCTGCCGACATCTTGGCTATCAAGGGACCTACGGCTGTACAGGAATACATCGTTAATGAAATCCAGGATGTGTACCGTCTGCAGGGTGTGAAGATTAACGACAAGCACTTTGAGATTATCGTACGCCAGATGATGCGTAAGGTACAGATTGACGAGCCGGGAGATACCCGTTTCTTGGAGCAACAGGTGGTAGACCGTCTGGAATTCAACGAAGAGAACGACCGTATCTGGGGCAAGAAAGTTGTGGTTGACGCAGGTGATTCGCAGAATCTCCAGCCGGGGCAGATTGTTACGGCACGTAAGTTGCGTGACGAGAACAGTATGCTGAAACGCCGCGACCTGAAACCGGTGGAAGTACGTGATGCTGTTCCGGCAACTTCTACGCAGATTCTGCAAGGTATTACCCGTGCCGCATTGCAGACTTCCAGCTTCATGTCGGCTGCATCCTTCCAGGAAACGACGAAGGTGCTCAACGAAGCTGCTATCAATGGTAAGGTAGACCGTTTGGAAGGTATGAAGGAAAATGTGATTTGCGGTCACTTGATTCCTGCAGGTACCGGACAGCGCGAGTTCGATAAGATTATTGTAGGTTCGAAAGAGGAATACGACCGTATCCTTGCCAACAAGAAGAATGTGCTTGACTATAACGAAGTAGAATAATCATTATCTCTTTGGTGTTTATCATAGAAAG
Source organism: Bacteroides sp. An51A (assembly GCF_002161565.1). NCBI lineage: Bacteria > Pseudomonadati > Bacteroidota > Bacteroidia > Bacteroidales > Bacteroidaceae > Bacteroides > Bacteroides sp. An51A. The sequence continues at coordinate 369,210 of NZ_NFIC01000002.1, forward strand.
CTCCCGCCCGTCAAGGGGTAGGGAGCTTTTTTGGTAGTACGCTCGGCATGAGTATTAGCTAACGGGTGCAAGTCCCTAATGAGCCCTAAAGAAAACTACTTCGTTTTCCTCCTACTCGATTCCATGCGAGTTGGGGATGGAGGATGCCGGAGACACCAAGTGGGGCAATTTATATGATTCGGCAAATAGTCAATGCAGGCACGCATACATATCGTTGCACAGCCTCGCGAAAGTATATGCGTGAAGCTGTGCATATACTTTCACAGGTAGGGTATACAGCGTTACAATTGTAACGGGGAAAATTTTTTTGCTTCTACAAATTGTTTGGCAAAATGCAGAAGTTTTGTATTTTCGCACGCCAAATACAAGTAATTAAACGGAATAGAAATATGAAACGATTGCTTAGCTTGGTTGCGTTCTTCAGCCTTGTGCTATGCTGCTATGCGCAGTCCGTTTATTCGGGCAAGGTGATGGACGAGAAGGACCAATCTCTTTCGTATGCCAATGTAGTATTGTTATTCCTTCCTGATTCCGCTTTCGTGACGGGAACGGTAAGTGATGAAAGTGGAAGTTTTACTTTAAAGGCAAATCAAAACGACTTGTTGCTCCGTGTTTCCTCTATCGGTTATACTACCATATATAATAAGGTAGAGAAACCGGACTTGGGAACCATTCGATTGATGCCCGATGCCCAGCTATTAGGCGAAGTGGTGGTAAAGGGTGATTTGCCCAAAATACAGTTGAAAGGCGATGCACAGGTAACGAATGTGCAAAACACCATCTTGGAGAAGGCAGGCACAGGCAATGACTTGTTGAACAAACTTCCGGGAGTGTTGGCAGAAGAAGGTACGGTAAATGTCTTTGGAGCGGGTGAGCGGAAATCTATATCAACGGGCGCAAGATGCGCAATGCTTCGGAGCTGGACCAGCTTTCTTCGGATAATGTGAAGCGAGTGGAGGTGGTGCGCAATCCCGGTGCACGTTATGATGCGACGGTGAAAGCCGTGGTGCGTATCTATACCCGAAAATCGCAGGGCGAAGGATTCGGTTTCGATAACCGCTTTTCCACTTATTACAAGTATGGCTGGATGGTGCTCGACCAGTTCAATTTCAATTACCGTAAGGATAAGTTCGATTTAGGGGAATGCTGTATGGAGCGAATACGCGCGGAGGGGACGACAAGACGTGGTGACTGAGATCTTTCTTGATAAGGTGTGGAGGCAGTCGAACGCTTTGCGTCCCCGGGGCACGACCAGGATTTGATCGCCATGCTTTCGCTCAATTACCAGTTGGACGAAAATCATTCGCTGGGTATGTGTTACGAGTTCGACCGCAAACCCCGGTATATGTGGAACATTGATTCATACGCCGAGGTGACCCAAGATGAAGTACTTTATGAGGAGAATGTCAGCACAGGCTGGCAGAACCGTCCCGGAACCAGCCATTCGTTGAATGTTTACTATAACGGGCAGGTGGGCGACTGGAATATCGACTTCAATGCCGACGGGCTTTGGTCGTACCGGAAGATGTTGCAGGATATGAGCAAAAGATATACCTTGGCGGGTGAGGATGCACAGGAGTAGCGTGTCACCAGTTATAACAAGGACGAGAATACCCTTTATGCCGCCAAGCTGGTGGTGAGCCGTCCGTTGTGGCAGGGCAATCTTTCGTTTGGAGGTGAATATACTTATACCGACCGCATCAATAATTATGTCAATGAGCAAGGCATCCTCAACGATGACCATAGCAATATCCGCGAAGATGCCGTTTCGGCTTTCGTGGAATATGCCCGCCGTTTCGGTCAGGTGTACGTTACGAGCACTTGGTTTCTGATTACTACGAAAACGGTGTCCGTATCGATGAACAAAGCCGTACGTACGACAATGTGTTCCCTTCCTTTTCGCTTGCAATGCCTGTGGGAAAGGCGGAACTTTCGCTCAGCTATACTTCGAAGAGTAAGTATAAAGGTACAGGTGTAGGTCAGGAGCAGTGGAGCCGGATGTGAGTTTAAGTTTTTGAGTTTTTAAGTTTTTGAGTTCCTTTGATGTTTAACTCAAGAACTTACGAACTTAAAAACTCAAGAACTAAAAAACTTACAAACTAACCTACAGGCTGTTGATTTCTTCTTCGGACAATCCGCTGCATTCGGCAATTATGTTGATTGCAACTCCTTTAGCCTTCAGGCTTTGCGCCATTTCAATTGCTTTTTTCTTTGCTCCTTCTTTCCGTCCTTTTTCAAGTCCTTTTTCAAGTCCTTCTTTCCGTCCTTTTTCAATACCGCTTTTCTCTCCTTTCTTAAACCCTTTCTTTTCACCTTTCAGTTCTGCCGTATCAATGGTATTTTTCCAGTCACGATATGTTTTCAAGCTTTCCTCGTAATTGTCGTATTCGGTCTTGGTGAACTTGGCGATTTCTGCGGCTTCGAATAGCTTGGTGAAGATGCGTTCCTGCAGGGCTTTGGGGCGTTCCATCAGGCGTGAGAGGTTGCGCAACACGAAGAGCCATTTCTCGAACATGCCGTTCAGTTCTTCTTCGCTTTTATTGAACTTGGGCATTTCCAGGTAAATGAATGTCAGCTTGTCATAAAACACTTCTTTGGTCCGGGTGTCCATGAGCTTCACTTCGTGGTGATAAAAATCATCGCTCTGCTCGTCGAAAGTGAAGTTGAGGATGCCGATGACATATACGGCTTTCAGCCGGTAGTTCCATTCGCCTTTCTGTCCCTGTTCGCGGATGGGGAAGGTGGCGTAATACAAGCTTCGATCCTTGAAGAACTGCTGCTCTCCCCGCTGCATTTCTACCAGTATCTTCTCTCCTTTTTCATTTTCGCAATACACATCGAACACCGCCTTGCGGTCTGCCTCGCCGGTGCCTAAATGCTCCGTATTGAGGTAGGTCAGGTCTTTCACCACTTCTTTTCCGTGCAGGAGGCTGTTGATGAAGCTGATGAGCAGGTCCTTGTTTATTTCGGTACCGAACAGCTTCTTGAATCCGAAGTCGGTATAGGGGTTGACGTATCTGTCGCTGAGTTCTCTTCTGTCCATAATTGCCGATGTTTTAGGAATGTAACGTATGCAAATATAGTATTTTTTTCGTAATTTGCGAAGACTGATTTTTTATTTCCTTGTGCCTCTGTCTGTTTGCATTTTAATTGTATCTTTGCAAGCATAAAAGGACAAGCCATGAAACCGAATGCCGTAACCTGCCTATTGTTGATTTTTTGTGTGATGAACCTGTTCTTCGGCTGCTCTCAGCGGAAAGCCGCCCCTTTGCCCGAACTGGAGCGGGCGGAAGCGGTGATGTTCGACCATCCCGACAGTGCCTTGCGTATTTTAGAATCTATGCCCATGCCTGCGGATAAGGGGCAGCATGCCTTGTGGTGCCTGCTGGTGACGCAAGCGGAATGCAAACAGTTTCCTGCTTCTTCTGATTCGCTTCTTCGTATTGCATACGATTATTACAAGCCTACCGATAATGCCCGGCGCAAGGCTATGGCGGCACTTTATATGGGTACGATAAACTATCAATTGCGTAAGGCAGAGGAAGCACAGGCTTTCTATCTGGAAGCAGCAACGGAAGTGGAGAAAACTTCCGACTTCAAATTGGGATATTTAATCATGTCCGGTTTAGGTAATCTTTATCTGTTTCGCAATTTACCGGATGAAGCATTGGAAGCCTGTCAGACAGCGTATGAGTATGCAGTCAAAGCCTCTTATAAACGCTATGAAATAGCTTCATTACGTTTTTTAGCCAGATGCTACACTTTAAAGACAAATTTCGACAAGGCACTTTCATGTTATGAGCAGGCTTTAGAGTTGGCAGATAGTCTGAATTTAGATTATTTTTATTATTCCATAAAAAGTGGTCTGGCTGAAATTTACTCGCTTTTAGGGCAATACGAGAAAGCCATAACATTAGAAAAGGAAGCTATAAATGGAAGAGGGCGTCCATTTGCCCAGGCTTATTATGGATTAGGAGTCAACTATCAGAATTTGCATCAGTACGATTCCGCATATTATTATTTAACAAAAGCATTGAATACTCCGAATATTTATACCCGTGGAGCCATTTACGAAAGTTTATATAAACTGACTGATTATCAACCGTATAGGGAATATATGAAAATTTATGCAGATTCATTGTTGTTTTATAAGGATTCGATTTACATAGTAGATAAGAGTAAGGAAATCATCACTTACAAAAAAAATACGAAAATGAAAAGTTGATCACACAAAACCAGCAGTTAGAATTGGAAAAGGTTTATACTTCCCGTCTGCTTCTCCTACTGATTATTATAGTTTTAGTCCTGCTTGTTTTGTTGGTTTATTTCTATCAGCGGCGGAAAATAGCCATACACGAAAAGGGAGAGGAACTGAACCGTCTGGGCTTGCGGCTTCACGAGCATGAGTCGCTGATGGATCGGAACAACGCTTACATTGCGGAACTGGAAGCGCAGATAGCCGAGGGGCGTGAGGCTTCGGACCAGTTGGGTGAGCAAGAGGAAACGCTTGCCTCCCTACGTAAGGAAAACGATTCCTTGCGCCGTGATGCGGACCGCTTGCGTAAGGAAATGGAGAAGCTCCGCCTCCCTTCGGAAGAGTCAGGAGGTACGGAACGCATCGCCGCAGAACTTCGCCAGACCAGGCAGGAGAACGAGGAGCTCCGCATCCGTATGCTGGAACGATACCCCGAGCTTTCCTCCCTCCATGCCCATCCGGTGTACCTTCAGGCGGAAGGCATGTCACGGCTCCGTCAGATATGCGATACGGTGTACGGGGGCTTTTGCCGGCGCCTCTCGCAATCCGTCCCTTCGCTGAGCGAATACGAGGTGGAGCTGTGCTGCCTGATCAAGCTCCGCTTCACTGTCGGTGAGATAGCCACCCTGCTGGGCATTTCCCCTTCTTCGGTCTCTACCAGCAAGCACCGTGTGAAGAAGAAAATCTATTCGTGCCTCGGCATCACGGACAAGAAGAGCCTGGACTTATGGGCTTGGGAAGCCTGAACATGCCGCATCTGTATAGATTCGGCTTTCCTTAAAATTTGTAATCCGTTTATTATAAGCTGTTTATAGGAACGGTGCTGTATAGATGGATTTCTTGTTTCATCGGATAATACTCTTTAACTTTGCGCCAAACAAAACAAAGACAATCAACCGAAATGAGACAGATTTTATTCTTTTTGCTGTGTCTGTGCGCGGCATCCATCCTTCCGGCGCAGACCTACACGGGCAAGGTGACAGACGAAAAGAACCAGCCCTTGCCCTACGCCAATGTAGTGTTGTTATCCCTTCCCGATTCCGCTTTTGTGACGGGAACGGTGAGTGACGAATCGGGTGCTTTTGCCCTAAAGACGAACCGGGACAATCTGCTGCTCCGGATTTCCTCTATCGGTTATGCTACTATATATAATAAGGTAACGTGAGTTCGATGAATTTAGAATAAGGCAAGCTGTGTATCCAATGTGCGTTGTACATGGATGCAAGGCTTTTTAGGGAACACGCAATAAGCGGCAATTGCCCCAAGCATGTTTACTATGAAATTCTCAAAACTCCTGTGCCTTGAATGCTCCACTTGTGCGATGTTTTTCAATTCGTCATTCACGGTTTCAATTATAGCCCTCTTTCTGAGAAGAAGCTTGTCTGAGACACTCATCAACGCACCTTTCATGTTGCTTTTCAATTTTGTGATAAGTTGTATGCCATCGACAAAGAGCCTTTGGAAGAGATTCTTTCCGATATAGCCTTTGTCACCGACGAGCTTTCCGTAAATGAATTCAACAAAAGCCTTGTACTCAAGCGGTTTGCGGTCATCTACGTCACCTGGAGTTATCATGAAATTCAAAATCTCGCCCTTCTCGTTGCAAATCAAGTGCAGTTTGAAGCCAAAGAACCATCCCATGGAACATTTGCCTCTTTGCGCAATGCCCTTGAATACTTTGTGGATATGTATCCTTTGGTTCCTGCACACCCTCAACGGAGTGCTGTCGACAAAGCTTATGCCTGTACACTTGCCCAGCAATACCTTCTTTATAAATAAGGCCAAGGGGACGGCAACCTGCTTTTCAAGTTCCACGAAGCGGTTGTAGGAGACAACCTTGGGGAAGAGGTGGCGAAGGTGCTTGCAGACTTTTTCTACATAAAAATGCTTTAGGCAACGATAACCAGAGTCATGAAACAATATCATAATAAGCATAATTTCAGACTTTGACATGGTTGAATCGCGGTGATAAGCACGCTTATTATCAGATTTCAATGTGTATTTCTTCATCATAGCATCAAAAAACTTGCAGAAATCGTCTGCCATACAAAATAATTCTGTAACTTTGTCCTCGGTGATCATAGCGATTATTGTTTGTAAGTCTTTGTATTTTAGCACTATAAAGTTACAGCAATTTTCGCTAATCACCAAATCTTCAAACACTTATATTTCATCGAACTCACGTTAAGGTAGATAAACCGGACTTGGGAACCATCCAGCTTTTGCCCGATGCACAGCTGTTGGGCGAAGTGGTAGTAAAGGGCGATTTGCCCAAAATGCAGTTGAAAGGGGATGCGCAGGTGACGAATGTGCAAGGAAGTATTTTGGAGAAAGCAGGTACGGGCAATGACTTGCTGAGCAAGCTTCCGGGCGTATCGGCGGAAGAAGGTACGGTAAACGTGTTCGGTTCGGGTGCGGCTGAAATCTACATCAATGGGCGCAAGATGCGTAATGCTTCGGAACTGGACCAGCTTTCATCGGATAACGTGAAGCGTGTAGAGGTGGTACGCAATCCCGGTGCACGTTATGACGCAACGGTGAAAGCCGTGGTGCGCATCTATACCAAGAAGGCGCAGGGCGAAGGTTTCGGATTCAACAACCGTTTCCTCACCCGTTATTACTATGGCTGGAATGTGCTTGACCAGTTTAACTTTAACTATCGCAAGGGCGGGTTCGACCTGAGCGGCATGCTTTACGGCTCGAAAGTCTATAGCGAAGACAACAAGACAGGGGTTTTTGAAACATTCCTCGATAATACGTGGCGGCAGGAGAGTTCCATTTCTACAACAGGAGGCTCCCGGAATATCTCTACCATGCTTTCACTCAATTACCAGTTCAACGAGAATCATTCAGCCGGTGCGCGTTACGACTTCAACCGTACGCCCAAGGACTGGTGGAATATCAATATGTACTCGCAAGTGTTCCGAGACGGTGCGCTTTATGAAGAGAACACCAGCCGGGGTTGGCAGAGGACTCCGGCTACTACCCACTCCTTTAATGCTTATTACAACGGTCAGGCAGGCGACTGGAACATTGACTTCAATGCCGACGGCATGTGGTCATACAGCAAGACGTTGCAGGATATGACCGAAGAATATACCCCCATCGGCGAAGCCTTGCAGGAGCAGAACGTCACCAGCTACAACAAGGACGAGAACACGCTTTATGCCGCCAAGCTTATCATCAGCCGTCCCCTGTGGGACGGAAACCTGTCTTTCGGCGGGGAATATACCTATACCGACCATACGAATACCTATATCAACGACCAGGGCATTTTGGATGACGACCACAGCAATATCCGCGAGAACGCCGCTTCTGCCTTTCTGGAGTACAGCCGCAGTTTCGGCAAGCTGCAGGCTCATATAGGCGTGCGTTACGAGCACTTGGCATCCGACTATTATGAGAATGAAATCCTTGTGGACGAGCAGAGCCGTACGTATGACAATGTGTTCCCTACGTTTGCGCTTTCTCTTCCTGTGGGCAAGACGCAGCTTTCGTTGAGTTATACGGGCAGTATCTACCGTCCGACTTATTACATGCTGCGCAGCAACATCACCTATGCCAACCGTTATACTTACGAGAGTGGCAATCCGTTGCTCCGTCCTTCCATCATCAACCGCCTGTCATTGGACGCCTCTTGGAAGTGGATTTACTTCAATGCCCGCTATACACATACCAAAGACGCCATTGTGAACTTGGGCGGTACCTATTCGGAAGACGAGCCTAACATCATGCTGCTAAGCTACTTTAATAAGTATGATTCAGATAAAATCTACGCCACGCTCAGCTTCTCGCCTACCATCGGCATCTGGTCGCCCCAATTCACGCTGATGTACCTTCAGCAATGGTATATGGTGGATATGCCCGACGGCACACGCAAGAACTTCAACCACCCCATGGGCAGCTTCAGCTGGCGCAACAATTTCCGTCTGCCTTGGGAACTGCTGTTGGATGTAGACGCATCGCTCGATACACCCGGTGATAATGAAAACGGTCACGTCAGCGAAGTAGGCTGGGCACTTAACGTCAGCCTGCGCAAAGCTTTTTTCAATGAACGCCTCAGTTTGCAGCTGCAAGGTATAGACTTGTTTAATTCCCGTAACGCATGGGGCACGATATATGGCGGCAATCGCTTAATAACCATTGATCAAGAATCGCGCCGCTATTTCACGCTTACTTTGCGCTACAAATTCAATGCCACAAAGAGCAAGTACAAAGGCACGGGTGCAGGACAGGAGCAGCGGAGCCGCATGTGATTTTGAGTTCTTGAGTTTTTAAGTTTCTCTTATGCTTAACTCAAGAACTTACGAACTTAAGAACTAAAAAACTTACAAACTAACCTACAGGCTGTTGATTTCTTCTTCGGACAAGCCGCTGCATTCAGCAATTATGCTGATTGCAACTCCTTTAGCTTTTAGGCTTTGCGCCATTTCAATTGCTTTTTTCTTTGCTCCTTTTTCAATACCGATTTTTTCTCCTTCTTTCAGTCCTTCCTTGCGTCCTTCTTTCAGTCCTTCCTTGCGTCCTTCTTCCTTCGATTTAATTTTCGCAGTATCAATGGTATTTTTCCAGTCCCGGTAGATTTTCAGGCTTTCTTCGTAGCTGTCGTATTCGGTCTTGGTGAACTTGGCAATCTCAGCGGCTTCGAAGAGTTTGGTGAAGATGCGTTCCTGCAGGGCTTTGGGACGTTCCATCAGGCGTGAGAGGTTGCGCAACACGAAGAGCCATTTCTCGAACATGCCGTTCAGTTCTTCTTCGCTTTTATTGAACTTGGGCATTTCCAGGTAAATGAAAGTCAGCTTGTCATAAAACACTTCTTTGGTCCGGGTGTCCATGAGCTTCACTTCGTGGTGATAGAAATCATCGCTCTGCTCGTCGAAGGTGAAGTTGAGGATGCCGATGACATATACGGCTTTCAGCTTGTAATTCCATTCCCCTTTCTGTCCCTGTTCGCGAATGGGGAAGGTGGCGTAATACAAGCTTCGGTCCTTGAAGAACTGTTGTTCTCCGCGCTGCATTTCTACCAGTATCTTCTCTCCGTTTTCGTTTTCGCAATACACATCGAACACCGCCTTGCGGTCTGCCTCGCCGGTGCCTAAATGCTCCGTATTGAGGTAGGTCAGGTCTTTCACCACTTCTTTTCCGTGCAGGAGGCTGTTGATGAAGCTGATGAGCAGGTCCTTGTTTATTTCGGTGCCGAACAGTTTCTTGAATCCGAAGTCGGTATAGGGGTTGACGTATCTGTCGCTGAGTTCTCTTCTGTCCATAATTGCCGGTGTTTTAGAAATGTAACGTATGCAAATATAGTGTTTTTTTTTGTAATTTGCGAAGACTGATTTTTATTTCCTTATGCCTCTGTCTGTCTGTTTGTATTTTAATTCTTATGCAGGCATAAAAGGGTCAGTCATGAAACGAATACATCAAGACGGGAAAAAACACACGAAAACGTATACATCAAGCCAAGAAAAACTTTTTTGGGAAATTCAAAACAGCTTCTTAATTGTCTGATGAAATTTCGTAGACATTCGAACCAATGCTTGCTGATTGCCGTTTTTCCAGATAGTATCATAGTAAGGCGCAGTTGGCTGCGGAAGCCCGCGGATATGGGTGCGTCGGCACATACATATAAGTCCATCCGTTGTAAGATTATTAATCTTCAGGCTGCAAGATTATTAATCTTACAAGCGGAAGATTATTAATCTTACACCAGGCGAAGTTATCTGCGGCTGTTCCATTTTGCCGTTTCAGTTATCTTTGTGGATTGTGGCAGTCAACTGGAATGACTTGTGAATATATCTTCGTCCTCAAATGAATATATACATGAAATCTAAATATTTATTTAACCTTTTTATGCAATTTTATATCTACGGGAAAGGGATGATTCTTCTCTTGGGACATAGAATCCTGAAAGTCATTGTATAATGATCCGTATTGTCATCTTTGAAGTTTGTGACGGATGTTCTCCGGCTGGGTAAGCTCTATGCCTTTCTCTCTGACTAATCAGTTTGCGGAAAAGAAAGGAGAAAATTTTATCGTTATCAGAATTTTATGCAAAAACAGTTTGTGTATTAAAAAGTTATTTGTAATTTTGCAGCCCGAAATGTATAGTTTCGGCTTGATATAGGAAAACAAAATAAATATAACAATATAAATAATTAAAAATCAAACAAAATGCCTACTATTCAACAATTAGTAAGAAAAGGAAGAAAGGTTTTGGTTGAGAAGAGTAAATCTCCGGCACTTGACTCATGTCCGCAAAGACGTGGTGTATGTGTGCGTGTTTACACTACAACTCCGAAGAAACCGAATTCTGCAATGCGTAAAGTTGCTCGTGTGCGTCTGACAAACTCTAAGGAAGTGAACTCTTATATTCCGGGAGAAGGCCACAACTTGCAGGAACACTCTATTGTATTGGTACGTGGCGGTCGTGTGAAAGACCTTCCGGGTGTACGTTATCACATCGTTCGTGGCACATTGGATACGGCCGGCGTGGCAGGACGTACGCAAAGACGTTCTAAGTACGGTGCTAAGCGCCCGAAACCGGGACAGGCAGCTCCGGCAGGAAAGGGTAAGAAGTAATATCTGCTGCGGGTATACAGAAAATTATTAATCCGTTTTGGTTTGCAGGAAAGCTTTAAGGTTGAGTAAATGTCTCGGAGGAGGCGTTGAAGAAAACAAAAGGTGCAGCCCCAAACTAAACATTATTATCAAAACAAAATGAGAAAAGCAAAACCTAAAAAACGTATCATTCTTCCGGATCCCGTATTCAACGATCCGAAGGTTTCTAAATTTGTAAACCACTTGATGTATGACGGTAAGAAGAATACTTCTTACGAAATCTTCTACAAAGCATTGGATGTGGTAGGAACAAAGCTTCCGGGCGAAGAAAAATCAGCATTGGAAGTGTGGAAAAAAGCATTGGACAATGTAACTCCTCAGTTGGAAGTGAAGTCTCGCCGTATTGGTGGTGCCACTTTCCAGGTTCCGACTGAGATCCGTCCCGAACGTAAGGAGTCTATTTCAATGAAAAACCTGATCGCTTTTGCACGTAAACGTGGTGGAAAATCGATGGCTGACAAATTGGCTGCTGAAATTCTGGATGCATATAACGAACAGGGCGGTGCTTTCAAGCGTAAGGAAGATATGCACCGTATGGCTGAAGCTAACCGTGCATTTGCTCACTTCAGATTCTAATCAAGTATAATTAATTTAAGAAGGAACAGAAAATGGCTAAACATGATTTGCATTTGACCCGTAACATTGGTATTATGGCTCACATCGATGCCGGTAAAACCACTACTTCAGAACGTATTCTGTTTTATACTGGTTTAACTCACAAAATCGGTGAAGTTCATGATGGCGCTGCTACGATGGACTGGATGGAACAGGAGCAGGAACGTGGTATCACGATTACCTCTGCTGCTACAACCACTTACTGGAATTATGCGGGCAACAAGTATAAGATCAACTTGATCGATACTCCGGGGCACGTGGACTTTACTGCTGAGGTAGAACGTTCGTTGCGTGTGCTGGACGGTGCTGTTGCTACTTATTGTGCCGTAGGTGGCGTTGAGCCGCAGTCGGAAACGGTATGGCGTCAGGCTGACAAGTACAATGTTCCCCGTATCGGTTATGTCAACAAAATGGACCGTTCGGGCGCGGATTTCTTCGAAGTGGTACGTCAGATGAAAGATGTATTGGGTGCTAATCCGTGTCCGGTAGTTGTTCCTATCGGTGCCGAAGAAAACTTCAAGGGATTGGTTGACTTGATCAAGATGAAAGCTATCTATTGGCATGATGAAACCATGGGTGCCGATTATGAGGTAGAGGATATCCCGGCAAACTTGGTTGACGAAGCGAATGAATGGCGCGATAAAATGCTGGAAAAAGTAGCTGAGTTCGACGAAGCTTTGATGGAAAAGTACTTCGATGATCCTTCTACGATTACGGAAGAAGAAATCCTGCGTGCTTTGCGTGCCGGAACTTTGAAGATGGAAATCGTGCCGATGTTGTGCGGTTCTTCGTTTAAGAATAAGGGCGTGCAGACATTGTTGGATTATGTATGTGCATTCTTGCCTTCTCCGTTGGATACTCCGAATATTGTGGGTACAAACCCCTCTACCGGAGCTGAAGAAGACCGTAAGCCGAGCGAAGATGAAAAAACTGCTGCTTTGGCATTTAAGATTGCTACTGACCCGTATGTAGGCCGTCTGACTTTCTTCCGTGTTTATTCTGGTAAGGTTGAGGCAGGTTCTTATATCTACAATTCTCGTTCTGGAAAGAAAGAACGTGTTTCGCGTCTGTTCCAGATGCATTCTAACAAGCAGAATCCGGTAGAGGTAATTAGTGCTGGTGATATTGGTGCTGGGGTAGGTTTCAAAGATATCCGCACCGGTGATACACTGTGTGACGAAACTGCTCCGATCGTATTGGAATCTATGGATTTCCCGGAACCGGTTATCGGTATTGCAGTAGAGCCGAAGACTCAGAAAGATTTGGACAAGCTGTCTAACGGTTTGGCTAAGCTGGCTGAAGAAGATCCGACCTTTACTGTACGCACAGACGAGCAGACCGGTCAGACCATCATCTCGGGTATGGGTGAGCTTCACTTGGATATCATCATCGACCGTTTGAAACGTGAATTCAAGGTTGAATGTAACCAAGGCCGTCCGCAGGTAAACTACAAGGAAGCTATCACAAAGACTGTGGAATTGCGTGAAGTGTATAAGAAGCAGTCGGGTGGTCGTGGTAAGTTTGCCGATATCATCGTTACCGTAGGACCGGTTGACGAAGACTGGACACAAGGTGGATTGCAGTTCATCGATGAGGTGAAAGGTGGTAATGTGCCTAAGGAATTCATTCCTTCTGTACAGAAAGGTTTCCAGACAGCTATGAAGAATGGTGTGTTGGCAGGATTCCCGCTTGACTCTTTGAAGGTTGTGCTGAAAGATGGTTCGTTCCACCCGGTAGACTCTGACCAGCTGTCATTCGAAATCTGTGCCATCCAGGCTTATAAGAACGCTTGCGTGAAGGCAGGTCCTGTATTGATGGAGCCGATTATGAAGCTGGAAGTCGTTACTCCGGAAGAAAATATGGGTGACGTAATCGGTGACTTGAACAAACGTCGTGGCCAGGTAGAAGGTATGGAGACAAGCCGTTCGGGTGCCCGTATCGTGAAGGCGATGGTTCCGCTGGCAGAAATGTTCGGCTATGTAACTGCCTTGCGTACGATTACTTCGGGTCGTGCAACCTCTTCAATGAGTTACGACCATCATGCTCAAGTATCTTCTTCTATCGCTAAGGCTGTTCTGGAAGAAGTGAAAGGCCGTACCGATTTGGTATAATCAAAAAAATAGCTTGAAGCCTATGGGGGTTAGCGAATGACTCTTAACCCTCATGCTTCATCTTATTGGATAATCATCTATTAATATAATAAAAGGAAAATGAGTCAGAAAATCAGAATTAAATTGAAATCTTACGATCACAACTTGGTAGACAAGTCTGCTGAGAAGATTGTAAAGACTGTAAAAGCTACAGGTGCTATTGTGAGCGGTCCGATTCCATTGCCTACTCATAAGCGTATCTTTACAGTAAACCGTTCGACTTTCGTTAATAAAAAGTCGCGTGAACAGTTCGAATTGTCTTCTTACAAGAGACTGATTGACATCTATAGCTCAACTGCCAAGACAGTGGATGCATTGATGAAATTGGAATTGCCGAGTGGAGTAGAAGTAGAAATTAAAGTTTAATGAATTAAAAATTAACTGAAATGCCAGGATTATTAGGAAAGAAAATCGGAATGACATCCGTTTTCAGTGCTGATGGTAAGAATGTACCATGCACTGTTATCGAAGCTGGTCCCTGTGTAGTTACTCAGATTAAGAGCGTAGAAAAAGATGGCTATGCAGCTGTTCAGTTGGGCTTCCAGGAAATGAAGGAAAAGCATACAACCAAACCGCTGATGGGTCACTTCAAAAAAGCAGGAGTAACTCCCAAGAGACACTTGGCCGAGTTCAAAGATTTCTCAGAAGAATTGAATTTAGGTGACACAATTACCGTAGAACTGTTCAATGATGCTCCGTATGTGGATATAATCGGAACATCGAAGGGTAAAGGTTTTCAGGGCGTCGTTAAACGTCATGGCTTCGGTGGTGTAGGTCAGACTACTCACGGTCAGCACAACCGTGCCCGCAAACCGGGTTCTATCGGTGCATGTTCTTATCCCGCAAAGGTGTTCAAAGGAATGCGCATGGGAGGTCAAATGGGTGGTGGTAGAGTTACTACTCACAACTTGCAAGTATTAAAAGTAATTCCTGAACATAACCTGCTGTTGATTAAGGGCTCTGTTCCAGGTTACAAAGGTTCAATCGTAATAATTGAGAAATAATGGAAGTTAATGTATTAAATATTAAAGGTGAAGATACCGGAAGAAAAGTTGTCTTGAATGACGCCATCTTCGGCATCACTCCGAATGACCACGCTATCTATTTGGCTGTAAAGCAGTACTTGGCTAATCAGCGTCAGGGTACTCACAAGTCAAAAGAAAGAAGTGAAATAAGTGGTTCTACTCGTAAATTGGGCCGTCAGAAAGGTGGCGGTGGTGCACGTCGCGGTGATATCAATTCTCCGCTGTTGGTTGGCGGTGCACGTGTGTTTGGTCCGAAACCTCGTGACTACAGCTTTAAGTTGAACAAGAAAGTGAAATCGTTGGCCCGTAAGTCTGCTTTGTCTTATAAGGCTCAGGCAAATAACATTGTTGTGGTTGAAGACTTCACATTTGAAGCTCCGAAGACAAAAGATTTCGTAAATGTTGTGAATAATCTTAAAGTAGCTGGTAAGAAGTTACTGATGGTTTTGCCGGAAGCAAATAAAAACGTATATTTGTCAGCTCGTAATTTAGAGCGTACAAATTTGGCGATTGCTTCTGCGCTGAATACTTATGTGGTATTGAACGCAGAAACTCTTGTTGTTACAGAGAATGCATTGAAAGCTATCGAGGAAACCTTAATTAAATAATTATAGGAGGCTGAAAGTAATATGGGAATGATTGTTAAACCGTTGGTTACAGAAAAAATGACGGCTATTACAGATAAGATGAACAACCGTTTCGGGTTCATCGTACGTCCGGAAGCCAACAAATTGGAAATTAAGAGTGAAATCGAAGCTTTGTATAACGTGACCGTGTTGGATGTAAACACGATGCGTTATCAAGGGAAAAACAAAACTCGTTATACAAAATCAGGCTTGATCAAAGGTCGCAAGAACGCTTTCAAGAAAGCAATTGTTACCTTGAAAGAAGGCGATACTATTGATTTTTATAGTAATATTTGATATAGAAGATGGCAGTACGTAAATTTAAGCCCACAACACCGGGGCAGAGACACAAAATTATTGGTACTTTTGAAGAGATTACTGCATCGGTACCAGAAAAATCTCTTGTGTATGGAAAGCGTTCTACGGGTGGTCGTAACAACGTAGGTAAGATGACAATGCGCTATATAGGTGGCGGTCATAAGAGAAAATATCGTATCATCGATTTCAAGAGAAACAAAGACGGTGTTCCGGCAGTTGTTAAAACTATTGAATACGATCCGAACCGTTCGGCTCGTATCGCTCTGTTGTTTTACGCTGACGGAGAAAAAAGATATATCATTGCTCCTAATGGATTGCAAGTAGGCAGCACATTGATGTCGGGAGCGGATGCGACGCCTGAGATTGGTAACGCGCTTCCGTTGGATAACATCCCTGTCGGTACTGTAATTCATAACATTGAATTGCGTCCGGGACAAGGAGCTGCACTGGTAAGATCGGCTGGTAATTTTGCTCAATTGACTTCTCGTGAGGGACGTTATTGTGTGGTTAAATTGCCTTCTGGCGAATTGAGGCAAATCTTGGGTGCTTGCAAGGCTACTATTGGTAGTGTAGGTAACTCTGACCATGCGTTGGAGTCTTCTGGTAAGGCAGGCCGCTCTCGCTGGTTGGGACGTCGTCCGCACAACCGTGGTGTTGTTATGAACCCTGTTGATCACCCGATGGGTGGTGGTGAAGGACGTCAGTCTGGAGGTCATCCGAGATCACGCAAAGGTTTGTATGCTAAGGGCTTGAAGACAAGATCTCCGAAGAAACAGTCTTCTAAGTATATAATTGAAAGAAGAAAGTAATAACAACTGATTTTAACTGAGAAAATTATGAGTCGTTCATTAAAAAAAGGTCCATATATTAATGTAAAACTGGAAAAGAAAGTGCTTGCCATGAATGAAAGTGGCAAGAAGTCAGTTGTTAAGACGTGGGCCAGAGCTTCAATGATTTCGCCTGATTTCGTTGGGCATACTATTGCAGTTCATAACGGAAATAAATTTATTCCTGTTTATGTTACAGAAAACATGGTGGGACACAAGTTGGGTGAATTTGCCCCGACACGTACATTCCGTGGCCATGCTGGTAACAAGAAAAAATAAACGGACAGGAGCTTTTTGAAATAATAAAAAGTGAAGAATAATGGGAGCAAGAAAAAAAATATCGGCTGAGAAAAGAAAAGAAGCCCGTAAAACCATGTATTTTGCAAAATTGCAAAATGTGCCTACTTCTCCACGTAAGATGCGTCTGGTTGCAGATATGATTCGTGGAATGGAAGTAAATCGTGCACTTGGCGTTTTGAAGTTTTCTTCAAAAGCAGCAGCTGCAAAAGTTGAGAAATTGTTACGCTCTGCTATTGCAAACTGGGAAACGAAAAACGAGCGCAAGGCTGAAGACGGCGAATTGTATGTGACTAAGATTTTTGTTGATGAAGGAGTTACTCTGAAAAGAATGAGACCGGCTCCGCAGGGTAGAGGTTACAGAATTCGCAAACGTTCTAATCATGTGACTCTGTTTGTTGATGCTAAAAATACTAATGATAAAAATTAAACGTAGATGGGACAGAAAGTTAATCCGATAAGCAACCGTTTAGGAATTATCAGAGGATGGGATTCTAATTGGTACGGTGGCAAGAATTATGGTGATGCTTTGCTGGAAGACAGCAAAATTCGTAAATATCTGAATGCCAGACTTGCAAAAGCCAGCGTTTCTAGAATCGTAATCGAACGTACTCTGAAATTGGTGACAATTACTGTATGTACTGCTCGTCCGGGTATTATCATTGGTAAAGGTGGTCAGGAAGTTGACAAGTTGAAAGAGGAGTTGAAGAAGATCACCGATAAAGATATCCAAATCAATATCTTCGAAGTAAAGCGTCCCGAACTTGATGCTGTTATCGTTGCAAACAACATCGCTCGCCAGGTAGAGGGTAAAATCGCTTACCGCCGTGCTATTAAGATGGCTATTGCCAATACGATGCGCATGGGTGCTGAAGGCATTAAGGTTTTGATTTCTGGTCGTTTGAATGGCGCAGAAATGGCGCGTTCTGAAATGTATAAGGAAGGTCGTACACCGTTGCATACTTTCCGTGCAGACATTGATTACTGTCAGGCTGAAGCATTGACAAAGGTCGGTTTGCTGGGCATTAAGGTATGGATTTGCCGGGGTGAGGTTTATGGAAAACGTGAGTTGGCTCCTAACTTTACACAGGCAAAAGAAAACGGCCGTGGCGGAAACGGAAATAACAGTGGCAAGAATTTCCGCAGAAAGAAAAATAACAATCGCTAACGAATTTGAATTTTAGGAATTATGTTACAACCGAAAAAGACAAAATTCAGAAGACAGCAGAAGGGCAGCGCCAAAGGTAATGCACAGCGTGGTCATCAGTTGGCATTTGGTTCTTTTGGAATCAAATCTTTGCAGACCAAATGGATTACGGGTCGTCAGATTGAAGCAGCTCGTATTGCTGTAACTAGATATATGCAACGTCAGGGTCAGATTTGGATCCGCATTTTCCCGGACAAACCGATTACTCGTAAGCCTGCTGACGTACGTATGGGTAAAGGTAAAGGTAATCCGGAAGGATTTGTTGCTCCTGTAACTCCGGGTCGTATCCTGATTGAAGTGGAAGGAGTATCTTTTGATGTAGCTAAAGAAGCTTTGCGCCTGGCGGCACAAAAACTTCCTGTGACTACTAAGTTTATTGTTAGACGTGATTACGACGCAAGTCAAAATGCTTAATTGAGATATGAAGATTGCAGAAATTAGAGAAATACCGACCAGTGAATTGGCTGAAAGAATTCAGACAGAAGTGGCTAATTATAACCAAATGGTGTTGAATCATTCAATCTCTCCGTTGGAAAATACTGCACAAATCAGAACTTTGCGTAGAACGATTGCACGGATGAAGACAGAATTGCGTCAGAGAGAACTCAACAACAAATAACAAGGTCTTATTATGGAAGTAAGAAATTTAAGAAAAGAAAGAACTGGTGTTGTGGTTAGCAACAAGATGGATAAGACTGTTACTGTTGCTGCCAAATTTAAGGAGAAACACCCGATTTATGGTAAGTTCGTTTCGAAGACGAAAAAATATCATGCTCATGACGAAAAGAATGAATGTGCTGTAGGTGATACTGTACGCATCATGGAAACTCGTCCTTTGAGTAAGACTAAGAGATGGAGAGTGGTTGAAATAATTGAAAAAGCGAAGTAATTATGATACAAACAGAATCCAGACTTACAGTATGTGATAACAGTGGCGCAAAAGAAGCTCTTTGCATTCGTGTATTGGGCGGAACGAGAAGACGCTATGCTTCTGTAGGAGATGTGATTGTCGTTTCTGTAAAGAGCGTAATCCCATCAAGTGATATTAAGAAAGGTGCAGTATCTAAGGCTTTGGTCGTACGTACTAAGAAAGAAATCCGTCGTGCTGATGGTTCTTATATTCGTTTTGATGACAATGCATGTGTGTTGCTGAACAATGCGGGCGAAATTAGAGGTAGTCGTATCTTTGGACCGGTAGCGAGAGAATTGCGTAGTGTGAATATGAAAGTGGTTTCACTTGCACCTGAAGTACTTTAATTTTGTTAAAAAGTTAAGTCGTAATGAGTAAGTTACATATTAAGAAAGGCGATACAGTTTACGTAAACTCTGGTGAAGACAAGGGTAAAACTGGACGTGTGTTGAAAGTTCTTGTAAAAGAGGGACGTGCAGTGGTTGAGGGTATCAACATGGTATCCAAAAGTACTAAACCGAATGCAAAGAATCCGCAGGGAGGTATTGTGAAACAGGAAGCTCCGATTCACATCTCTAACCTGAATCCGGTTGACCCGAAGACAGGTAAACCGACACGTATTGGTAGAAGAGAAAGTTCTGATGGAAGAACATTTGTTCGTTATGCTAAAAAATCGGGAGAGGAGATTAAATAATGGGTAATACTGCTAGCCTTAAGAAAGAATATGCAGAGCGTATCGCTCCTGCATTGAAGAATCAATTCAAGTATTCTTCGACTATGCAAATTCCTGTACTCAAGAAGATTGTAATCAATCAGGGCTTGGGTATGGCTGTTGCTGATAAGAAAATAATTGATGTTGCCATCAATGAGTTGACTGCTATTACAGGACAGAAAGCAGTGGCAACTGTATCACGCAAAGATATCGCAAACTTCAAATTGCGTAAAAAAATGCCGATTGGTGTGATGGTGACTTTGCGTCGTGAGAGAATGTATGAGTTCCTTGAAAAACTTGTGCGTGTGGCTTTGCCGCGTATCCGTGACTTCAAAGGTATTGAAAGTAAGTTTGACGGTCGTGGTAACTATACCTTGGGTATTCAGGAGCAAATCATTTTCCCGGAAATCAATATCGATAGCATTGCCAAGATTATGGGTATGAATATCACTTTCGTGACTTCTGCTCAGACTGATGAAGAAGGTTATGCATTGTTGAAAGAATTCGGTTTACCGTTTAAAAACGCTAAAAAAGACTGATTAGATATGGCAAAAGAATCAATGAAAGCTCGTGAAGTAAAAAGAGCGAAGCTGGTAGCCAAATATGCAGAAAAACGTGCTGCACTGAAAAAAATTGTCAATTCAGGTGATCCTGTTGCAGCGTTTGAGGCGGCACAGAAATTGCAAAGCCTCCCTAAGAATGCAAATCCGATTCGTTTACACAATCGTTGCAAGCTGACAGGTCGTCCTAGAGGTTACATGCGTCAGTTCGGTATTTCACGTATCCAATTCCGTGAAATGGCATCCAGTGGTTTAATACCGGGTGTAAAGAAGGCAAGTTGGTAATTAGTGTTTATTATTAAATATTGTCAGGGTAGTCCTGATTAATTTAACAATTAGTTTTATGACAGATCCAATCGCAGATTATCTCACAAGGTTGAGAAATGCAATTAGTGCAAAGCACAGAGTGGTGGAAGTACCTGCTTCAAATCTGAAAAAGGAGATTACAAAAATCCTGTTTGACAAAGGTTACATCCTGAATTACAAATTTGTGGAAGATGGTCCTCAAGGTACTATTAAGGTAGCTTTGAAGTATGATGCCGTAAATAAGGTTAATGCTATCAAGAAGCTTGTAAGAGTATCCACT
The DNA here is from genome assembly GCF_002161565.1 of Bacteroides sp. An51A. NCBI lineage: Bacteria > Pseudomonadati > Bacteroidota > Bacteroidia > Bacteroidales > Bacteroidaceae > Bacteroides > Bacteroides sp. An51A. The sequence continues at coordinate 389,916 of NZ_NFIC01000002.1, forward strand.
CCAGGTTTGCGTAAGTATACTGGCTATAAGGACATGCCGAGAGTTATTAATGGATTAGGTATTGCTATTATATCTACTTCCAAAGGTGTAATGACAGATAAGGAAGCTTCAGTGTTGAAAATTGGCGGTGAAGTTCTTTGTTATGTATATTAATGGAGGGTAAGCTATGTCAAGAATAGGTAAATTGCCAGTTGTTATCCCTGCCGGAGTTACTGTAACTCTGAAGGATAATGTAGTTAGTGTAAAAGGTCCTAAAGGTGAGTTGAGTCAGTATGTCAATCCCGCTATTGAGGTGACGATTGCAGACGGACATGTGGAGTTGAAAGAAAATGAAAACGCAATGCTTGACGATCTGAAACAACGTCATGCATATCATGGCTTGTATCGTGCATTGGTGCACAATATGGTTGTGGGTGTTTCTGAAGGATATAAGAAGGAATTGGAATTGGTCGGTGTAGGTTACCGTGCGTCAAACAATGGTAATATCATTGACCTCGCTTTAGGATATACGCATAATATCTTTATACAGTTGCCTCCTGAAATTAAGGTGGAAACTAAGTCTGAGAGAAATAAGAACCCTCTTATTATATTGGAATCTTGTGACAAGCAGCTGCTTGGTCAGGTGTGTGCAAAAATACGTTCTTTCCGTAAGCCTGAACCTTATAAAGGAAAAGGTATTAAGTTTGTTGGTGAAGAAATTCGTAGAAAGTCTGGTAAGTCGGCTGGCGCTAAATAATTCACATTAAATCGTATAATATTATGACAACAAAAATAGAAAGACGAATCAAGATTAAATATAGAGTACGTAACAAGATTTCAGGTACTCCGGAACGTCCTCGTATGAGCGTGTTCAGAAGCAACAAGCAAATCTATGTTCAGGTGATTGATGATTTGAGCGGCAAGACTTTGGCGGCAGCTTCTTCTTTGGGAATGGCTGCAATGCCTAAGAAAGAACAGGCTGCCAAGGTTGGTGAACTGATTGCAAAGAAAGCCCAGGAAGCTGGTATTACGGCTGTTGTATTTGACCGTAATGGCTACTTGTATCATGGGAGAGTAAAAGAGGTAGCTGATGCTGCTCGTAACGGTGGACTTAAATTTTAATGGATTATGGCAATTAATAATAGAGTTAAGATCACTAACGATATAGAATTAAAGGACAGACTGGTAGCCATTAACCGTGTAACGAAGGTTACGAAAGGTGGTAGAACTTTTAGTTTTGCTGCTATCGTGGTGGTAGGAAATGAAGACGGCATCATTGGTTATGGTCTTGGTAAAGCTGGTGAAGTGACAGCTGCAATTGCTAAGGGTGTGGAAGCCGCTAAGAAGAATCTGACTCGTGTGCCTGTATTGAAAGGTACTGTGCCTCACGAACAGACTGCAAAGTTTGGTGGTGCTGAAGTATTTATCAAACCGGCTTCGACAGGTACAGGAGTAGTTGCCGGAGGTGCAATGCGTGCTGTATTGGAAAGCGTAGGTGTGACAGATGTTTTGGCTAAGTCTAAAGGATCTTCCAATCCTCATAACTTGGTAAAGGCTACTATTTTGGCACTCAGTGAAATGCGTGATGCCTGTATGGTTGCTCAAAACAGAGGTGTAAGTTTGGATAAAGTATTTAGAGGATAAGGAGGTTTTACATGTCAACTATTAAGATTAAGCAAGTTAAAAGTAGAATAGGTGCTCCTGCCAATCAAAAAAGAACGTTGGATACCTTGGGACTTCGTAAATTGAATCAAGTGGTTGAGCGTGAAGCTACTCCTTCTGTTCTGGGTATGGTTGAAAAGGTGAGACATCTTGTTACAATCGTTAAGTAATAATTAATAAAGAATTTTGCGATATGAATTTAAATAGTTTACGTCCAGCAGCAGGTTCTACTAAGACAAGAAAAAGAATAGGCCGTGGTCCGGGTTCTGGTTTGGGTGGAACTTCTACAAGAGGACATAAAGGTGCAAAATCAAGATCGGGTTATTCTAAGAAGATTGGTTTTGAAGGAGGGCAGATGCCTCTCCAGCGCCGTGTGCCTAAATTTGGTTTCAAGAATATTAACCGTGTTGAATATAAAGCTATTAATCTTAGTGTAATTCAAGAGCTGTCAGCTGCAAATAATTTGTCTAAAGTAGGCATTAATGAGCTGATTGAGGCAGGTTTTGTTTCTTCTAATCAATTAGTGAAAGTTCTTGGTAACGGTAGTTTAACTACTAAACTCGAAGTAGAAGCACATGCTTTTTCCAAGAGTGCAGTAGCTGCAATCGAAGCCGTTGGTGGTAATGCAGTAAAACTCTGATTCAATGAGAAAATCTATTGAAACATTAAAGAACATATGGAATATTGAGGATCTGAGAAAACGGATCCTCATTACTATATTGTTTGTCGCAATCTACAGATTCGGTTCGTATGTGGTTCTTCCAGGTATCAACCCAGATATGTTGTCAAAGTTGCATGAACAAACAAGTGAAGGTCTTCTTGCTTTGTTAAACATGTTCTCTGGTGGAGCTTTTTCCAATGCTTCTATTTTTGCATTGGGAATTATGCCGTACATCTCTGCATCCATTGTGATTCAGTTGTTGGCGATTGCAGTTCCTTATTTCCAGAAACTACAGCGTGAAGGTGAAAGTGGGCGTCGGAAAATCAATCAGTATACTCGAATTCTGACTATATTCATTTTGATTTTTCAGGCTCCTTCTTATCTGATTAACTTGAAAATGCAGGCAGGTCCGGCTCTTAATGCTTCATTAGATTGGACTTTCTTTATTATTACTTCTACCATCATTTTGGCAGCCGGAAGTATGTTTATTTTATGGTTAGGTGAACGAATCACAGATAAAGGTATCGGAAACGGAATCTCCTTAATAATTATGATTGGAATTATAGCCCGTCTTCCGCAAGCCTTTTCCGGTGAGTTCGTATCACGTCTTGCTTCTCCAGGAGCAGGCGGTATTATCATGTTCTTGCTTGAAATTATCGTGCTGATTTTGGTAATAGCTGCTGCTATCCTTCTGGTGCAAGGAGTCCGTAAAATACCAGTGCAATATGCAAAACGTATTGTCGGGAACAAACAATATGGTGGTGCAAGACAATACATTCCTTTGAAGGTGAATGCTGCAAATGTGATGCCGATTATCTTTGCGCAAGCAATAATGTTCATTCCTATAACTGTTATCGGTTTTTCGAATGTTGCTTCGGCAAGTGGAATTGCCCGTGCTTTCGTTGATCATACCAGTTTTTGGTATAATCTGGTTTTTGCTATTTTGATTATTGTATTTACGTGGTTTTATACAGCAATCACGATTAATCCGAATCAGATGGCAGAGGACATGAAACGGAATAATGGCTTCATCCCAGGTATTAAGCCGGGTAAAAGTACGGCTGATTATATTGATATGATTATGACACGTATCACTTTGCCTGGTTCGTTGTTTTTGGCACTTATCGCTATCCTTCCTGCTTTTGCCGGTATTTTCGGTGTGCAGGCAGAGTTTGCGCAATTCTTCGGTGGAACATCTCTGTTGATTCTTGTAGGTGTTGTACTTGATACTTTACAGCAAGTAGAAAGTCATTTATTGATGCGCCATTATGACGGTCTTCTCACTTCGGGAAGAATAAAAGGCCGTTCCGGCGTTGCTGCATATTAATTTGCATTCAATATGATATTTCTAAAGACTGATGATGAAATAGAACTGTTACGCCAAAGTAATCTCCTTGTGGGGAAAACTTTGGCTGAACTGGCTAAACTAATCAAGCCGGGTGTGACTACGGAGCAACTGGATAAAGTTGCTGAAGAGTATATTAGAGACCATGGAGCTGTTCCTACTTTTAAAGGATTTCCGAATCCTTATGGAGGTCCGTTTCCAGGTTCTATCTGCACTTCGGTGAACGAGCAGGTAGTGCATGGCATTCCCAATGATATTCCTTTGAAAGAAGGTGATATAATTTCGGTTGATTGTGGAACTTACATGAATGGATATTGTGGTGATTCTGCATATACGTTTTGTGTAGGGGAAGTTGCTCCGGAGATTGTTGCCTTATTGAAAACGACAAAGGAAGCTTTGTACAAAGGTATTGAAAATGCTGTACATGGAAAACGGTTAGGTGATATCGGATATGCTATCCAGCAGCACTGTGAAGCCCAATCTTATGAAGTGGTCCGCGAGTTTGTCGGGCATGGCATAGGAAAGGAGATGCATGAAGATCCTCCTGTCCCTAATTATGGAAAAAGGGGCACAGGCACTTTGTTGAAGAAAGGTATGTGTATCGCTATCGAGCCTATGATAACTTTGGGTAGTCGGAAAATCGTAATGGAAAATGACCGTTGGACTGTCCGTACGATGGATCGTAAGTGTGCCGCACATTTTGAGCACACCGTAGCTGTAGGATTAGGGAAAGCTGATATTTTATCATCATTTGATTATATAGAAGAGGTATTGAAAAATAAAGAGAATTAATATATGGCAAAACAGGCTGCAATAGAACAAGATGGAGTAATCGTAGAGGCATTGTCAAACGCAATGTTCCGTGTAGAGCTGGAAAACGGGCATGAAATAACTGCTCATATATCTGGCAAGATGAGAATGCATTACATTAAAATTTTACCGGGTGACAAGGTTCGTGTGGAAATGTCTCCTTATGACCTGTCCAAAGGAAGAATCGTTTTTAGATACAAATAAAATAATATAGATATGAAAGTAAGAGCATCATTAAAAAAACGTACGCCGGATTGCAAAATCGTGAGACGTAAGGGCCGTTTGTATGTTATTAATAAGAAAAATCCTAAGTATAAACAACGTCAAGGATAATTTATTATTATTTTTGCAGAAAAAATAATTTAGTATATGGCTATAAGAATAGTTGGTGTAGATTTACCTCAGAACAAGAGAGGTGAGATTGCGTTGACATACATTTATGGTATCGGACGCAGTAGTTCAGCAAAAATTTTGGACAAGGCAGGTGTTGATCGTGATCTGAAAGTAAAAGATTGGACAGACGATCAGGCAGCAAAGATTCGTGAGATCATCGGTGCTGAATATAAGGTGGAAGGTGATTTGCGCTCAGAAATCCAGTTGAACATTAAGCGATTAATGGATATCGGATGCTATCGCGGTGTTCGTCACCGTTTAGGTCTTCCTGTAAGAGGTCAGAGCACTAAGAACAATGCTCGTACACGTAAGGGAAGAAAGAAAACTGTTGCAAATAAGAAAAAAGCTACTAAATAATAATTGTTGATATGGCAAAAAAAACAGTCGCAGCTAAAAAAAGAAATGTGAAAGTAGATGCTAACGGACAGTTGCATGTGCATTCATCATTCAACAACATCATCGTTTCTTTGGCAAACAGTGAAGGTCAGATTATTTCATGGTCTTCAGCCGGTAAGATGGGATTTAGAGGTTCTAAGAAGAACACTCCTTATGCAGCTCAGATGGCTGCTCAAGATTGCGCAAAAGTAGCGTATGATCTTGGATTGAGAAAAGTGAAAGCTTATGTGAAGGGTCCTGGAAACGGACGTGAGTCTGCTATTCGTACGGTACACGGTGCTGGAATTGAAGTTACAGAAATTATTGATGTAACTCCATTGCCTCATAACGGTTGTCGTCCTCCGAAAAGAAGAAGAGTATAATTTTTGATAACCTAATTTAAAGTGTAACTTGATTTTGTTAGATACATGGATTGCATTTCCTTTCTGTAATCGCGGCTGCAACAAATTGAGTTCATGAATAACAATTAATTTAAATTAAAGAAAATGGCTAGATATACTGGACCAAAAACAAGAATTGCACGTAAATTTGGTGAAGCGATTTTTGGAGCTGATAAAGTTTTGTCAAAGAAAAATTATCCTCCTGGACAACATGGGAATAATCGTCGCAGAAAGACGTCTGAATATGGTGTCATGTTGGCAGAAAAGCAGAAGGCTAAATATACTTACGGTGTATTGGAAAAACAATTCCGTAATATGTTTGAAAAGGCTGCAAGCATGAATGGTATTACTGGTGAAATCTTGCTGCAAAGTCTTGAGTGCCGTTTGGATAATGTGGTGTTCCGTTTGGGTATCGCTCCGACTCGTGCTGCCGCTCGCCAATTGGTAGGTCATAAACATATTACAGTAGACGGTAAGGTAGTAAACATCCCTTCTTATTCTGTAAAGCCTGGTCAATTGGTTGGTGTTCGTGAAAAATCTAAGTCTCTGGAAGTTATTGCAAACTCATTGGCTGGATTCAATCACAGCAAATATCCTTGGTTGGAATGGGATGAGAACTCTAAGACAGGAAAATTGTTGCATAAACCTGAGAGAGCTGACATTCCTGAAAACATTAAAGAACACTTGATCGTAGAATTGTACTCTAAATAAAATAATTAATTTCATGGCGATATTAGCATTTCAAAAACCTGATAAAGTCTTAATGTTGGAAGCGGATTCTAAATATGGGAAGTTTGAATTCCGTCCGCTTGAACCCGGTTTCGGTATTACCGTTGGTAATGCTTTACGCCGTATTCTTCTCTCTTCTCTGGAAGGTTATGCCATTAACACAATTCACATAGAAGGTGTTGAGCATGAATTTGCAACCGTTCCCGGTGTGAAGGAAGATGTGACTAACATTATCTTGAATCTGAAGCAAGTTCGATTCAAGCAAATAGTTGAGGAATTCGAAAATGAAAAGGTTAGCATTACCGTTGAGAATTCTACTGAATTTAAGGCAGGTGATATTGGTAAGTATTTGACCGGATTTGAAGTGTTAAATCCTGAATTAGTTATTTGCCATTTAGATTCAAAAGCAACTATGCAGATAGATCTTACAATCAACAAAGGTCGTGGTTATGTTCCGGCTGATGAGAACCGGGAATTCTGTACCGATGTGAATGTAATTCCTATCGATTCTATTTACACTCCGATTCGTAATGTCAAATATGCGGTGGAAAACTACCGTGTAGAACAGAAGACCGACTATGAAAAGCTGGTATTGGAGATTACGACGGATGGTTCCATTCACCCGAAAGAAGCGCTGAAAGAAGCTGCAAAGATTCTGATTTATCACTTCATGTTGTTCTCTGACGAGAAGATTACACTCGAAACGGCAGATGCTGACGGCAATGAAGAATTTGATGAAGAAGTTTTGCACATGCGCCAGTTGCTGAAGACCAAGTTGGTCGATATGGACTTGTCAGTCCGTGCATTGAACTGCTTGAAGGCTGCCGATGTGGAAACACTGGGCGATTTGGTACAGTTCAACAAGACCGATTTGTTGAAGTTCCGCAACTTCGGTAAGAAATCGCTCACGGAGCTTGATGATTTGCTCGAGAGTCTGAATCTGTCGTTTGGAACAGATATTTCTAAGTATAAATTAGATAAAGAATAAAAAATGAGACACAATAAGAAATTTAACCATTTAGGTCGTACTGCTTCTCACAGACACGCGATGTTGTCTAATATGGCATGTTCTCTGATTAAGCACAAAAGAATCACTACGACTGTTGCGAAGGCTAAAGCTTTGAAGAAGTACGTAGAACCGTTGATTACTCGTTCAAAAGACGATACAACTAATTCACGTCGTGTAGTATTCAGCTATTTGCAAGACAAATATGCCGTTACTGAACTCTTCAAGGAAATCTCTGTAAAGGTTGCAGATCGTCCGGGAGGTTATACCCGTATTATCAAAACCGGTCACCGTTTGGGAGATAACGCTGAAATGTGCTTTATCGAACTGGTTGACTATAATGAGAACATGGCTAAGACTGCTGCTAAAAAAGCAACTCGCACCCGTCGTTCTAAGAAGTCTGCATCTGCTGCTGCCGCTGAAGCACCTGCTGCTGAAGCTACTACAGCCGAAGCACCTGTTGCTGAAGCTACTACAGAGGAAGCCCCTAAAGCTGAATAATTCTGTAAATGCAATATAAAAAGAGGCCGGAATCTTTTCAGATTCCGGTTTTTTTGTTTTTTGGCGTAAATGCCTCTGTTGCTCTGAACTGGTACCTGTGTCTGTTTGCAGAAGCAACATTTATGAAGTGAAAGGAGAATGTACACGATGTTATTACCTTATTTACATAAAGATTTGATAGAGGCCGGATGTGATGAAGCGGGGCGTGGATGCCTTGCAGGGGCGGTATATGCAGCCGCTGTTATTTTGCCTGCCGATTACAGAAATGAGTTGTTGAACGATTCGAAAAAGCTGACTGAGCGTCAGAGATACCGGCTTCGTGAGGTTATCGAACGAGATGCTTTGGCATGGGCGCTTGGTGTAGTTTCGCCGGAAGAAATCGATAAAATCAATATTTTGAATGCATCTTTTCTGGCGATGCACCGGGCGGTAGACCAATTGTCGATACGTCCACAACATTTGTTGATTGATGGAAATCGTTTTAATCCTTATCGGGGTATTCCTCATACAACCGTGATAAAGGGTGACGGAAAATACTTGTCTATTGCCGCTGCTTCCATCTTGGCTAAAACCTATCGTGATGATTATATGAACTGTTTGGATAAGGAATATCCGATGTATGACTGGAAGGGCAACAAGGGATACCCGACAAAGAAACATCGGGAGGCTATCCGGCTGTATGGTACGACTCCTTATCATCGGATGACTTTCAATCTTTTGGGTGATGGTCAGTTGTCATTTGATTTTTGAATTTACTGTTGATTTTAATGGCTATCTTTTGGATTTGCCCGAACAGAAAATAAGGAACATATAGTAGTAAACTCCGGCGTCTAAGTATCATTGCTTCTATGGTCAAGTATTATAGGATACTTTGCCATTTATTATAGGATACTTTGCCTTTTATCATTGCTTCTATAACTGTTGAAGCATAGCTATCATTGCAAAAGCATAATTGGATGGGGGTATTCATTTTGATTTTTTTACAATTTGTCCCTTCTTTTTAAAATAATTATCCATAGATGTTGCTTAATTGGCTGAAAAACGTTTATTTTGTCACCGTTTTTATGGTGGTTGTTAATATTGGGATAGAAAAATGAACGATGGCTTGCCTTTGGATATATCTACGTGGGATGAGTCTTGTATGAAGCGTTTTATACGAGACAATTCTGCTTTGTTTTATGCTTTTGCCAGTCGCTATGTCAATAATCCGGATCTTGTTGACGATTTCTTGCAAGAAGCTTATGTAAAACTTTGGACTCACCGGAAGACAATCGGCAAAGTCAGCTCCGTGCAAAATTATTTTTATTCGATACTTCGGAATACCATCATTGATAAATGGACGTATTTCACTGCGGGTGAGAACGAACGGAGTCTGGATGATTATATGGAGGTGTCTTCCAATGAATCTTTTGTACAGCATATCATCGAAGCTGAAAGTTCACACTTGATTGCTGCGGCAATCCATAAACTGTCTCCTCAGAGCCGGCGCATTATCTTGATGAGTATGGACGGGAAGACAATGCCCGAAATCGCCGATGCCCTGCATATTTCCATTAATACAGTGAAGACCTTGAAATATCGTGCCATCAAGCAGCTTGCATCTTCGCTTTCGAAAGAGGACTTTCTTCCTCTCTTATTACTTTTATATTCTTCCATGTGTTAAAATCGTAATGCTTTGTCATACTTTTGGCGCATATTGACCGTCTATTGTAATAAAGAGACGAAAATATGTGTCAAAATAATAAAGATATATCCCATTTGATTGCTCAACGGATTTTAGAAGTCCCTTTGAGCGAGGAAGACAATCGCCGTTTGGATGAATGGTTGCGGGCTTCGGAAGAAAACCGGAACCTGTACGAGCAGATTCGTAGTAAACAATTGGCGAGGCTTATTCTCCGTTTGCAACACGAAGATTATGGAGAAAAAATGGCAGACCGCTTTTCGCGTCAGGTATTCGGCAGGCAACGGCGCATCCGCTTACTTCGGTGGGGAAGTGTGGCTGCTATGTTTGTGTTGCTTTTTTCGCTTTCTTTTTATTTTTGGGGCGAGCATGAGCAGCAACAGATTTTTCCTGGTAAAGGCGGAGCGGTGTTGACTTTGGCAGACGGAAGGCAGTTTGATATTGCAGATGTCGACCGTCAGGTGGTGGATGAATTGGTAACATCGGTTTCGTTGGATATCAAGTCTGATACTGTTCCTTATAATACGTTGACGGTCGAAGCCGGTCAGGAGTATGTATTCCGTTTGCCCGACAGCACACAGGTATGGATTAACTCCGAGTCGGAACTACGCTTCCCGGTCACTTTTACCAAGGGTGAGGAACGGAAAGTCTATTTAAAAGGTGAGGCATTTTTTGATGTGACGAAGGACCGCCGGCATCCGTTTGTCGTGTCTTTAGACGAGGGAGCTATTCGTGTGTATGGTACTCGTTTCAATGTTTCCAGTTATGCAGGCGAGCCTTTGTCGGCAGTGTTGGTCGAAGGCAATGTCGGTTTTCAGCCGTCAGAAGGAGAAGAAGTCCGGTTGCATCCTTCCGAGCGTTTGGAATATGATGCAGCTTCGGGAGAAGTAGCGGTGCATCCGGTCGATGTTTCCCAGTATGTGGCGTGGGTCAACCATCAGTTTGTATTCCACGGTGAGACATTGGAGGAAATTATGACAACCTTGTCGCGTTGGTATGACTTTACCCCTGTATTCACTTCCGATGCTGTGCGTCATGTCCGGCTTTCGGGGCGTTTGTATCGTTACGATGATATCCGTATTTTGTTAGACAGTTATGAAAAGACTTCGGGACTGAAGTTTAAGTTGCAAGGCAAACGCATCATCATTTCCGAATAATCAGTTGATAATATATATAGTGATAAAAAAGTAGAGAATGCTTATGAAACGAATCGTTAATTGTTTTTGTGCTTTGATGCTGGGAGGTGCTTTGGCTTTTCCGGCTTCGCTGCTGGCACAGGCGCTTTCTGTCCGCATCGAACGGGGAACGCTGGACCAGGCTTTCCAACAAATTATGCGGAACAGTGATATCCAGCTGGTGTATAACACCGATGTAGCTGCACATATCCGCTGTCGGGCGCAGGTGTTCCGGGAAAAGGATATTACCGAAATATTGGACGCATTGTTGGCTAATACTTCCTTGACTTATACAGAGAAAAACGGTATCTATACTATCGTTTCCAAACCGAAGACCTCCCAAGGTGCGCAGGCAAGGGCTGCCGTGTCGGGACAGGTGCTTGACGAAGGAGGAGAGCCGGTCATCGGTGCCTCGGTTTTGCTGAAAGGAACCCGTAAGGGTATGATTACCGATATGGACGGACGTTTTGCCATTCCGGGCGTGAGCGGCAGTAAGGCGACGGTGGTGATTTCTTTCTTGGGCAAGAAGACCATCGAGGCGGATGTGGAACCGGGTTCGAATACGGTCTTTACCCTGAAAGATGACGACACGATGTTGAATGAAGTGGTCGTGACCGGTTATCAGGACATTGCCAAGGAGAAAATGACAGGTTCGGTCGCCATTGTCCGCGCCGAAGATTTGCAGACTCGCTATACGCCGAATATCTTGAACAACCTGGAAGGTCGTGTGGCTGGTTTGAGCACGCAGGATGGCAAGATAACCATTCGTGGTGCCAGTTCGTTGTATGCCGAGACCAATCCGTTGCTGGTAGTGGACGGCGTGCCTATCGAGGGAAGGATAGAAGACTTGAACCCTTACGACATCGAAAGTGTCAATGTCCTGAAGGATGCTGCCGCAACGGCCATTTACGGTGCGCGGGCTTCCAATGGTATCATTGTCATCACGACCAAGAGCGCGAAGGAGAAAGGGAAGATTGACATTGATTTTTCCACCAACCTGACCATTTGGGAAAAGAAAAACATGGATTATGCCGATAACTTCTACCTCACTCCCGAACAGCAGGTAGACATCGAGTCGGACTACTGGAATTATTATTTCTTCGATAACGACGGTGAAGTTGCCGACCCGTTGGAGAGTACATATCAGACAATCGAGGGTGGATCGAGTGCCATCTCTCCCATTCAGTATGCTTATTACCGGCTGGCACAGGGCGAAATCACCAATCAGGAATTGAATGACTATTTGAATGGCTTGAAGAAGAACAATTTTGCCAAGGAATATGGCGACAACATCTATAAGCAGCAGATTCTGCAACAATACAACCTGTCGCTGCGCAGCCGTTCCGACAAGTTCCAGAGCAACTTGACGCTGAATTACAAGTTCGACAACAGCGGGCAGATTCATTCCGACAAGAGTTCGCTCAACATCAATTACAAGGGGAGCTACGACGTGGCTTCCTGGCTGACGGCCACTTTCAATATCAACGGCATCTATGACAAGAGTGTCGGTCCGGGTGAGGATTATAATTCGCAGCACACCAACCCGTGGGCGGTTCCTGCCTACGAACGGATGTACAACGACGATGGTTCCGCCAATCTGTTTTATTATTGGTATGATGGAAACCCTTATTGGAGCAGCAAGGGTGCCGAAGGTTTTCACGACCTGGGTGTGAACATCAAGGACGAATTTTATAACAACACGTTGACCACCCGCCGCCAGCATCTCCGTTATCACGGCGATTTGCTGTTCAAGATTATCAAGGGATTGACCGCCAATGCGCAGTTCATCTACGAGACCGACCGGACACAAGAAGATTGGTTTGCCAACGAGGCGAGCCACGCGGCACGCAGCATCCGCAATGCCTATACGCAGGTAGGAGCCGACGGGAAAGTCACCTACATGACGCCGGAGAACGGGGGCATGCTGCGTTCCACCAATACTTACGGACGTTATTGGACAGCCCGCGGACAGCTGAATTATGCCAATACCTTTGGCAAGCATTACGTGGCAGCCATTGCCGGTCTGGAGTTCCGCCAGACGAAGTCGAACGGTTCGAAAGCCCTCGTCCTGGGCTACGATGACCAGTTGCAGAACAGCTCCACGCATACGGTGGACTTCGGCACGATGAGCACGATGATATACAACAGCTACTACATGCAGCTGGCAGGAGGTTATCCCTCGCAGCAGTTTGTGTTCAATCCTTACTTCCGTGACGGCATGGGACCGGTGATAGAGCAGTTCCACCGCTATGCTTCCGGTTATTTTACCCTGAGTTACACGTACGATGACCGTTATAATGTCTTCGGGTCGTTCCGCAAGGACTATGCCGATGTCTACGGGTTGAACGCCAAATACCGTGGCCGTCCGTTGTGGTCGGTCGGTGCGGGCTGGAACCTCCATCAGGAAGAGTTCCTGAAGCCGGTGGACTGGATTAACTTCTTGAAGCTGCGTGTCAGCTACGGTGTGACGGGTAACATCTACCAGGGCGTCACCAGCTACATGACCGCCACGTCGACGGAGGTGAACGAATATACCAACCTGCCCTACGGGTCGATAGAAAGCCCTGCCAATCCGAACCTGAAGTGGGAACGCAACACCACCACGAACGTCGGTGTCGACTTCTCGTTCTTCAACAACCGCCTGCAGGGGTCGCTGGACTTCTATAACAAGATGGGTACCGACATCTTCGCGCCGCGCCAGCTCGACCCGACCACCGGATTCACCTCGATGTACTACAACACGGCGAGCATCCGCAACCGCGGTATGGAATTGGCCCTCAGCTACAACTGGTTCGTGCCCCATCGCCGCCGTGCCTTCGGCTGGACCACCAACTTCACGATGTCCTACAACAAGAACGTGGTGACCGACGTGCAGAACCCTGCCACTTCGGCATACCAGCTTGTCGAAACGCCTTATATGACCGGTTATCCGTCCAGTGCCCTGTGGTCGTACCGCTTTGCGGGCATCAGTGACGTGCCGGGCGAGAAAGGACAGACGCTGTGGTACGTGGAAGACGGAGGCACCTCGCATACAGCGACTAGCCGTAGCATCAGCATCCTGGAATATTCCGGGCAGACCGAGCCGAAGACCATCATGGGCATGGAAAACCGCTTTACATGGAACGGCTTCAGCCTGAGCGTGCTGATGGCTTACTACGGCGGACACAAGATGCGTGCCTTGGCAGAAACCGAAACCTTCGGCATGCCTTATCAGGCCCTTGCCAGCTATTTCGCCAATGCCTGGACACCGGAAAATCCCACCAACACACCGGGCATCGGACGTTATAGCTCTACTGCTTTGGGCTCAGAACCTTCGTATAGCGACATCTCCGTGCGCGATGCCGATTTCTTGAAAATCCGCAACATCGTGTTCGGCTACGAGTTCCCGGCTTCGTGGATGCGCCACCTGGGCATCAACCGCCTTGCCCTCAGCTTCCAGATAGACAATCCCCACTACCTGTGGGTGAAGAACAAGGTGGGCGTCGACCCCGAGACCTTGGGCATCCGCCAGCCGAGCTCGTTTATCTTCGGACTGAACGTGAACCTGTGACAACTTGTGACAAACAGCTTGTGAAACCATAAAAAGACAATGAAAAAGATGAAAACGAAACACATACTCTATGGCTGCCTGCTGGGAGGGGCGATGCTCGTCAGCTCCTGCTCCGATTTTACCGACGTGCAGCCCAAAGGAAAGAACCTGCTTTCTACCACCACGCAGCTCGAAATGCTGCTCAACCGTGAATTTTATATGAGTTCGGGCGACGGACCGCAATTCCTGGGCGATCTCATCACGACGTTGAACAACGTCCCGAACCTGCTGAGCCAGCCCACGCCGACGCGCACTTCCATCATCCTCGAGTGGGACGCATCGCTGCAGGACAAGCTGGCGGAACTGACCGCCAGTGATGATGAATATGACTCGTATTATGGCGTCATCGGCCAGGTGGCGAACCCCATCCTCTCGCACATCGACGCCGCCACGGGCGACCCGGCGGTGAAAAACCAGTTGCGCTGCGAGGCGTTGACCCTGCGCGCCTATTTCCACTACCTCGTGGTGAACAAGTTTGCCAAGGCATACAATCCCGCCACGGCGGCCGAAGACCCGGGCGTGCCCTACGTGCTCGAGACGCAGGACGTGGCGCAGCCCACGGTGAAGATGACCGTGCAGGAGGTGTACGACCACATCCTCGCCGACGTGCAGGAGGCCATCGACCTCGACGGGATGCCCACCGTGGCGGTGAACCGCATGCGCATGAGCAAGCCTTGCGCCTATGCCGTCAAGGCACTGGCGCTGCTGAGCATGCAGCGGTTCGACGAAGCCGAAGAGGCGGCACGCCAGGCTCTTGCCCTCAACGGCGCGGTGGACAACTACTACGAGATGCTGACCACTTCCGCCGACGCGACCGGCAATCCCTACAACGTGTTGCTCCGTCCGCAACTGGAGTGCCAGGAAGACATGTTCTTCACCTATTACATGGAGTACTTCGAAGCCCTGACCCCTGAGTCGATGGAGCGCTTCGAGCCGGGATATGCCACGCTGGAACTGATAGACACCGATAAAAAGATGTATGCCGGCACTATGCCAGGCATGGCGACTTCCATGCTGGGACTGGACGACCGTTACATCATGACCATGGACTTGAACTCGGGCTGGAACATGGCGGGGCTGAGGACCACGCAGATGTACCTCATCGTGGCCGAGGCGGAAATCCACAAGGGCAACTACGCCGAGGCGATGCATGCCCTCGACGCCATCCGCGTCAACCGCCTCGCGCCGGAGACTTACCAGCCGCTGGAAGGCACGGTGACCACCGAGGCCGACGCCATCCGTCACCTCAAGCAGGTGTCGCACGGCGAGAACATCTATTCGGTCTACAACTTCATCCATCGCAAGCGCTGGAACCAGGTGAGCGGTTGGGAGGAAACTTTCACCAAAACGCTGGCAGGAAACACCTACACGCTGACACCCGACTCGCCATTGTGGATATTCCCCTTTGGGCAGAATGTGCTGGCAAACAATCCGAATATCACGCAGAATTATAAATAAGCCGTTCTGTCGCTCTTAGGCTCCATTTCTGAGGGGCAGACGATTTGCCAACGATTGTTGGCGGTAAAGACAAGAGAAAAAACATAAAAAATAATTGTAACATGAAAACAAAACCTTTTTGGGCGGCAGCCCTGGTGGGTTGCACGCTGATGGCGGGTTGCGCTTCGCAGCCCGACAATCAGTTGAAACTGGATGGAACCATCAATGGGTACGAAGGCGAGTGGATTCACCTCGCCTATACCGTGCGCGATACCGTGCAAGTGACCGATAGCACACGCATAGCCAACGGTGCGTTCCGCTTCTCGCGACCGATGGAAGTCCCTGTGGCGCAAGCCACGCTGTACATCGGCAATCCGATGGATTACCGCAATGTGAAATATGCCGGGCTGTTCATTGAGTCGGGCGAACTGACCGTTGCTATCGATACGGCCAATTTCTCGAAGCCGGAAGTAACAGGCTCTGCGGCGCAGGCGGAAAGCGACAGCCTGAATACTGTCCTCGACCCGCTTTACGCCTATGTTCAGGCAATGCGCGATTCGGTTTCAGGAAATGCATCTGCCGAGCGGAAGGCTTATTTCCAGAAACAACAGGAGATGTATGCCGACAGTGCGAAAGGCATTCAGCTGTCTTTTGTCAAGTCTCGTCCGCATTCGTTTGTGGCTCTCAGCTATTTGCCTTTCCTGATGGGAAACATGACGTATGATGAACTGAAGTCGATTTATGACAACATGGCTCCCGAAGTGAAACAATACGGGAATGTCGGGAGTGTCCGTGACGGATTGGCGGCATTGGAACGTGTGCAGCCAGGTAGGCCTGCTCCTCTTTTCCGTGCCGTGACCTGGAAGGGTGATTCCATCGGCATTGCCGACCTCAAGGGTAAATACGTTCTGCTTGACTTTTGGGCGACGTGGTGCGTGCCGTGTCGTAAGAGTTTCCCCCATGTGAAGGAACTCTACAAGAAATATCACGCGAAGGGATTGGAGGTGTTCTGTGTGGCAGACGATGACAGCAAGCCCGACACGTGGAAAGAAGTGATAGAGAAAGACGGCATTCAGGATTTCTATCATGTGTTGCGCGGTTTGAAATGGGACCGCAGCAAAGGCGTGGATGGCATGGATCATACCAACGACATTAGCGACCTCTATGCCATTCATTATTTGCCGACCAAGTACCTGATAGACAAAGATGGCAACATCATCGGCAAGTTCGAAGATGAGGCGTTGGATGCCAAATTGAAGGAAATTTTCGGAAATTAACCAAACAAACTATCAAACACGATGAGAAAAGAATTGTTTTTCGGCTTGATGCTGGTGTGTGCGTGCGCCTTTGCGCGGCCGGCCGGCGACGTTGCCTCCGGGATGGACGTCCGGATGGCACATGGAGCGACGCTCCAGACGGGCGCCGATGCCCCGGACTTCACGTTGAATGACTTGCATGGCAAGCCCCTGGCGCTTTCTTCGCTGCGGGGCAAGTATGTGGTGCTCGACTTCTGGGGCAGCTGGTGCGCGTGGTGCATCAAGGGTTTCCCCGAGATGAAGGAGGCCTACGCCAAGTACAAGGACAAGATGGAGATTGTCGGCATCGCCTGCCGCGACACGGAGAAGCGCTGGAAGGCGGCGGTGGAGAAACACCAGCTGCCGTGGCTCAACGTGCTGAACGAAGGCAACGTGGACGTGAGCGCGCTGTATGCCGTCGAGGGCTATCCGACGAAGGTCGTCATCAGCCCCGAGGGGAAAATCCTGAAGGTGGTGGTAGGCGAGAGCCCCGAGTTTTACACCTATTTGGAGGAATTGTTCAAGTGAGATGAAACGAAAAGACGTAGGATGAATATGAAACGGATTATTTTGTCGGCATTGCTTTGCGTGTTCGCGATGCAATGCGTGCTTGCCCAGGGCAAGCAGCCTGTGAGTGTGTTGTATGTGGGCGGTTCCCCCGAGCTGGATGTTGTCGGCGGCGTGGAAGTGGACAGCGCGACGTTGGCCCGGTCGGCACAAGCCCGCATGGCCTCTTTCGCCAAGTTCCTGAAGTCGCGCTTCCGCAAGGTGAAGGTGATTGACGCCAAGGAGTATCTCCCGTCGATGTCCGATGCATACGATGTGACGGTGTTCGACGGCAGGCCCCGCCCGATTCGTCCCGAAGTGCGCGAGTTTGACGCCCAGGGCAGAATCACCAAGTATGAGCCTGTGGCCTACCTGCCGGACGACTTCGACCGTGCCGCCCTCTGCATCGCCAACGCCAGCGAGGACATCGGGCGCAGCATCGGCACCAAGTGTGACTGGTTCTGCCTCTGCCTGGATGCGGACGCCTTGGGCTGGAAGAAGGACCATCCGATTTTCCAGGGACCTTTCAAGGTGAAGATTCAACCCGAGATGAAGCCCACGCCCCCGATGGCTTTCGAGTATGCCGAGATGGACGGCTACACGTTGCCCGCCGAGACGGAGATGTGGACGGTGCAGACCAAGTCGTACACCACCGACCGCTCCTACCGCATCGGCATGGTGAGCCGTCCCGAAGGTTTCCTCGACTCGCCGGAAGCGGAAGTCATCTCCAGCGGCGCATGTGCCAAGAGCATCGACGCCGTGGCCATCGGCCGTCACGGCAACTTCTTCCATTGGGGATTTTCCGCTTCGCCTGATTACCTGACCGAGGCGGGAAAGGCGGCCTTGGCGAATGCCATCGTCTACATATCGAAGTTCTCCGGCCAGCACATCATCGCCCGCAAGCTGGACGAGACCATCGCCACGCGCAAGTCTGTCGACCGCAGCAAGTTCTCGGCGTCGCGCAAGGCTTGGCAGGAATCAAACGAAGCACACCGGCGGTTCTATCAGTCGGTGGACAGTGTCAAGAAAGTGGCTTTAGCGAAACAGGAACAGGGCCAGGAACTGGATGCCACGGAGAAGATATACTTGTCCATGGACTCCCGGCAACCGAAGGAACCGACGTATGCCGAGTACATGAAGCAGCGTTTCCCTGCCCTTTATCACGTGTTCGGGGACGATGCCACGGAATATCAGCGCTATTTCGACAAGAACCGCGACTGGTTCCATCCCACTGCCGAGGGTTACGACCTGGATATCGATGAAGACGTGCGCACCTTGGGCATTGCCAACAATGACAAGCATCTGTTGGATTCTTGCATCACGATGCTCGAAAAAGGAGTGGAACCCGAACTGGCGACTCGCGTGTTGCACCGCTATACGTTGTGCCGTTTCGCTGCTCCTGCCGAATGGCGTGACTGGTATGACACCTATCGGGACAAACTCTTCTTTACCGAAGCCGGCGGCTGGTTGTGGCTGGTCGACACGCAAGACCGTTCTGTTCCCGGAAACGATTACAGCGTGTTGAAAGCTGCCGGGCAGGACGAAGCGAAGAAACCGGCATTGGCGCAAGATACGGACGAGAAGAATCCTGTGGCTTTGTCGATGGACGTGGAGACCTTGGCAGATGGCAGCCGCGAGCTGGTGGTCCGGATGAAAGTGCATACCGGATATCATACCTATGCACAGGTATCGGAAGAAGACCCGTTCCTTCCGACAGAACTGGAGTTTTCGTTACCCGAAGGCTGTAAGCTGGAAGGCGACTTGATAACGCCTGCCTTTACGCAGCTGGGTGCCACGAAAACAACCATTTATACGGGTGATTGCCTTTTCCGTCAGAAAATAAGCGGTACGGGCAAAGGGGAAGTGAAGTGTACGGTCAGCTATCAATGCTGCGATAATTCAATCTGTTTCCCGCCCGCCAAGAAAACATTGACAGCTCAATTATAAAAAATGAAGAAAACACGGAGGCACGAAGACAGATTAGCATATTATTCTCCGTGTCTCTGTGCCTCTGTGTTCCATATAAGTCCTAAAACCATTTTATTTTCCGGAAAATGATAAATGCCATTGCCGAAAGCACAACCGACAGGCATATGATGAGGGAGAACGCATGTGGGACATGTTCTAAATGAATGTCGACATTCATGCCGTAAAAGCTGGCTATTAATGTAGGCACCATCAAGACAATAGACAGCGTAGTCATGCGCCTCATAATCGTGTTTACGTTATTTGATATGATAGAGGCAAAGGCATCCATTGTACCGGTAAGGATGTCGCTGTAGATATTTACCATGTTGCGTGCTTGCTTCAGTTCAATCAGTACGTCTTCGGTCAGTTCCTTGTTTTCACGGTCTTTGGTCTCGAAAATGTTCTGGAATTTGCTAATCATGACTTCGTTGCCCCGGATGGAGGTATTGAAATACACCAGGCTTTTTTGTAGATTCATCAGTCGTAGCAAATCTTCGTTACGGATGCTTCGCTCCAGTTCTTTTTCGGCACTGCTTACCTCATTATTGATTTGTTTCAGGTATTTCAGGAACCATACAGCCGAAGAATAGATAAGCCGTAGAATCAATTCATATTTATTGGGAACCTGAATTTGCTTGCGGCGTGTATGCTGGATGAAGTCTGGAATCATCTCGCTGGAGTGGTAGCACACAGATACGGTGATTTCATCGTTGGTGATGATGCCGATGGGAATAGTGCTGTAAGGCACTTTGCTGCTTTGTGTCTGTATCGGAATACGTACGATAATGAGCTGCCAGTTGCCTTCTGTATCTGTACGTGGCCGTTCGTCAGTGTCGGCGATATCATGTAGGAAGGCAGTTGGAACTTTCAGAGTTTCTGTCAGGAATTTGAAATCATCATCGGTAGGGCATTCTACATTTACCCAGCATCCGGGAAGCCAGTTTTTCTTTTCTACAAATCCAGCTTCGCAGTAAAGGTATTTTCTCATGTGCTTTACTCCTTTCTTGTTTGGCTTTCATACAGGAGCAAGCATGAATCATCAGAGCGTTCATTCTCCGCTTGCTTCTGCAAAGAAGCGGTTAATAATTTCGGTATATGTTCGCGAGTTTGAATCGTCCATAATGATTTGTTGTTAATGGTTATAAAAAAAGTTCGTCTTTCGAACGAACTTTTTTGCTCTTCAGGTTGGACTTGAACCAACGACCCTCTGATTAACAGTCAGATGCTCTAACCGACTGAGCTACTGAAGAATGAATGTTGTCTTCTTTTGTTTTTGCTCTTCAGGTTGGACTTGAACCAACGACCCTCTGATTAACAGTCAGATGCTCTAACCGACTGAGCTACTGAAGAATGAATGTTGTCTTCTTTTGTTTTTGCTCTTCAGGTTGGACTTGAACCAACGACCCTCTGATTAACAGTCAGATGCTCTAACCGACTGAGCTACTGAAGAGTGTTTTCCTTAATTGCGTGGCAAAGGTACAAGGTTATTTTGAATTATGCAACAACTTGGCCGAAAAAATATTATAAAGGAGGGCTTTTTTTGCATTTTAGGGAATTGATGGTATATAATTGTGCTAGCAACACGGTTAAATTGTGTCCAGTTGTATATGTTTATCGGGATGATGTGTTAGCTTTTCATTTCATCATTCTAAAGCATGTCGGGCTGTCTGTATGAGGTTGCGTTTGTAAGCAGTTGAGTGGGGTATTCATTATATATGTGTACTGACGGAAAGTCTATTGTGGACAATTGTGAAGTCGACGTGTTGCGCGTCAGCTATGTAGGTTATGCCATTCAAGAAATTCCGGTTGCTTTGGGAAAGCAGATGCGGATCATTCTGGAAGAAGATACAGAAGTGTTGGATGAAGTGGTGGTGGTAGGCTACGGTACGCTGAAAAGAGTGAATTTGACTGGTGCCGTGTCGGTTGTTACTGCCGATGAACTTGCCGGCAAGCCCGGTCATGAGTACGGCGCAAGCGATTGCCGGATTGGCATCGGTGTACTATCAGTTTGAAACACGTACTTGGTCTCCTCATAACCGCTATTTCCTGATTCCGCAAAACGACATTAATGTCAATAAGAACTTGAAGCATATAGCAGCATCGGTTGTAAGATTAATAATCTTACAGCGTGAAGATTAATAATCTTTCGGCATGAAGATTAATAATCTTACAGGCAAGGCAGCCATGCGAATGGGATTGTCGGACTAAGCAAATGTTCTGGCTTGGCTTGGAAAAGCAACTGATGGACATATGAAGTGGAAGCTCCTTGGCACCGATTATTATCGGTAAATATGTCTGTACTCTTGTGGTGTCATGCCGGTCAGTTTTTTAAACAAGCGATTGAAGTAGGAATAATCATCAAAAGCCAGTCGGAAAGAAATTTCTTTTACAGATAATGCTTCCGTAATCAGGAGCAGTTGTGCCTTTTCTATTTTTTTCTGGTTGATGTACTGGAGCGGGGTCATGTTCATTTCACTTTTGAAAAGACGGATGAAATGGTCTTTCGACAGGCAGGCGTTTTCCACCAGTGTGTTCAGGCTGATTGTTTCACCGATGTGCCTGTGTATGTATAAGACGGCTTTTACGATGCGGTTGTCTTTGGTCTCTATTTTCGATTTCGCTTGTTTGAACAGGCGGGCGAGCAGCTGGAGCACAATGCCTCTCGATTCCACTTTGTCGCAAAAAGCGCGTTGCCTGTTTTTCATCAGGCTTTTCATCAGGGTAGGATTGTTGTCGTAGGTGGATGGATCGGACTTCTGCAAGCTCATGTGCGGGTTTATTTCGCATAAGCGTTCAAATAACTGCAATTCCCATTTCCCTGTTGGTATCTCGAACGGAAAGTTCCATAATTCCAGCCAGTCCTCATCTGATTTATGGTCGTCGTAAATATGCAAGTAGTAATGCACGAAACGCGAATTGCAGATATAGGTATGTCGTGTAAAAGCAGGGATGAAGTATAAATGGTTGGGGTGTAATGTATATATACCGTCTGCAAATTGTATTTTAGCCTCACCTTCAGTAACATAATATAAACGGCTGAAAGGGCTGCTCACGTTCTTCCAGTTCCAGTCAGCATTTTGTATGGCTAAGCCCACATTCAATACTAAGGGATGCAATTGGTCTACTTGTAAACTCATATATTAATAGGTGTTTTTATATGGCTTTTTAAAGTTAACTTTTTTCTTTTTTTTGGTGCAAATTTATGAAATATAAATCGTTTTTGTTTTCGTTTGAAGATATAAAAATAACGGTATGTCGATTTTATCCATAAACTTCCTGCTTTGTCCTATTGTGGTTTGCCGTATGTTCGTATCTTTGTTATCAGAAAAACACTAAACACTTATACGTATGAAAACAAAACTCTTGATTGCATCTTTATTTTTATCTGCGGGGCTGTATGCCCAGACTTATCAGGTGCCTGTATCGGAAAGAGATGAACCGATGATGAAAGGAAAGTTCGAGCCTACGTGGGAGTCGTTGAAACAATATCAGGTGCCGGAGTGGTTCCGCAATGCCAAGTTCGGTATCTGGGCACACTGGGGACCGCAGTGTGTAGAAGGATCGGGCGACTGGATGGCACGTTCAATGTATATAGAGGGCTCTCCTGAATATGAATATCATGTAAAGCATTACGGGCATCCCTCGGAGTTTGGTTTCAAGGATGTTATTCCTCTCTTTAAGGCAGAACGCTGGGATCCGGACAAACTGGTGGCGTTTTATAAGAAGATAGGGGCGCAGTATTTCTTTGTGTTGGGAAATCATCATGATAATTTTGATTTATGGGATAGCAAATACCAGCCTTGGAACTCCATCAATATGGGACCGAAAAAGAATATCCTTGCCGGTTGGGAGAAGGCAGCCCGCAAATACGGATTGTATTTCGGAGTCAGTTTGCATGCCGACCATGCGTGGACGTGGTACGAAGTAGCCCAGCGGCATGACACCATCGGTCCCAAGAAAGGCATCCCTTATGACGGGAAGCTGACCAAGGCGGACGGGAAAGGCAAGTGGTGGGAAGGCTATGACCCGCAAGACCTCTATGCACAGAACCATCCGCTGAGCGAGAACAGCTGGGATAATGGCATGATTCATCGCCAGTGGGGATGGGAGAACGGTGCATGTCCTCCTTCGCAAGAATTTGCAACCAATTTCTATAACCGCACGCTGGATGTCATCAACCGTTACAACCCCGATTTGTTGTATTTCGATGTGACGGTATTGCCTTTTTATCCGGTAAGCGATGCGGGATTGAAGATTGCCGCACATTTTTATAACCATAGCATGGCTACGCACAATGGCAAATTGGAAGCCGTAATGTTTGGTAAGATTCTGAACGAAGACCAGCGTAAGGCATTGGTTTGGGATGTGGAACGCGGAGCTCCCAACAAGGCGATTCCGGAGCCGTGGCAATCCTGTTCGTGTATCGGAGGCTGGCACTACAATACCTCCATTTATGAGAACAATGGCTACAAGTCGGCTTCGTATGTCGTAAAGCTTTTGATGGACATCGTGAGCAAGAACGGAAACCTGTTGCTGAGCGTGCCGCTCCGTGCCGACGGGACGTTTGACGAGAAGGAAGAAAAAATCCTGAACGAGTTCGGTGCCTGGATGGACATCAACAAGGAAGCCGTTTATGATACCCGTCCGTGGAAAGTGTTTGGCGAAGGACCGATAGCTGAAGAGGATATTCCGCTCAACGCGCAGGGTTTCAACGAAGGTTCGTATAACAAGGCAGACTCGAAAGAAATCCGTTTCACGCAAAAAGGTGATGTATTATATGCCACTGCACTTGGATGGCCCGAAAGCCATACCGTAATCATCAAGTCACTGGCGGCAGGTTCGGAATTGTATCCCGAAGAGATACACGAAGTGACTTTGCTAGGATATGGAAAGGTGCAGGCGGAACGTACCGCCGGGGGGCTTGCCATCACCTTGCCTGCTGAACCGCTCAACCAAATAGCTCCGGTTTTCCGCATCAGATAAAGACGGGTTGGGAGTCTACATAGATACGGCTTTTCATGAAAGTATATGCAGTCGTCGGTGAAGATACGTTCACTGGCAGGTTTAACTAAAATGTACAGAAGACAATGGATTACGAAGGATATCAAACAAAGACATACGATATTCCGGTCAAACGTTATTGCCAGACGCTTGACTTGAAGGACAATCGCGCGCTTATTGCCGAATACCGCAAGTTGCACAGCCGTGAATATGCATGGCCTGAGATACGGAGGGGAATCCGTGAGGTGGGTATCTTGGAGATGGAAATCTACATTTATGGCAATAAGTTGTTCATGATAGTAGAAACTCCGCTTGACTTTGATTGGAATGTAGCTATGAAACGGCTCGCTTCTTTGCCACGGCAGGCGGAGTGGGAAGAATGTGTGACACGTTTTCAAGAGTGTCTTCCCGGAAGCACATCGGCAGAGAAATGGCATCTGATGGACCGGATGTTTTACTTGTATGACTGAGAAGCTGTTTTGAATTTCTCCAAAAAGTTTTTCTTGGCTTGATGTATCCGTTTTCGTGTGTGCTTTGGGCGATTTTTTGGTCCTTTTCGCTCCTGTTCTTCGTCAGATAGCCCACTATCTTTCCTCATCACAGAAGCGAAAATGCCTCAAAAACTCATCTCAAAATCATCGCACGATAAATTCAAAACTGCTTCTTATTGGGCGGATTTTCAGAATACATATCCGAACCCGAGGTTCAGGTAGATGGGATACATGGCGAATGTAATGGTTTCGAAATCTTTCTGAAAGATGTCGTTCAGTCCCCAGGTCAGGTCGGCGTGTACGGTAAGGTGCTTATAGGCACGCCATGAACCACCCACTTGCAATCCCCATTGGAAACGGCGGAGGTCTTCGGAAAAGTCATAGGTAGCGACGTTGTCACCTGTAAAGTTGACACGGCTTCCTGTAGCATCGGGAGTGCGCAGATGGCCTTCGTAGACGTTCCCATCGAAGTCACCGCTCATCATATATGACAGGTAGGGGCCGAATACCAGTTTCCAGCGTTCACCTATCTTATAGTTGGCAAGGATGGGGATGGTAAGGAGCGACATCCTTACTTTTGTTTCTACGCCACCTGTCCAAAGTCCTTGTATTTTTCCACCTGTCTCACTGAAGATTTCCATGCCATAGTTTTTCACCGTGGCTTGGGTGGTCATGCTCTTGCTGTCGAGGCGTAACCCTACGCTTACGCCCCATTTCTTGGCTTCGTCTATCCATTTGGTAGCGTTTCCTTCGATAGTGATGGCAAGCCCGGGGCGATAACTGTCGATGCTTCTGATTTCGTGTGGAAGTGGGAGTGGGGAAGTGCCTCCAAAGTTTACACCTGCCTTGAATTCGTATTCCAATCCGTGCAGGGATGACCAAAGCAAGCCTTTGTGTTCCGACCATTGTGCCTGTGCGATGCCTGTGCCGAATGCCAGGGCTACTGCTAAAGTTAATATGTATTTTTTCATGTTGTTTACG
Organism: Bacteroides sp. An51A; assembly: GCF_002161565.1. Taxonomy (NCBI): domain Bacteria; kingdom Pseudomonadati; phylum Bacteroidota; class Bacteroidia; order Bacteroidales; family Bacteroidaceae; genus Bacteroides; species Bacteroides sp. An51A. The sequence goes on from NZ_NFIC01000002.1 coordinate 415,942, forward strand.
TGTTAAGGGTTATTCGCAGATTATTTCCACTTCGTCTATGTACAGTTCGCTTCCTACCGCTCCTCGGAAATAACCTCCTCCTCTGCTGGAGGCGAAAGCGATTGCAAGTTTGTATTTGCCGTTTGCCAGTCCTTCAGGGTCGACGGTCTTGCCGTTTTGTGCCTCGAATGATAAGTCGAAGTAAGTCCATTCATCGGTTTCTTGCATTTCTTGTTGGCCTTGTTCACCAATACGTGCCATCAGTACAATATTCGGGTTGATGCCTCCGGTCAGTGGGAAGAGGTCGCCATCCAGTGTATAGTCGCTGGTCTCAGCTTCGTAAAGCACTGCATAGATGTCGCCTATATCGGTTTGTCCGCTTAGTACTTCATTGTTTTCATCGGTGAATGTCTCACCTTTTTGGTATTTATACCATCCGGTTATGCGTTGGGGTATTTTGGTAAATGGGAAACCGAAGTGGGTAGCCTGTCGTGGAGCTGTGACGGCATTTTGTACGTCGAACGAGCCAACAAACAAGTTGCCACAAGCTATGGGCATTCCTAACGGGAGTCCGAAAGAGCCGGTGCTACGTGTAGTAAGACGTACGCATTTGCCGCTGTGGCCTATTGGATCCTGTACGGTAGGGTATTGCGTCTCGTCGAGTGCCATGCCGCTCAGTTCGTAGCCTGGGTTTCCGCTTGCCCACTGCATGATGCCCGACTCATTGGTGAGATAGAAAATATGATAGGGCGTAGTGGCGCGCAGGTTTTCGAACGAATAATAAGTGGGAAGTTCCATTTTGTTGATGCGGACTACATACGTGGCGGTTGTGTTTCCGTCTTCCGATGTCACGGTGAACCGGCGCAATGTGCGTTGGCTGAAATCGTAATACGGAGGCTGGTCGCCTGCTTCTGTTTCATCGGCTTGAATGGTTGCGCCGTCGGCAAGCGTGAAGTTCAGTTCCTGCTGTGATACATCTGTACCGTCGAGCACATAAATTTCTATTTCTTTGTGGGTGGCATCTATGCTTGCCAGTTGGATGTTTTCGCCTGTGCAGTCATCGATGGCTGCTTCCACGTTCAGGGCTTCGTCTTGAATGCACGAAGACACCGCCAGGGTAAGAAGTAACCCTGCAAAGATTTTTCGGATATTCATAACATTATCGGCTTTAGCATAATAACTCGGCAAAGATAATGAAATAAGTGTAACTATTGATAAAGTGAGTGTTAAAATAGGAATGGCAGGGAAGGATAAGCATAAAAAATCCGGCTCCCGTCACAGGGAGCCGGATTGAAATTTGTCGCACCTGTATAAATTATACGATGCCTTGAGCCATCATGGCATTTGCCACTTTCATGAATCCGGCTACGTTGGCACCCTTTACGTAGTTGATGTAACCGTCGGGTTCTGTTCCGTATTTCACGCAAGCTTCGTGGATGTTCTTCATGATGCTCTTCAGCTTTTCGTCCACTTCTTCCTGGCTCCAGCTCAGCTTGATGGAGTTCTGAGTCATTTCCAGACCTGATACAGATACACCGCCGGCGTTAGCTGCCTTACCTGGTGCATAGAGAATCTTCGCTTCCTGGAATACACGGATTGCTTCGGGGGTAGAAGGCATGTTGGCACCTTCGGATACAGCGAATACACCGTTGGCAACCAAAGCTTTGGCATCATCGCCGTTGATTTCATTCTGTGTGGCAGAAGGAAGGGCAATGTCGCCTTTCTCGTTCCAAGGACGTGCTCCGGCTACGTATTTGCAGCCGTATTTCTCTGCATATTCGCGGATACGTCCACGGTACAGGTTCTTCAGTTCCATGATGTAATCCAGTTTTTCGCGGTCGATTCCGTCCGGATCGTAGATATAACCGTCTGAGTCGGACATCGTAACTACTTTCGCACCCAACTGAATCAGTTTTTCTACTGTATATTGTGCTACGTTTCCTGCACCTGATACCAGACAGGTCTTGCCTTTGATATCAATGTTGCGGGTCTTCAGCATTTCGAGCAGGAAGTAGATATTTCCGTAACCTGTTGCTTCGGGGCGAATCAATGAACCGCCGAATTCGCGTCCTTTACCGGTGAGCACACCGCTGAATTCACGGGTCAGTTTCTTGTACATGCCGAACATGTAGCCTACTTCACGTCCGCCTACACCGATGTCACCGGCAGGTACATCGATTTCAGGGCCAATGTGACGCCACAATTCCAGCATGAAAGCCTGGCAGAAACGCATTACCTCAGCGTTTGATTTGCCACGTGGAGAGAAGTCTGAACCACCTTTGCCTCCACCCATCGGAAGCGTAGTCAATGAGTTCTTGAATGTTTGTTCGAAAGCCAGGAACTTCAGGATACCGAGGTTTACAGAACTGTGGAAACGGATACCGCCTTTATACGGCCCAATGGCGTTGTTATGCTGTACACGGTATCCCATGTTGGTCTGGATGTTGCCTTTATCGTCCATCCACGTTACGCGGAACTGGTAAACACGGTCTGGAATACACAAGCGTTCAATCAGATTCACTTTGTCGAATTCAGGATGCTTGTTGTATTCTTCTTCGATTGTACCTAATACTTCTTCTACTGCCTGATGGTACTCAGGTTCATTGGGAAATCTTCTTTTCAGATCTTCCAGGACTTTTGCTGCATTCATTCTTCTAATCTTGTTATTGGTTATTAAATATTCTTCTCATTGTTTGATGTGGTAAAAGTATAGATTATTTTTTATTTATGCAACAATTTAGTAAGAAAATCAGAGTAAAAACATCAAAAAGTTGTTTTTGTTTCGTTTTTGTGTGGAAATGACTACTTCTGCTGTTTCTTTTTTAACGCTTTGACAATCGGAATGAACACCAGGGCACCTGAAATGAGTATTGTCAGGATAAGTATGCCGTCAATTTGTGGGCTGGAAGTAAGAACAATGAAACAAAGTGCTGCCCAAGCCAAGGCTAACACGACACATTGTGAAGAGGTGAGTGGTTTTCGCATAAGGTCAGGGTATGAAAAGGTGTATGGTGACAGAAGAAACGCAGATTCACGAAGATTCTCGCAGTTTCTTAATCTGCGAAAATCTGTGTAAATCTGCGTTTCAAACAGAGACATAAATTTATTTTTGGTTATGCAACTTCTTGGCTACGATCGCATCGATGCAGGCGATAGCGGTGATGTTGACGATATCGCGCACCGAGCTTTCAATGTCGGTAAAGTGAATCGGTTTGTTCAGTCCCATCTGAATCGGGCCGATTACTTCTGTTTCGCTCATGCTTTGGATAAGCTGGTAAGTAGCGTTGGCAGAGTTCAGGTTCGGGAATACCAGTGTATTGACTTCTTTACCTTTCAGGCGGGTGAACGGATATTTCTCGTCACGCAACTCGTTGTTGAGGGCAAATCTTGCCTGCATTTCTCCATCGATAGCCAGATCGGGGAATTCTTGCTGCATGTAGGCTAAGGCTTCGTGCACTTTAGCCGGGCTTCCTTCCTGGTCGGAACCGAAGTTGGAGTAAGCAAGCATTGCCATTACCGGTTCTTGGTTGAAGAAACGTACTGCTTTGGCAGACAATTTGGCGATGTCAATCAGGGTTTCCGTGTCGGGATGGTGGTTGATCAGTGTATCGGCAATGAAATAAGTGCCTTTCTTGGAGTTCAGGATATGCATGGTGCCGAAGTGTTTGTATCCCGGCTGGATGCCGATAACTTCTTTTGCAACCTTAATGGTGTTGGTATATTTGGTATACAGACCTGTAACGAAAGCGTCTGCTTCACCGGTTTCTACCATCATCATGCCGAAGTAGTTGCGTTCGAACATCTTGTCGTTTGCCTCTTGATAGTTTGCTCCTTCACGGGCACGTTTCTCGCTCAAGATGCGTGCATAGCGTTCACGGCGCTCTGCTTCACGGTCATGACGCAAGTTGACGATTTCGATACCTTCCAGGCTTAAATCCAGTTCTTTGGCAAGTTTTTCGATGCGTTCTTCGTTGCCCAATAGAATCGGGTGGCAGATGCCTTCGGCTTTTGCTTCTACCGCAGCTCTCAACATGTTGGGGTGGATGCCTTCAGCAAATACGACACGCTGCGGGTCTTGGCGTGCGGTTTCGTACAGCTGGCGGGTCAGTTTGTTTTCTTGTCCCATCAATTCACGCAAATGGTTCTTATAACCTTCCCAGTCTGTGATGTGCTTGCGTGCTACTCCCGAATCCATAGCAGCCTTGGCTACAGCCATAGACACTTCGGTTATCAAGCGTGGGTCTACGGGTTTCGGAATGAAATAATCCGGACCGAATGTGAGGTTGTTTACGTGGTATGCGTTGTTTACTACATCGGGTACCGGTTTCTTTGCCAGTCCGGCAATGGCGCGTACGGCTGCCAGTTTCATTTCTTCGTTGATGGCTGTGGCACGGGTGTCGAGTGCGCCGCGGAAGATGTAGGGGAATCCGATAACGTTGTTGATTTGGTTCGGGTAATCAGAACGTCCGGTCGACATTAATACATCCGGGCGTGATGCCATGGCGTCTTCGTACGAAATTTCGGGTGTCGGGTTTGCCAATGCGAAAACAATCGGGTGAGAAGCCATGCTGCGTACCATGTCTTGTGTCAGGACGTTCCCTTTGGAAAGTCCCAGGAATACATCGGCACCTTTGATGGCTTCGGCTAATGTGTGTACATCGGTGCGGTCTGTCGCAAAGAATTTCTTCTGTTCGTTCAGGTCGGTACGTTCTTTGGTTATGACCCCTTTGCTGTCCAGCATCAGAATGTTTTCCAGTCGTGCTCCCAATGAGATGTAAAGTTTGGTGCATGATACGGCAGAAGCTCCGGCTCCATTTACCACAATCTTTACTTCTTCTATCTTCTTGCCTGCTACCTCCAGCGCATTCAGCAGTCCTGCACTTGAAATAATGGCAGTTCCGTGCTGGTCATCGTGCATGACTGGGATGTCCAGTTCTTCTTTCAGCCGTTGTTCGATTTTGAAGCACTCAGGTGCTTTGATGTCTTCTAGGTTGATGCCTCCGAATGTCGGGGCAATCGCCTTTACAGCTTCGATGAATTTGTCGGGATCTTTTTCGTTGACTTCAATGTCGAATACATCAATGCCTGCGTAAATCTTGAACAGTAATCCTTTTCCTTCCATAACCGGTTTGCCGCTCATGGCACCGATGTCTCCCAATCCCAATACGGCGGTTCCGTTCGAAATAACCGCTACCAAGTTTCCTTTGTCTGTGTAGTCGTATGCAGTGTCGGGGTTCTTTTGGATTTCCAGACACGGTTCCGCTACACCGGGAGAATAAGCTAAAGACAAATCACGTTGGGTTTGATAAGGCTTGGTCGGTACGACCTCAATTTTTCCAGGCTTGCCTTGCGAGTGATAAAGCAGGGCAGCTTCTTTTGTTATTTTCACCATCTTCTTTTAGATTTATCGTTAATGTGTTGTGCAAAAGTAAGAATAAAATAACAAATGGACGATATTTAGGCTTTAAAAACTCTAAATTGCAGGAATCGTCACATTTTTTGTCGATAAGATTTGTCATTTGGTCGGATTATTAGGACTATATGTAATAACTTCTTTGTTTTATGGTTATTCTTAGTTAAACACCTATTTTATATAGACACTTTTTTCCTATCTTTGCAAAGCTCAAACGAATGCATTTGGGTAAGTTTTCATAGGCAATTAACAAATCAAGGAAACACTAACAGTTATATTTATGAATATGAGCATGAAAAAAAACAGAAGTTTTTCTTCTAGCCGGATAGCCCTTTTGGCATTGGGCATATCGGCGTTGACTGCATGTAGCAGCCAAGGCGGTAAAATGGGTGATGACGAGTTCACAGTACAGGAAGTGACTTCTACTTCCAGTAATCAGGTGACAAAGTATCCGGCAACAATCAAAGGTTTGCAGGATATTGAAATCCGTCCGCAAGTGTCGGGATTTATCGTGAAATTGTGTGTAGACGAAGGTGCTACCGTTCATAAGGGACAAGCGTTGTTCCAAATTGACCCCACACAATATCAGGCGGCGTTTGACCAGGCTAAGGCAGGAGTTGAGTCTGCGAAAGCAAATCTGAAGACTGTTTCGGAAACGGAAGTGAACAAAAAGATGCTTCACGAACAGAAAATCATCAGTGATTTTGAATATCAGACTGCCGTCAACAACCTGTTGACAGCTAAGGCAAGCCTGGCACAGGCTGAAGCTTCGTACACTGCTGCCAAGCAGAATCTGGGATTCTGTACGGTGACCAGCCCTTCGGACGGCGTTATCGGTACGTTCCCCTACCGTATAGGTGCACTGGTAAGCCCGTCGGTAGCTGATCCTTTGACAACGGTTTCTCAAATCGGGGACATGTATGTGTATTTCTCATTGACCGAAAAGGAACTGTTGAACCTGACCAAGGCAGGTGGTACACTGAAAGAGCAATTGGAGAAGATGCCGGAAGTGCAGCTGGAACTTTCTGATGGAAGCGTTTATGCGGAAAAAGGAAAGATTGATGCCGTGAGCGGTGTTATCGACCAGGAAACCGGTTCGGTAAGCATGCGTGCCATTTTCCCCAATAAGCAGAATGTCTTGCGAAGCGGAGGTATGGCGAACATTATCTTCCCTTATACAATGGAAAATGTATTGTTGGTTCCGCAGTCGGCTACGGTAGACATCCAGGACAAGAAGTTCGTTTACGTATTGCAACCGGACAGCACAGTGAAGTATACGGAAATCCAAATCTCGAACTTGAACGATGGCAAGAACTACATTGTGCTTGACGGTTTGAAGTCGGGCGACAAGATTGCCGTAGAAGGTGTAACCCGTTTGAGCGACGGTATGAAGATTACTCCGATTACCCCTGCCCAAAGAGAAGCCAAGTATCAGCAGGCTTTGAAAGACCAGAGAGAAGGCAATCTGGCTACAGCTTTTAATTGATTCAATACGTAAATATCGTTATATAATATATAAGGTATAGAATGAAACTAGATAAATTTATTAACCGTCCGGTATTATCAACCGTTATCTCAATTTTGTTGGTAATCTTGGGTTTTATCGGTTTGGCAACTTTGCCAATTACCCAATATCCGGACATCGCGCCGCCTACCGTTTCGGTTAGTGCGACCTATACAGGTGCCAATGCACAGGCTGTATTGAACTCTGTGATTTCTCCGTTGGAGGACCAGATCAATGGTGTGGAAAACATGATGTACATGCAGTCTACCGCTACCAATAACGGCTCGGCACGTATCACAGTGTATTTTAATCAAGGAACTGACCCCGATATGGCGCAGGTCAATGTGCAGAACCGTGTGACTCAGGCTCAAGGTCTGTTGCCTGCTGAAGTAACGCAGGTCGGTGTGACCACCATGAAGCGTCAGACCTCTATGTTGATGATTTTCTCTATCTATGATAAGGAAGACAAATACAACATCGAGTTCCTCGAAAACTACGCAAGTATCAACTTGATTCCGGAAATCAAGCGTGTAAGCGGTGTGGGTGATGCCAATGTGATGGGTACCGACTATTCTATGCGTATTTGGTTGAAACCGGATGTGATGGCGCAGTATAAGTTGGTGCCGAGTGATATTACGGGAGTATTGGCAGAACAGAACGTGGAAGCTGCTCCGGGACAGTTCGGTGAACGCGGTAACCAGTCGTTCCAATATACCATCCGTTATAAAGGACGTTTGTCGAGCGAAACAGAATTCGGCGATATTGTCATCAAGTCTTTGCCGAACGGTGAATTGCTTCGCTTGAAAGATGTAGCCGAAATGGAATTGGGCCGTTTGACTTACAACTTCAACAATACGGTAAACGGTCATAAGGCGGTATCTTGTATCATCTATCAGATGGCAGGAACCAATGCGACGGAAACCATTGCTAACTTGGAAAAAGTGCTTGCCGAATATGAAAAGAATCTTCCCGAAGGCTTGGGTATCAACATTGCACAGAGTGCCAACGACTTCTTGTTCGCTTCTATTCATGAGGTTGTCAAGACGTTGATTGAAGCATTTATCCTGGTGTTTATCGTAGTATATATCTTCTTGCAGGATATGCGTTCTACGTTGATTCCGGCGATTGCCATTCCGGTAGCTTTGATTGCCACCTTCTTTGCCTTGAAGATTATCGGCTTCAGTATCAACTTGCTGACCTTGTCGGCTATGGTGCTTGCGATTGCGATAGTCGTCGACGATGCCATAGTCGTCGTCGAGGGTGTCCACGCCAAGTTGGACCAGGGATATAAGTCAACGCGTGAGGCTTCTATCGATGCCATGAGCGAATTGGGCAGCGCCATCGTTTCCATTACGTTGGTGATGATGTCTGTGTTCATTCCGGTAAGTTTCATGAGTGGTACGGCAGGTACCTTCTACCAGCAGTTCGGTCTGACCATGGCGATTTCTATCGGTTTCTCGGCTCTGAACGCCTTGACGCTTTCTCCGGCATTGTGTGCCTTGTTCTTGAAACCGCATAATTCGGAAGCTACGTTGAAAGAACGTATGGGTACGGCTTATAAGGAGTCTCGTAAGATTCTCGTGGCACGGTACACAGACGCTCTCGGTAAGTGGATGAACCCGAAGATTGTCATTCTCTTTACGGTTGTTGCCATTCTGGGTATGATTTTCGGCTTGTTCAGTTTCGAAGAACATCCGGTGCTCTGTATCGTGATGATTATTATCAGTGTCTTGGCTTTTGCCGGTATGACTACCGACAAGTTCAAGAACTCGTTCAACAAGTCGTATAATTCGTTGCTGGCAAAATATAAGAAACGTGTCGTATTCTTTATTCACAAACGTTGGCTGTCAATGGGTATGGTTGCCGGAGCGATTGTGCTTTTGGTTGTATTCATGAGCATTACACCTACCGGTATGGTGCCGAATGAAGATACGGGTACCATTATGGGTTCTGTGACTTTGCCTCCCGGCACTTCTCAGGAACGTGCACGTGAAGTATTGGCACAGGTGGACAGCCTGATAGCTGCCGAACCTGCCGTTCAGTCACGTACGGTGATTTCCGGTTTCAGCTTTATCGGTAGCGGTCAGGGACCTTCTTACGGTTCTATTATCATCAAGCTGAAAGACTGGGAGGAACGGAGTACGCAGCAAAGTTCAGATATTGTGGTCGCTACGTTGTTCATGCGTTCACAGAAACTCTTCAAGGATGCGCAGGTATTGTTCTTTGCGCCCCCGATGATTCCGGGTTATTCTATTTCAACTGATATTGAGTTGAACATGCAGGATAAGACCGGTGGTAGTCTGGACCACTTCTTCCAGGTGGTAAACGACTATATTGCCGCTTTGCAGGAGCGTCCGGAAATCAATTCGGCTTCTACCAACTTTAACCCGAGCTTCCCGCAATATCAGTTGGATATTGATGCGGCAGCTTGTAAGAAAGCAGGTATCAGCCCGAGCGACATCTTGACAACCATGCAAGGTTACTTTGGTGGTATCTATGCTTCTAACTTCAACAGCTTCGGTAAGATGTACCGTGTGATGATTCAAGCAGAACCCGATGCTACAAAGAACTTGGAGTCGTTGAACGGAATCAAGGTGCGTGGCAGTGACGGCGAGATGGCTCCTATTTCGCAGTTCGTATCGCTGAAGAAGATTTACGGTCCGGATGTCATCAGCCGTTTCAACCTGTATACTTCTATTCAGGTGATGGTTTCTCCGGCTGCCGGTTATTCTTCAGGTCAGGCATTGCAAGCGATTGCTGAAGTAGCAAACGATAACTTGCCTGCCGGTTTCGGTTACGAATTGGGAGGTATGGCGCGTGAAGAGGCACAGACCACCAATACGACAGGAATTATCTTTGTGCTCTGTCTGGTATTCGTTTACTTGTTGCTGAGTGCACAGTATGAAAGCTACCTGTTGCCTTTGGCAGTATTGTTGTCAATACCTTGCGGTTTGTTGGGAAGCTTCCTGTTTGTCAACGGTTTCTCGGCATTGGGCAGTATTCCGGCATTGAAGATGGTATTGGGAACGATGTCGAACGATATTTATATGCAGATTGCGTTGATTATGTTGATGGGTCTGTTGGCAAAGAATGCCATTTTGATTGTAGAGTTCGCGCTCGACCGTCGTAAGCAGGGTATGAGTATATCTTGGGCAGCTGTCTTGGGTGCTTCCGCCCGTCTGCGACCGATTCTGATGACTTCTTTGGCAATGATTATCGGTTTGCTCCCGTTGATGTTCGCCTTCGGTGTAGGTGCCCACGGTAACCGTACATTGGGTGCTTCGGCTATCGGCGGTATGTTGATTGGTATGATTTTCCAGATTTTCATCGTTCCGATTTTGTTCGTGACGTTCCAATGGTTGCAAGAAAAAGTTAAACCGATGGAATGGGATAGCTTGGACGAAAGCGAAGTGGAATCTGAAATTGAACAGTATACTCCTACTAAACGATAAGATGATAATGAAGAAACAAATAATAGGAATTGTGTGCGTAGCTACTATGATGAGCAGCTGCCACATTTATAAATCGTATGACCGTCCGGAAACGATAGATGCTTCGGGCATCTACCGTGACCCGGTTTCGCCTACGGATACGTTGGCAACAACCGATACGACAAATATGGGAAACCTGCCTTGGCAAGAAGTTTTCCGCGATGCCAAGCTGCAGGCGCTTATTGAAGAGGGATTGGCGAACAATGTGGATTTGCAGGCTGCCGCCCTTCGGGTGGAAGAAGCGAAAGTCATGCTGACTGCTGCCAAGTTGTCTTATCTCCCTTCCATCAATCTGGCTCCTCAAGGTACTGCAACCAGCATGGATGGAGGAAATTATGTAAAGGCTTATACGCTGCCGGTTGCAGCCAGTTGGGAACTTGATTTCTTCGGTAAGATTCTGAATACGAAACGCGGGCAGAAGGTGGCTTATCTTCAGAGCCAATATTCTGAACAAGCTACACGTTCGCAAATCATTTGCGGCATTGCGAATACGTATTATTCTTTGTTGATGCTCGACCGTCAGGTAGAGATTACAAGCCAGACTGTAGACATCTATAAGGAAAACGTACGCACGATGGAAGCGATGAAAATTGCCGGAATGACTACCGAGGCTGCTGTAGCCCAGATGCGTGCCGCTTACCATCAGGTACAGGCTTCGTTGCTGGACTTGCAGCGTCAGGTGCGTGAAACTGAGAACTCGCTTTGCGTGCTGTTGGCAAAGACTCCTCAGCCGATTGACCGCAATACTTTGGATGAGCAGGTGATGCCGGAAGATTTGACGGTCGGTGTTCCTTTGCAATTGTTGGAAAACCGTCCCGATGTAAAGATTGCCGAGATGACTTTGGCAAGTGCATATTATACAACCAATCAGGCGCGTGCTGCGTTTTATCCGGGATTGAACATTACGGCTACGGCAGGTTGGACGAACGGGTCGAACATTTCGGTTGCCAATCCGGCTGAGTTCATGTTTCAGGCATTGGCTTCATTGGCACAACCTATCTTTAACAATGGCAAATTAGTGGCTAACTTAAAGGTTTCGAAAGCTGAAGAAGAGATTGCACGTATGAATTACCAGCAGACCATTCTGGAAGCCGGAGAGGAAGTCAGCAATGCCTTGCGTCTCTATGATACACAGGACAAGAAGCTGCAACACGATCGTCAGCAGGTAGACCAGTTGGACAAGGCGGTTACTTATACCAAAGCATTGTTCCAAAGTGGTGATGCCACATACCTGGAAATCCTGACGGCACAGCAGAACCTGCTGAGCGCTCAATTGACCGAAGTTTCGGACAATATGCAGCGCATACAGGCAGTCGTTTCTTTGTATAGTGCATTGGGCGGAGGTAGAGAATGAGATTTATTAACCTTAAAATAGAGCAACTATGATCAGTCCTTTAGCTTATGTTGACCCGTCTGCAAAGATTGGCAACAATGTTACGGTTCATCCGTTTGCCTATATCGATAAGAATGTCGAGATAGGGGATGACAATGAGATTATGCCTTACGCAAGCCTGATGAGTGGTACACGTATGGGTAACGGTAACAAGGTCTGTCAAGGAGCAGTGATTGCAGCTGTTCCGCAAGACTTTGCCTATACAGGAGAAGATACCATTGCACGCATCGGAGACAATAATGTGATTCGTGAGAATGCCGTGATTATCCGTGCTACACATGCCGACCATGAAACATCGGTGGGTAATGGTAATTTTATCATGACCGGTGCACGTTTGTCGCACGACGTGACAGTGGGCAACCGGTGCATTATCGGAAACGGTTCGCAAATTTCGGGAAACTGCATCGTTTTCGATTGCTCTATCTTGACATCGAATGTGCTGATGCAAGGAAATACGCGGCTGGGAAGTTATTCGGTGGTGCAAGGAGGCTGCCGTTTCGTAAAGGATATACCTCCTTATATTGTGGCAGCGCACGAACCGATTGAGTTCTACAGCATCAGTACGCTTGTGCTGGAGCGTGCAGGATTCTCTGAGACCTTAGTCAAGCACATTGCGCAGGCATACCGTATTTTGTACAAGGCAAATACCTCACAGCACGATGCGCTGATCCGTATCAGGGAGCAGATTCCGAATAGTCCTGAAATTGAGAACATCATCAAGTTTGTGGAATCTTCCAAGCTGGGTATCATTCATTGATTTGTATCTCTTGTTGAGATAAGCATAAAAACTTCCAAAGCCCGTAAGGAGCTTTGGAAGTTTTTTTATTTGGTACGTGTGTGGCGTATGTCGAAAATCTGTTATCTTTGTGCCGTTTTTTTAGTGTGAGAACGATGAAAAATAAAGTTACATCCACGTTTCTCTTTGCTTTGCTGGTTGCAGGAGGTTTGTTGGCAATGCATTTCCTGCCTGTCTTGAAGGTTGGGGGATATACGTTGCGCAAAGTTGATTTACTGTCCGACTTGCGCCCCGACCCTGTGGAGGAGGTGCTGGCAGACTCTGATTCTTTGGTGTTGCCTCCGGTGGTGAAGCCTGCCTTTGTCGATACGTGCAAGACCGGAATGACTTGCATCGAAGACTATGCCGATTCTACGATGCGGGGGATGTCGCATTTCTACGAAGCCTTGTCGGCTTGTCCGACGCTTCACCGTCCCGTGCGTATTGCTTATTTCGGAGATTCGTTTATCGAAGGAGACATTCTCACTGCCGATTTGCGTGCCATGCTTCAGTCGCGTTTCGGCGGTTGTGGTGTCGGTTATGTCCCGGTTACTTCCCGTGTGGCAGGATTCCGCCCCACGGTTAAACATACGTTCAGCGGTTGGAAGACCCATTCGGTTACTGATTCGGTGGGCTTTAACCGCCGTTTGCAGGATTTGTCCAATCATTATTATTATCCTTCGCCGGGTGCCCGTGTTACGTTGAAAGGTTTGGGTACATACGCTGACCATCTGGGAGCGTGCGAGACGTCTTCCTTCTATTTTGTTTCGCTCGACTCCATCCGGCTTTCGGCTGTACTCAATCAGGGAGCGGATACGGTTTCGTATGCTTTTGCCGGCGACAGCCTGTTACAGGCAGCTACGGTGCAGGAGGATATACGTAGTGTCGAATGGAGAGTGGAACATACAGATTCTACTGCTATCTGTTACGGTGTGACCATGGATCCGTCTTCGGGCATTGTGGTTGACAACTTCAGTACCCGGGGCAGCAGCGGGCAGCAGTTGGGCGGTGTGCCGATGCCGATGTTGCGGGCGTATAACCGGCTCCGTACATACGATTTGATTGTCTTGCAATACGGTTTGAATGTGGCATCGGAAGGTATAACGAATTACCGCTATTACACTTCCGAAATGGTGAAGGTAATCAACCGTTTGAAAGAGGCATTCCCGCAAGCTTCCTTCTTGCTGGTCAGCATCGGAGACCGTGAGTCGAAGGATGAGACAGGCAAGTTGCGTACGATGCCGGGTGTCAAGAACCTGGTGCGCTATCAGCAGGCACTGGCTGCCGAGACGCATATCGCTTTTTGGAATCTTTACGAAGCGATGGGGGGAGAAGGCAGCATCGTGAAAATGGTGGAAAGCAAGCCTCAGATGGCAAACTACGATTATACCCATATTAATTTCAGGGGAGGGAAACACTTGGCTGAATTGTTATTTGAGACATTGATGTACGGCAAAGAACAGCATGAGAAACGGAAAGCTTATGAAAATGAATAGGTTACGATACGCTTTAGCATTGCTCTTTCTGATGGGACAATGGGTATACGCGCAAGATACTATACCCGTCCAGCCCATGCCGGACAGGCATTCGGAGCCGATATATTCCAGCGAGGAGATGACCCGGCTTATGGAATTCATTGCCGTAGACAGTCCGATGCCGGATAAGTTCTTGCAGACTGAAGATAATGTTCTGACAGACCCGACGGCTTCTTTAGCGCCTTTCTTTGCAAAGTTAAAACGGTTGGACCGTCCGGTACGCATTGTGCATATCGGCGATTCGCATGTACGTGGACACGTCTTTCCGTATGTGATGCGCCGTTGTCTGGAAGATGATTTCGGAATGAGGGCAGTAGAAGACCTTCCGGTGTCTTATCAGACTTCGGGATTGGCGGTGGAAACAGGCAGGGAAGGAGTGGTGTATCATATCTTGGGGGTAAATGGAGCTACTTGCGCTTCGTATTCCACGCCCGAACGTTTGCAAAAGGTGGCAGACTTGCATCCCGATTTGGTAATCGTGTCATTTGGAACAAACGAGGCGCACGGGAGGCGTTATTCTGCTTCCGAACATACAGAAGCTATGAGAACCATGCTGGCTGTATTGAAACAGCAATGTCCCGATGTGGCTTTTTTATGGACAACTCCGCCCGGTGCTTACGTTAGGAACGGACGGCGCGGACCGCGTGTCATCAATCCGCGGACACCTTCGGTGGTAAGTACCGAATTGCGTTTCGCACGCGAGAACGGGCTTGCCGTTTGGGACTTATACGATATTGTGGGAGGAAAGGAGCGTGCCTGCCTGAACTGGAATGCGGCACATTTCTATCAGCGTGACAAGATTCATTTTACGAGAGAAGGATATATAGTACAAGGTTTATTGCTTCACGAAGCATTCATAAAGGCTTACAACGATTATGTGGCAACTGGATTGGAGTAAACTGGCAGAGGTCCTGACTTATGACCCCAGCCAGCCGATGATATTCAACAGCGGACTGTTTCTGTTTCTTTTTTTAGGGTTCAGCCTGGTTTATGCGCTGTTGCAGAAAAAGACGACGGCACGCCTGCTGTTCGTCACGGCATTTTCGTATTATTTCTATTACAAAAGCAGCGGCATTTATTTTTTCCTGTTGGGAATTGTGACGGTGAGCGACTTCCTGCTTGCCCGGCAGATGGTGCATACGGTCGCTCATTGGAAAAGGAAGTTTCTGGTAGTTGTCAGCCTGTGCATTAACCTGGGCTTGTTGTGTTACTTCAAATACACCAACTTCTTTTACGAAATGCTCTACCCTTTGTGGAACGGAAGTTTTGAACCGCTCGACATCTTCCTGCCGGTAGGCATTTCCTTCTTTACCTTCCAGTCGCTCAGCTACACCCTCGATGTGTATAGGGGCGACCTGAAACCGCTTTCCAGCCTGCTCGATTATGCTTTTTATGTATCGTTCTTTCCCCAGCTGGTGGCGGGTCCCATTGTGCGTGCCCGCGATTTCGTGCCTCAGATACGCCAGCCGCTTAGGGTTACCAACGAGATGTTCGGGCAGGGTATCTTCTTTATCGTGAGCGGTCTGTTCAAGAAGGCGGTCATATCCGATTACATCAGCATCAATTTCGTGGAGCGCATCTTCGATAATCCCGGTTTGTATTCGGGATTGGAAAACTTGTTCGGGGTATATGGCTATGCGCTGCAGATTTATTGCGACTTTTCGGGGTACAGCGATATGGCAATTGGGCTTGCCCTGCTGTTGGGCTTCCGTTTCCCCATCAACTTCAATTCGCCATACAAGTCGGACAGCGTGACCGATTTCTGGCATCGCTGGCACATATCCCTTTCTACGTGGCTCCGCGATTATCTGTACATTTCGATGGGAGGGAACCGCAAGGGGAAGGTCCGCACGTACATCAACTTGATTGTAACGATGCTTTTGGGAGGCTTGTGGCACGGAGCTTCTTGGAATTTCATTGTGTGGGGAGGGCTTCATGGAGCGGCGTTGGCGGTGCATAAGTTCTTGCGCAGCCTGTTGCACCGTCCCAAGACCTATCGCAGTACGGGGATTCGGCGTTTCTTTGCGGTGGTGATTACGTTCCATTTCGTCTGCTTCTGCTGGATATTCTTCCGCAACACCACGTTCGAAGGTTCGCAGACGATGATCCGCCAAATCTTTACTTCGTTCCATCCCGAATTGTTCGTGCAGTTGATTACGGGTTATTGGAAAGTTTTTGCGCTGATGGCGTTGGGTTACGTGCTTCATTGGTTGCCCGATAGCTGGCAGGATGCGTGCAGCCGGGGCGTGGTCCGCCTTCCGCTGGTAGGGCAGGCGTTGCTGGTCATTGTGTTGATATTTATCGTGATTCAGGTAAAGAGCAGCGACATCCAGCCTTTCATTTACTTCCAGTTCTAAGGGAAACGTCTTTCACCGTAGAGGCTTTATGGTCAAACAGAAATGAAATGCGAAAAGTCCGGTGATTCCTTATATTGAACGCAAAGGCGCAAAGGCGCGAAAGGATAATTTGGAGAAGGTAAAAGGTTGCGAAGCCCAATGCCGGCCTTTGTACTCTTGGCTCTCTCAAAGATAAAAACTCAGCGCTTCTGCGTCTTTGCGTTCCATTCCTTTTAATAGGTTGATATTGTGAAGGGATATTGCTGCATGGCCCGATGCATATAGCTTCTTCCCTCAGTCCTTGTAGCCAGGACTGCAGTCCTGACAGGACAGGACTGGCAGGATAATAGGGCGTGTTGGTTTTCGCAGCCGAATGCGTCTGTCGTTTATTCCGTATCTTTCTTCAGCTTCTTTTCGACGGTGAACTCGTATTGCCCTTGGTACCAGCTTCCGTGCCCTTCTTCGACGAGTGTCGCTTCCATATCAGCGATGTTTGTACTGTCTGGTTGGAATAGCCCTCCATTCGCTTCTCCGTCGATGTCATCGAAGTAGACTTTCTGCTTGCCGATACCTCCGGTAGTGTTCATTTCGTTGGCAAATGCCCCTTGCTTGTCGGTGTAGACCGTATCGTCCATATACGGATTGGGCGTGTTGTCCCACGCATTTCGGATAATGACCCGAATGTTCTCAATCGGGTTTCCGGCTTCATCGGTCACGGTGCCTTTTACCCGATATTCTACAGAAGGGCTTCCGTATTCTAATGGATAATCATCAGGGTAATCACCATTGTTTTCATCGTCGCAGGCGGTAAATCCTAATGCGACCAGTGCGCCCGACAGGAGGCGCGTCATCCATTTGTTTGTTTTCATATACGTTTTGATTTATGATTTGGTGAATAATTTGTGCAAATGACATACTAACAGTTCGCCTTTCTCGTTGCGCAGGTGCATGCCGTTACCCCGGCAATAGCGGAAATAGTCGCACGAGGCACATTCGCCGGTGCGCATCCATTCGCGGTCGCGATAGGGGAGGAAGCGGTTTTCCCATACTTCCATGAACTCGTCCTGATAGATGTTGCCTTGGTGATAATCGGCGCGGATGCTGGGGCACGATGAAATGGAACCGTCTATCAGTACCGAGCCGACGGTGATGCCTGCCTGGCAGCTGAACAGGTGGTCGCGTACGTCTCCTTCGTAGTTGCCCAAGAAGCCTTCGCATCCGTAACTGATGCGGATGTCTCCGGATTGGCGCGTGCGTTTGATGAAGTCCAGCATCCCCCGGAACTCTTCGGGAGAGAGTTGCAGTTCGGCATCGTGCGCCGCCCTTCCTATGGGGAACACGGTGAAGAGCCGCCAGCGTTTCAGTCCGATGCCGATGAGGTATTGTTTCAGTTCTTCCAGGTAAGGGTAATTGTGCTTGTTCACGCAGGTCACTACATCGAACACGAAGCCGGGTAAGGCTGCCAGCATACGGATGGCTTTGATGGCACGGTCGAAGCTTTCCGGATGTCTGCGCATCCAGTTGTGCTCTTCCTTGAATCCGTCCAGACTGACGGTAGCCGAGTGCATGCCGGCACGGATGAGGCTTTCCAACCGTTCGGGAGTAAGGAACAATCCGTTTGTCACCATGCCCCAAGGGAATCCTTTTTCGTAAATGGCTCGTCCGCATTCTTCCAAATCTTCGCGCACCAGCGGTTCGCCTCCGGTCAGGATGACGAATACCTTGTGCGGGTCGGTGTGTGCGGCTACATTGTCCAGCACCCGCAGGAAATCTTCTTTCGGCATGTCCTGGTAGCCGGCTATCTTTTTGCAATCGCTTCCGCAATGGCGGCAATGCAGGTTACAGCGCAGCGTGCATTCCCAGAACAATTGCCGCAACGGATGTTCCTTGATAAGGTTGTCGGTCAGCTTCCGGTTGATTTCCAACCCCAGGCGTTTGCGTAGTGTAAGTGATTCTTTCATAAACAATGTTTTTCACATTTTTATTAAGTAAATGAAAGAAAACTTCGAATACTGCATGTCATGTCCTGTTTTTTTATGTTCAGAAGCCCAACCGTTTGAATTCGTTTTCGAAGTTAGGCGTGAAGATGCCTGTGCCTAATGCTTTCCGGATGTCCTCTAAAGTCCAGAAGCGTCCGCCGTCCAGTTCGTCGCTGGGGGTGATAGTGCCGTCGTAGGTAGTGCGGTGACTGAACACCAGTTCTTTTTCACGGTCGGATTCGAAGACGTAATGCGTGAGGAGTTGGGGCGTGAAGCCGGTAATGCCTAATTCTTCGCGTGCTTCCCGTACCAGTGCCATTTCTACACTCTCGCCCAGGTCGATGTGTCCGCCTACCGATGTGTCCCATTTGCCGGGCTGGATGTCTTTCCACGCCGGACGGCGTTGCAGGAACAGTTCACCCCGGCTGTTGAATACGTGCAAGTGTACCACTGGATGCAGCAGTTTGCTCCCGTTGTGGCATTCGCCCCGCGTGGCTGCTCCCGTTATGTTTCCCTCTTCGTCTACGAGGGGAAACATTTCTTTTTCGTTGTCGCTTGTCATATCTTGATTCGTTTATCGGATGAAAAAATCACCACAGGGGACACAGAGTATCACAGAGGAAAATTTAAAGACTCTGTGTGCCTCTGTGGCCTCTGTGGTGAAATATTGCTTGTTTTATCGTCACAAAAATAAGCATTTCATCGGATTTATCCGGCATCGTCTGCCGGTTTATTCGGGAGAAACCGTCCGCAGCACGTAGCCTTTTTTCTTGATGGACTCGATGCGTATGCCCGAATCGTCTTTCAGGTAGTGGCGCAGGTAGGAAATCTGCACGTTCAGCGCAAGCGAGTTGGCGTACGAGTCGTTTCCCCATACGTGGGTCAGGATGTCTTCGCGGTAGACGGTCTGGTTGATGTTTTGGAACAGCAGGGTCAGTATTTCCGCCTGACGCGAGGTGACGGTGTGCGCCGTGCCGCATACGGTCAGCTCGTTGGTTTCGGGCGAGAAGAGGGTATGGCTAGCTTGGTAGTGCGGGTTGTCTTCGCCGGTACTGTCCGCGAAACGTTCTTCTATCTTTGCCAATAGTTCTTCGGGATAGAAGGGCTTGGGGATGTAGTCGTTCCCTTTCAGGCTGAATCCTTTCAGGCGGTCGGAGATTTCGGTGCGGTCGGACAGGAAGAACAGCAGCACTTTCTTGTCCCAGCTGCGGATTTGCCGTGCCACCTCGAATCCGTTTATCTCCGGCATATTGATGTCCAGCAATACCAGGTCGGGGCGGCAGAGGCGGAACTGCTCCAACGCCTGCTTCCCGTCGGGCACGTGTACGACTTCGTAGCCTGCTTTTTCGAGGAAGCGTTTCAAGAACAACGAATACGTGGCGTCGTCGTCGGCAAACAGGATTTTTAAGGGTGAATCGTTCATTGCGGTATAGATATATGAAAGGTGGTACCTCGGTTTGGTTCGCTCTCTACGCGGATGTGCCCGCGGTGGGCTTCCACCAAGCTTTTCACGTAGCTCAGCCCCAGTCCCAGTCCCGGAATGTTCTCGCGGCGCACCGCCGGGCTGCGGTAGAATTTCTCGAAGATGTGTTTCAGTTCATCGGCTGGGATGCCCCTTCCGTTGTCGCTCACTTCGATGTCTGTCCGGTTGCCCGTCTGGCGGAGGGTGATGGTGACGGCGGCTTCGCCCCGCGCGTATTTCACGGCGTTCTCCAGCAGGTTGCTGAAGATGTTGCTGATGTGCATCCGGTCGGCTTTCACGAGGATGTCTTGCGGGTCGGAGTCGATGCGGACGCTCACGCCCTGCCTTTCGGCTTTTTCAGCCAGCGGACGGAGGAGGGCGTTGAGGCTGAACACGGTGCGGTTGAGCGGGATTTCCTTGAAGTCGCCGTAAGTCATGTCGCGCAGCTTCGAGAAGTAGGCGGAGAGGTTGTCCAGCTCCGCTTGCGCGTCGTCTACCGCTTCCCGGCGCAGCGTTTCGTCGCGGCTCATCTCTTTGTCCTTGAGCACCGACATCAGGATTTTCAGCGACTGAACGGGACGTTTCAGCTCGTGAATCATCGCGTGCAGGAAGTCGTTGCGCAGGCGGTTCAGCTTCCGCTCGCCATGGATGGTGCGCGCCTGATAGATGAGGCAGAGCATCAGGAGGATGGCCCATACGGCGGAAGCCGCCAGCGTCCAGTATATCTCTTTCAGCAGCGTGCCGGTTTCGAGGCTGCCTTCGATGAAGACGCTTTCGCGGTTCAGGGGATTGATGCCGAACTGCAGGCGGTACGTGGGGCGGAAGAAACTGCCTGCCGACACGGTCTCGATGTCCGCCAGCAGGTGCCGGTCGGCGGAAGGGGTGACTTTCAGTGCCGGTTCGTCCAGCCGTTCGCGCAAGAAGGCTTCCAGTGCTTGCGGAGAGGCAAGCCCGCGTTCGGCCACCACGTAGCGTGTCGCCAAGGTGCTCCAGTCGTTGTACGAGACGGAAGCGGGCAGGTAGAACGTGTCGGTCTGCAGCGTCAGGTCTGTGTCCCACCGCACGACGCCATTTTCGACGTACGAGTGGGGCACCGAGGTATAGGTCTCCAGCAGCTTGTGGGTTTCGGCGGTAAAGAGGTAGATGACGAAAGCCTTGTCGGACGGCACCTCCATTTGCTGCCGGAAGAAGTCGCCGCAGCATTGTCCTGCCAGCCGTTTCTGTTCGTCGACCGCCTGCTCCAGCGCGTGCCGGCACTGCAGGCGGAAGCCGATTGCCTGCACTATCAGAATGGACAGCGAGGCGACGATGGTGACGAGGTTTATCCAAGGGACGGATTTCTTCATAAGCGTATGTTTGATTGTGCACGACAAAGATAGCGGAAAAAAACGGAACTGCGGCGCGGAGTAATAAAATAGTAATATAGGCGTAACCCACGGGTAAGGATTATTTTTCGCCGCCGGAAAGTTTTGCCGTTACTTTGCAGCGAGTTCCAGCCGGATAAGCATTGTCGGAGGCTCGGATGATGCTAATCCTACAGGATTCGTGCTGTCGGAGGCTCGGACGATGCCAATCCTACAGGATTCGTGCTGTCGACTGAATCGGCGATGCCAATCCTACAGGATAAGCGCTGTCGACTGAATCGGCGATGCCAATCCTACAGGATAAGCGCTGTCGACTGAATCGACGATGCCAATCCTGCCGGATAAGTGCTGTCGATTGAATCGGCGATGCCAATCCTACAGGATACGTGCTGCCGACTGCGGACGGAATGATAAATCTTAACGAAAACAAAACCATACGATGATGAAAAGAATGATTTTTACAGCGATGTTGCTGCACTGCGTCTGTGCAGGCATCGGGGCGGACAGCCTGACGGGAAAAGTGACGGATGAGGCGCATCGGGGAGTGGCGTACGCCAATGTGGTGTTGCTCGCGCTACCCGATTCGGTTTTTGTGACCGGCACGGTGAGCGATGCCGACGGATGTTTCACGCTGGAGGCTTCGGCTCCGGGCGAAGGCTTGCTGCGGTTCTCGTGCTTGGGCTACCGCTCGTGCACGGTGCCGGCAAGCGAGTTTACGGGTGAAGTGACGCTGCGCGAAGAGAGCGTCCGCCTGCAGGGCGTAGAGGTGGTGGCGGAACGTCCCGTTCATCAGCAGAAAGACGGCGCGCTGCTGACCCGCGTGGAAGGCACGGCGTTGAGCCAATACCACCGCATCAACGATATGCTGGCGGTGTTGCCGGGGATGACCTTCACCGTGTCGGGCGGGGTGGAAGTGTTCGGCTTGGGCGCTCCGGTGATTTATATCAACAACCGCAAGGCGCGTGCCGACGAGCTGCAGCAGCTCACGCCGCAAGACATCCGTTCGGTGGAACTGATTACCAATCCGGGCGCACGCTACGACGCCGAGGGGAAGGCGGTGCTGAAGGTATCGACCGTGAAGCGGGAAGACGGGCACGCTTTGCTGGCGGAGCACGTGTCGGAGCAGGGCAGGCGGTATTCCGATTACGAGACGCTGCGCTACGATTACTGGAACCGGAAGCTCCATGTGTCGGCGTATTATCAGTATGCCGATTACCGTTCGGTGGTGAACCAGCCTCAAACGCATGACCTGGCATTGGGCGACAGCCTGTATCTGTACCGGAATCCCGACCAGGGCGACCGGCGCGACACGAAGCAGCATACGTGGTACGCCAATGCAGATTATGAGCTTACCGCCCGTCACGTGATAGGGGCGAAGGTGGAAGGCACGCATACACGTGACTATACGTTCCGCACCGGGAGCCTGGCATACGGGTGGAGCCATGAGCCGCTGGCGGAAAAGAATATCGACAACGATTACCTGAACCGTACCGACATGTATCACGCCAACCTGTTCCATAACGCCGACTGGAGCGACCGGCTTTCGTCCGCTCTTAACCTCGACTTTGTGTACAACCGGAACCGCTACCGGCAGGCGACGGCGGAAACAAGCCTGGGCGAACGGCTGGAAACGGAGAGTAGGGGGAAAGGGAATCTGTCGATTGCCTCGGGACAGCTGGCGTTCGATTACCGCCCTGCCACGGATGTGCAGGTAGGCTTTGGAAGCGATGTGAGCCGGGTGCATACGCACAACGAACTGCAGAGCACGGCAGACAATGTGGCGGCTTCGCTCTACGATGAAGACGAGGTGCGTGCGGCGGCGTTTGCGGACGTGTCGGCGGAGGCGGGCAGCTTCTCTTTCCGGGCAGGCGTGCGTTACGAATATATGCAGATGAAGTTCCGCGACCGGCTGGACGCTTCGGGCAACCTGACCCGCCGCTTCCACAACGTCTATCCTTCGGCAAGCGTCAGCTACAAGCATAACGGCTGGAGCCAGACGCTTTCTTTCTCGTCGCGCACCACGCGCCCTTCGTTCCGCCAGCTGAGCAACGCCGTCTATTACAGCAACGAGTTTATGTACCAGCGGGGCAATCCGCTGCTGCTGCCTGCCACGGCGTACAAGCTGGAGTGGAGCATCGGCCGCAAGCCTTTTTATTTCAGCGCAAGCTATACGTACGAGAAGAACCACCTGTCCACCTGCCAGCAGGAAGAAGCGGAAAACCGCATCATCAGCACCTTCTGCAATTACCGGCGCATCCAGTACCTGAAGGCGACGCTGAACATTCAGAAGACGTTCGGCATCTGGCATCCTTCTCTCACGTTAGGTATCAGCCAGCCCTTTTTCGAAGTGATGTACCGGGGCGAGCCGCTTGCCTACCATTCGCCCAACTGCACCGCCGCGCTCAACCAGCAGTTCACGTTCCGGAAAGACTATTTGCTGAACGTGTATTACGCCTTCTATTCCGGAGGCGATTTGGGGAGTGTATCCATTCGTCCTTACCAAATGCTGAATCTGGAAGTGGAAAAAGATTTCTTCGAGAAGCGTTTCAGTGTCAGCCTGAAGGCTTACGACCTGCTGCGCACGATGAAGTTCCGCGAAGAGCAGCGTGAGGGAAACCTCCGTTTCACCCAGACCGAAGACTACCAGCTGTGGAATTTCTCCGTCAGTCTGGCCTTCCGTTTCAATCAGTTGAAGAACACGTACCGCGGCAAGAACTCTTCGGCAAGCGATATGGAGCGGATGTGACGAAAGGTATTAGGTGACAAGGTACTAGGTACTAGGTTCTGAATAGCTTGGTTTACATCAGCAGGACTATTTGAAACCTAGTCCCTGGTCACCTGGTTACCTAGTTACCTGATTTCAGTTTTGCCGTGAATGCCTTGGCTTTTTCCAGTGTGGCAGCTTCCTCTTCGGGAGAGGCATAGGCATGCTTGTATCCTTTTATCACGTTCCATTCACCGCGGGTGAAGTCGGGGAAAGCAACCGGTGCGCAACCGTTGTCCATCGACAGCTCGCCCAGTTCGGCAAGGCAGCACCATTCGGCAAGGTCATACACGTCCATGTCCAGCGGCAATCCGTTCTGCAGGCAATATACCAGGCGGCTGTCCATGATGAAGTCCATGCCTCCGTGTCCGCCTACTTCTTTTGCCATCTCGCCGTATTTCTTCAGAATCGGGTGCTGGTATTTGGCAACCAAGGCTTCCTGTTCAGCTTTCGGAAGGAAGCCGTGTGCGCTGAGGTCATCCACTTTCGGTTGTACGCCCGAAGCCGAAAGCTGCTCGCTGTCGAGCGCATAGCCTTCTACCGGATATTTGTTGGCGAATCCTTTCGTGCCGGTCAGTTGGTACAGGCGGCTGTAGGGCTGGGGTGTCATCACGTCGTGCTGGATTTCAATCACCTTGCCGTTCGCCGTGCGGATAAGGGTGGTGGTATGGTCGCCGTTGCGGAAGTTCGTGCAGGCGGAGTCGGTGCGCGCTTCTACCAAGGCTTTGCCTACTACCGACTTGGTGTCCATCGCTACCAGCGTCTCCATACGGTCGCCGCGGTGGATGTTCAAGGCTTGCGCCACGGGACCTAAACCGTGGGTAGCATATACATCGCCGCGATGACGCATATTGTAGTCCAAGCGCCAGCCTAACTTGTCGTCCTCGCCGTTCTTCCAGTAATGGTCCCAAAACTCGTTCAGGTTGTGGATATAAGCTCCCTGTGCACGGATGATTTCGCCGAATACGCCTTGCTGTGCCATGTTCAGCGTGTTCATTTCGAACCAGTCATAGCAACAGTTCTCCAGAATCATGCAGTGCTTGCGGTTCTTTTCGCTCAGGTCAATCAGTTCCCAGCACTCTTTCAGGTTCATCGCCGAAGGTACTTCGATAGCTACGTTCTTGCCGTTCTCCAGTGCGCATTTGGCGATGGGGAAGTGGTGTAGCCAGTCGGCGGCGATGTACACTAAGTCGATGTCGTCGCGTTTGCACAACTCTTCGTATCCCTTCTCGCCGGAGTAGATGGCGGCTTTGGGCAGCGAAGCTTTCTGCAACAATTTCTGGCAGGCTTCGGCACGCTCTTGTTCGTAATCGCATAAAGCTACGATTTGTGTACCCGGAATGTAGGTGAAACGTTCCACGGCACCCGGACCTCGCATGCCTAACCCTACGAATCCGACACGTACCACTTCCATTTTGGGAAGGGCAAGCCCCAATACGCTTTTCTGTCCGGCAGGGCGTTCGGGTGTTTTCACTACGATGGTTCCTTGTTTCCATTCCCATTGCGTGCCTTTATCGTTTGTCTGCACCGCCGGGTCGGGTTGTGTAGTGCAGGCTCCAAGGGCTAAGCACAGCCCCAAAGCCAATGTCTTGATGGTTTTCATACTTCTTTTGTTTATGGTTTTTATAATGGATGTTTTTGTTTGAAACGCAGATTTTCGCGGATTGACGCAGATTTGAATGCTTTGCAATCAGTCGATTTGAGAAGCTGTTTTGAATTTCTCCAAAAAGTTTTTCTTGGCTTGATGTATCCGTTTTCGTGTGTGCTTTGGGCGATTTTTTGGTCCTTTTCGCTCCTGTTCTTCGTCAGATAGCCCGCTATCTTCCTCATCACAGAAGCGAAAATGTCTCAAAAACTCATCCCAAATCATCGCACGATAAATTCAAAACAGCTTCTGAGAAATGCGGCTGAAATCAAATCGTAAGTCTGATAATAGTCTGTAAAAATAATCTGCGGAAATCCGTGTTAATCTGCGTTTTCTCTTAAAGGGTTTTTCATTTGCTGTGAGATGTATTGTTGCATATCGGGAACAGCCTTGCATGTTTCTTGGTACAGCTTGTATTGCGCCCGTGTGCGGACGTAATTGTGTTCAGGACAGGCAGTTTGGTAATACGTGTCCCCGTTGAGGTAATCGGTCAGGAACCGTACCGCCTGCATATAGGGGAAGAGGCGGACGGCATAGGGCAGCATTTCTATTTCGAGCGGTGTGAGGAATGCGCTTGCCGATTCAAGATATCCGCGGGTGAAAGTCCGGAAAATATTCATGTTGAAATGTATTTTCTCCGTGTCTGGTTCATCTTCGGCAGCCGTGCTGGCGGCAGTGCGCAGGAAGTCGCCGAAGTCGGAAAACACGAATGAGGGCATCACCGTGTCCAGGTCGATGATGCAGAGCACCTTGCCTTCCGCATCGAACAGCATATTGCTTACCTTCGTATCGCAATGGCAAATCCGTTTAGGCAATTTGCCGGCACGGTACAGCCGTTCGGCAGCACACATGTCATCGGCATCCCGTTCCAGTGCGTCTATCAAATCCTGCACTTTTCCCTTCCGTCCTGCCTGGTCCGTTCTTATGGCTTCTCTTAACTGCTGCATCCGGAATTCCATATTGTGGAAGTCGGGGATGGTTTCTTCCAGCTTCTCGGGCAGGTCGGCAAGCATCGCTTCGAACTCTCCGAATTTCAGCCCTACCAGATAGGCTGTATCCGGTGTCACCTTGGTTTGTGTGTACGAATCGCGGATATACACACAGGTTCGCCAGTAGTGCGTCCCGTCGAAGTGATAGGTCTTTCCTTCCGTGGTAGGCAGGAAATGCAATACTTTCCGTTCGATGTCCGGTTCTCCGCGTGCTATCAGTTTGGCTCGGATATGCCGGGTCACACATTCGATGTTGTGTTGCAGCAATTCCACATTGGTGAATACGTGGTGATTGATCTGCTGAAGTATATAGTTGTCCGGACCATTTGTCTCGACAAGGTAAGTCCGGTTAATCAGTCCGGATTGTAAAGCCTGGATGCCTTTTATCTCTTTTATCTGAGGAAATCGGGAGGTAACATTTTGCAGTTCGGTCATGTTCATTGTCGCACGTTTTTTTGCAAAGATAGACATTCCCGTGGATTTGTAGCAGGCTCTAGTCAGAAATCTTTCATTATCTGGTCATCAGCCGGTTATTTGAACAAATAGATTGTTTTCGGATAAAACTGTCTGCTTTTTCTAGTGATGTTCATATAAACCAGAATGAAGAAAGGATACAACACGCTTGCAGCGGTGTAGAAACATACGATGGGTGCCAGCCAGACATAATCGGGCTTATTCCCGCTTGCCATCATATTGATGAAGCTCGTCCAGGCAATGATGGCATAAACGAAAACGAGACATCCGCACAGGAATTGGAAATTCAATGCCCTGCATGCTTGTCCTGATATTTCTCTGTTCTTTCTGCCGCCTTTATACAGCCAGTAGAACCAGGGAAGTAAGATGTTGCCGAACGGGATAGGCAATAGGGCACCTATCAGTATGCACAGATGAAAGCAGAATAAAATGTTATGAATGTTATGATTTTCCATAATAGATAAGTTTTATTGGTGATTGATACCGCAAATATATAACAAATACGTAAATACACTGAAGGAAACCAAGTACATTTAGTACACAAGGAAGCATAATGTATGCATTTGTTACATGGGGTTTATTGGATGTAACATAGAGAAAAAGAATTGAAACATCATGCTTGGGTTATTCTATAAAAGCAAGTATTTCTGTTGATATTTCCTTTCCTTCCTGAAATGGCTTATAAGCAACCGAGTATATGCCGCAGGATGCTTTCTCCTTCCCCGTAGGGATAAGGTATGCAGCATACTGCCGCAATCAGAACGGACAGAATGACAATCAATACAGTGATGTTCCAGCGTACCAATGCCGGAGGGATGGTGCCGATGATGCGGCGTACTTTTTCCGAGCGGAGTTCAATGCGTTTGTCGGTCATGTTTTGAGTTTTTAAGTTTTTGAGTTTTTAAGTTTTTTAGGTGACTAGGGACTAGGGGACTAGTTGACTAGGTTTCAAATACTAAGGTTTCCGTTAACAAAGCTATTTGAAACCTAGTCCCTAGTCCCTAGTACCTAGTCAACTAGTACCTAGTCCCTAAAATCAACTTGATATCTTGGTGCTTGATGCCCAAGTCAACGATCGCTTGCGTAAGGAAAGGCAGGATGAGTTGCAGCAGGCTCCCTACCAGCAGTCCCAAGGCAATCTGCACGAAGCACCGGCGATATTGATTCACGTACCCCAGCAGGAAGCGGAACGAGTGTATGCCTTCCGCCTCTTCCCCTTTCAGCTTGCCAAATTCCGGGGTAGGTTCCAGGAACATGGCGACTCCTTTTTCTTCCCCTTGCGAGGTAGTGCTTATCCAGTGCCGCCTGAACTCCTCCCGGTTGTATTTGATTTTCCCTTTGCCAGGGTCGGCGATATAGAAGGTTTTCCCTCTCCTTATTTTATATAATACCACGAAATGGTTCTGGTTCCAGTGGAGGATGCAGGGAAGCGATGAGGCATTCAACTGATTCACAGTAATACGTCCACAAACAGTACGTAACCCTAATTTCTTGGCAGCTTCACTGATACCCAATAAAGATACGCCTTCATTGGTTGCAAAACAATATTGATGCAATGTATCAGTGGAATATATCTTTTTATAATACCTACAAATCATTTGGAGGCATGCTACTCCACATTGCATGGCATCATGTTGTTTTATAAAGTGAAACCGAGCCATTACTCTATCTAATAACGTCCTTTATTTCCTTAAAGTTCTGCGAACCGCTTTCTATCGCATTTACATTCACCTGCTTGCCTCCTGAAAATCTCCATATAAGCGAAACGCCTACATACTGCACAGGCGTAGTAAAATCGTAGGTCACCTTATTGCCGTTGGCATAGCGGTCATATTTGCGGCGGTCGCCAAGAGCATTGAACATGAAAGTCAATTGCAGCTTATCTTTACACATCGTTTTATAAACCTGCCCGCCGATATTATAGATAGTATGGTAAGTACGGTCGTATGTCTTGAAAGTCGGCTCGCATATCAGGTTCAACATGCCGCCCCAGCCGTGATTGAAGGCAAAGGTGTTGTATATGGCATAATACTGGCGAAGTCTTGTTTTCCCATAGTAGACACCGTTTAATGTAATATCTTCCGGATGGATTTCCAGACGACCGGATGCTTTCATCCTCCACGGCTTGACCGGATTCAGATTCAGTTCCGCTCCTGTGCCATAGAAATCTGCCGATGGAAGATTCACCGGAATTGTATAAAACACATCAGATGCGCCCGGACTTTGTCTGGTTTCCCAATAAATGTTGTCCTTCGTATGCGAATACACCGCTGTCAGGTTCAGCAAATTGCGGAACAAAGAGGCACCGGCGATAAGCATATCCGCCGTAGGGGCTTTCAAGTCGGGATTGCCAACCGTATAATTGTACGGGTCACTCCAGCGGACTGTAGATGAAATCGCCGCATACGGGATGTCGTCAAGGGTACGCTTATAATTCAGCATCAACATATACTCACCTTTCTTATCCAACGGCATCATCAGCTGTACGGTCGGATTAATCCCCCATTGTGTATCCGATGACTCTATTCCATCATCCGACGTTTTATATTTGATTTCATTCAATTGCCAGTTCACGCCTATACTGTAATTGATTTTCCAGATTTGCCCCATGGCGGACACATACGCCAACGGAGTCAGCCCTTTTGTCGTTGTTGCGGTTTGGCTTGTCTGGAAACGGTCTGTTTGATTAGAAACACCGATAGCAGGATGATAATCAGAGACAATATAGTGCACGGACGCACCATATTTCCATACCAGCTTCTGGCTGCGAGGGTCGGTCACGTCAACCGAAAGTTTATACATATCCAGTGAAGATTCATCCTCCGACACATCTGATGTGTTGTCGCCATACGAATAGCCTGTACGGTTATCCGACTGGCGGTTAAAATAGTCGCCTGTTATATCCAGTGTTGTTCCTCTCCGGCTAAGTTTGGCAGTATGTTTTAAGGTCGCTTCCTGATCAAGGTAATTGTCTTTACTTTCGATAGCCGGGCGGATGGCGTTTTCCTGGCTGCCAATGGTAAGTGAAGATGCCTTAAGCCGGTTTGTCGCCACATAGTAGCTGGCGCCAAGAGAGTGGTTCCCGT
Organism: Bacteroides sp. An51A; assembly: GCF_002161565.1. NCBI lineage: Bacteria > Pseudomonadati > Bacteroidota > Bacteroidia > Bacteroidales > Bacteroidaceae > Bacteroides > Bacteroides sp. An51A. The sequence continues at coordinate 446,131 of NZ_NFIC01000002.1, forward strand.
TTATCTGTTGGGTAAGGCTTAAACGGTTGTTGATGTTGTGTCCCCGGTATTTTGTCTCTTCATCAATTTGCGTACGCAAATCGGTCGACTGGTTCCATACGGTTTGGTCAGCTGTTTCTTCCTGCTGATTGAAATTCAAGGAAAGGTTATCATAAACATTCAGATTCTTATAACGGTAACGGATTACACCGCCTACGTTCTCATTACTGAATCCGTAGTCGGGATAAAATGTGGCTCCTCCGCTCAGAGAGCCGTAATATCCTCCTTGTGGCGGCTGGCGGAGGGAAATATCAATCGTTCCTCCTGTCAAAGCCGCATTCTGATTGCTCCCTGCCAGATAGTTCACTTTCACCCGCTCAATCATATCCGCCGGGAGATTTTTCAGTTCATCCATATTGGCAAGTTTTATACCGTCCACATAAATCTCACTTACAGGAAGCCCGTTGATTTTATAACTGTTATCTTCTTTGGTTATCCCTGGAAGAAATGCCAAAGCATCGGCAGACTGCTTGCCTTTCACTATATCCGAAGAACGGAGATTAACGGTATAGCCATTCGCATTGTGGCGGATTCTTGAAGCGATGACATTCACTTCCTCCAGCATCAAGGCATCTTTCTTCATCATAATCGTTCCGAGGTTGCCCGCCTTGCAGGTTTTACGGACTGTGGTATAACCGATATAGGATACCAATAATGCATATTCCCTATCTGGCTGAACCGGTAAACGGAACACCCCTTCCGTATCCGAGGTGACTCCACAGACATACGATGAATCTTGTACATGCTGAAGGACAACGCTCACATAAGGCAACGGATTCCTATTTTCGTCTACTACCTTCCCTGAAATCATATCTTGTGCCATCATCCGGCACATCGAACAAACACATAATAAAATTAGTAATAAATACCGCTTCATGCAACAAATTATTTTCAGATGCTTTTATCTGCAAATTTAATCTTTTTCTTGATTTTACACGTCCTTTTGTTAGAGAAAAACGACTATATACTTCTGTTTTGTCAAAATGATTATGTTGCTGCTTGATGCTTCAATGCAATCACGTCGTAAAAATATTTACGGATATTGATTGTAGCATTTTCATAAACACGAGGGATTGGGCAAGAACCGTTCACCGATTCACTTCGTTGTTGAAAGCATATCGTACAAACAGGCAGCATCCGACAACTCAAGCATTGTTTCTACTTTGGCAGATTCAATTGAAAAGCCGCCACGCAGTTTGCCTGCTTCATCCTTTGATAATTTTGGGATTTTAGTTTCTTTATCCATAATATGATAACGTGAGTTCGATATAAGGAATAAAATTATTCATTTGAAAATTAGGAACATAGCGGTAAAATCATTAAATTTAAAGTATCAAGTTATAACATTTAAACGATTACCACTATGTTCTCAGCGGCTAAAGTTACGGAGATTTATTGTATGGCGGATGATTTTTGCAAGGAATTTGCCAAAGTTCAGGAAAAATATATGGTTGAAGACAAGAATCACAGGCATCGGAACAAGCCGAACCGGATGAACGATGCGGGAATCATGGTCATCCTGATTCTGTTCCACTCAGGAGGTTTCCGGTGTTTCAAGCATTATTACAAGGAATATATCTGCAAACATCTGATACACCTCTTCCCCCAATGTGTGTCCTATAACCGTTTTGTGGAACTGGAGAAAGAAGTCCTGTTGCTGCTTACCGTCTTCATCAAGGAGGTCCTGCTGGGTACCTGTACTGGCATCAGTTTTGTGGATTCCGCTCCGCTGCGTGTATGCCGGAACCAGCGCATATTGATTCACAAGACATTTGAGGGTCTTGCGGAGCGTGGGAAATGTTCCATGGGATGGTTTTTCGGCTTCAAACTGCATTTGATTATCAACGACAAAGGGGAAATCCTCAATTTCATGTTCACGCCGGGAAATGTGGATGACCGTGAGCCGTTGAAACAGGAAAAGTTCCTGAAAAACATAAAGGGCAAACTGTGTGCGGACAAAGGATACATCGGGCAGGCTTTGTTCGAGAACCTTTTCCTTAACGGAATACAGCTGATAACCAAAGTGAAGAACAATATGAAGAATTCTCTGATGAGTAGTGTAGCGGACAAAATCCTGTTGAGAAAGCGGGCTTTAATAGAAACGGTCAATGATGAGTTGAAAAATATTGCACAGATTGAACACTCCAGACACCGCTCCTTCAACAACTTCATTGCCAATTCACTTTCTGCTATTGCAGCATACTGCTTTTTTGAAAAGAAGCCCGCCATTGACCTGTATTTTGTCAAAGACGGGCAGCTTACGATGTTTTGAATTATATCGAACTCACGTTATGATAATTCACAAAATGTACCTACTCTATAAGCTTTTCGGTTTCCGCTCCTTTTTACCAGTCTGGTCTGGAATATAATAAGTTGACTGTATTATTCTTTGTGTTTACTTCTTCCTATCAGATACCACGCTATAGTAGGAATACTAAAGACATATATAGTAAATAAGTCTTTCATCTTTTCCGTCAGTAAATGGCAATGGAATAGGACAAATAATGAGATTCCATATAGCACCAATATGCTCCAGCCTATCATTTTGCTTTTACTCATTCGATTACATCCCAACGATTGTTATCATCTAAACATATGATGGCTAAAGCCCCAGCCATAGCAATGCTGCTAGTAAACATTCCTGTAAAAGATACTTCAGGTGTTGAGACCAAACGAGTGACACATCCCCACCAAGAAAGATGAGTGTATGTTACACGAGTTTGAGGAGTTTCTTCTTGAAATGAATAAAGAATATATCCATCTTTATTTTCTCGGGTAATATGCAGGACATTTGTATAACCATTCATTTGTCCGACAATCTTATTGCCTTGGGACACCATTATTAATTCAGGAATATTATCGTCATTAAAATCTGCACCATATTTATCTGTGTCATAGCATAAAAGATTGTAACCGTAGGAAAATCCCGAAATAGAATCTCGGAAACTGATTTTAAAAGACTTAACATCGTTACTTCGACTCGCATCGTTTTCATCAACTGTCATTTCCGATATAAATGCTTGGGCTTCTGGAAATCCTTGATTATAATTTTCATTTGCACTATCCTCTACAGAACAAGCATTTAACATAATTACTACTATACATAAAAATACTAATTTAATTTTCATATTTCATTTAGTTTTTTGAGTGTATTTGTTTGCCTACTCTATAAGCTTTTCGGTTTCCGCTCCTTTTTACCAGTTTGGTCTGGAATATAATATAGTCAAAAAGAAATGGTTTGCGAATTAGACAAACGGAATTTAAGAGTCAGAAGTGACTCCAACTCTTCTTTATAGTTTCCGATATTGTCGAAGAAATCCTTAACGGCCTGCCTGAATTTCTCTTTTGTCCTGTAGAAACCGGTATTGATGACCTTCTTGCGGAGGAATTTCCAAAGCCTCTCAATCAGATTGAGGTTCGGCGAGTAGGGCGGCAGGAATATCTGCCTGATTTTTGTCCCGTCCACCCATTCCTTGAGCTTTTTGTTGTGATAATAACGGGCATTGTCGGAAATGATATAGATGAACGGGGCCTCCGGATGCCTGTCCAAGGCCGCCTGATAAACTTCTTTTGTGGATTCGGCATTGACGCTTTCGCAATCATGGGCTATCACGTCCGTCACGTCATGCGCGTTAAGCAACCCGTTGATGTTCACCCTGTCACGACCGCTGACGGTCGGTTGTTCCAACTTTTCGCCTTTCTCTATCCACGCATAAGTGGAACGGCTGTTGTGGGTCGGATGAACACCGTCGGCATAATAAACCACGGCATCTTCCGGCATACCGGAAAGGATTTCGGAAAGTTCTCCGACAAAGGCTGCCTGCTTGGAGGCATCAGCCTCGCAAGGGACTTCCGATGTCTTCTTATAGGTGAAACCAATGCGGTTCAGCAGGTCTACAACCCCCTGGGGCGTGTACTCCACGCCGAATGTGGACTTTATCCACTCTGCCACACTCTTGGCATCCGTATAGATATGCTCACGAAGTTCCTTGCGCAAGGCGGACAACTGTCTGCTGTCAAGAAGCCCCCAATAACCTTTGTGGCGGTTTTCCAGAAGTTCATCGGCACCGCCGTGCAAATAAGCGGAACGGTAACGGTATACGGTGGAAACGTCTATTCCAAGGCATGAAGCCACGAAGGAAGGAGAATTGCCCATGCCCAACATCAGAATGCAAGTCACACGGGCATAGTCGGAACTTCCGGCTAGATTCCGTTGAAGTTTACGTAAATTTTCTATTTCTGATGTCGACAACTGCATTTCCATGCCGTAAAGATACAACTTTTAAACGAATTATTCGCATTTCACTTACTTTTGACTATAAGTCGACTTTATTATGTTCTTTTTATAAATCAATGTATCCCCAATAAGCTACGCTTTCAGAGACGAATCGGATAAGGTAACGTCCTTTCAGCGTAGAAGGCAACAGGCAAGATGTACCTCCGGCAGGGATAACCTGGTTGTAAACGGTTTCATTCGTTTCAGTATCTACCAATTCTAACGTACAAGCACTGCTGAAAGCATCAAACGTTACAAGGTAATCCTTTAAATATACATCAGGAACTTTAGCAGGAGACCTCATGATATGACCTTTAGCTGAATGAGGTTTCGTAAAACTTGCATAAATTTCTATCGGCATCCCACCTGATGTGCTACCAGCGTTTATGCTTTGTGAAGAAAGCAGTAGCATTAATAACAAAAAGAAAGAAAATCTATTCATATTCTTTACGTTTTTAAAATTACACCGCAAACATAAGAATAAAACAGAAACCTGTCAAAGAAAATGAGTACACTTAGTACACAACCGATGATAGGAAAGTTTAAACAATTGAATATAAGATGATTGAATAAAAGTACATTTAGTACTCTTCTGCACTATAGCTTATGAAGATTGGCATCGAAAGTCCGGCTTCCGCTTTCGCCGAACAATTTTTGATTCAGACGTGTGCGGATATTGGTGACACGTTGCTTACTGAGATTAAGCAAAACGGTAAGTTCGGAAGGAATAAAGTTCAGCTTTACCAACAGGCAGACTTTCCACTCTTGGTCAGTCAGTTGAGCTTCGTTAGCACTCAGCTTGGCATAAAACTCCGGCAAGGATTTTTCCACCACGCCTTGCAAGTCATTCCATTCGGCATCCGAAGGTACTGCCAGCTTGTAAGCATGTTGGTGCATACGCTTGACAATGTCATGTTGCAAGAGGCTTTGCTCCAATTCCCATTGACCGGCATGGGTATGTTCCTGGTAAACGGCAAGCATCTGCTGGAGCTTTTCGATTTCCTGTTCTTTCTGTTGCTGGAATTGTTGTTTGTTGGAACGGATACTTTGCAATTCTTCCGTAGCCTGATGGTATTGCATCATCAGGTCGGTGTACTTCCGGTTTGCAAGCATACGGGTCGTTTTTTGTTTCCGCTCATACAAATAAATTCCAGTTCCTCCAAACGACAACATCACAAAGCAGGCACAAAGCCCCAGCCATAGCCTTTGGTTTTCCTCCGATTTCTCTACCGCTATCCGCTGGCTTTCGGAATAATCGTACAAGGCTTGCGTACGGCTGATTTCATGGGCTGAGTTGCGAAGATTTGCCGTATCGTTGGCATTGGCAAACAGATGAGCATATTTAGCCACCGAATCGACCTCATGCATCCGGGTATAGACCGACATCAAACCCTTATACCCGCTTTCCGCATTCATTATATCAGCCGGATAATTCAGCAGTTTCCGATAATAGAAAACAGCCGAATCCAATCGTGCCATCTTCTCGTAATATTCTCCTATGTAATAATAGAAGATTTCATATCCCGAAGAGACATTTCCGTCGCTCTCAAAAAAGCCCGAGTTGTTCCGGTATTCGTCCAATGCCTGTTTGGCTTTATCAAGGCTGTCATACCTCAAGTAATAGTCTGCCATAACGATTTGAGTGGCGGCAGCCCAATCCTTCCTGCCATATTTCGAATAATTACGGTAAGCTTGTTGAGTAAAATACACGACCGAATCTTCTTTGCTTAAAAGGAAATAAGCGCCACTTATATAATCTTGACACTGGATATACATCAGCGTATCTTTTGCCAACAGGGCATAACGCATGGCTTGTTTCCATTGCTCCAATTCCATCTGCGGATAACGTTGCCTGTCGAATAACGATGCCATTTGGGCATAGATGCGGCTTACCTGCGCATAGTCGCAATCGGTTGCGGTAGTATCCGCTTCGCTGATGGCATCGCGGAAATAGTGCAAGGCAAGCGGGCTGTTTCCCCGGTCGCGCCAGACGCTTCCCATCAGGTAGCAGGCACGCATCCGCTCGTCCCGATTGCCATGCGAGAGGTAATAGTCGAGCACTTCATCCATATACGTAATGCTATCCAACGGAAGGTAAGCCTTGTTCATCGCCTCGGCTCGAAGCAGCAGGTAGCGCATGCGGTTGCGGTGCGGATAGGTTGCGGTTTCTTTTTCCGCCTGTTCCAATACAAGCAAAGCCGAGTCGGGAGATGCCTGCACCAGCCTTTCGGCTTCCGCCAGCACCTCCTTGCCTTTGGGATTCACGCAGGCGGTGATTCCTATCAGCCATATCGCCCAATAAAGCAATTTCTTCATGCCGCTTTGTTTCCTTACGGGAGGCAAAGATACGCATTTCGATGGACAATCGAAAGGGTTCTATATTTTGCGCGGTCATAAACCTGTCATTTTTTGATTAATGAATGTCCGCAAAATGCCAATGGTATGAAAAGGTTCCTGAAATAACTTCTTATTGGTGAAATGCGTACATTCATATTTGATTATACCATGCACGGCATAAGTTTGTGCATTTTTCCCGGAACAATTGTTTCCGCATTTGGATTACATTATCGTTTCAAGCGGCTTCCTTTTATGGTTTTCATATGAAAACCGTACGGTTTCCATATCAAGAACGTACGGTTTCCATATCGAGAACGTACGGTTTCCATATCGAGAACGTAAAAGTATGCCGTCTGAAACAAAGATATAGGCTACATGCAAAGCCAAATGTTCCTTACCGATATGCCATCAAATGCAAGGATGATGTGCACACCGTCTCTATGGAAATGGCATGGTACGAGGAGCAGGCAAATCTTGCCCCTACATGGCAATTGGGTAAAATGCGGATATTCGTTTATTTTAATCTGTGTGGTGAGAAAATGCACAAATGAAGGACCGGAAGCTTTTTGATACGATTTGAGCAGATTTGGATAAGATTCTATTAGCGTGTGTGGATAATCTTCGCTATCTTTGCAAAAATACATGAAAGATGAAAACACACAGACGAATGATTTATGCTTTAGGCTGGATGATTCCGGCTTTCTTTTCCGGCTTTTCCGCTTTTGCCGGTATACCCAAGGAGGATGAGACTTTTGTGTCTGCCGATGACGCACGCATTGTCTATATGGGACGTGTCAGCCACCGCATTCCGCAGGCGGTCACGTTCACTTATCCGGGTGTAAGCATCTATGCCGATTTCGAGGGCACTTCGTTGCAGATGAAGGCAAAGCCGGGCAGTGGGGACTTTATGGTGGAGATAGACGACGGGTTGCCTTACCGCATCGGTTTTACGAAGAACGATTCTATTGTGACTCTTGTCGAGGGTTTGCCCGAAGGGACGCACCGGGCACGCATCATGTATGTTTTGGAAGGGTACGAGCTGAAGCCGGTCTTCAAGGGCTTTTACCTGGACAAGGGATGTACGCTGGCTGAGGCTCCCGCCTTGCCCGAACGGCGCATTGAGTTTATCGGCAATTCCATTACGTGCGGCTATGGCGTAGAGTCGGACGACCGGAACGACCCTTTCACCTACGAGACGGAAAACCATTTCTATACGTATGCGGCACGCACGGCGCGTGCATTGAATGCACAGCACTTGGTAGTGGCACGTTCGGGCATCGGCATTTACCGTAATTTCGGAGCACCTGTGTCGGGAAGCAAGGATTGCCTGCCGGCGATGTACGAACAGGTGATGTTTACCGACCCGACAGAGTTATGGGACCATAGCCTGTACACGCCCGATGTGGTCTGCATCAATTTGGGAACCAATGATGCCGGTGACGGGAAGTATGATTTCGCATTGCTGACCGATGGATACCGGAAGTTCGTAGCACATCTGCGAGATATCTATCCGGAGGCGAAGCTCGTGCTGCTGAGTGGCTCGATGCTGAGCGGAAAACCGTTAGCAGACGTGAAGCGGGCGATGGACAAGGTTGTGGCAGAGCGCAAAGAAGCTGGCGATACGGAGGTGTACCGTTTCGACATGTCTCCGCAGACCGGTTCGTTGGGATATGGAGCCAACTGGCATCCGTCGATGCGCCAGCAACAGAAAATGGCGAACGAGCTTACGGCTTACCTGAAGGAACTAATGAATTGGTAATAAATATGAGAAAAAGGATTGTAATGGCTTGTCTGCTGGCAGCTATGCAGGCAAGCACGTGGGCAAAAGTTACGTTGCCCGACATAATGAGTGACAACATGGTGCTTCAGCAACAGACTGAAGTGAAGTTATGGGGAAAGGCGAATCCGAATACGGAGGTAAGCGTGCGGGTATCGTGGAGTGAGCGGGTATATAAGGTAAAGAGCGATGCAGCCGGCAAATGGCTTGCCAAGGTGCAGACGCCTGCCGCTACGTATGAGGCGCAGATCATTACTTTTTCGGATGGCGAAGAAACGAAGCTGGACAATGTGCTGATAGGTGAGGTGTGGTTCTGTTCGGGGCAATCGAATATGGAGATGCCGCTGAACGGCTTCTGGAACTGCCCTATAGAAGGTGCGAACGAGACTATTGCCACTGCGGCACAATGGAAGGGCATACGGGTGGCAACCGTTGAAAAGAACGGACAACTGGAACCTGTAGAGACCTGTCCGGGCAAATGGAAGGTGAGCAACCCGGAGAATGCGCCTTTTTTCAGTGCTACGGCATTCCACTTTGCAATGATGATGAACAGGGTACTTGACGTACCTGTCGGTATCATCAATTGCAGTTGGGGAGGCTCGACGGTGGAGGGGTGGCTTCCGGCAAGTATCGTGAAGAATTATTCCGACATCGACCTGAAGCGGGACATCCGCAAGGAGGAGCCGCACGACTGGTGGCATTATATGAGCCCGACTATTATGTACAACGGGATGTTGAAGCCCTTGCAGAACTATACCATCAAGGGATTCTTATGGTACCAGGGCGAATCGAACGTAGGTCATCCCGACTATGCCGAACGCCTGAAGACAATGGTGGACTTGTGGCGTAACGAATGGGGACTGGGCGAATTGCCGTTCTATTTCGTGGAGATTGCTCCGTTCGGATCCTACGAAGGTACGGGCAGTGCTTTCCTGCGCGAACAGCAGTTTAAGGCGCAATCCATTATCCCGAACAGTGCATTGATTTCGACCAATGACCTGGTGGAACCTTATGAGGCAAAGAATATCCATCCGAAAAACAAGATCGATGTGGGAAAACGTCTTGCCTATATGGCTTTGGCAAAGACGTATGGTGTAAAAGGTATTGTGTCGGCAGGTCCTTCGTATAAGTCGATGGAGGTGAAGGACGGCAGTGTGATTCTTTCGTTCAATGATGCGCCCGACGGGTTCAGCCGGCTGAGTGATATGGAAGGTTTTGAAGTGGCAGGCAGCGACAAGGTGTTTTATCCTGCCAAGGCGGAAGTATACAACAACCTTCAGATAAAAGTAACTTGCGACAAGGTGGCTAATCCGGTAGCCGTACGTTATTGTTTCCGTGATTTCCAACCGGGAAATGTGGCAGGTACCCGTGAATTGCCTTTGTTCCCGTTCCGTACGGATAACTGGTGATAACAATAATTCACCACAGATTACACGGATTGATAAAATAATTTTTTTTAATCTGTGTAATCTGTGGTGAACTACAAATATATTACGCTTCTTTCAGCTTTTCGTCAATGGCTTCGATTTTCTTCAGCACCAGTTCCATGTCTCCTTTGAGGCGTTCAATCTTTCGGGTTACCTCGGCTACCAGTGTATTGCCCTTCTTTGATGCAGAAGAGAGGAAGCCCAGGTTGTTCTCGTAGGTTTGAATGTCGCTTTTCAATCCTTCGTAGGTACGTACCAGCTTTTCACGGTCGCGGTAGAGGTTATCCCCTTTGCCTAATCCCGACTTGAAGTCGCTCAGTTTCCGTTCGGATGCCGAGATGTTCAGCTTGTCAAACAGTTTATCAGCCAGCTTGTGGAATTCGTTGTACAGGCGGTCTTTTTCCTTGAAAGGTACATGACCGATGGAGTTCCATTCTTTCACCAGGCTGCGTGTCTGTTCAGCCGTATTGTCATCGGTAGTACCCGAAGCATCAAGAGCAGCCAGCTGCTTGATGATTTCTTCTTTCTTTGTCATGTTTTCTATCTCTACCGAGCGTTGCGAAGAAGTTGCTTTGTTCTTCTGTGCAAAGAAGTAGTCGCAGGCACCGATGAAGCGTTTCCATACTGCATCCGAATGTTTTTTTGCCACCGGACCGATGGTTTTCCATTCCTTTTGCAATTGAGTGAGGATTTCGGCGGTCTGTTTCCAGTCGGTACTGTCTTTCAAGGCTTCCGCCTTTTCGCACAGTGCTTTTTTCTTTTCCAGATTTTCTGCCATGTTTTCCTTAATCTGTTTGAAGAAGGCGGCTTTCCGTTTGAAGAACTCATCGCATGCAGCGCGGAAACGTTCGAATATTTTGACGTTCATTTTCTGCGGTGCATAGCCGATGGTTTTCCATTTTGCCTGCAAGGCAAGAATCTCTTGTGTTTTGTTCTCCCAGTCGGCAAAAGTCTTCAACTTGTCGTATTCCATCGCTTCAGCGATTTCGCAGATGACCGTCTTCTGGTCGAGGTTGTTCTGCTCCTTTTCTTTCAGCATTTCGAAGTGTTGCTGATGACGGCGGTTTACGGCAGTAGAAGCAGCTTTGAAGCGTGCCCAGATGCTTTCGCGCAAGTCTTTTGCCACGGGACCGATGTTGCGGAACTCCTGATGCAACTTCTGAAGCTGATGGAAAGCAGATACTACATCGGGCTCTTCTGCCAGTTTCTCAGCAGCTTCGCACAAGTGGGTTTTCTGTTCCAGGTTTTTCTTGAAGTCGTATTCACGGAATTCGTTATTCAGCTTCACCATGTCGTAGAACTTTTCGGTATAGAGTTGGTATGATTTCCATAGTTCGTTCACCTTGCCGACGGGTACTTGCTTGATGTCATTCCATTCCTGCTGAAGCTGCTTGAACTCGTTGTATATCTTGCTGGTGTCTTCTGTTGTTTCAATCAGTGCTTTCATCTTATCGAGGATGGCAAGCTTTTTCTGCAAGTTTTCTTCTTTTTCCTGTTCCAGTTCGGCTGCCATAACACTTCGCTTTTCTTTGATGGAGCTCATGATTTCCTTGAACCTTGTTTCCCACGGGTCGGGGGCAGGGACAAAGTCATCCGCATTACCGCCTTCATCAATAAAGGCTTTACGCGCTGCGTCTTGTTCAGCTTTGTGCAGTTTGTAAAAAGTTTGTTTTAAAAAATCGATTTCTTGTTTGTCTGCATTGCAGGCGTCTTTGTTGATTTCTGTCAGACGTTCTACCACTTCTTCCTGTGTTTGCTTAGGTGCATACACCGGTTTGTCGGTTGATTCAACAGATTCAACAGTGGGAACCGAAGTTTCAGGTACGTTGTTTTCCTGAACTTCAGTTAGTGGGCGGTTTGTTTCGTTTACTTCCATCGTATGTAGATTTTAGAGAATATCTGGTTTTAATTCTTCACCAATTACAAATTAAAAGAATAAAATCTGATTTTCATATTTTTTTGATAATTATTTTTAAGTGTACCCTCACTTTTTTCTTTTTTCTTATGCCAGAAGCACGGTGATACCCATATACATCAGCATTCCGATGATGTCGTTGGTAATGGAAATAAACGGTCCGGTAGCAATGGCAGGGTCGATTTTCAGCTTTTCCAGAGTCATGGGAACCAGAGTGCCGAAGATGGAAGCAAACATCACAACGGCAAACAGGCTGATGGATACCGAATAGCTGACCGTGGCACTGGCACCGAAACGGATGAAGTTGTAGATATATACCAGCATGGAGATGATGGTGGCGTTGATGAGTGCCACTACCGATTCTTTAAGTACTTGCTTGAAGGTATTGCCTGCATCTAAAGAGCTGTTTGCCAGTCCTTGCACGACCAGTGCGGACGATTGGGTACCGACATTTCCGCCTGTACCACCTATCAATGGAATGTAGAGTGCCATTTCGGGATGGGCGGCAAAGGTCGTGTCGAAGTTGCCGAGAATCATTGAGTTTCCGATTCCTCCCAACATTCCAATCAGCAGCCAGGGCAGGCGTGCTGTGGTTTGGCGAAATACATTGTCGTGTGACTCGACATCTTGTGACAGACCGGAAGCCAACTGGTAGTCACGTTCGGCTTGTTCGCGTACCTCGTCCATTACGTCATCGACCGTGATGCGTCCTACCAGTCTGCCGATGCTGTCGACTACCGGAAGAGCCACCAGGTCGTATTTTTCAATGACTTGTACCACTTCTTCCAAGGGGGTGTCTACATGTACCGAAATGGGATCTTTTTTCATCACATGTTTTACTTTCGACACCGAAGGGCTGGTAATCATTTTCTTCAGCGGGAATACGCCGCGCAGGCGCTCATCGTCGTCTACTACATATACATAATAGATTTCGTCCATGTCTTCTGCCTGAATGCGCATTTCGCGCAGGCATTCGGGCATACTCAGGTTTTCGTTTACGATGACCATTTCGGTACCCATCAGACCACCGGCAGTATCTTCATCGTATTTCAGCAAATCGACAATGTCGCCTGCCTGTTCGATGTCTTCGATATGCGAAAGGACTTCTTCCTGTTTGTCTTCGTCCATATCACGGATGATGTCTACTGCATCATCCGAGTCCATATAGTCGACAAACCTTTTGGCAATGGTTTCTGAAGGCAGGATTTCGAGGAAACGTTTACGGGCGTCCTCATCCATTTCAATCAATACGTCGGCTGCCTTTTCATTGTCTAATAACAAGTATATGGAACGTGCCTCTTCTGCATCCAGTTCGTCACACAATTCGGCAATATCGGCAGGGTGCAAATCGTTCAGGAGCTCTTTCAGCTTGTCTGATTCTTTGTTTTCAATCAGTTCGGATACTTTTTTTATTTCTTCGTTTTCCATACCTTATATATATTAGAGGTGGTTCTTAAGTTTTTGAGTTCTTAAGTTTTTGGGGTTCTTAAGTTTTTGGGGTTACCACAGATTCTTTCAATTGCCAATTATTAATTGTTAATTGTTAATTATTAATTGTTGATTGTTGATTGTTGATTGTCAATTGAAACCAGTGCTTCTTCCACCCGGTTGGTCAGACTGATAAAATCTTGTACCGAAAGTTGTTCGGGACGTTTGTTGAATATTGTATCGGCACTGAGCGGATGACTTTTGTCTAAAATGGTAGAGATGGAATTGCGCAATGTCTTTCTCCGCTGATTGAATGTCGTCTTAACGATTTGTTTGAACAGCTTTTCATTGCATCCCAGGTGTGTCGTGTCATTACGTGTCATGCGTATGACGGCGCTTTTCACTTTGGGGGGCGGATTGAACACATGTTCGTGGACCGTGAACAGGTATTCTACCTTGTACCATGCCTGAATCAGGACACTCAAGATGCCATATGTCTTGTTGCCTGGTGATGCAGCGATGCGTTCTGCCACTTCTTTTTGTATCATTCCGGTACAGCAGGGGATGAGGTCTTTGTTGTCCAGCATCTTAAAGAATATCTGGCTGGATATGTTGTAAGGGTAATTGCCCGTCAGGACAAAGGGTTTCCCGTCGAACAGTTTAGACAAGTCCATCTGTAAAAAATCCTGTTCGATGATATTGTCGCCCAACTCTGCGAAGTTGTTGTGTAAATAGGCGACCGATTCGAAATCAAGTTCTACTACTTTCAGCGGTCTGCCTTTCCTGACAAGGAACTGGGTTAATACGCCCATGCCGGGTCCTACCTCCAGGATTGGCAATTCTGGACAGGTGTCCACCGTGTCGGCAATATCGCTGGCAATCTGTAAATCTTTTAAAAAATGCTGCCCTAAAAATTTTTTTGGCCTGACTGACTTCATTCTGTATGTATTTTCTTTATAAATAACGATTTTATTCGAGCAAGATATTATCTTTGCATATTGCAAAGTTAAGCATTAATCTTAAATACATGAGTAAAATTGAACAGAGTGGTATAAAAAAACTTATAAATAAGGTCTTGCAAATTGTTTTGCCTTTGGTTCTGGGTGCGGCTATCTTGGTATGGACGTATCATGGGTTCGACTTCCGGAAGGTGTCTTATGTGTTGGGGCATGGTATGAATTATGGTTGGATGTTGTTTTCGCTGGTGTTTGGAGTGCTGTCGCATGTGTTTCGCGGATGGAGATGGAACTTGGCTTTGGCACCTTTGGGCGAATATCCGAAAGCATCAAACAGTGTGTATGCCATATTCGTATCGTATGCTGCCAATCTGGTGATTCCCCGTGTGGGAGAAGTGTCCCGTTGTGGTATCTTGTCGAAATTCGACCAGGTGTCTTTCTCTAAATCTTTGGGTACAGTCGTATCCGAACGTCTTATCGACTCGGTGTGTGTGGTGTTGATAACGGTGGTGACTTTGATTTTACAGTCAGGTATCTTTGCCCGTTTTTTCCGGATAACTGGGACCGACGGGGCTTTTTTTCTCCATCTGTTTACTTCGACCAACTTTTATATTACCTTGCTCTGCATAGCGGCTGCTCTTGTGTTGGCATATTGGCTGGTGCGTAACTTGGCTGTGTTTGCCCGGATGAAAGGATTGATACAGAATGTATGGGTGGGATGTCTTTCTATCCGCAACGTACATCGTCCGTGGCTTTATATTCTGTATACAGTTGCCATTTGGGCATGTTATTTCCTGCATTTTTACTTGACTTTTTATTGTTTCGGCTTTTCGGCACATTTGGGTTGGATGGCAGGACTGGTATTGTTTGTAGTGGGGAGTATTGCCGTGATTGTCCCTACGCCCAACGGTGCCGGTCCGTGGCATTTTGCTGTGATAACAATGATGATGATGTATGGCGTCAGTAAGGAAGATGCCGGAATATTTGCTTTGCTGGTACACGGAATTCAAACCTTTTTATTAATTTTGTTAGGT
The DNA here is from genome assembly GCF_002161565.1 of Bacteroides sp. An51A. NCBI lineage: Bacteria > Pseudomonadati > Bacteroidota > Bacteroidia > Bacteroidales > Bacteroidaceae > Bacteroides > Bacteroides sp. An51A. The sequence continues at coordinate 461,320 of NZ_NFIC01000002.1, forward strand.
ATTTACGGATTGGTGGCTTTGCCGCTTACAAATAAACATAAAACTTAAAATCTATGAGTGACATTCTTTCGCTTGCTCCACAGAATGTGTGGAAGCACTTCTATTCGTTGACACAAGTTCCTCGTCCGTCAGGACATTTGGAGAAAATTCAGGCATTCTTGTTGGAATTTGGCAAGAGTGTGGGTGTGGAATCTTTTCAGGATGAGGCTGGAAATATCATATATCGCAAGCCTGCCACTCCAGGTATGGAAAACCGGAAGACCGTAATTTTGCAGGCACACATGGATATGGTTCCTCAAAAGAACAAGGACACCGAACACGATTTCGAGAAAGACCCGATTCAGGCATACGTGGAAGACGGTTGGGTGCGTGCCAAAGGTACGACGCTGGGTGCTGATGACGGTATGGGGGTGGCTGCTATCATGGCGGTTATGGAAGACAAAACCTTGAAGCACGGTCCGCTGGTTGCCTTGATTACGGCAGATGAAGAAACGGGCATGTATGGTGCTTTCGGCTTGAAGCCGGGAACTATTGAAGGGGATATCTTGCTGAATCTGGACTCGGAAGAAGAAGGTGAATTGTATATCGGATGCGCCGGAGGGGAGGACCTGACCGCAACCTTGGAATATAAGGAAGAAAAGACCGATCCTGCAGATGTGGCTCTGAAAGTGACATTGAAAGGATTGCGCGGAGGACATTCGGGCATTCAGATAGGTTGGGGACATGCCAATGCCAATAAACTGATGGCTCGTTTCCTGAATCAGGTCATAGCCTATGATGAGGCTTGCCTTGTGTCGTGGGAAGGTGGAAATATGCGTAATGCCATTCCGCGTGAGTGTGAGGTGGTGATTACGGTGCCTGAAGAGGAGGTAGATGATGTGATGGCATATGTGGGCGAGTGTGAACAGGTGTGGCGTGATGAATATGCCACCATCGAGGATGGCTTGTCGTTTAAGGCAGAACGTGTGGATTTGCCCGAATACATGGTTCCCGAAGAAATCCGCGATAATCTGGTTGATGCTATTTATGCTTGCCCTAACGGTGTGGAACGATATATCCCGACCATTCCCGATACGGTAGAGACTTCATCCAATCTGGCTATCGTAGACGTTAAAGGCGGGAAGGCTTCTGTCAAGATATTGACCCGCAGTGCACGTGAGTCGATGAAAGATTACCGCAATACGGCACTCGAAAGCTGCTTCTCGATGGCAGGTATGCGGGTGGAACGTTCTGGCGGCTATTCGGGTTGGGAGCCGAATGTCAATTCACCCATTCTTCACGCGATGAAAGAGGCTTATCAGGCTCAGTTTGGTACAGCTCCCGAAGTGAAGGTCATCCATGCAGGGCTGGAATGTGGCATTATAGGTGCGGTGATCCCAGGTTTGGACATGATTTCTTTCGGTCCCACACTGGTAGGTCCGCATACGCCCGATGAGAAGTGTGAAATTGCATCCGTATCTAAATTCTACGACTTCCTGACGGCTACGCTTGCCAATACACCGGAGAAGTGACGTGTACGATAAGCATAGAAAAAGAGGTGTGCCGTAATTGGCACATCTCTTTTTAATACTTCCTGCGGCATTAAATTGTGTATTTTGTATATGTCACATGATAAAGACGATGTGCACATCATCTCTACGGAAATGGTGCAAAAGGTTCAGAAAAATGCACAAATCCATATCGTGGTATGGTATAATATGAGAAAAGAATTCTGTATGCTTTTTTAATGTTTTATGGATATTCGCATTCGGGCATATTGCATATACCCGAATGTAGCAACTTATCCACACGGACATTTTCAAGGCGTATGCGATACGCCCTTACGAACAATTGGGCAAAATGCGGATATTCCTATTTTTATATTTGATTTAAGGGGCATGTGATACCGACCCTCGTAGGTGATAGTACGGCTTATGCCTTGATTATCCGCAGGAATTTTTCTACGTCCCGCCGTATCATCTGGTAAGTGGGCGACTCTTTATAGTTGGTGTTTTTATGTATGACTAATGCCACATCGACCTGGCTGCGCTGGTAGGCGGTCAGTTCGTTGCGCCGTTGGGTTTCATGCAGGGCGAGGTCGTTGATTTGTTGCTCGCGTTCGCGCCGCAGATAAGTGCATACCGGTGTCAGGAGGCGCATCACTACATTGTCGAGGATGTGATGTCCTTGGATAAACATGTAGGTGTTTTCGGGATATACTCCTAAGTGCTTAAACTCTTCCTTCATCGCTTCCACTTCGGGAATGCCTTCGGGATGGCGGTGCTCCAAGTCACGTAGTTTGCGGTTAACCTTTTTGGCCATAACTGCAAGGCTGTATTCGGGATGATGTATGCCTACTTGGTCTATTTTGACATACGAACAGAAATCCATCAGAGAGAACTCTGACAAATTGTGCCGGCGGTAGAACCATACCGACCATACGAAAAGCGGATAGGCTATCTGTGAGTAGAGTTTCAGGTATGCCGGAAAGTCTATCAGGACATGGTCGTTCAGTGTTGCCGTGACGCATACTTCGTGCAGCCCTTCGGCATAGCAATGGTAGTTTTCGATGGCGTAGGCATAGGTTTGCAGCACGTAGGGGTTTTCTATCATATAACGTGAGGTCTGGGTGCGTCCTTGCAGCAGGTAGTCGTAATCGCTGTCTACACAGGCTATCATATTTTCTCCTAATTGTTTTCCCAACTGGTTCATCAATACGCTTTTCTTTCCTTTTGCCAGCGAAGTTCGTGAAGGAAGCATCACTTCGAAATAACGGTTTTCGTTTTCGTACTCAGCCAATAGGGAGCGCCAAAAAGACACATCGTCATAGCTCTCTACATAAGCTACGATTTTTCTCCGCGCGTGTTTAGGCTTCAGGCTGTTGGCTGCGCCCAGATACATCGAGGACAAGTTGTCGGTCAGTCTTTTTCCCATGGTGTTTGTTTTTTAATGAGTGGTAATGTCGCTCACTTCGGTTACGGCATCTATCCAGCCGTTCATGATGACAGCTGGCGAGTGGGTGGTCAGGATGATTTGTGCGTTCGGGTTCAGTTGACGGATGAGGGTGATGAGGCGTTGTTGCCATTCTACATGCAGTGATATTTCAGGTTCGTCCATAAACAAGGCATAGGGCTGTTTGTCCTGTACTAATACGGTGAGTAGGATAACCAGCATCTGCTTTTCGCCTGATGAGAGCTGATAAGGGGTGAGCTCATCGCCGTCTTGTTCGAACAGGATTTCGTTGCTTTTGCGGTTGATTTTCTTGCCCGTGTCGCTGAACAGGTCATCTATCAGGTCCTGGAACAGTGTTTTTGCTTTCGACATTTCAGGTGCCTGGGCTTGTTGGGCGGGGTCGCCACTGGTCAGCATTTCGATGATGCGGTTGCCGATGTTTACCTGATAGTCCAAGTAACGGCGTTGTAATTGGTAGAGTTGCCAGTCGAGTTCGGTTTTTACGTTTTGGTTGCCTATTTTTTCAAGTAAGCCCGAGCTGATGAGTGGGCGGTCGAAGCTGCGGATGACATCGAAATTGATGTATGTGGCATCTTCGGGCGAGAAACTGAATGATACCCCTTCTTGAAATCCGTTAGTCAAGGCTCCTCCTTCCAGTGCGGTCAGACTTCGGACGGAGTTGTTCAGAATAGTACTCTTGCCGATGCCGTTCACACCGCTTAGGATATTGACATCGGGGCGCAGGTTCCATGAAATGTCTTTGCGTCCCCACATCCTTTTAATATCAATGCGTTTGATGTAATCTGCCTGCTTTTTCATAACTTCTATGTTTTTTGGTTGGCAGGTAAAAATACAGATAATAATGGAATTTATCAACAATTCAGCCTTTCTTTTTCAGAGAACTCGTACCTTTGTATCTTGAAATCATTTACGGATATGAAAGAACAATCTACGATACACTCTCCAATATTGTATCTGCAGCATCAATACGACTTGTTGCGGATGGAGTACGAATACGAGAAAGAACAGTTTCGCCAACAGACTGAATTGATGGGCGTAGGCAGGAAGGTGAAACGCGGGATGTGTTGGTATCCCGTCAGCATCGGACGAAATTATTACAATGCCTTGAATCAGTTGGTAGTGGAAGTGGAACGGAAGGAAGATAAGGAGATAGAACACTTGTTCGAGTATGGGCGTCCAGTGTGCTTTTTTACGCAGGACATGACGGGGAAACTTGCGTACCTCAACTTTGTGGCGACGGTGAGTTATGTTGACGAGGACCGAATGGTAGTGGCACTTCCTAATGCCGATGCTTGGGCTGCATTGCAGGGCAAAGATGTGCTGGGTGTACAGCTTTATTTCGATGAAACCAGTTACCGCCTGATGTTCGAAGCTTTGAAGCAAGTGATAGGTGCGAAGAACAACCGTTTGGCGGAGTTGCGCGACATCTTCCACGGTTCTGTTCCTGCTTCTGCTTTTACCTTCCAGCCTGTGCGCTTCCCGTGGCTGAATCGTACGCAGGAAGAAGCCGTCAATAAGGTGCTGCATGCCAAGGATGTTGCTATCGTGCACGGCCCTCCAGGGACGGGAAAGACCACTACGCTGGTTGAGGCAATTTACGAAACTCTGCACCGCGAAAATCAGGTGCTGGTGTGTGCACAGAGCAATATGGCGGTGGATTGGATTAGCGAAAAGCTGGTAGACCGGGGCGTGAACGTGTTGCGTATCGGAAACCCGACCCGCGTAAACGACAAAATGCTTTCATTCACTTATGAACACCGTTTTGAGTCACATCCTGACTATCCGCAACTGTGGGGTATCCGTCGTGCTATTCGTGATCTCTATGCCCGGATACGTAAGGCAAGCAATCGTGAAGATGTCCGTACGAAAATTAATTCGTTGAAAGACCGTGCTACTGAACTGGAGGTGCGTATCAATACCGCTCTTTTTTCTGAGGCACGGGTGATAGCTTGTACGCTTGTAGGTAGTGCTAATCGTTTGCTGATGGGGCAGAAATTTGGTACTTTGTTCATTGATGAGGCAGCGCAGGCACTGGAGGCTGCCTGCTGGATAGCTATCCGTAAGGCAGACCGCGTCATTCTGGCAGGCGACCATTGTCAGCTTCCGCCTACAGTGAAATGTTTGGACGCTTTGCGTGGAGGTTTGGGTGACACGCTGATGCAATGTATCGTGCGTCAAAAACCTGAAACGGTTTCGCTCCTGAAAGTGCAGTACCGGATGAATGACGAGATTATGCGTTTCTCGTCCGAATGGTTCTACGGAGGCATGCTCCAGTCGGCTCCCGAAGTGAAATACCGCAGCATACTCGATTTCGATACACCCATCGAATGGATAAACACAGAAGGAATGGATGCCGGCGAAGAGTTTGTAGGCGAAAGCTACGGGCGCATCAACAAAGCCGAAGCTGAACTCTCCATCGGCCAGCTGAAATCCTACATCACCCGCATCGGCAGGGAACGGTTCCTCGAAGAACGCATCGATGTCGGATTGATTTCCCCTTACAAGGCACAAGTGCAATACCTCCGCCAGCTGCTCCGGCGCGACGCGTTCTTCAAGCCCTTCCGTTCCTCGATAACGGTCAATACGGTCGACGGTTTCCAGGGACAGGAGCGTGATGTAATCCTCATCAGTCTGGTGCGTGCCAACGAGGACGGCCAGATCGGGTTTCTCAACGACTTGCGCCGGATGAACGTAGCCATCACCCGTGCCCGCATGAAGCTCATCATCTTGGGCGATGCCTCCACCCTGACGCGCCACGCCTTCTACCGGAAGCTGTATGAGTATATCAAGGGGCTGCATGAAGCATGACAAGTGGTCATTCCACTTCGGTATGGTCTGCATCATTTTGCCTTTTCACCCGTTTTACCGTATGCTTGATTTTGCCTATCAGGAAATTGAGTTCAAGGCTTGATTCTGTTTCGGATGTTTCCAGGTCAGGCATGACTATGCTTGAAAGCATTTCTCCAATGTGTTGCATCTTGGATTGCTGCGATTTGCCATCCGTTTCACCGTGTAAGGCGTGCAATTCACGCTTGAGCTGGCGCACAGAGGCAAATGTCTCTATGATAGCAAGGGTGGCTTGCGTAGCTTGCGGACTTTTCAGGATAGTGGCAAGCATATACAATCCTTTCTCCGTGAACGCTTTGGGGAGAACACGGGTCTTGGGTGATAGATTTGCGGTCGAATTTTTCGACCGCAAATATTCCATCTCTTCATCCGATAATTGGAATACGTAACCTTGAGGAAATTTATCCGGATTATTTCTGACCGCTTCATTCACCCGTTTTGTTTCCACCCCATATAATTCGGCAACATCCACATCTAATATCACCTGACAATCTCTAATCAGGATGATTTTTTGCCGTACCTGTTCAAATAGATTGACTGTACGCTGAGGGATGCGTTCTGCCCTTTCGTTTAAACCGTTGTTTTTATCCATGATAAAGTTTATGTCATTTATTGAAGTTCTTTATAGACAATAACGCAAACCGTATCATAAGTACATCACAAAACACAAACGGAATAAATAAAAAAATCTGTGCCCCATTAAAATAGGATAAACCTTACCGCAACACCGCCTGCCGCTTCTTCCGGAACTCATGCAAGCGTTTTAAGGCATGTTTCCGGCTCAACAGGATTTCCCTCCGGTAGAGGAAGAATGTAAGAAGGAAATAAATGCCTGCCTGCATCCATAATGCCCGGTATTCGGGCAAGACATCGTTCAGTGTGGCTCCCATCGTCTGTATGCGGATATATCCGTTGATGCCGAAAGTAGAAGGGAATATCCACGACACCGCTTTCCAGAAATCCGGGATTGCCGCTCCAGGCCATGAAATGCCTGAGATGAACAACAAAGGCAACGATGTGAACACGAATATCATCATGCAGTCTTCACGCCTCCGGATGAGACATGAACATGCCATGGCAAAGAAAATGCATGCCAGCAGGTAGGGCAGGACAAAGGCTGCCAATGTATCCGGCGAAGCAAGAAAGACCAGCCGGAACATCTTGGGCACCGCACAAAGGATATATGCCGCCACGGCAAGATAGACCAAAAGATAAGCCAAGGACTTCCCGAAAATAATGCGGATGGCACCCTGATAATGGCGTACCATGGGCACCAAATCCCGGAAACGGTTGTTCTCGCGCGCCGTACCCGCCGACAGACCTATCCCGAGCAATAAGGTCTGCTGGATAATCAGGATAAGCACGGCAGGGATAAGAAAGCTGGCGAATCCGTCCTGCGGATTATAGAGCGATACCGCTTCGTAATCTATCGGGCGGACCGTAATCTCATCCTGCCGCCCGGTGGTATTGCCCGCACGCCGGATTTGGATATCCTTGTTCATCTCCAGCGAAGCCTCGGTATTGGCAAGCAAAAGCGCCTTATAATAAAGCATGCCGCTCATGTCGGCAAAGATGGAAACATGCGCCTGCTCTCCCGAAGCCAAGTCGCGGCTAAAATCTTCGGGAACATAAACCACGCCGTATATTTTTTGCTTTTTCAGCAAAAGCCGGGCTTCTTCCATATCGGAACAATAAGACACGATACGGACATCCGGACCTCCGTCTACCCGGCGGAGGTATTCGCGGCTCACGGAAGAACGGTCGGCATCGACCACAGCCACGGGCACTTCACGCACCACTTCATTGGTATAGATGAATGCATAGACCAGCGGATACGCCAAAGGCACAAGGAGGAAAAAAATCACTACGCCCTGGTCTTTGACGGTCATCTTCAGCTCTTCCTTACAGATATGGAACAATCCGGCGATGCCCTGCTTTATAGTATGTCTGAACGAATATTTTTTCATAATCCATCGGTTTTAGGGGATATATACATAGTGCAACATTTCCGTGCGCAACTTCTTCAGCACAAAGAACGGAAGAAGCAAGAAAAGCAAAAGCGCCACTATGGGTTGCCATACGTAGACGAGCGGATAACCGTTTAAGGCAAGGTTTACATAAATCAGGAAATAATGCCGTAAGGGGAATAAAACCGCCAGCCCTTGCAAGACGGGATGCATCGCCATGACCGGAAAGGTAAAGCCGGAGATGGAAAATGAAATGACTCCCCATAACGAAGCCGCACTCAAGGCAAGGCGGAGGGTGCCGAACATGCCAAAGAAAAAGATGCCGACCGCCTGCGAAGCCAGCACCAGCAACAATCCCGCAAGAAGCATCGGGAAAATGCCGCTATTGCAAGGATAATGCAAGAACCCGTACAGATAGACATTATAGAATACGGTCACGATAAAGAAGATAACCGTATGCGGCAAGAGTTTCCCCACCAATGCCGTGCTGATGGAATTGTCTGCCAGACGCATCAGGACGTGTGCCGTATTTTCCTTCAGCTCCATGCCTAACGCATACGAGGTGGTCAGGAAAATGAGCAACATCAGGATGCCCGGCAATAAGGTATTGCACAAATACACCGAATAATTCAGCCACGGATTGTTCAACGCATGGGTGTCAATAACGACGGGCTGGAGAAACGCCATTGCCTGCTCTTCGGTAGCCCCCTTGGCTAAAAGCGTGCTCTGCCCGATGGCACCCGAAGCAAGTTCCGACATCGTGCGCTGGTCGCGGTACAGCAACGACCCTGCGATGAGGTACGCGTAATTGATGTAAAACGACACGCGGGGCTGCCTTCCGGAGATAGCTTCCTCGGTGGTGCCTTCGGGTATGTAATAAAAAGCATAAATCTCGCCACGCTGGACCGCCTTGCGTGCTTCGTGGAAATTTGCATAACGAGCCGTGACATGCGTTTGCTGGAATGCATCCAAATTGCGGATGATGCTTCGCGTAGTCGCCGTATTGTCCATATCCACAACACCTGCGGGCATGTTTGTAGGCAAGCCGTTTGCCATCAGCGTGGTAAAGAACACGTAGCAGAATACCGGTGCTATTACCATGCAGAAGAGGTAAATCGGCCGGGTCGCGATGTGCCGCAGTTCGCGTACGGCTATACGGTACAGGCGTTTATGAATGGTTGTGTATTGCATAATCCTTCCTTTCTTGTTCCTTTTTTCACCACAGATTACACAGATTTTCATAATTGATTAAATAAAATAATCTGTGTAATCTGTGGTGAAAAAACACTCATTCCAACCCTTTGACTATCGCCGACATGCCCGGCCGCAGGTTCTCCACCGGCTGTACGGGCTTGGCTTTAATTTCGAATGTCTTCAGGTCGAAACCGCCGGTGGTCTTGGTCGCCTTCCATGCGGCATAAGTTCCTAAGTCTTTCATATAGGTCACTTTAAATGTGGCGTCTTTTTCCAATGCCGGGATAAACGCCGAAATCTCGCCCCCTACATGGAAATCTTTCAGATAGTCTTCACGCACGTTAAACGTCACCCACATGTCATCCAGTTGGGCTACATTCATGATGGGTGCTCCGGTGCCGACCAGTTCGCCTACCTTAGGGAATATCTCCGTCACTTCTCCATCGGCAGATGCCGTGAGATACGTTTCGCTGACATATGAATTTACTTCAGCCACAGCACCTTCCGCTTGGCGCACCTTGGCGGCAGTCATCAACTTGTCTTCCCGTTGTGCTCCGTTTTTTGCCATTGTATATTGAGCTTTGGCAGCACGTTCGGTGGCTACCATTGCGTCATATTGTGCTTTGGTTTCATCGCGCTTTTGTGCCGACATCACTCCTTCTTCGTACAGGCGGTTTACCCGTTGGTATGATTTTTCGGCGATTTCCAGGCCTGCTTTGGCTTTTTGCCACATTTCGTAGGCGGCTTGCAATTGTTCGGCACGGGTGCCACGTTCGGCTTTTTCATTCAGCGCTTGGGCAGCCTGTTCCAAGGCTTCCGCTTGCGAGAGTTTCGCCATTACATCGGGCGCCTCGAGGATAGCAAGGGTATCACCAGCTTTCACTGCATCTCCCTCGTCTACGAAAATTTTCAGGATACGTCCGGGCACTTTGCTCGATACACGATATTCGTTGGCTTCGGCTTGTCCTTGTATGATTTCAGTACCTTTCCGGAAAGTGATGAAGCCGATAATGCTTACAATCAATACCACTGCTACGAGTGTAATGAATGCCAGCATGATGTTGTTGCGTTGCGTTCTTTCTGCCATATTGTTTGTCTTATTTTAGTGTTCCCATTGATTTGTTCAAATAGATTTCGCTCATTTTCAGGTCGATTTGTGCGTCAATCTTTCCCGATTGTGCCGAGAGCCAGGCGGTCTGTGCTTCCAGTACGTTGCTGGTGGGGATGACTCCTTCACGGAAACCCAAATTGGCGTAGCGCAGGTTCTCTTCTGCCTTTTCCATATTCTTTTCTGCCATAACCAGTTTCTTGGTGGCTTCGTTTACCTTGTATGAACTTTGAGTGACCTGTAATTCGATTTTTTCTTTTGCATCGTCCAGCCGGTAGCGGGCAATGTTGGCTTCAGCTTTGGCGGCACGTACTTTGTAAATACCTTCTCCCCAATGGAATACCGGTATACTGACCACTACACCTATGCCCCACATGCCGCGAAAGCGGTTCTCGAATCCATTTACTAATGAAGGGTTGGTAAACAGGTAGTTGGCGGTTAGTCCTATGGAGGGTAGAAATTCGGCTCGTGCCACGTTTACCTTTTGCCGGTAGATTTTCTCGGCAAGTTCCAGACTTTTCAATTCTTCGCGGTTGGCAAGTGCTGTACCCACGTTGCTTTCGGTATAGGTGGTTGGTAAGGCAAGGTCTTTCATATCCTCGTCCGCCAGACGGATATCGGTGTCGAGCGGAACTCCGCACAATTGGCAAAGTACCATTTTTGCCAGGGCAAGTCCGTCTTCTACTTGAGTCAGTGTCATTTCTGCTTCGTTCACTTTTACTCTGACGCTTAAAGCATCAGCAGTAGTGGCAACGCCTTGCTCTACCATTTTTGTTACATCCGAGTCGAGCCTTTGAACCAGTTTCACAAAACTTTCAGCGAGATGCTTTTTATTTGCCAGCGAGACTACTTGCCAGTAAGCCTGGTCAGTATTCAGGATGACGTCTTGCATTCCTGTGGCGTGTTGCGAGGCGGCAAGCTGTTCGGCATAGCGGGTGATTTTGTTGTATGCAATGATTTTTCCGCCCATGAAGAGGGGTTGGGTCAGGGTGGCAGCACCAGCATAGAGGTTACGTGTGTCTGTGCGGAACGCGTCTACGATGCTTCCACCTACGCCATTCAGTGCATCGGGTATCTGCCCCATTACGCCCGAAAGGGGGGTGAGCAAGGGGAGCAGTTCGGGATGTGTGGCTGCTATCTGTTGCATCTGTGCACCCAGTTGTTGGAGTTGAGGGACAAGAGCTGTTCCCATGTTTCCGATGGCTTGCTGTTGTTCATTGCTGAGCAGGGAGATTTCCTTTTGCGTGCGCATATAAGTGCCCGTCACGTTTATTTTGGGCAGGAAATTGGTGAAAGCGGCTTTTTGTTGATAATGTGCCGCGTTTATTTTTTCCTGTGCGATGCGCAGCTCCTTGTTGTTTGCTAGGGCAAGGTTTCTGCAGCTGTCCAGTGTGAGTATGCGTTGGGCTTGTGCCACTGTGACAAGTGTGCCCAGCAGGATGATGGTCAGAATTTTTTTCATTGCCAATTTGTTTAGGTTTTCTGCTTACTTGTGCAAGCAGAACAAATGTACTGACAATAAAACAAACAGGCAAACGATTTGGTTTAAAAAAACCTTAGCTTTTTTTGTTTGGTCTTGTAAAATGTTCTCATTTGGTCAGGAGGCTTATTCTCAAAACGAAGGTATATTCACCGGCCGTTGCATATATTTGCAATGACCGATGAATATATGATATGCAGGCAAAGGAAGTGCCTTTCATTTTGATTCTGCTTGGGCAGACAAATGGTAGACATTGTATTTTGTAATAGGGACAATTAGCTTATATGTAAAACCTGTGTCAGAGTCCCATCAGGGCAGCAAGTCCTTTGTCGACACCCGAAAAACCCATAAATGCCATTGCCAGCAGGCCGGCAGTAATCAGCGCAATAGACATTCCTTGCATTCCTTTCGGGATATTGACCAGACTAAGCTGTTCGCGGATGCCGGCAAAAACTATCAGGGCAAGGGCAAATCCCAAGGCTGTAGAGAAAGCATAGACCACGCCTGTCAGCAGGTCGAAATCTTTTTGGATGACCAGAATGGCTACACCCAGGATGCAACAGTTGGTGGTGATAAGCGGCAGAAACACGCCCAATGCCTGATAGAGTGCCGGTGACACTTTTTTCAAGATGATTTCGACCATCTGTACCAGCGCGGCGATGACAAGGATAAAAGCAATGGTTTGCAGATAAGCTAGTCCGAATGGGTCGAGTACGAATTTCTGGATGACGTAAGTGACGATGGTGGAAAGCGTGAGCACAAAGGCTACGGCAGCTCCCATACCCATTGCTGTTTCTACTTTCTTCGATACACCCAGGAAAGGACAAATTCCGAGGAATTGCGACAACACGATGTTGTTCACAAAGATAGCGGTGATAAATATAAGGATATATTCCATGGTTTGTTGTTTTTTATTTTAGAGTTTAAGAAGTTAATGCCGATGGTCGAGCTGCATCTGCGGAGTATGGGCTCTCTGAACTCTTTAATTATTCTTTTTTAATCTGTTTACAATCGCAATGAGATATCCCAAGGCGATGAAAGCACCCGGAGCCAGAACGAAGACCAGCATGCCATATTGTTCGGGCAGGATGGAAATGCCGAACAGTTTGCCTGTGCCTAAAAATTCACGCACACCGCCTAGTAAGGTAAGTGCAATGGTGAAGCCCAGGCCGATGCCCAGTCCATCGAAAAGAGAGGCTATCGGAGTATGCTTGCAGGCAAAAGCTTCGGCGCGTCCCAGCAGGATACAGTTGACTACGATAAGGGGAATGAACAGTCCCAGTGTGGCGTAGAGTGCGGGTACATAAGCCTGCATCAGCATTTGCAAGATGGTAACGAAGGAAGCAATAACCACGACAAAGATGGGAATGCGTACCATGTCGGGCACAAGGTTTTTGATGCCGGAGATAGCAAAGTTGGAACAGATGAGCACGAACATTGTGGCGAGTCCCATACCCATTCCATTGAGGGCGGATGAGGTTGTTCCCAGCGTAGGACACATGCCTAGCAGGAGCACGAACGTGGGGTTTTCCTTGACGATTCCGTTTATCAGTATCTTAAAATTGTTCATAATGTTCTCCTTTCTTGTTAATGTTGTTGGGAAGCTCCACTGGTGGCATCTACTTGGCCGTTCATATAGGCAGACCAGGCATTGTTTACTGCCTGCAGGAAGGCACGTGAAGTGATGGTGGAAGCGGTAATGGCATCTATTTCGCCTCCATCCTTGCTTACTGTGAGGGATTGGGTGCCGGGGTTTTTACCGGTAATGTCTCCTTTGGCTCCTTTCTTAAACCAGTCGGAGGCTTTCGAACCTAGTCCCGGAGTTTCTGCATGGCTGAGCAGGGAATAGTCGATGATGTTGCCTTCGGTATCGAAACCTACCAGTACGGTGAGGGTACCGCCGAATCCATTTGCCGAAGCTTCTACGGCTGCTCCGATGGGCTTGCCCCCTTGCGTGGCAGGATATATCTTGTAGGTGGTGCCTTCTACTTCTACTGTTTCCGCTTCTTCGGCAGGATTGTTGTCAAATCCCGGTATCACCACGGCTATGGCATCGCTCAGAGCTTTGGCATTGGCCTGGGCAATAGGCTCGGCAGTAGCTGCATTGACCCAGCCCAGCAATCCACCGGCTACAATAGAAAATCCAGTCAGCGACAGGATCATATTTTTCAATGACGATTCCAGTTTTTTCATTTTTTTGCTACCTCCCCATAGCGTTTGGGTTTACAATAAGTGTTGATTAACGGAGTGAATGCATTCATAATCAGGATGGCGAATGACATGCCTTCGGGATATGCTCCGAAGGTGCGGATGACTACCGTAAGGAAACCGATGCACACGCCGTAGACGAGCATTCCTTTATGGCTCATCGGCGAGGTTACGTAATCGGTTGCCATAAAAATGGCTCCCAACATCAATCCTCCGGTGAGCAGATGTTGTACGGGCGAGGCATAGACGGGATTCGCCAGGTGCATCAGTCCCGAAAAAACGAATACGGTAGCAAGGATGGATATCGGTATGTGCCACGAGATGATTTTTTTCCACAACATATAAGCCAGTCCGAGAAGCAGGGCAAGGGCACAGATTTCTCCCAGACATCCGGCTCCTGCCTGACAATTTTCAGGAAAACCTATTAACAGGAGCAGGCTGCTGGGCAGGTCGTTCAATACGGAAGGGTCGCCCGACTTGATGGCTTGCTTCATCAGGGCAAGCGGAGTTGCTCCGGTTTCGGCATCAAGGTAAGCTCCCCATTGTCCGGCTTGAGGCCACGAGGTCATTTGTACGGGGAAAGAGATGAGCAGGAATACACGACCGATGAGTGCCGGATTGAACGGATTGCACCCTAGTCCGCCAAAAGTCATCTTGCCGATACCGATAGCCACGAGGGCACCGATGACGACAATCCATACAGGCAGGTTGGAAGGTAGATTGAATGCCAGTAAGATGCCGGTGATGGCGGCGGAACCATCCCAAAGGGTGTTTCCATCGCGCTTCAGGATGTATTTTGTGATGGCCCATTCGAAGAAGAGGCAGGCTGCTACCGAAGTGAGCGTGACAATGATAGCCCCTAGTCCGAACACGAAGAACGATACGAGCAAGGCGGGGATGAGCGCTATCAGCACGCCATACATATTGCGTTGGATGCTGTCGCCGCTATGCACGTGAGGCGATAAAGATACGATGAGTTTATTTTCCATTTATATTTTACAATTTATCATTTTCAACTTATAATTCACTTTTTGGTGTTGCGTGCGCGGATGATGGCGCCGACTTTGCCTTTTCCCAACCGGATATTATCGAGTATCGGGCGGTGTGAGGGACAGGTGAACTGGCACGATCCGCATTCGATGCACGACATAATCTGTTCGTGTTCCACGTGGTCCCAATCGCCATGTGCCGAACAGGTGGCAAGCAGGTAAGGTTCCAGTCCCATTGGGCATACACTTACACATTTGGCGCAACGGATACAAGGTTGAGGAGTTGCACGGCGTGCTTCATGTTCGTTCATCAGCAGTACGCCCGAACTTCCTTTGCATATAGGTATGTCGGTGCTCATCAGTGCTTTTCCCATCATCGGACCTCCTCCGATTACCTTGCCGGTATCTTCGGGCATACCTCCGGCTGCTTCTATCAACTGGCTCATCGGAGTGCCCAGTCGGGTAAGAAAATTGGAAGGAGTCTTGAGCGACTTACCTGTGACGGTTACAATGCGTTCGAAGAGGGGCTTATGTTTTTGTACTGCTTCGTAGATGGCAAATACCGTGCCTACGTTTTGCACGATGGCACCTACATGGATGGGCAATGCAGGAGGAGCTGGCACTTGCCGGCGGATAACAGCGTCAATCAATTGCTTTTCGCCCCCTTGGGGATATTTTACTTGCAGAGGAACCACTTCGATACCTGCATAAGCCTTGGCTTTTTCGGAAAGCAGGCGGATGGCATCTGGCTTGTTGTTTTCGATGGCGATGTAAGCACGATTTACCTTGGCGGCCTTCATCAGGATGCAGATGCCTACCAATATTTCATCGGGCTTTTCCAGCATCAGCCGGTGGTCGGCGGTCAGATAAGGTTCACATTCCACGCCGTTGATAATGACGCACGTTGCCTTGCATCCTGCCGGAGGGCTGAGCTTGACGTGTGTGGGAAAACAGGCACCGCCCATGCCTACGATGCCGGCTTCTTTAATACGTGACACGATTTCCTCGGGGCTGAGGTCGCATGTTTTTAGGAGAGTGGTGCTGCGGTCGATGTCCGGCTCCCATTCATCACCTTCCACATCGATATAGATGGCGGGCTTACGATAGCCGCTGGCATCAATGACGCTATCTATCTTGTTCACCTTGCCAGATACGGACGAGAAGATGGGGGCTGAGACAAATCCTCCTGCTTCTGCTATCCGGGTGCCCACCTTTACCGTATCACCTTTTTTTACGAGGGGGGTAGCAGGTGCGCCGATGTGTTGTGACAAAGGGAACACCGCCTGCCGGGGGAGGGCAAGGGGTTCAATGGCTTTGCCCGCCGACAATTTATTAGCTGCTGGATGTACTCCACCAATTCTGAATGTCTTCACTTTATCTGTTGTTTTTAAGGTTTTACTTCGGGTTGTTCTATTTCGGCTGAAACGGTTTCCCGTTGCTTACGGGGAGGGAAGTTGACCGCCACGATGGCTCCTTGCGGACATTCCATTTCGCACTTGCGGCACGCCTTGCATTTGGCAGGGTCGATGTAGGCAAGGTTGTTTTCGAGTGTAATGGCTTCGAATGGACAAGTTTTCACGCATTTGCCACATCCGATGCAGGCGGCATCGCACACCTTACGGGCAAGGGCACCTTTGTCTTTGTTGACGCATTGCACATACACACGGCGGTTGTTCTTTCCACGTGGGCGGATTTCGATGATGTTTCGTGGGCAGGCTTTCGCACAGGCTCCACACGCGGTACATTTTGTCTCGTCCACTTCGGGCAGTCCAGTCTGAGGATTGATGCGGATGGCCCCGAACTGGCAGGCATTGGCGCAATCACCATAACCCAGGCATCCGAAGAAACATCCCGTCTCTCCACCTCCGGTGGCGTTTGCCACTACGCACGAGCGCACACCGTCGTATTGCGTGAGCCGGGGACGATTGTCGCATGTGCCGTTGCATCTTACTACAGCCACTTTAGGCTCGGAGGCTTCTGCCTTCAGCCCCAAGATGGCAGCTACCTTCTCCATCGTGGGTTGTCCACCTACGGGACAGAGTTTCCCTTCGAGCGAGCCTGCCTTGACACATGCTGCGGCAAAGCCCGAACATCCCGGAAATCCGCATCCACCGCAATTTGCCTGTGGAAGCACTTCGGCTACCTGGGCAATACGTGGATCTTCGTACACGGCAAATTTCTTCGAAGCCACATACAAGACGATGGCAGATACCAGTCCGATGGCTCCCAATGAAACGACCGCAATTAAAATCATATTCATACGTATAAAGTTAGTTTATTTGATTAGACTACATTTTCCAGCCGGAAGATAAACGAACGGTTCAGTCGCTTACGGCAAATATATATAATAAGGTAATAAGGAACCAGTGCACCTAGTGCGGCAAGGGCGGAAACCAACTCATTGTGCGTAAGGTGAAGGACGGAAGCAAGTGCCAAGAGTAAAACCAAAAAAGGAAAGACAAAAGCCAGCAGGACGGCTTTCATGCCCATCGCGGTGGTGCCCGAAATCAATACCTTTTGTCCGACGGCACACACCACTCCTTGTGGGTTACACACATCGATTATCTTTTCTTTTGATTCAGGCACGTGGCAATGTTGCTTGACGCTACATGCCGCGCAAGCTGATGTTTGTTCGATTCTCACCTTCAGGCGAGTTCCGTTGATGCTTTCCACAATACCTAGATGTTTAATGTTACTTGGCATATTTGTAATCTGTACTTTGCAATACGAGGCAAAAATACTATAAATTTTCAGTCGCTGGTAACGTTAACGGTGAATTTATCTGCTAAAAAAAGCAAAATCCAACGGATATGTGTCTTTCTCCCTCTGATTGCATCAGAATGCATAGACGATTAGGGGATGACCTCGGTGGATAAGTAGTGCCGGTGTATCTGTATCTCTCCGCCATATGCTGCATCGTTTGTAAGATTATTAATCTTACAGCGTGAAGATTAATAATCTTTCGGCTTGAAGATTAATAATCTTACAAGCAATGCAGTCATGTGGACTGTCTTATTGACAGTATGTCTGTGGCAATAGAAGCCGATGGAATGTTGAGCTATAAAAAGCCTTATTCTTTTATATTGTAATTAAAACAATTTGTTTTGCTTATGATATGTTTGATTGGCAAGGGTTATTCGAGCAGATTGAAAGTGCAGCGGCGGGCACTTGATATTTCTTGAAACAAAAACGGCCTGTAGGTGTACACGATGAACGTAGTATCTGTATCTTTGCGAGCAAAGAGATAGATACAAACGACTAAACAGTAGTAAAAAGAAAGCAAACACCAATGAAAGAGGAAACTTTTATCAGAATGGAGAGCAGCGCAGCTACAGACGTACAACAAACGGGATTATACGATGCTGCATACGAGCACGATGCTTGCGGTGTGGGAATGATTGTAGACATTCATGGCAACAAGTCGCACGAACTGGTGGACTCGGCACTGAAAGTGCTGGAGAATATGAAACACCGCGGGGCGGAAGGTGCCGACAACAAGACCGGAGACGGTGCCGGCATCATGGTACAGATTCCTCATGAGTTTATCTTGTTGCAAGGCATACCGGTGCCTGAAAAAGGAAAGTACGGCACAGGGTTGGTCTTCCTGCCCAAGGACGAGCAGGAACAGGCACGCATCCTGAGCATCATGATAGAGGAAATAGAGCGTGAAGGGCTTACCCTGATGCACCTGCGGAGCGTACCGGTCAACTCTTCCATCCTGGGGCAAAGCGCACAGGAGACGGAGCCGGCTATCAAGCAAGTGTTCATCACCGGTGCCACGGACGTGGAAAACCTGGAACGTACCTTGTATATCATACGCAAGAAAATCGAGAAGCGGATACAACACAAAGACTTCTACATAGTGTCATTGTCCAGCAAGAACATTATTTATAAAGGTATGCTCTCGTCGGTGCAAGTACGCGAGTATTTCCAGGACCTGACACAACCTTACTTCACCAGCGGGCTTGCCATCGTGCATTCCCGCTTCAGCACCAACACCTTCCCCACGTGGAGCCTTGCCCAGCCTTTCCGCCTCTTGGCGCATAACGGCGAAATCAATACCATCCGGGGAAACCGTGCATGGATGGAAGCCCGGGAAAGTGTGCTTTCTACGCCTACTCTGGGCAATGTAAAGGATATCCGTCCCATCATCCAGCCGGGCATGAGCGATAGCGCCTCGCTGGACAATGTATTGGAGTTTTTCGTGATGTCGGGCTTGAGCCTGCCTCATGCCATGGCGATGCTGGTGCCCGAATCGTTCAACGACAAGAATCCTATCAGCGAAGACCTGAAGGCATTCTACGAATACCATTCCATCTTGATGGAACCGTGGGACGGGCCTGCCGCCCTGCTTTTCAGCGACGGAAGGTATGCCGGAGGTATGTTGGACCGTAACGGCTTGCGTCCGGCACGCTACCTCATTACGAAAAATGACATGATGGTGGTGGCAAGCGAGGCTGGTGTCATCAGCTTCGAGCCGGAGACCATCAAGGAAAAAGGACGCCTCCAGCCGGGAAAGATATTGCTTATCGATACCCAGGAAGGCAAAATCTATTACGACGGGGAATTGAAAGAACAGCTTGCATCGGCACGCCCGTACCGCCAATGGCTTTCTGCCAACCGCATCGAGCTGAACACCCTGAAGAGCGGGCGGAAGGTGGAAAATACCGTGCCCGACTTCGAGCGTAAGCTCCGTGCCTTCGGTTTCACGCGCGAGGACATCGAACGCACGCTGACACCGATGTGCACCAACGGTGCCGAACCTACGGCATCCATGGGAAACGATACCCCGCTGGCGGTGCTGAGCGACATGCCTCAGTTGCTATTCAACTATTTCCGCCAGCAGTTCGCACAAGTGACCAACCCTGCTATCGACCCGATACGCGAGGAACTGGTGATGTCGCTCACTGAATACATCGGGGCGGTGGGCACCAACATCCTCTTGCCCAGCGAAAGCCATTGCAAGATGGTACGCCTTCCGCATCCCATCCTTACCAATACCGAACTGGACATTCTCTGCAACATCCGCTATAAGGGCTTCAATACCGTGAAGCTTCCTGCGCTCTTCGAAGTCAGCAAAGGGAAGGCAGGATTGCAGGAAGCCCTGACCCAGTTGTGCAAGAAAGCCGAACAATCGGTAGATGATGGCGTAAACTATATCATCCTGTCGGATAGAGGCATCGATACGGAACACGCCGCCATCCCGTCCCTGCTTGCCGTAAGTGCCGTGCACCATCACCTTATCAGCGTGCAGAAACGTGTACAGACCGCGCTGATTGTAGAAAGCGGAGAGGTGCGCGAGGTGATGCATGCCGCCCTGCTTCTGGGATACGGGGCAAGTGCCTTCAATCCGTACATGGCATTTGCGGTATTGGACGAACTGGTGAAACGCAACGAAATCCAAATGAACTATGAAACCGCGGAAAAGAACTACATCAAGGCTATCTGCAAGGGATTGTATAAGGTGATGAGCAAGATGGGCATCAGTACCATCCGTTCGTACCGCGGCGCCAAGATATTCGAAGCCGTCGGGCTGAGTGAAGAATTGCTGAAGGCTTATTTCGGCACCGGAACGTCTTCGGTGGGAGGCATCCGGCTGGAAGAGATAGCCAAAGACTATATCACGTTCCACGACAACGGGTTCATGCCGGATGAAGTAGAGCCTTTATTGCCGCATATCGGACAGTTCTCTTACCGGAAAGACGGAGAGAAACATGCCTGGAACCCTGAAACCATCAGTGCCCTTCAGCTCGCCACACGCACGGGAAGCTATGCCAAGTTCAAGGAATACACCCGCAAGGCGGACGAGAAAGAGCATCCCATTTTCTTGCGCGACTTCTTCTCCTTCAAGCGCAACCCCATTCCGGTAGAAGAAGTGGAGCCGGTAGAGGATATAGTGAAACATTTCGTGACGGGAGCCATGTCGTTCGGCGCCATCAGCAAGGAAGCCCACGAGGCAATGACGCTTGCGATGAACAAGCTGGGCACACGGAGCAATACGGGCGAGGGAGGCGAGGATTCGGACCGCTTTCACGATACGTTCGACGGCATCTCGCTCTGTAGCAAGACCAAGCAGGTGGCATCGGGGCGTTTCGGAGTGACCGCCGAATACCTGGTGAATGCCGAAGAGATACAAATCAAGGTGGCGCAG
This sequence comes from Bacteroides sp. An51A, assembly GCF_002161565.1. NCBI lineage: Bacteria > Pseudomonadati > Bacteroidota > Bacteroidia > Bacteroidales > Bacteroidaceae > Bacteroides > Bacteroides sp. An51A. Next base: position 482,216 of record NZ_NFIC01000002.1, read on the forward strand.
GGAGCCAAGCCCGGTGAAGGCGGACAGCTTCCGGGCTTCAAGGTGAACGAGGTCATCGCCCGTACGCGCCATTCCATTCCGGGCATCTCATTGATTTCACCTCCGCCCCATCACGATATCTACTCCATCGAGGATTTGGCTCAGCTCATCTTTGACTTGAAGAACGTGAATCCGAAAGCCCAAATCAGCGTGAAACTGGTGGCAGAGAGCGGTATCGGAACCATAGCCGCCGGCGTAGCGAAGGCGAAAGCCGACCTGATTGTGATTTCGGGAGCCGAAGGAGGCACAGGGGCTTCGCCCGCCTCATCAATGCGCTATGCGGGCATCCCGCCCGAAATAGGGTTGAGCGAGACTCAGCAGACACTGGTGCTGAACGGCTTGCGCGGACAGGTACGCCTGCAGACCGACGGACAACTGAAGACCGGACGGGATGTTATCAGCATGGCATTGCTGGGAGCCGAAGAGTTCGGTTTCGGTACGGCGGCACTGATTGTCTTGGGATGTGTGATGATGCGTAAGTGCCATGCCAACACGTGCCCGGTGGGCGTAGCTACCCAGAATCCGGAGTTACGCGACCATTTCCGCGGGAAATACGAATATGTAGTCAATTTCTTCCGCTTCCTGGCACAGGAGGTGCGCGAGTATCTTGCCGAAATGGGCTTTAAGCACCTCGATGACATTGTAGGACGTACCGACCTCATCGAAATCAAGCCCCGTCAAATGGGAAGCAAGGCAGCCCTACTCGACTTCGGCCGCATCCTGCATCAGGTGAACAACGGGTCGGCACTGCACAATGTCACTACACAAAAGCACGATATAGATAATGTGAAAGACGTAGCGATGCTTGCCGCTGCCCGTGAGGCGTTGGAGAGCAAGAAAGAAGTATCGCTGGAATATGCCATTGCCAATACCGACCGTGCAGTAGGCACGATGCTCTCGGGAGCCGTAGCGTTGAAGTATGGTGAGGCAGGCTTGCCCGACCAGACCATCAACGTGAAGTTCAAAGGCTCGGCAGGACAGAGTTTCGGCGCTTTCCTGACCCACGGCATCAGCTTCAAGCTGGAAGGGGAAGCCAACGATTATTTGGGCAAGGGCTTGAGCGGAGGCCACATTTCAGTACAGCCTCCTGTACGGAGCAATTTCGATGCCGAGAAGAATACCATCGTGGGCAATACCCTGCTCTATGGTGCTACAAGCGGCGAAGTGTATATTAACGGACGTGCCGGAGAGCGGTTTGCGGTGCGCAATTCGGGTGCCATAGCCGTAGTAGAAGGCGTAGGCGACCATTGTTGCGAATACATGACCGGCGGTCGGGTGGTCGTATTGGGAGAAACCGGACGTAACTTTGCCGCCGGTATGAGCGGAGGCGTGGCTTACGTGTGGGACAAGAACCACAACTTCGACTATTTCTGCAACATGGAAATGGTGGAACTCTCCTTGCTGGAAGACTCCACCGCCCGCAAGGAACTGCACGAACTGGTACGCCAGCATTACCTCTACACGGGGTCGCAATTGGCACGCACCATGCTCGACAACTGGAGCCGTTACGTAGACGAGTTCATTCAGGTGACGCCGATTGAATACAAGAAGGTGCTTGCCGAAGAGCAGATGCGCAAACTCCAGCAAAAGATTGCCGAAGTGCAAAGAGACTACTAAATATAAATTAAGAATGAAGAATTAAGAATGAAGAATGGGCAGATGTCACTCTTCATTCCTCGTTCCTGATTCTTCATTCCTCATTCTTAATTCTTCATTTAATATATTATGGGAAATCCTAAAGCATTCTTAACCATACCCCGTCAGGAAGCCGGCTACCGGCCGATACACGAACGGATTACTGACTTCAGTGAAGTAGAACAGACACTCAATACCAGCGACCGCAAATTGCAAGCCTCGCGCTGTATGGATTGCGGCGTACCCTTCTGCCATTGGGCATGCCCGCTGGGTAACCGTCCGCCCGAATTTCAAGACGCAATGTATAAAGGAAAGTGGGAAGAAGCCTTCCAGATACTGAGCCGCACCAATGACTTTCCGGAGTTTACCGGACGCATCTGCCCCGCCTTGTGCGAGAAGAGCTGCGTGCTGCAACTGAGTATTCATGCGCCGGTCACCATCCGCGAAGATGAAGCCGCCATCATCGAAGCGGCGTTCCGCGAAGGCTACATCAAGCCGAAACACTATCCGCGCAACGAGAAGAAAGTGGCGGTTATCGGGTCGGGACCTGCCGGGCTTGCCGCTGCCAACCAGCTGAACAAGAAAGGATATGAAGTAACCGTATTCGAGAAGTTGGAATACATCGGCGGATTGCTACGCTTCGGCATCCCCAACTTCAAACTGGGAAAGAACATCATCGACCGGCGCATCAGGCTGATGGAAGCAGAAGGGGTGACGTTCAAGCCCAATACTGAAATCAACGTGCAGAAGCTGCCCGAAGGCTTCGACGCTTATTGCGTATGCACCGGCACCCCCCAGGCACGCGACCTCGCCATCCCCGGACGAGACCTGAAAGGCATCCATTTCGCAATGGAGATGCTGGCACAACAAAACCGGGTACTTGCCGGACAGACCTTCACAAAAGAAGAGCGCATCGATGCCCGAGGCAAACACGTGCTGGTGATAGGCGGAGGCGATACCGGAAGTGATTGCATCGGCACAAGCAACCGCCAAGGAGCAGCAAGCGTGACACAAATCGAGATTATGCCCAAGCCGCCCGTAGGAGATAATCCAGCCACGCCTTGGCCCCAATGGCCCGTAGTGCTGAAAACCAGCAGCAGCCATGAAGAAGGATGCACACGCCGCTGGAGTTTGTCGTCCACTAAATTCATCGGGAAGAACGGACACGTGTGTGGTGTGGAAGTGGAAGAAGTGGAATGGGTGCCTGCGGAAGGCGGAGGACGCCCTGTAATGAAACCCACCGGCAAGAAGGAAGTCATCAAGGCAGACTTGGTATTGCTCGCCATGGGATTCCTGAAGCCGGAAGCTCCCCAGCTTCCCCCGAATGCTTTCCTGGCAGGGGATGCCGCTACCGGCGCCAGCCTCGTAGTGAAATGCATCGCCGGAGGACGGAAAGCCGCCGAAAGCATCGACCGTTTCCTTTCACCTAAAAATTAAGGATGCATTGAAACGCAGATTATTTTAATTTACGATTTGACAATTTACTATCTACTATTGGGCATTAAATCGTACTTCGTAAATCGAAAAATAGTAAATCAAAATAATCTGTGTTAATCTGCGAAAATCTGTGTTTCAACCTCAACCCCCAAAAACTCATAAACTTAAAAACTCACAAACTTATGTGTGGAATAGTCAGCATATTCAATATCAAGGAACAAACCAAACCGCTCCGCGACAAGGCACTTGCCATGGCAAAGAAAATACGTCACCGCGGACCCGACTGGAGCGGAATCTATTGCGGGCGGACCGCTATCCTTGCCCACGAGCGTTTGTCCATTGTCGACCCCCAAAGCGGAAAGCAACCCCTTTTCTCGCCCGACCATAAACAAATACTTGCCGTAAACGGCGAAATCTATAACCACCTGGACATCCGCAAGCGGTATGCGGGCAAGTACCAGTTCCAGACGGGAAGTGATTGCGAGGTGATTCTCGCCCTCTACCGCGACAAGGGCATCCATTTCCTGGAAGAACTGAACGGCATTTTCGCCTTCGCCCTCTACGACGAAGAGCAGGACACCTTCCTTATTGCCCGTGACCCCATCGGCGTCATCCCCCTTTACATCGGCTATGATGCCGACGGCAAGGTGTATTGTGCCAGCGAACTGAAGGCACTCGAAGGTTTTTGCGACCGCTACGAACCTTTCCTGCCCGGACACTATTACGATAGCAAGGAGGGAAAGATGACGCGCTGGTACACCCGCGACTGGATGTCGTACGATGCCGTAAAGGATAATCCGGCATCCGTGGAAGAACTGCGTGAGGCACTCGAAGCCGCCGTACGCCGCCAGCTGATGAGCGACGTGCCCTACGGTGTGCTGCTTTCGGGAGGGCTGGACAGCTCGGTCATTTCCGCCGTTGCCAAGAAATACGCTTCCCGCCGCGTGGAAAGCAACGGGAAACAGGAGGCATGGTGGCCTCAGCTGCACTCGTTCGCCGTGGGGCTGAAAGGTGCGCCCGACCTGGCGAAGGCACGCGAGGTGGCAGACCACATCGGCACCGTGCACCACGAAATCAACTACACCATTCAGGAGGGGCTGGACGCCGTGCGCGATGTGATTTATTTCATCGAGACCTACGACGTAACCACCGTGCGCGCCTCTACGCCGATGTATCTTCTGGCACGCGTCATCAAGAGCATGGGCATCAAGATGGTGCTGAGCGGCGAAGGAGCCGATGAAGTGTTCGGCGGATACCTTTACTTCCACAAGGCACCCGATGCGCGTGCGTTCCACGAAGAAACCCTCCGCAAGCTCTCCAAGCTCTACCTTTACGATTGCCTGCGTGCCAACAAGTCGCTCGCGGCATGGGGCGTGGAAGGGCGCGTGCCTTTCCTCGACAAGGAGTTCCTCGACGTGGCGATGCGGCTCAACCCTGCCGCCAAGATGTGCCCCGGAAAGACCATCGAAAAGAAAATCGTGCGCGAGGCATTTCAGGATATGCTCCCGGAAGGAGTGGCATGGCGCCAGAAAGAGCAGTTCAGCGACGGGGTGGGCTACAGCTGGATAGATACGCTGAAAGCCGTCACTTCGCAAGCCGTAAGCGACGAACAGATGGCACATGCCGCCGAGCGTTTCCCCGTCAACACTCCGATGAACAAGGAAGAGTATTATTACCGCAGCATCTTCGAGGAATATTTCCCCAGCGAGAGTGCCGCCCGAAGCGTGCCCAGCGTGCCCAGCGTGGCTTGCTCCACCGCCGAGGCGCTTGCCTGGGACGAGGCTTTCAAGAACATGAACGAGCCGAGCGGACGCGCCGTAGCAGGGGTGCACGAGGAGGCATACGCCAAAGTTTCACAGGAATTAAGGAGTTAAGAAGTTAAGGAGTTAAGTCAATACTTTTACTAATGCTTCCACCAACAAAACTATTGGCTTAACTCCTAACGGAGCGTAGCGGAGTGATAACTCCCTTTTAACTCCTGATTGGCATTATTAATTGTTAACTATTAATTATTAACTGATGAAGATAGAATTTACCAAAATGCAAGGGGCAGGCAACGACTACATCTACGTCAACACCCTGATATATCCCCTGCCGAATCCCGAAGAGCTGGCGGTGGCGTGGAGCCGCCCCCATACGGGCATCGGAAGCGACGGGCTGGTGCTGATAGGCTCGTCTGGCAAGGCGGATTTCAGCATGCGCATCTTCAACGCCGACGGTTCGGAAGCCAAGATGTGCGGCAACGCCAGCCGCTGCATCGGAAAGTATGTGTACGAGTACGGTCTGACCCGTAAGACCGAAGTGACTCTCGACACGCTTTCGGGCATCAAGACCCTCCGCCTGCATGTGGAAGACGGCAAGGTGGACGCCGTGACGGTGGATATGGGCATCCCGGCGGATATTCATCCCGTCGATTTGGGCGAGGGGTATCCTTATCGCGAAGGCATTGCCGTATCGATGGGCAACCCGCATCTGGTGATTTTTGTAGACGATATGGAGCAGGTGGATTTGCCCCGTGTGGGACCGGTACTGGAACATCATCCGCTCTTCCCCGACCGTGTGAACGTGGAGTTCGCGCAGGTATTGGCTCCCGGCCGTGTCCGCATGCGTGTATGGGAACGCGGTTCGGGCATCACGATGGCATGCGGCACCGGAGCGTGCGCCACCGCCGTGGCATCGGCATACACCCACCGTTGCCCCGGAGAATCGGACATCATCATGGACGGGGGCACGCTCCGCATCCGCTGGGCAGGCGAAGGCACCCGCCTCTTCATGACCGGCCCCGCCGAGAAAGTATTCGACGGTGTGATAACCGTGTGAATCTGCTTCACCACAGATTACACAGATTTTTATTGAACACAGAACCACAGAAACACAGAAGAATTTATTTTAATAATCTGTGTAATCTGTGGTGAGAAAACTCAAAAACTCAATATGGCACTACTCAACGAACATTTCCTGAAACTGAAGGGGAGCTACCTCTTCTCCGATATAGCGAAAAAAGTAAAGGCTTATCAAGTAACCCATCCGGGCGAACCAATCATCCGCCTGGGCATCGGCGACGTGACCCGTCCCCTGCCGCAGGCATCCATCGAGGCAATGCACCGCGCCGTGGACGAAATGGCATCATCTGCGACCTTCCACGGCTACGGTCCCGAGCAGGGATACGATTTCCTCATCGAAACCATCATCAAGCACGACTTCGCGCCGCGCGGCATCCAGCTCAGCCCCTCCGAAGTATTCATCAGCGACGGGGCGAAGAGCGACACGGGCAATATCGGCGAACTCTTGCGTTGGGATAACAGTATGGGCATCACCGATCCGGTCTATCCTGCCTATATCGACAGCAACGTGATGTGCGGGCGTGCAGGTACGCTGGGCGAAGACGGACGCTGGAGCAACATTACTTACCTGCCCTGCACCGCCGCAAACGGCTTTGTCCCAGCCATCCCCGACCACCGCATCGACCTGATCTACCTGTGCTATCCCAATAACCCTACAGGCACCACGCTCACGCGCGACCAGCTGAAGCAATGGGTCGACTATGCGCTGGCTAACGATACGCTCATCATCTTCGATGCCGCCTACGAGGCTTACATCCACGATGACGATGTTCCCCATTCCATCTACGAGATACGCGGGGCGAAAAAAGTAGCCATCGAGATACGCAGCTTCTCGAAAACCGCCGGCTTTACGGGCGTGCGTTGCGGCTATACCGTGGTGCCCAAGGAAGTGACCGCCGCTACCCTCGATGACGAGCGCGTCCCGCTCAATCCCTTGTGGAACCGGCGCCAGTGCACCAAGTTCAACGGCACCAGCTACATCACCCAGCGTGGTGCCGAGGCGGTCTATTCGCCCGAAGGCAGGGCACAGGTGAAGGAAACCATCGCCTACTATATGGAAAACGCCCGTACGATGCGCGAAGGTCTGACCCGTGCCGGCTACCGGGTGTTCGGAGGCATAAACGCGCCTTATCTGTGGGTGCAGGCTCCCGAAGGGATGACCTCGTGGAAGTTCTTCGACGAGCTGCTTTACCGTGCCCACATCGTCAGCACGCCCGGCGTAGGCTTCGGCCCCAGCGGCGAAGGCTACCTGCGCCTCACCGCCTTCGGCAAGCGCGAGGATTGCGAGGAAGCCATCCGGCGTATCGGCAAGCTCTGATATTTCACCACAGAGGCACACAGAGTTTTTATTTATTGAATATCCGCAAACATCCCATGTAGGGGCGTATCGCATACGCCCTGAAGACATCCACGTGGATTAGTTGACGTATTCGGGCGTATGCGATACGCCCCTACAAGGCAATTGGGTGAAATGCGGATATTCAAATTTTATTTTTTTTCTGTGTGCCTCTGTGCCTTTCATTACGCTGGATTACAAATCCAGCGTGACAAAATCTAGCATGACAAATTAAGAATAAACTTAGACCTGATATAAATTATCGGCATTAAGAAAGTTTTGTTATCTGCCTGATACCATAAAAAACATTTTCTTCTAATTTTGTGACATGAAATAACAAAAGACTACTCATTATGTTGCAAAAAATCAGACAAGTAATAGCTTTCCTATTCTTTTGCATCGTCACGCTTTTGTTCCTCGACTTTACAGGGACATTGCATGCATGGTTCGGATGGATGGCTAAGATTCAGTTCTTGCCGGCTGTATTGGCACTCAATGCCGGCGTTGTGCTCCTTCTTATAGTGCTTACTTTCGTATGCGGACGCATTTACTGTTCCGTTATCTGCCCGTTGGGAGTCTTTCAAGACATCGTGGCGCGGATAGGACGAGGGAAGAAAAAACTTCCTTATACGTATTCGAAAGCGAAAAACGTGTTGCGTTATAGCGTATTGGTCGTGTTCTTGGCGTTGATGGCAGGCGGACTCACTTCGATTGCCGCACTGATTGCCCCTTATAGCGCCTACGGAAGAATCGCCAACAACCTGTTTGCTCCCGTCTATCAATGGGGAAACAACCTGCTGGCCTATTTTGCAGAACGTGCCGACAGCTACGCTTTCTATGAAACCGAGGTGTGGCTGAAGAGCCTTCCGACATTCCTCATCGCCCTGCTTACCTTTATAATAATAGGTGTATTGGCGTGGCGGAACGGACGTACGTATTGCAACACCATCTGTCCTGTAGGGACCGTGTTGGGGGTTATCTCTAAATTTTCGTTGTTCCGAATCGAAATCGATAAAGAGAAATGCAGGAAATGCAACTTGTGCGCACGCCGTTGCAAGGCGGCTTGCATTGATATTCCGAACGCAGCTGTAGACCATAGCCGGTGCGTGACTTGCTTCGACTGCCTGAAGCAATGCAAGCACGATGCCATCCACTATCGTTTTGCCTACGGAAAGAAAGAAGCCACTCCGTCACAACCTACTTCGCAACCCAAGGATAAGGGACGGCGTGAGGTACTGGCAGGGTCGTTGTTGCTCCTTGCCTCCGCAGCCAAGGCACAGGCTGTAAAGAAAGCCGAAATCGTTAAACTGGACGGCGGGCTTGCTGACATCATCGACAAGCAGGCACCGAAACGCCAGACTCCGATTACTCCTCCGGGTTCGCAAAGCGCACGCAATATGCAGCAACATTGCACTGCTTGCCAGCTTTGCGTATCGGTCTGCCCCAACGAAGTGCTCCGTCCTTCTTCTTCGCTTGACACGTTCATGCAACCTACCGCATCGTACGAACGCGGTTATTGCCGCCCCGAATGCACGAAATGTTCGGAAGTCTGTCCGACGGGTGCCATTCACCTGATAGATAAAGCCGAAAAGTCTGCCATCCAGATAGGCCATGCCGTATGGGTGAAAGAACGCTGCATCCCGCTCACCGATGGACAAGCATGTGGAAACTGTGCACGCCATTGCCCCACAGGAGCTATTCTGATGATTCCTTCCGACCCGTCTGATCCCGAGTCGCTCAAGATTCCGGCGATAGACACCGAGAAGTGCATCGGATGTGGAGCCTGTGAGAACCTGTGTCCGGCACGCCCGCTCAGCGCCATCTACGTAGAAGGCCACGAAGTCCACCGAATCATTTAAAACATACACCACAGATTACACAGATTAAATCAATTATTTAAATCCGTGTAATCTGTGGTGAAAAATTACATCAACAAATTACACTGCTATTATGAACAAACAAGATAACCGCATGAACCGCAGGGATTTCCTGAAAATAGTAGGCATCAGCACCGCCGGTACCGCCGCAGCCCTGACGGGATGCTCCCCCAAAGAATCAGCCGAGACATCTGCACAAAGCCCTGTGCCAACGGGCAAGATGACTTACCGCAACTTCCCGCCTTCAAAAGACCAAGTCTCCATTCTGGGCTACGGATGTATGCGCTGGCCTACGCTCCCCGCACCCGAGAAAGGCGGAAACGTCATCGACCAGGAAGAGGTGAACCGCCTGATAGACTACGCCATCGAACACGGAGTGAATTACTTCGATACGGCACCCGTATATGTGCAGGGCTGGTCGGAAACCTCGACAGGCATCGCCCTGAAACGACACCCGAGAGAAAAATACTTCATCGCCACCAAGATGTCGAACTTCGACCTTACGGACTTCAAGTCGAGCGTAGAAATGTACCACGACTCGATGAAGAAGCTCCAGACGGACTACATCGACTACTACCTGCTCCACTCGCTGGGCAACACCGGCAAGCGCAGCTTCCAGAACCGCTTCATCGACAACGGCCTGCTCGATTACTTAATCAAGGAGCGTGAGGCAGGACGCATCCGTCACCTGGGCTGGTCGTTCCACGGAAGCAAGGAAGAGTTCGACAAGATACTGGCATACCACGAGCAGGTGCACTGGGATTTCATCCAAATCCAGCTGAACTATTCCGACTGGAAGCACGCATCGGGCAGAAACGTCAACGCTGACTACCTGTATGCCGAAATCTCCAAGCGGAACATTCCGATGGTTATCATGGAACCCCTGCAGGGAGGACGCCTGTCGAAAGTGCCCGAACACATCGTAGCACGTCTGAAGACACGCAACCCCGAAAACAGCGTCGCTTCGTGGGCATTCCGCTTTGCCGGCACACCGCCCATGGTGCTCACCGTACTGAGCGGCATGACCTACATGGAGCATCTGCAAGACAACATCCGCACCTATTCGCCGCTGGTACCGCTCACCCAGGAGGAACAGCAATTCCTGCTCGATACCGCCGAGCTGATGCTCAAATACCCCACCATCCCATGCAACAACTGCCAATACTGCATGCCTTGCCCCTATGGCATCGACATTCCGGGGGTATTGCTCCACTACAACAAATGTGTGAACGAAGGCAATATGCCGCAAAGCAAGCTCGACCCCAACTACGCCGAGGCACGCCGCACCTTCCTGATAGGCTACGACCGCAGCGTGCCGAAGTTGCGCCAGGCATCCCACTGCATCGGGTGTGAGCAATGCAATCCGCATTGCCCGCAGTACATCGATATCCCACGCGAAATGCAACGCATCGACCAGTATGTGGAAAAATTGAAGCAGGAAACATTGTGAATCAGGAGTTAGAGGGAGTTAAGAAGTTAAGGAGTTAAGGAGTTAAGGAGTTAAGCCAATACCTTCACTCCTGCTTCCACCAACAAAACTATTGGCTTAACTCCTAACGAAGCGGAGCGGAGTGATAACTCCTTTTAACTCCTTAACTCCTGATTGGCATAAACCGTAAATAGTAAATCGCAAAATCGTAAATTAAAAAGATGAACCAACTTATCTCCCTCCTCCATGCAGGAGGTTATTCGTGCGTCATTGCCAACCGTGGTGAGACGCGCACGTTTACGCAACGTGGCGTAGCCGATCTTTATACCTTATATAATAATGACCCTGCTTTTATGCAAGGTGCCACCATAGCCGACAAAGTCATCGGCAAGGGAGCCGCCGCCCTGATGATATTGGGCGGAATGACGGAAGTCTATGCCGATGTGTTAAGCACCCCCGCACGAAAGTTATTCGAACAATATGGAGTAAAAGTGTCTTGCGCACAGGAAGTGCCTCACATCATCAACCGCCAGCAGACCGGATATTGCCCATTGGAAACAGCATGCGGAGAAGAAACCGACCTGCAACGGCTTTACCAGATTATCACCGATTTCGTTATGGCGCACAAATGAGAAACTGTTTTGAATTTCTCCAAAAAGTTTCTTATACTATATGCGGTATAGATTTATGATTTTAATGAAACATAACTATTCACCACAGAGTGCCACAGAAGAATAGGTCAATAAACAATATGCTAATGCGAAAATAAATTAGCACATTGCCCTATTATTCATTGACACATTAAATCTGTGTACCTGTGTCCTCCGTAGTGAGAAAGACAGCTACATTGCCTTTCCAGAAGGAATTATAAGTATCAGCAGTTTCAATGCACTGAAACTGAAGTTTCAAGATATATAAACTATAGTTTCAATGTAAATAAACTATAGTTTCAGTATAATAAAACCAGGCTGAAACCAGGCTGCTTTGCCAAAGGCTTCCGGCTGATGCGCCCAATGAAGCTATATGCCTGCGCGGACCAACCGGACAGGGAAAAAGAAAAGCCACGGATTACACCGGTCTGAATGGAGGTTCGATGGAATGGGAATCGGTGTAATCTGTGGCGGGAAAGTTTTTTGAGGCAATCGTGCCCCTAAAGAGAGAGTTATCCGATTTTACTGATTTTCTTCAGTTTTTCTTCGTCCACAATCTTGATTTTACGCCCGTCGATGATAATCAGTTTCTCGGCGGCAAAGTTCGACAGAGTACGGATAGCATTCGATGTCGTCATATTCGACAAATTGGCAAGGTCTTCACGCGAAAGATAAATACTCAGCGTACATTGGTCTTCCTCCAATCCGTACGTATCTTTCAGGAACAAGAGCGATTCGGCAAGGCGTCCACGGATATGCTTTTGCGTCAGGTTTACCGTACGCGCATCCGAAATACCCAGATCTTTCGACAGCTGACGGATGAAATACATCGCCAACTCCGCATTTTGGACCACCAATTCTTCAATAACAGCCATCGGAATCAGGCACATCGTACAAGGTTCGAAAGCCGCCGCCGCCGTCACAAAGTTTTCATGCGCGAAATAGGCACGATAGGCAAAATATTCCTTGTTCTTCACAACCCGGATAATCTGGCTGCGCCCACCTACTCCGTCCTTATAAATTTTTACCTTGCCATTCAACAGACACATCATATACTGCGGAGTTTCGCCTTCGCAATAAATAACCTCATTTTTCTTGTATTTTTGAATTGTAAAGTTCTGCGCAAGATATTCACGTTGCGCCTCTGTAAGAGGTTGCCATAAATCGGGGATACTTTCGGCAATCTCGGCTTCTGTCAGTTCCTTCTTTACCATAGGTGCTATAAAACGATGTTGTGGAGCACAAAGGTAGTAAGAAAAAATGAAAATCTTTATTTCAAACCCTAAAAATTGCCTCCGTGACACGAGGATTTATTATATATTTGCCTTTAGAATGGCAAATATGAAAATTGTACAGGGTTTTATATGCTGGATTGTCCTGCTCTTACTGGCAATATGTCCGGCACGGGGAGAGATAGGCTCGTTTCAGAAATCTTTACCTCACAAGACTGATGTGCCCGATTCCATCCTGACACATATATTCAATGCCGCCAACTTCTATGCCTCTGAAGTGGAAGAATACAAGGCTGAATTATACTTGAAAGGCCTGCTGAAAATCCACAAACGAAACCGTATCATCAAGTACATCCCTTCGATGTTCCGTTTGGAGAAAGGAGTGAACTCATACATCCACGAGTCCATCAGCAAGCTTCACTATACAGCTCCCAGTATCTACGACCGGAAGGTACAGTCGATATCGAGCACGTTTCCGGGAAGCGAAAGCCGTTTCTTCGATATAGCCGACTTCCTGAAGTTCAACCTCTATGCTCCTTCCATCATGGAAGACAAAGTACTTTCCCCACTCAGCAAGGAATCAAGCATCCATTACAATTACCTGCTCGACTCGGTCGCCTACCGCCGTAACGGAAAAATCTACAAGCTGCGTATCATCCCACGCTATCCCAGTACCCAGCTATTGGAAGGGTCGTGCTGGATTTCTTCCAGTGACTGGACCATCCGCTACCTCGATTTTCAAGGGAAATATGACCTGATAACCTTCCACATCACCATGTATATGGGCGACACGCCAGAAACCAAGTACCTGCCACACATGATGAACCTCGACATCCGCTTCAAGTTCCTGCGCAACGATCTGGAAATGAATTGTACTGGCTGGCTCAATTACGAAGAGGTAAAATTTCATAAAAAGTCGGACCTGCCCGACAAATGGTTGACAAAAGACCAACAGCGATATAACCTGACCGACTCGTACACACTAACCTGCGACACCACCCGGCTCATGCACGACCGTGATTCTTTCGCACGTATCCGTCCGCTACCACTCAGCGATATGGAAGACAGCCTTTACCAAGCTTATAACGAACGCCGTAGAATAAGTCCGGAAGATACACTGAAAGCTCCTCCTACCAAACTCCGCAAAAATCTGGTACTTCTGGGGCAGATGGGCGATGCCTTGATAAGCAGCTATAACATTGACATCAACAAAATAGGAAATATCTCCTGTTCGCCGCTTATCAACCCGTTGTTAATCAGCTATAGCCACCGTAACGGAATCTCTTACCGGCAAGAATTCAAATACAACAAACTGTTTCATAACGGACGGCTGCTTCATCTGGTGCCGCAAATCGGCTATAACTTCACGAAAAAAGAATTTTATGCCAAACTTGACGGAGAATATGTCTACAATCCCCGAAAACACGGAGCCATTTCTGTAAGTGTAGGAAACGGTAACCGCATCTACAGCAGTATCGTGCTCGACCAGCTTCAGGCTCAGCCCGACAGTACATTCAGCTTTGACGGACTGGAACTGGATTACTTCAAGGATGTGTATCTCAACGTTTCGCACAACATCGAAATCATCAACGGGCTGACGTTATGGACTGGTGTATCGATGCATTGGCGTCATGCTGTCAACGGCACTCCCGAAGTGGCACAGCGGGTAAGGTTACGCTACAATAGCTTCGCCCCCCGGCTGCGCATCGAATGGACCCCATGCATGTACCATTATTATACCAACGGCAACCGCAAAGTAAATATAGGTTCACGCTATCCTACTTTCCTTATCGACTATGAACGGGGCATCAAAGTACTGAACAACTCTGGAGCCTACGAACGTTTCGAGTTCTCTGCCGAACAGAAAATCCGGATACGTGGTATGCATACCATTGCCTACCACGTAGGAGGAGGTTTTTTTACCAACCAGGATGACATGTATTTTGTAGATTATGTCAATTTTGCCAACCGCAACCTGCCACAAGGCTGGAACGATGATATCGGCGGCACCTTCCAGATGCTTGATTCACGCTGGTACAATGCCTCACGCCATTACATCCGGGGTAATATGACTTACGAAACACCGTTCTTGCTACTCTATCCGGTAGGCAGTCTGCTGTCCTTCATCCAGAAAGAACGGCTGTATGGGGGCATCCTCTTTATGCCACACCTTAACCCCTATATCGAATTAGGGTATGGCATAGGCACGCACATCTTCGATTTCGGCATTTTCATAGGCAATGAGCAAGGCAAATTCACTTCGGTAGGATGTAAATTCACTTTCGAACTATTCAACCGTTAATCATTCTAGTGCCTCTCCCTGCACATTCTGTGTGGTCCGTGTTCAAAATAAAACTATTTCCTGAGAAAAGCATCCTTCCGGCAAAACCAGAAGCGGATATGGTGTGCCAGACTCCACCACGGGCGCAGCACATCGAAGATTGGTAAAAACACGCCGAACTTCTCGCCCAAATCCCACGCTGTATGATACCATATATGCATCACCGCCAGCAAACGGACCAGCCACAGCCCTGCAGCCATACCTGCCCATATCCATTGCCCGCTTACCAGGCCTACAGCAAAAGCAACGGCACATCCCAGATGAAACAAGAAACATGTCCACGTTTCCAACGCATTCAGCAACGGTGCCACACCCTGGTAGAAACGTCCCGTCAATACGCTTCCCAACATCTCTTCCCTCCAGCTTTTCCGGGAAACAGGCAATGGCAGACGTACAATGCTTTCCTTTCCCCGTGCTACCCGTGTGTTATACCTGTCGGCAATGGCATTCACCAGCAAATCGTCTTCACCACGCTGCAACTGCAAATGACTGCTGAAGCCCTTGTGTTCCAGATAGGCACGCTTGCGATATGCCAGATTATGCCCAAGTCCCATATAAGGATGCCCGGCAAGTGCCATGCCGAGGTAACGCAGCGAACGGAAAAAAGCATCTGTCCTGACACGCAAGGCAAACATTCCTTTCCCGTACACATAGTTGCTGTAACCCAGCACGATATCGGTTTCGGGTGTCATCTCGCGGGCAAGGCTGCGCAGCCATTCCTTACTTTCGGGTCTGGCATAAGGACTGGTCACTACCACCCATTCGTAATGACTGGCACGTATACCCATCGCCACTCCCAGTTTCTTCCGGCTCACATAACGTGCCGTTTCTGGAATAAACGTATGATACAAATTCGGATATATGTTTGCCAGACGTTTCAATATCAGTTCGTCTTCACCAGCCGACAAATCGTTCACTACAATCACTTCAAATGCCGGATAGTCCTGTTCCAGAATAGCTGCCAGGCTATCGTGCAGCAGCTCGCCCGTATCTTTGGTCACGACAATCACCGAAAGCGGAGGATATTCTACGGGATCCGTTCCAGCATCTTTCCGGAAATGGCGGTGAATCCTGCTGTAAAAGCCGCACATCACACTCATTTGAACCACAAAGAATACGACACATATACCCGCCAACAGGGCAGCAATCGAAGTAAAGTCTATCGTCATCATATCATCTCTTCTAAATAACGGTGCAAAAATAGGGCAAATCTTCATTCGATAGCAACATACGCTGATTTTTTCACCACATAATCTATAAGAACGCAACCGTATTCAGAAACTGAATTCAGAAGCTGTTTTGAATTTCTCCAAAAAGTTTTTCTTGGCTTGATGTATCTTTTTTCGTGTGTGCTTTGGGCGATTTTTTGGTCCTTTTCGCTCCTGTTCTTCGTCAGATAGCCCGCTATCTTCCTCATCACAGAAGCGAAAATGCCTCAAAAACTCATCCCAAATCAGCGCACGATAAATTCAAAACAGCTTCTCAAAACCGTTTCTCAATTCTTAACCGGCAGACGTTTCCATAACCAGCGGGGAAGCAAACGCCAGGCTCCTACCAGCAGACGGTAACGCCAGTCGATGACTACCATACGCTGCTTGCTGTGAATAGCACGGACAATGCAACGTGCCACCTTACCGGGACGCATCAGGAACGGATAATGTTTTCCGTCGTTCAACAAATCTGTCTGGACAAACCCTGGACGGATATCGGTAAAACATATACCTGTCCAGCCATGCATGCAGGCAAGCTGTTCAAGGGCGTCGATGTAGGTATTCTGATATCTTTTGGTTGCCGAATAAGCAGGAGCGATGCCCAGTCCCTTGGTGCCGGCAATGGAGCTGATTACAGCAATGTGCCCTTCGCCCCGGTTTCCGAAATAACGGAATGCCGCATCTACCATACGGGTGAACCCTACTACATTGGTCTGTACCGTATCAGTCTCGATATCGGCATCGAGGTTGTAATTCTGATGTCCGATACCGGAACAATGCAGATACAAGTCCATACCACCTAAATCAGTTATCAACGCCTCCAGTTCGATAGGGGCATTTTCTTTCCGGATGTCTATTACACGGTAATAAATGCGCGCAGGAGCCTTACGCTGAAATGCCTTCAACAACCCTTCACGACGTCCGGCTATGCCCAGTATCCAGCCTTCTTTCAGCAAAAGATAGGCGGTTTCATATCCGATGCCGGAGGTAGCTCCTACAATGACTGCACGTTTCTGATTCTGTAGATTCATAAAAGTCAAGAAGTTAAGTAGTTCGTACTTCATAGATAAAAGATTCTGATGCAGGAACACTTCCGGCATGCCGGTTATAATAAAAGTCTCCATTCAGGGGCATACGTTCATTAAGCATGGCAAATGCCGGAGAAAGGTGTGCACAGAACACATCGTAAGAATGACGGTTGGCACGTTCACCCGTATCATCCCGATAAAACACGGCATAATGGTTGAGCGGGTAATCCGCAATCAACCGGTTCAGGTATTCGGCCCAGCCGCGTGCCTTTCCGGGCGTAATGCGGTCGAACAGGTTCGACACATTGAAAACTATCAGTTCCGATACTTTTGCATGCATTTTCCAGAAAGCCGGAGGCACTTTCTCTGCTTGAGTATAGAAATTTGTCTGTACCAGACGGTAAGCATCCGAACGAAACATCAGACGCGCAATATCAAGCATTTCTTCTACCGGACACACCCCCAGATAGGCAAGGTCGATGTGCGGCAAACGTTTGCACACATCGGCAAATGCCAGTCCCGAAGCTCCACCCTCGTAGGCAAGGTCGCAAAAAACCACCCTTGCCGACACGTTGCGGACAGCAGGGAAAAGCCATCCTCCTACCAGTTCGTAGAAAGCGCGGGCCGCACAATAACTGCGCCGCATATAATAATAGGTATACAGTTGTACCAGCCGGTCAGGATACCCGGCAAACTGAAAATCGCAACGTCCGTAAGCTATCTGTTCACGTACCTGTGTATCATCGTTGACATTGACAGGTATCTTGGGAAACAAATCTGCGACTACTGCATCGAATGTTTGCCCAAAAGGCTGCGACAAGGGATAATTATCAGAACACAAGTCCCATCCCGATTTGAGGTCAGGCAATTCGAAATCACCTTGGCAAAACCGGTCGAGTGGCACGTGGATATAACCGTTATGCATACGGATATACTCCATCAGCTTGTAAAACGTAAGGCTGGCTCCCAATATTCGTGGGTTTCCGGTCAGGAAAAGTTGCTTACGGGCACGGGTGATTGCCACATTCAGCTTACGGTCGATTATCGCATCGCCTTCACGAAACGTATTGGCAGTCAAGAAGTTTAGCTGATTGAAATCGCGTACGGTAAACGAATAGATAATGACATCACGCTGGCTTCCCTGATAACGCTCTACCGTATCGATGGTTACTTTCTCCAGCTCAGGGATATCCAGGTGTGCCACTTCCCGCCGTATCATGGCTATCTGATTGCGATAAGGCACAATAACCCCTACAGTCTTGCCAGCATCAAAAGCCGTTCCCATAAACCGGTAGATGCGACAAAGCAAAGTAGCGACAATGCGTGCTTCGTAAAGATTACTCTTTTCGGAATGAGCCGTATCTGCCGGCGTATCGGATGCAATGAACACCATACGCCGGTACAACATCAGCCGGTCAAGGTTGTCTTCGGGTTCACGAAGGACGTAAGGCAACGCTTCTTGCTGATGCGGAAGCGGTACCGGTTCCAATTGTTCGCGGGAATAAAACGCATGGTCAGGAAACTCTGCAATTAAAGGATGCATCCGTCCTTGCTTGTGCAAAATACTGCAAAACTCTGGTTTGCACCCACGGTACAAGCGCTCGAACAAAGAATTACGGCAATCATTCAATCCGATTTCCAGCAGCAACGGGTCGGTCACCCGGGCTTCTTCCTCGCTTTGCAAAGCAATGGCAGGTAATTGCTTGTAATCGCCTATCAGGACAAACTTGCCAATGGCATTCCCGTCTTTGTGACGCGCAGAAAGAATGCCTATAAGGTCGGGCTCCAATATCTGCGAAGCCTCATCGATGATAGCAAGGGTGAAACGTTTTAACTGGAAGAGGTAAGGACGTCCGTTAATGGCGGTAGTAGTTCCCACGAAAATACGGGTGCGGAGTATCTTCCCACGGATATCTGCCAGTTTAGGACAATCGGCAAGACTATTATTCAACAGATAAGGCACAAACCGCTTATCGCAGGCCAGTTCGTTCCCGATGCGGATAAAGGGATGCCGTCCGGCAATGCCCGAACTGGTCAGCATATTGCAGATTTCATCTACAGCACGATTGGTATAAGACAAAAGCAACAAAGAACACGCCGGGTCGGTCAATGCTTCTTCCACCATATAGCGCAGGGCACACGAAGTCTTGCCCGTTCCCGGTGGACCAACCAGCAGGAAATAATCATCGCATTGCTTTGCTTTCAAGACCAGTTCATCAAACCTTCCGTACGAACCGTTCAATGTACGTGAAGTATCCCGTCCGGGCACACGCCTGCCCAGCAATAAGTCCTTTCGGTCGGTAGAAGCGGAAAGGAAAGCATACAGTCCACGGATGGCATTGCCGGCAGAAGCATCCGAGAAATCGTGCTCAATGGCAAAAGTATCTGTATCCGTTCCGATGATGTCGGGATTCTGTTGTCCGTTACGTAACTGGACAAGTATCCTGTCGGGATAAATCTCTACCAGATTACCTTTCATCAGGATATGCCGGCGCACATCAGGTTGACCACGATAAGCATACAGCACGACTATATCTCCCGTACGGAAATTAGGAAGGAAATCATCTCCCTGCCGAGGAACACTCAATTCTATCCGATCGTATCCTTTACCCGGTGCACTCTGACGGCGGGAAAGAATCTTCAAGCCCAACAGGATGTTACCCGCCTCTATTTTTTCGGCAAGGGGCGTATGCCACAAACCGGCAAACCCTTGCGATGAACCGGTATTCCCTCCCGTCTTTCCCAATAATTGCTCCTTGGATACAAAAGTGAAAAAACGGCGGAAATAAGCTTGTTCCAACGGGTCTCCCTGCTTGAGGAGGTGAATCAGACTGCACAATTCAGGTTCCTGATAACGGGTCCAAAGCTTGCCGTGGTCTTTCTTCTCATTCAGTACCTCCACATCCAGTTGGTCTATGATTGCAGCGATACCCCCGTTTGCCAATATCATTTCGTTTGCCACAATCTGATTGCGCAAACGGATACATTCGCGAAACAAGCTTTCCGAAAAGTGTTCCAGCATCAGCCCGTCCTGGTATTTCGAATACAACAGAAGAGTTTGCGTATCATCGGCACTCCTGCCGAAACCGTACATCAGTACCCCCTGATAAAGCATCATCTGCACATAATGGTCTTCTTTATGACGATGATTGTACTCATCCCGTTTGCCCGATTTCTGTTCGATAAGCACCTTCAGGTCCTTTTGCAACAGGTCGGCACGCCCTTGAAGGCCGAGACTTTCGCAAATGAAAGATGCTTCCAGCCAAGCCTCCCGCCGCTCGAACGCTTCCAGGTTATGCGGCAAAAGGTCGTGAACAAACGAACGTATGTTCATCATCTGTGTCTGTGCCAAGGAGTGGAAATCATTGGGAATCTCACACGTACAGAACTCCAATGCCGATGTAGCGAAGAATTTCTTCACCGTTTGGGCATAAGTGACAGGAATATCCTCCTGCTCGTTGATGTAATCATCGAGAAACTGTCCGGCAAGGTTTCCCAATAGGATATGGTATGTATTGGCTTTCGGCCTGATTTTGTTGATGAAATAATTGAGCGGATGATGCCCGTACTCACGGAAGCAAACGGCAAGTGAACTGATATCTATCAGGTAATCAGGGTGTACCACAATCAGTTTCGGAACATACTCGTGATGTTCGTCGATACGTACATCCAGCAGATTGAGCTGCATGTTTTCAGTCAGAAGCCCGGACAAATAAGCCATATCACCGTTATATCCGCCTTCCCTGTAATTGATGATGATAAACGGGTCTTCTCCGTTATCGGTAGCTGCATAAATACGTTCATCGGTCCAGCTGGAGACCACCGCACGCACATACGGTACATGCTTCAAAGAAGAGACGTGATACGGACGGTTCTGATGAGGAAGGTCTGCTATCAGTGATACCGGAATATCTTCACCGAACGCCACCGACACAAAACGGCAAAGTGCACGCAAATCGGAAAGATAGGTTTCTTTATCGGGAGAGAATCCCTTGTGCATCGCTTCCTTAGCATTCCGGCGCATGGTCTGGACGGCATAACGGTCGGATGGTGTCATCCCCTTTTCCTTGCATACATAGTCCAGCCTGGAAAACAAGTTGGAAAACGAAAGGGTAATGCCTTGCGTCAACTCGTAACAAGCCTCCTCCAACACCTTGTAAAGGGCGGCGTATTTAGGCTTTATATTTTCGGGAGCAACTGGAGGTCTATGATGTATCTGTTCGATTCGCCGGTACAAATCAAACGCCTGAAGTTCGATGCGTTCTGCCATGTTCAGAGGGCTTCACCAGGAATATGCTGCACACAATATGCTTTCTCCAATGCCGGATACAGTGAACGGTAGGTCTCGGTAACATCCTGCATCAAGACTCGCGCAGGACTCGTCTCCGTCCGGCTGTCATCATATCCGGGTAATAGTACAGAAGTCATACCCAATATAAATTCATAAGTACTTCCGTTGGTCAGTACGATATGTATCCGAGTCTGATCCGTATCCTCTGTCTGCGTAAAGATACCATGCAACATATTACTGGTCGAAGCCGAAGGATAGATGGTGACAATACCCGACGCAGCCTCCTTATCGGTATAGGTGAACACATATTTTCCACCTGCCTGCACCAACGGGGCGCTCTCAATATCACGTTGAATGGCAAGTGTCTGGCTTTGTGTAAGCTCTGCACCTTGCACCACGCCTTCAATGCGGCTTATCGTATAGGTTGTTTCGGGATAAGCCACGGTAACCTGCAGGGTATACCGGTTCCATGCCCGGTCGGTAATGTTCAGTTCGGCACTGCCCAGTCCTACAGGTATCACGGTCAATACATTCCCATCATACCGATAGTCGATAACAGTGGTATCGGGATTGGTAATGACATACATCCCGTCACCACCCGAAATATGAAACGTAGCCCCTGCGCTGTACGGGCTGAGCGTCAGGACACTGTCGGTAAAATCCAAGTCTGCCTCTGATGAAAGCGACAAAAAAATAGCTCCATAATCATCGTCCTTACACGAAGCAAACGAAACAATTCCAGCCAGCAGGACAATGTATAATAAACTTCTTACAAGAGTCTTTTTCATATCTTCATTTCCTAATGTTATACAATGAGACAAAGATACGATTTTTATTTTTCCAAAATACTCCTCTGCAGGGGATAAAGGAGTTAAAAGGCGTTAACTCCTTTTTCATTCCTCGCTAATGGTATAGTCTCCAGCCTTTTCGGTAATTACCTGTTGCAAAGCATCCAATGGCAATGCTTTGCCATCAGCATAAGTAAGAGTAGCGACAGGAGGTTCCAGTGTCACCTGTGCTTCTACTCCTGCTATCGAATTCAACGCCTTTTCCACATACGTGCGGCAATGATTGCACATCATTCCCTCTACACGATAGGTACGGCTTAAGGCATGCGAAACGACCTGCCCGGGAACAGGCTCCACAGATACAGCCTCTACCGGTTTTCCGATGCGCTTGCGGTGCAGGCGCAGGCTATTAGTCACTACACTAACACTACTCATAGCCATTGCCGCCCCAGCCAGCATGGGATTGAGCAGAAAACCATTTATCGGATAAAGGATACCGGCAGCAATGGGCACACCTATCAGGTTATAAATAAATGCCCAGAACAGGTTCTCGCGGATGGTACGGGTGGTGAAGACCGAAAGCCGGATGGCATCGCTTATCTTACCTAAATCGGACGAAATCAAAGTCATCTTTGCCACATCCATCGCCAGATCGCTTCCTTGCCCCATCGCAATGCTGAGGTCGGCATGTGCCAGTGCCGAACTATCATTGATGCCATCGCCCACCATCGCCACGTGCCTGCCTTCTGCCTGAAGATGCCTGATAACCTCTGCCTTGTCTTGCGGAAGCATCTCTGCACGGAAATCATTGATACCTACCTGGCGGGCTATACTTTGCGCCGTCACCCGATTGTCACCGGTAAGCATCATCACCGATATGCCTTGGCGTTGCAGGTTTTCGACGGCAGCTTTCGAAGTGGGCTTGATACGGTCGGCTATGGCAAATACCCCCAACGCTACTTCGGCGTCGGCAAACCATACAACCGTTTTGGCTTCGGAAGCAAAGACATCCGCCTGTTTCTGTAATTCATCAGCAATACGGATATGATGTTCTGCCAGCAAGCGGGAATTACCCACATAATAAGCTTTGCCGTTCGATGTACCTTTAATGCCCTGCCCTGTCACACTTTCCGCATGCTCGATAACAATGCGTGCTCCGGCATCAGCAAGACTTTCCGCATACTGTACAACCGCATTTGCCAACGGATGCTCGGAACATCTTTCTAATGCATAGAAAACGGCTTGCAGATATTTGTCCTGCGTATTCCATACGGCATCGGTTACGACGGGTTTCCCTTCGGTAATGGTACCGGTCTTGTCCAGCACAATCGTGTCTATCTTTTTCGCTACCTCCAGGCTCTCGGCATCTTTGATGAGAATGCCTTGTTCAGCCCCCTTGCCTATACCCACCATAATGGCGGTAGGAGTGGCAAGCCCCAATGCACAAGGACAAGCGATAATCAGCACCGTTACGGCAGACAGCAAACCGTGGGTAAAACCATTTGTCCCGCCCAATACCAGCCACAGAATAAACGTAAGCAGGGCTATCCCCATAATGGCAGGAACAAAAATACCAGCTATCTTATCAACCAGCTTCTGTACCGGTGCCTTGCTTCCCTGCGCCTCTTGCACGGCACGGATGATGTGTGCCAGCATCGTATCGGCTCCCACCTTTTCAGCACGGAAACGGAAACTTCCCTTTTGATTGATGGTTCCGGCATAGACATTGTCGGCTTCTTTTTTCCATACCGGCACGGGTTCGCCGCTTAGCATACTCTCGTCAACATACGAGTTTCCTTCGGTCACCTTTCCGTCTACAGCGATACGTTCGCCCGGTTTTACCACCAGCATATCCCCTGCCTTCACCTCATCAATACCAACCACCTGCATCGTCCCGTCGGCATGGACGAGGGTCACGGTACGGGGTTGCAAGCCCATCAGCTTCTTAATAGAGTTGGACGTCTGTCCCTTGGCACGTTCCTCCAGCATACGTCCCAGCAAGATAAAGGCAATAATCACGCTTGACGCCTCAAAATAGACGTGAGGCATCACGCCACGCTCTAACCAGAAATCAGGAAAGAACAGATTGAACAGGCTGAACAGGTAAGCGATGCCGGTGCTGTTTGCCACCAGCGTGTCCATATTGGCAGAACGATGTTTCAATTGCTTCCAGGCATTGATGTAGAACTCACTCCCCATCCAGAAAATCACGGGTGTGGAAAGAATCCACATAATCCAGTTGGCATAGGGCATATCCATGAAGAACATGCCGATAACAGCAACAGGCAAAGCCAGGGCTATGGCACACAAGGTACGGAAACGCAAATGCTTGTAACGCTCGGTATGAGCATTTTCAGCCACTTCAACACTATTCTTTTCCGTATCAGTCACCAGGTCATAACCCGCATCTTGCACAGCTTTCTTCAACTGTCCGGGCGAACATTGCGTTTCATCATAAGTTATGGTGGCCGTAGCCGCTGCATAATTCACACTTGCTTCACATACGCCAGGCTGGCGGTTCAGGGTCTTGTCCACCCGTGCGGCACAAGCAGCGCAACTCATACCCAATACGGGAAACGTCTGTTTATGGATTGTAGATTGACTCATATCAATTCGCATTTTATAGTTTGGTTACAAAGTTAACAAGCCTTTCGGATATACCTTTATATTATTATGGATATATTTTATAGTAAAACAAAATTGGTTTGCGAAAAATTCTTGACTGGAAATTCGGAGTCATGTACGACTTGACTCCGCAATAAAATCCGGCACAAGCAACTATTTGCTACAAACAGACAAAAAGCCCACAAAATCCGACATTTATCGGCAAAATACTTCTAAACTCATGCAATCTTATCTGTTTTTTTATTTACCTTTGTTCTTCATAACAAGTTTTTAAACATAAGGTGTATGAGCAAAGTAGTAATTAATTCGTACGAAGAATTTGAGAGATTGTTAGGCCAGCAAATCGGCGTGTCCGATTGGCTGGAAGTGACGCAAGAGCGTATCAACCAGTTTGCCGACGCTACGCTGGATCATCAATGGATTCATGTGGACGTGGAACGTGCGAAAACGGAAAGCCCTTTCAAGAGCACCATTGTACACGGTTATCTGACCCTTTCCCTGCTTCCGTATTTCTGGAATCAGATTATCGAAGTGAACAACCTGAAGATGATGGTAAACTATGGGATGGACAAGATGCGTTTCGGCCAGGCTGTATTGTCGGGGCAACGCATCCGCATGACGGCTGAACTCCATTCGCTGGTCAACTTGCGCGGCACGGCAAAGGCCGAAATTAAGTTCTTCATCGAAATCGAGGGACAGAAGAAGAAAGCCTTGGAAGGCATCGCCACGTTCTTGTATTATTTCTGTTGAAAAAAATGAGGACACGAAGGCACATCCTTTTTCGTCTTTAAGGATGCCTTTGTGTTCCCGTTTCTTATTTTTTCTCTGAATACTATGAAAAGGCTTTTGATCTTCTTGTTGTTTGTCTGTTTGACGTTTGTGTTTGTCGGGGCGCAAGGTTTATTGAGTATCAAGCATTATTCTTCGCGTGACGGCTTGTCGCAAAACATGGTGCAAAGCGTGTTGCAAGATGCGGACGGGTTTATTTGGATGGCAACGTGGAACGGCTTGGAGAAATTCGATGGTTATTCGTTTACGAATTATAAGTCTTATCCGACTGATAAAGTGAGGCTCAAACATAATCGTTTGCTTTGCGCAGCAGTGGGAGGGAAGCATACCCTTTTGTGTCAAAGCTATGACCATAGTTTGTATGTGTTTGACACTCAAAAGGAATGTTTTGAAGATATTTATGTGGGTAATCCTGAGGTGAAGCGTTGCCAGAATGCAGTTGAAATGTGTTCGGTCGGGAATGGGATTGTTTGGGTGTTAAGTGAGACGAACGAGCTTTGGCGGATTGATTGCGAGCATTATGCGGAAAAAGGAGGCATCACTTATTTTGACCATTTTGTCCGTACAGGGGATGTAGGCTATTTTGAGGCCTTGTCGGATGACGCTGGACATGAATGGGTGTTAACCGACAAAGGATATTTTGTTTATGGAAATCCGTCCATAAGAGGGAATGTGGGAATCATTCAGACTGTAAAAGCAGGAGGCAAGTTATTCTTTATTAATGAAGAAAAGCGGTTGATGACATATTCCGACACGGATCAGGCGATGTGTGATGTGGAATTGCCGGAGCGTTTAGGAGCGGTGAATTGGTTGCTTTTGTTGGACGGCGGACACTTGGGAATCATATCTCAGCGGGGATTTACGGTCTATGGTCCGGAAAAAGGAAATACCGTTTCTCGTTTTATAGACGAAGCGCAGGAGATTCTGCATCCTATAACCGCTTTTCAAGACTCGAAAGGGGATATCTGGCTTCAAAGCGGAAGAAAGCATGTTGTGCATATCGATGTTGCGTCGGGGCGGTTTTCTTACATTGATTATCTTCATGTGAAAGGGAAAAATGTTCCTTGTTTTATGTTGGAAGATGAACATGGAGGCATTTGGGCTTACCCGCCCGATGGCGTGCTTTCGTATTACCATCCGGACAAGCATGTCTTTGAGCAAGGTTGTGTGGTGAACAATGCCATTAAGGAAGTGTATAATGGAGTGAATAAGAACTATTACATCGATAATCATAAAAATGTGTGGCTTTGTCAGGATTCGGGCATAGACTGCATTATGTTCTCAGATTGGAATTTTGATTATATCCATACGCTTGACCGAAGCGTGGTGAGGGGATTGTATATTGACCGTTCGGAAAGGCTCTGGGTAGCTGATAAAGGCAATGTGGTGCAAGTCTATGATAAAGAGAGGGTTTATTGCGGAAATTTGAGTCCTGACGGAAAATTGGTGAAAGACCATTCGGTCAAGTTCGGTGAAAATGTTTATGCTTTCTTCGAGGATAATAAAGGCAATCTGTGGATGGGTACACGTGAGAACGGTCTTTTTATCGGCATGCCGGATGGGAGAGGGAAATACCGTTTCAAGCATTATAAGCAAGGGCAGAATAGCGGACTGAATTGCAATGCTGTTTATCAGATAGCGCAGGACGCTTCTGGAAGAATGTGGATTGCCACTTACGGCGGAGGGTTGAACTTGGCGGAAGGTGATCCGGATGATTTGCGTTTTATCAATGTAGAGAACCTGTTGAGGCGGAATTATCCGGGCAAGGAATATCTGCGTGTGCGCACTGTGTGTCCGCTTTCGAACGGTGTCATTTTGGTGGTGACTACGGGTGGATTGATATCTTTTTCTTCTCGTTTCGACCAGCCCGGACAAATTCGTTTTTATGTGAACCGATGTGAAACGATCCGCGAAAATAGTCTGAGCGACAATGATGTAATGGATATATTGGAAACTTCCGGTAAGGAGGTTTATATTGCTATGTTCAGCGGAGGAATCAGCAAAGTCTTGTCTTCCGATCTTCTGTCAGAGAATGTGGCTTTTTCGCATTATAACCGGAAGAACGGTTTGCCGTCTGATTTCGTTTTGTCTATGACGGAAGATAGCAGCCATCGGTTATGGGTCGTTTTAGAGAATAAGATTTGCCGTTTCTTTCCTTTGGGAGTAGGCTTTGAGGTATATGATTATTTTAATCAGAATTCGAACCTGGTGTTTACAGAGGCTGCGCCGTGCATTGATTCAGAAGGGAAAATGTATGTAGGATGTAACGAAGGGGCGCTTTGCCTTCAGTTGGATCAGCTTAAGAAAAGCCTTTATGTGCCTAATCTTGTGTTTGTCGAAGCGGATATCCGGTCGGATAAAGGAATTTCTCAAACGGTCATGATAGCGAACGATACGCTTTTGCTGGATAAAGACGAACGGAACGTGACGGTTTCTTTTGCAGCTATTGACTTTATGCGTCCGTCGCATATTCAGTATGCGTACCGGATTAAAGACATGGGAGAAGGGTGGACCGGTTTAGGCGAAAACCGATCGGTCAGTTTTGCGAATCTTCCTGCCGGCAAGCTGGCCTTGGAGGTGAAATCTACAAATGGAGATGGTGTATGGACTGATAATGTGCGTGTGTTATACATAAATGTGGAGCCTAAGTTTTGGGAAACGGGCTGGGCTGTTTTGCTCTACGTTTTGCTGTTTTTTTTGTTGTTGGCGTTTGCTGCAGGGATTGTCACGTACATTTGGGGACTTCGGAAGAAGATAGGCTTTGAGCAGGAGATGACGAATATGAAGTTGCGTTTCTTTACGGATATTTCTCACGAATTGCGCACGCCGCTTACCTTGATAGAAGCTCCTATCGAAGAAGTGCTGAGGCATGAAACGCTTTCTCCGGAAGGGCAAGCCAATATGCGGATAGCCCGGCATAATACGGAACGGATGTTGGCGCTGATCAATCAGATATTAGATTTCAGGAAGATTCAAAACAACAAGATGAAGCTGTACATCGAGCAGGTAAATGCCGTAGAATTATTGCGGAAGATATACGATGACTTTCTCGCGATGGCATCTGCCATGGAAATAGATTTCCGGTATGTGGTGAAAGAAAAAGAACTGAACGTGTTTACCGATGTGGATAAGTTGGAAAAGATTGTGATTAACTTGCTTTCGAACGCCTTTAAATATACGCCCAAAGGCAAAGGTATTACGCTTTCGGCAGAGGGGCAGGACAATCGTTTTGTCATAAAGGTGAAAGACGAAGGGCAGGGAATAGACATCGGGAAAATCAGCAAACTGTTTGAACGCTTTGAAACGGCGGGAAGCAAACGTGCGTCTTTTTCTACCGGCATCGGGCTTTCATTGGTGCATGAACTGGTGGATTTGCTGCATGGGACGGTAGACGTCTCCGCCGAATTGGGGAAAGGAAGCGAATTTACCGTTTCTCTTCCGGCGGAAGATAAGGTTTACCGCAACGATAAAGGGGCGGAGTTTATATTGAATGACTGTGCTCTTCAGGCGAAAGAGCTTGCCGGAGAGGAAGAATGCGCGGAGGATGATGCTCAGGATAAAAGCGTGACGATATTGCTCGTTGAGGACAATGAGGAATTGCGCAAGTTTACGGGACGTGTCTTGCGGCACGAATATCGGGTATTGGAAGCGGAAAACGGACGGGCCGGCTTGGATATGGCTTTGAAAGAAATCCCCGACATTATCATCAGTGATGTGATGATGCCCGAAATGGATGGCATTGAATTGTTGGACATCATTAAGCACAACCCTTCTGTTTGTCACATACCGGTTGTTGTTTTATCGGCAAAAGCATCGTTGGAAGACCGGATTAAGGGGCTGGAGTATGGGGCGGACGGATACATTACGAAACCTTTCAGTTCCGCTTACCTGCTGGCACGCATAAAGTCATTGATGCGGCAAAAGGAGAATCTGAAGAATTTCTTGTTGGCCGGAAAGAAGCTGTCTGACGGTTTGTCTCCTTCGCTTCCGAAAATCACCCGTTTTGATGAGGAGTTTATCCGGGGAGTGCTTCAAAAGGTGGAAGAGAATTTGGAAAATCCGGAGTTTAAGATAGATGATTTGGCGGATTTCATGAAAATGGGACGCACGATGTTCTATCGGAAACTGAAGTCCATATTGGGATGCACGCCGATTGATTTGGTGAAAGACATGCGTGTCAAGCGTGCGGTCCAGCTCTTGGAGATGAGTGAGTATACGGTGTCGGAAGTGGCGTATATGTGCGGATTTTCTTCTCCCCAGTATTTTAGCCGTGTGTTTAAGTCGGCCAAAGGATGCACCCCTACAGAGTATAAGGAAAAGATGGTTCAGGAGGAAAAGGCGGGCGGACACGATCGTTAATAAGGGTGTATCAAAATAAAAAACGGCTATCAAAAAGTAATGTCATTCTGAGTGCCCATTTCCTGCGGAAAATCCATTCGGTTATGACAATTGTAAATTCGTCATTGGTAGCAAAGCGAAGAAACAACGTTCGACGAAGTCAATCTCGTATACAACAGCTTATGTTTTCGAGATCCTTCACTGCGTTTAGGATGACAAAATGAAAGCTGATTTCTATTTTGATACACCCTTGTTGGGTGATGAATATAGGCTGTTCGTTTTTAGCGGCTTTTTATCTCTTTTCCGTTGGCTGTGACATTTTCGAAATGAATGCCTTCCGCACCGGAAACGTAGTTAATGGCGGGTCGGGCGATTCCGTTGAACGTGCAGTTCTTGATAAAGATATCCCGTGCCTGGATTTTGCCTTCGGTACCGTCAATATGCAAAAGATAATTGCTTTTTTGGCTGGTGATGTTTTCCAGATGTATGTTGTGGAAATAGGGAGGATAAGGTCCGTCTTCCACGTGCCAGTAGTTGAGTTCTATGCCTAATATGGATTCTTTGCATTCGCCGACGGTGATGTCGCGCACAAAAATGTTTTTCACCTCTCCGCCACGTTCGGAGTTCGACTTGATGCGGATAATCCGGTCGAGTTCGGGACTATCCATGCGGCAGTTCTCCACCCATACATTTTGGCATCCTCCGGTAATTTCGCTTCCTATGGCTACACCGGCGTGTCCGTCTTTCATCAGGCAATTCCGTACGATGATGTTTTCGCTGGGAATGTTCCAATAACGTCCGTCTTCATCCCGTCCGGATTTGATGGCGATGCTATCGTCGCCTGTATCGAAGGAGCAGCTGTCTATCAATACGTTTTTGCACGATTCCGGATCGCATCCGTCGTTGTTTCTTCCGTGGCTTTGCAGGATGACTTTTCTCACCGTAATGTTTTCCGATAGCAAGGGATGGATGAGCCAGAACGGAGAACGGTGCAGGGTGAAGCCTTCCAGCAGGATATTCTTGCATTTGTACAAGTTGATGAACTGGGGGCGGATTCCTTTTTCGCCGGCAAAGACGCGCCGGCTGGCAGGTATGGAGTCTTTCATCATTTGATAAAGCAAGGTTTTTTCGTTGATTTCCTTTCCGTTTTCATCGATGCTCTTCAGCCTTGCCGGAGAGAACCAGTTGCTTGTATCCGCTTGTCCGTCTAAAATCCCTTTTCCGGTCAGGGCAATGTTGGTTTCGCCGTATGCATAAATCAACGGGGAGACATTATGGCAGTCGATGCCTTCGATGCGGGTGAGTACCGTCGGAAACAAGGCAGGGTCGGTGACGAATTGCAGGACCGTGCTGTCTGATAAGTGTAGGTTCACATTCGACTTTAACCGGATAGGTGCCGTGCGGTATGTTCCGTTGGGGATGAGGACGGTGCCTCCCCCTTGCGCGGAGCATGTGTCAATGGCGCGGGATATGGCTTCTGTATAAAGTGAGTCTGTACCGTTGTAATATTCGGTAATGATAAATGTTTTGTCGGGGAAGGTGGGAATCGTAAGCTGGCTGAGCGCTTCATTCATCTCTTCCCAAGGATTGGCTTCTTTGGATTGGCACGATGCCAATAAAGAGGCGGCTAATAGTAAAGTGGCTGGGAAAATACTCCTTGTTTTCATCGTTCTCGTTTTATTTAGAGGGTTCTGTCATGTATGCGCGCGGATTCCAGCCGTCATCAGCCATGATGATGTTTTCATACGTATAGCGTTTGGCATCTTCGGCACTGATGGTTGCCGGGCAAGAGCCTTTGGCGGGATTATCGCCACGTCCTTCGTATTCTGTCTTGCGATGGCTTAAGTCAAGTATGTTCCCTTCCGCGTCACGGCTATCATATTCGGCAAACAGTGCCGGAATGGCTCCCATGTTGGTCCAGCCTTCTTCGGCGATGGGGATGCGCATCGTGGTGTGAAGGTAGACGGCACGCGGAGAGTTATGCCAGGGGCGCCCTAACTTGACATTGCCTTTGGCGGCTTCGGCGTTTCCGTCTACAATGCAGTTTAAGAAGACATATCCGAAACGGGGGGAAGTATGGCAGGGAGCTACAATGACCGAAGCGTCGCGGACGTTGTACAACGTGCAGTTTTCCAATAATGCGTCACCTCCGCCATAGAAATAGTCTACGGCTCCTTCAATATAACAATCTTTTACGTACAGACGGTGCTCGTCTTTGGTGGATGTCATCCATGTATCTTGGAATGAACGGAAGCTGCAATTGTAAAAAGCGGCGCAATCGCCTTGTATTTTCATTGCCAACGCTTGCGGACCATTGTGCGCTTCTGTGCCATAGTCATTAATGTAGGAAATGTTTTCGGAATAGAAATGGTCGCCTTTGACCAAAACGACAGAACCTTCATGCTGATAAGCCTGGGCATCCGGATTGTGCACCGAACATGCCCAATAACCGGACGGGTCATCTTCCGGCTTTTCCGGTTTCCCGCCGACGTTAAGCCGCATGTGGATGACGGTGCTGTCTTTGTCTTGTCCGATGAGATGAATGTATGGTTTGGATTGGGGCACGATGACTTGTTCTTCATACGAGCCGTTTTTCACGAAGATGCGCCAGGGTTGTAGGCAACTGTCTGGAGCCGCATCAATGGCGGCTTGTACATTTGTATAGTCTCCGCTTCCGTCTTGGGCGACTATGGCTTGGTATGCGTCAGCTTCTTTTTGCTGCGCGCAGGCGGTAAGCATTGTACCACATAGTAGAATACAGGTTAATAGATTGTGTTTCATAAAATGATTAATTTTATAAGATGATGTCTTTTCTGCAAACTTACGCCGGGAAATGGAAAGATAAGTGTATTTTTTAGTTGTTCATGTGTATTATTTGACGAAAGGGAGAAAAATGTGTACAATCTCCATAGAATCTTTGTCGAATGACGAATATGTGTACGTTATTAGCGAAATAATGCAAACATGATTCATGTGATGGTGGTAATTTTGGATGTTTGAATTAATTAATTGCATTTGATATACATGAAAACATTAAAAGTATTGTTGGGATGCGTATGTGTCTTGGCTTGTAAAGCAACAGGTTTATGTGCGCAAGAGTCATATAAAATATGGTATGACAAACCGGCTGCTTATTGGGAAGAAGCACTGCCGGTCGGCAACGGCCGTATTGCCGCAATGGTTTTCGGCAATGCGCAAATGGAACGTCTTCAGTTGAACGAGGAAACCGTATCTGCCGGTTCTCCTTATCAGAACTACAATCCTAAGGCAAAAGCCGCCTTGCCCGAGATCCGGCGGTTGATATTTGAAGGAAAAAACGAAGAAGCGCAGTTGTTGGCAGGCAAGGCTATCATTTCGCAGGTAGGGAACGAGATGCCGTATCAAACGGTAGGAAACTTGAATATCCGTTATAAGAATCATGAAAATGTAAGCGATTATTACCGTGATTTGGATATAAGCCGTGCGGTTGCCACTACCCGGTATCGTGTCGGAAGCACGGAATATACAGAAGAAACATTCGCTTCCTTTACCGACCAGCTAATCGTGAAACACATCAAGGCATCGAAAGCGGGAGCCATTGATTGTGACGTGTTTTTCGATACGCCGATGAAACGTCCCCAACGTTCTGTAATCGGGAAGAAAGGGTTGCGTTTGGAAGGCATGGCCGACGGGACAACGTTCTTCCCGGGAAAAGTGCATTATTGTGCGGATTTGCAAGTGAAGCTGAAAGGAGGGAAGGCGGAAACTTCCAACGATACGTTATTGAGTGTGAAAGGGGCTACCGAGTTGACTTTGTATATTTCGATGGCCACCAATTTTGTGAATTATAAAGACGTTTCGGCCGACCCATACGTCAGGAACCGCGCTTATCTGAAAAATGCAGGCAAGGAGTATGAGAAAGCCAAATCGGCTCATATTGCCGCTTATCGGGAACAGTTTGACCGTGTGACGTTGGATATGGGTACTACCTCGCAAGCCGATAAGCCGATGGATGTGCGCATCAAGGAGTTTGCTTCTTCATACGATCCGCATTTGATTGCATTGTATTTCCAGTATGGGCGCTATCTGCTGATATCCAGTTCGCAACCCGGTTGCCAGCCTGCTAACTTGCAAGGGAAATGGAATGCAAAGACCAAACCGGCATGGAATTGCAATTATACCACCAATATCAATACAGAGATGAATTATTGGCCCGCCGAGGTTACGAATTTGCCGGAATTGCATGAACCGTTGATTCAGATGATACGTGAACTGAGTGAAAACGGAAAAGAAGCGGCAAGCAAAATGTATGGTTGCCGTGGGTGGGTGCTTCATCACAATACCGATTTGTGGCGCATGACCGGTGCCGTAGATTATGCGTATTGCGGCACGTGGCCTGTTTGTAATGCTTGGTTGTGCCAGCACCTGTGGGACCGTTATCTGTATTCGGGTGACAAACAATACTTGAAAGAAGTATATCCGATTATGAAAAGCGCGTCTCAGTTCTTTGTCGATTTCTTGGTGCGTGACCCCAATACAGGCTATTTGGTTGTAACCCCTTCTAATTCTCCGGAAAACGCTCCCCGCTGGATTAAGAAGAAAGCGAACTTGTTTGCCGGAATCACGATGGACAATCAGTTGGTTTTCGATTTGTTTTCGAATACATGCCGTGCGGCTTCTGTGTTGAATGAAGATACGTTGTTTTGTGACACTTTGCGTTCAATGCGCCGCCAGTTGCCCCCGATGCAAGTCGGGCAATACGGTCAGTTGCAAGAATGGTTCGAGGATTGGGACCAGCCGAACGACCATCATCGACACATTTCTCATCTATGGGGATTGTTCCCGGGGTATCAAATATCGCCTTATCGTTCTCCGGTATTGTTTGAGGCGGCACGCAATACGTTAATTCAGCGTGGCGATCCGTCCACCGGTTGGTCAATGGGCTGGAAAGTATGCTTTTGGGCACGTATGCTTGACGGAGACCATGCTTATAAGTTGATAAAGAATCAGCTTACTTACGTTAGCCCTGAAAGTCAAAAAGGGCAGGGAGGAGGCACCTATCCTAATTTGTTCGATGCGCATCCGCCTTTCCAGATAGACGGTAATTTCGGATGTACGGCAGGCATAGCCGAAATGCTGGTGCAAAGCCATGACGGAGCGGTGCAATTGCTTCCCGCTTTGCCTTCGGAATGGAAGAGCGGAACGATAAAAGGGTTGCGTGTGCGTGGCGGCTTTTTGTTGGAAGAGTTGTCATGGGAGAATGGAAAGCTGAAGAAAGCGGTTATCCGTTCCGTTATCGGCGGTAACTTGCGCTTACGTTCCTATTCGAAGCTGGTTGCGTCAGGCAAGTCATTAAGTCCGGTAGAGGAAGGGACTCCAAACCCGAATCCCTTGTTCTGCGTGCAGCAGGTTTCCCGTCCGATGATAAGCGAAAAAGCTCCGCTGAAAGGCATAGAGCTTCGGGATACTTATTTGTATGATGTGGAGACCAAAGCGGGAGAGACAATAGTTGTTACTATATATTAACTTAATGTTTAACCAAAATTTATTTACATGAAAAAGAAAATGAAAAACATGAGTGGCAGATTGCTTCTTTTTTGGGTATTGTGTTGCATGATACCGATAGAAGTATTCGCACAAGGCATTACGGTGAAGGGTATCGTAGTGGATTCGAGTGGAGAACCGATAATCGGTGCTACTGTTTCGGAAAAGAGCAGTAAAACGAATGCGATTATTACTGATTTAGATGGAAGTTTTTCTTTATCTCTTTCTAAAGCAGGAAAAATTGTTGTTTCTTTTGTAGGAATGCAAACAAAAGAAGTGGATGCAGTGGCGGGACGCACAATGAGAATCACGTTGGAAGACGATTCGCAAGTGCTGGATGAAGTGGAAGTGGTAGCCGTGGGTTATGGAAACGCACGCAGACGGGACTTGACGGGTGCGATTTCATCGGTAGGAGAAGGTACGCTGAAGAATATTCCGGTCACTTCGGCTTCGAGTGCGATTACCGGTCGATTGGCGGGTGTAAGCGTTGTTACGACACAAGGCTCGCCGGATGCATCGGTAAGTATCCGTGTACGTGGAGGAGGCTCTATCACGCAGAGCAATGACCCGTTATTCATTGTTGACGGGTTCGAGGTTAGCAATATTGATGATATACCTCCTACTGATATTGAGAGTATTGACGTGTTGAAGGACGCTTCTTCTACCGCAATTTATGGTGCAAAAGGTGCTAATGGCGTAATTTTAGTGACGACAAAGAGCGGACGTTCAGGAAAGACAGAAGTTTCGTTTAATGCATCGGTCGGATTCAATCGCTTCTATAATGAAACGGAAGTGCTGTCTCCTTATGAATATGTATATTTGCAACGCGAGCTTGATTCTTCGGAAAATGCGGGCTTTTTCAGCCGTTTCGGACGTTGGGAAGATATCGATATCTATAAGGCGAAGCAAGGCACTGACTGGCAAGACATGTTGTTTGGCGATACAGGCATCAAGCAGAACTACAACCTGAACATTAACGGAGGTAGTGAAAGTTTGATTTACAGCATCAGCTATACACATGATGATGAAAGTTATATCATGCAGACTTCCAATT
Source organism: Bacteroides sp. An51A (assembly GCF_002161565.1). Taxonomy (NCBI): domain Bacteria; kingdom Pseudomonadati; phylum Bacteroidota; class Bacteroidia; order Bacteroidales; family Bacteroidaceae; genus Bacteroides; species Bacteroides sp. An51A. The sequence continues at coordinate 518,682 of NZ_NFIC01000002.1, forward strand.
TCAAGCGTGATAACTTGAATGTGAAATTGTCGAAGAAATTGTTTAATGATAAAGTGCGTTTGGATTTTAATGCCAAGATGACACACCGGGTAATAGATGGTCCGAGTGTGTCAAGCGGTAATAAGTTGCGTGATGCTGTAAAATATCCTCCTGTAAAGACGTTGACCGAATTGTCGGATGAAGACTTGGCGGGTGACGATGCGTTGGAATTGGAGAATATCAATACCTTGAATGACCCGTGGTTTAATATTACCAATGAGTATAAGAAACAGACGAAGTTTAATAATAGTTATAATGTGGCTTTGACATGGGATATTATTAAAGGTTTGTCATGGCGGGCAGAAGGAACATACGGATATACTTACGACCGTACGGACAATATCTGGCTGGCTAATACAAGCACGGCAAACGGACGTGCCGGACAACCGGTGGCGCAACGCCAGTATTGGAACGGTAATAATTGGACGTTGCGTACGACGTTGAATTATGATGTTAAGTTGGCGGATATACATCGTCTGGACCTGATGGCAGGTATCGAAGCCAAACATTCAGCACGTGATGAAATGGAAATCAATTCCGACTATTTCCCGGGAGATTATACCGTAGAAAATATTCTTTCTATGTGGAATAACGGTACAGCGGAGCCTACTTACACTACGATAGAAGAACCCAGCCGGAGCCTTTCCTATTTCGGGCGTTTGAATTATGTGTTGAAGGATAAATACTACTTGACTTTTACATTGCGTGCTGATGGTACGAATGTATTTGCTCCCGGCAATAAGTGGGGTATTTTCCCTGCAGGTTCGGCCGCTTGGCGTATCAGTGACGAAAAGTTTATGGAACCGACTAAGAAGTGGTTGAGTAACCTGAAATTGCGTGCCAGCTACGGTAAGTCGGGTAATGCGCGTGTAGGCTCTTATTGGCGTCAGACTTATAGTCCGGTGACCAATATCAAAAATCTGTATTATCAGAATGGCATAGGGCAGAGCGGCTTGCAGCCTGCTACCCGTTTGCGTAACGAAAACTTGACATGGGAATCTAAGTATTCTACTAATGTCGGTTTGGATATGGGCTTTTGGAATAATCGCGTTAACTTAATATTTGATTTCTATAACGATGTGACGAAAGATTTGATAATGGAGGTGCAGCTCCCTTCCAATTCGGGGTATCGCACACAATATCAGAATCTGGGACAGACTACCAATAGAGGTGTAGAGTTGACGTTGAACGCGAACTTGGTTAACAAGAAGGATTTCTTCCTCGACTTTAATTTCAACATTTCGTTCAATAAGAATACAGTGGATGAACTTTATGGTTCTGGAGGTGATACAGAAATGATTATTAATGGCGGTGCTGTGGAAGTCGGAAGTGATAACTATCGTATTTTTGTCGGCGAAGAAGTCGGATTGATGTATGGTTATGTATGCGACGGCATGTATTCATTTGATGATTTCACTTTTGATGATGCTTCTAAGAAGTGGGTGCTGAAAGAAGGTGTTCCTAACGTAACGGAAGAAGTATTGACTAACAGTGGGGATAATTTCGGTCCCGGACATATTAAGCTGAAAGATTTGAACGGTGACGGAAAGATAGACCCGGATAACGATCGGCAGATTATCGGTCGTGCGTTACCTAAGCATACGGGCGGTTTCGGCCTGACGGCAGGTTGGAAAGGATTTGATTTAACAGCTTTGTTTAACTGGTCATACGGTAACGATGTGTTCAATGCCAGCAAGATTGACTACACATCTTATCAGGGTTCGAAACGTTACCAAAACATGAGTACGGAAATGAGCCTTGCCAATCGTTTCACAACAATTGATCCGGAAACCGGCCAGAACATTTATTCCGGCAAGTTTGCCGATCCGGAACGTTTGCAAGCGTTGAATGCGAATGCAACGATGTGGCACCCGTTGATGAATAATTCGGTGATGACGGATTGGGCGGTAGAAGACGGTTCGTTTTTGCGTTTGGGCACATTGACGTTAGGATATACGTTCCCCAAGCAATGGACTAAGAAGTTTGGGGCGAAAAACCTGCGCCTTTACGTGACCGGAAATAACTTGTTTTGCCTTACAGGATATAGCGGGCAAGACCCTGAAGTAAATACCAGTTCTAATAATATGGTCTTGGGATACGATTTGTCGGCTTATCCGAAATCACGTTCTTATATTGTTGGTTTAAATGTTACATTTTGAATAATAGAACACGTATGAAAGTATATAGATATTTAGCTGTTTTGCTTGCAGGAGGTTTGATGTTGGGGTCTTGCAGCGATTTTTTAGATACGGAGTCCCCGTCCGAACAGACATCACAAGTCATTTATGAGAATGAGGGATTGGCACGTTCTGCCCTTATGGGAGTTTATTCTATTATGACCGGCACATACGTTTATGGACAGAAGATGTCGGTCAACTGGCAGGGTGTGTCGGATATTGAGTTGGCAAGCGGTTATCAAGAAGATCCGTCTACTGCCGGCGCGGATAATGGCATCGCCAATTATTTTTGTAATTGGTACTTGGAAAATACGAAATGGGAAGATATTTTTAAAATGGCGGAACTGGCGAGTACGGCGGTGGAAGGCATTCGGAATTCTTCTATGTTGGGAAGTTCTTCTACCTTGAGAGGGTATTTAGGCGAAGCGTTAGTGTTGCGTTCGTTAGCCTACTTCGAGTTGGTTCGCCGTTACGGTGATATTCCTTACAAGGAAGGTACTTCAAATTCAGACCTTTCTAATGTATATATGGGCAAGATAGACCGCGACAGTATATATAGCGGTATCATTCGTGATATGGAGGAAGCGATTGATTATTTGCCTTGGATGGGAGCTTCCGATTATAATGCGGAACGTGTGACGAAAGGGTTTGCCAAAGGACTCTTGGCACGTATCGCTTTGTTTGCCGGAGGATGGTCGGTGCGCGACGGCAATCAATTCCCTGATAATGGGAAGGTAGAACGCTATCCTAATACGGAAGGAAATCCGGGAATGGCGGAAGTGAACGGGTATTATATTGGCCGTCCGGTTAATTGGCGTGATTATTATGAAATTGCGGCGCAACAGTGTGCCGAATTGATTGGCGATCCGGAGAATCCGCATCAGTTAGACCCTGATTATGGTGATATTTGGAAGACTGTTTGTGCAGACCAATATAATAAGTATAATGAGAATATGTTTGAAGTAGCTAATGGCGTGGGTTATAGTGGTGATATCGGTACGTTGATGGGGCGTCAGATGGATGGAAATTTAGGATACGGGCAGCGTGGCTTCGGCGGCACATACGTCAGCACGAACGCTTATTACTTCTATTCGTTCACTCCGACGGATCAACGTCGCGACTATGCTTGCTATTGGCCTACTTATAAAGCCGATTCCGACTGGGGAGATAAAGCCAACCGCGAAGTGATGAATAATGATATTATGAATGTACGTCTGGGCAAATGGAGTTTCTGGTGGACATCGGATACATACCGTTCGATTGCGGCTACGGCTACAGCCCGTACTCCGACCGGCATCAACTGGATTCTGATGCGTTATCCGGATGTCTTGCTGATGTTTGCCGAGGCGCGGTATGCGCTCGATGGCAATGCCAATCAGATTGACCCGGTGGCTGGCATCAGCCCTCGCCAGGCTTTGGAGCAAGTGCGCGAACGTGCGTTTGGTGCAGGTTCTCCGGAAATAGCCAACTATGATTCCGATTTCTTTGAAGCTATTGTAAACGAACGTGCGTGGGAATTCGGCGGAGAAAGTATCCGTAAGCTTGACTTGGTGCGTTGGGGATTGCTGGATAGCAAAATCGAAGAGATGAAGCAAGCGATGTTGTACATGATGGACGGGACGAAGGAAGTGAGGATATTTGATAAGGTTTACCAGCCGAGCAGTTTCCCGACCAAGTTGTATTATGCATACGATGGCAATAAGGAATTTATCGATTGGTCTACGGTGAACTTTTATTCGCAACGTAATGCGAATCCCGACCCGAATGTGTATCGTGAAATCAATTGGTTCCCCAATAATTATTGGGATAATGATCCTGAGAATCCGCAGACGGCAGGGCAAACGCATCTAATCTGTCAATATTTTCAGCAAATAATCATTGTCCCATCCGGCTTTGAGCCTTTTTCCCCTGACTCCGACTTTGGCAGACTTCTCGTTCTTAAGCAGATTCAATGCGATTCTATTAATCAACGAAAAGTTTTGCGCTGCGTTTCCAGCCCTCTTCCTGCTATGGTCCTCATTGAAAGCGACATCCAACACCCAATGAAGGGAGTTCTCGACTCCCCAATGGGAACGGACAGACCTGTTTATCAGGTCCGCATCCGCCTCAAGACTGCTAATATACAGTCTGGTCTCCTTCAATGTCGCCTGTCGGCATTTGTCGTAACGTTCCGTCTCTATCTTTATCAAGGAGCGCAGGTTTTTCCATTCTTCCCTGTGTTCTATCAGTGACAAGTCGCTGATGACGGAACATCGTCTTGTCTCAACCCGCCCATGGCCGCAGTCGGTATCTTCTGAAACGGACACGGCGGGCAGAAAACGGAAGCTGTCCTTCACCTGCTCTTGAAGGCTGCCTTGATTCCCTTTTACGGCAATCAGGTAGTTCGCCTCCTTTTCAACGATTGCGGACACGATGTCTTTCTGACAGCCCATTGCGTCAATGGTCACGATGCATCCCTTGACGACAAGCAAATCCAACAGCTTGGGAATGGCGGTTATCTCGTTGCTTTTCTCGTCCACCTTCAACTGCCCGAGCACGATATGATTCGCCGAGGCCCATGCGCTGACCATGTGGACGATGCTTTTGGAGCCGTGCTCACGAGTGCCGCGCATGCTTTTCCCGTCAATGCTGACCACTTCATTGTCTGTCAGTTCTGCAACGGAACGGGTCCACGACAGGAAAGAGGATTCCAACTCTTCGGGATTGAGGGCGGAGAACACGCGGTTGAACGTGTCATGAGAGGGGATGCCTTCAGGCAAGCGGAGAAAGGTGCGGAGCCATCCTTCCTTGGCTTTGCCAAAATTCTCCATGTCATTCCAGCTTTCCGCCCCGCAGATTACGGACGCTATGGCTATGAACAGGATATCTTCCAACATATGGGCTTTAGTACGGTCAACACGAGGATCGGTCAACTCTGAAAAGAATGGTAAAGGACTTGTCATCGTTTTTTGCTTTCAAAGATAGCAATGTTTAATCTTTATGCAAAATTTAGATGCGTTTGCCCTGCCGCAGACGGCCGATGACGCTGAAACGCTGATTAAGAATTCGGGAAAGGTTTTGGCATGTGCTTCCGGATTGCGCGCTTCGTATGATTATAGCAATTTAATCGGTACTTTGCGTTGGGGAAATGAAATTCAAACTTGGATGAATCAGAATATTCACCAATTAGGTAATAATGAGTGTAATTATCGGCATCTTTACCCGATTTATTACGAAGACATCTATAAGTCTGATGGTTACTTGTCTAATTCTTATGGGTATTGATAATTGAAAAAACGAGTTGTATGAAAAAGACTGAATTATATTTATTGGCAGGGCTATTCATCGGGGGAATGGCCGCTTGTGAAGAAGCCAATGACTGGGGATATGACGCAGCCCATGACCGCCCGTTCCGTCCTACGCAGTTTGAAACGGTAGAAGAGCTTCCTACTTCAGTGCAAGTCAGCTTCAAAGGTGTACAGGATGCGACGAAGTATGTGTTTGAGTTTAGCAAGGGCGATAGCCTGTTGTTTAATAACATTGTGCGCACTGATGAAGTGTTGGCGGATACGTTGACCCCTTACAGCGAATCGCCGTTGGTGGTTTCTACAGAGTATCGTGTTTGGTTTCAGAATTTGGACGGGACGTCCCGTTACTCGATTCGGATGAAAGGAGTTGATGAGAAAACAGGCCGTGAGTCGGGATATATCGCCCTTTGTTTTGATACGCCGAACGAGCAAATCTTTACCAATGTGATTCCGGGCACTAATTCTGCGGTATTGAATTGGGATGCGACAAAAGAAGCTACTACCATTAAGTACGGCGAAGAAGTGGAAACGCAGCCTGAGACGGAAACGACTCCGGCGGTTCTGGATACCATTTGGGTGGAGCCGATTGCATTGACATCCGATATGCAAGGACAGCTTACATTGGAAGGGCTGAAGAGCGGAACTAATTACATTGCCCAGATTTGGAACAATACGGCAGATGAGGTGCTGCGGGGGACATACGATTTCCGTACATTAGGTTCGGCTACGGCGGCACCGATTGAAGTAAAGGCTGGGGATGACATCAATGCGTTGTTGGCCGGGCAGACGGGTGATGTAACGCTATCGTTCAGTGGCGATGCGGCCTATACAGCCGGAGAACTGATTGTACCGGAAGGCATTGCCAATCTGTACATTGCCGGTAATATGGTGAACGGGCAGATGCCGAAGTTGTCGATGGGTAAGTTTACGTTCCAGGCTCCGCTGAATAATGTCTATGTGCAATACGTGGATATTGTCAGCGACGGAAGCGCGCAATTCTTGGTTGAAATAGGTGATGCGAACTTCTTCAAGAACATTACGTTCGAAGGATGCAACATCAGTGATGTGCCTCGTAGCATTGTCCGCCTGAATTCAGGAGATGCAGAAGTGGAAAGTATTACAATCAGTGGTTGCTTGATTCATAATGTGGCGTTGAGCGGTTACGGATTATTGAATATAGGTAAAGCTAAATCGCTCCAGTCGATTGCTATCCGTAATAATACCCTTTGGAATATTACCGACCAGATTATCGACTTGCGTGTAGAAGTAGAGAAATTCGAATATACACAGAACACGTTCTATAATGATGCGAATACGGGAATTCCTAAGTTTTTCCGTCTTGACAAGCAGCCAAAGTCAATTAGGGTAACCAGTTCCATTTTCTCGGGCCCGAATGGCGGAAGCAAGACGAATGCAGGAAATAGCAATTACAATTGGCTGAGTTATGCCGGTTGTTACCGTACGTCCGATTTGCAGATTGATAGTCGTGAATTTACCGATGCGCGTGTATTGAGCTATACGGCAACCGAATTGTTTGTAGATCCGGACAACGGTGATTTCCATTTCAATCCGGATTTGCATTTTGAGGGCGATGGCGAAGCCGGTGATTCACGCTGGTGGACAAAATAAGATGCTAAATCGTTAAGTTGAATTAAGAGAGTCTTTCAGGCCCCCTCAATTTCCCTCGTGGAGGAGCTTAGCTATTATTCAAAAGCTCCCCTCGGGGGGGAGTTGAGGGGGCTCTGTCTTAAAACCTCATCGAAGCATAAATCCCCATACATCCGTCGCCGGCTACGGGATTGATTGCCAGCTGGTGCTTTTGGGCAAACGGGCGGGTGAAGATGTACGAGCATCCGGCGCCGATGGCGGCTCCGGCAAGTACGTCCCATCCGTCATGCTTCTTGCCGTATATCCGGCTCCAGCCCACGTAGGCGGAGAGCACGTATGCCGGAAGCCCCCATTTCCAGCCGTACCGCCTTTGGATGAATGCCGCCGAGGCAAACGAGGTGGCGGTGTGCATCGAGGGGAATGAGTGGCGGTCGCTATGGTCGGGGCGGTCTTTCTTGACGCTATATTTCAGGGCATACGTGATGCCTGCCGTGGCGAGGGCGGAAAATGCCCCTTGCTTCAATCCCTGCCAGTCTTGCCGGACCAATACGGCGGTCAGTCCCGCAACGGGAAGCAATACCGCTCCGATGTCTCCCGAAGTGCGTACCGCCTTGCGCGAGCCTGTCACTTCCAGTTCTTGGGCGGACACGGGCAACGCCAGCATGAGCAAGGCGAGCAGTGTCAAAAGGTTCTTTTTCATTTGTCGGTTTATAGTTTGGGGATAAATATCAAAAGCCCGATTGTTGCCGAAGCCATGGCAAGAATCAATACCGCTCCGGCGGCAAGGTCTTTGGTGCGCTTGATGGCCTCGTCGTATTCCTCCGACACGCGGTCGGCAAGCGCTTCTATCGAAGAATTGACGGCTTCGGCGGCAAATACCATGCCGATGCACAGGACGATGGCGACCCATTCCATGCGCGATAATCCGGCAAGAAAGCCTGCCGCCAGCACGCATGCCGTGATGGCACAATGTATCCACGCATTGTGTTCGTAGCGGACGAGCAGGTATATCCCGCGGAATGCATAGCGGAAACTCTTCATCCGCTTGCGGAAGGTAAAGCCGTCGTTTTTCATATCCTTACGCACACCTCTACCGGGCAATGGTCGGAACCGAATATTTCGGTATGGATGGCTGCGCTCTCCAGCTTGCCGGCGAGCCGTGCCGAGGCGAGGAAGTAATCGATGCGCCACCCCGCGTTCTTCTCGCGTGCCCGGAAGCGGTACGACCACCACGAGTAAATTCCTTCCTGTTCGGGATAGAAATAGCGGAACGTATCGATGAATCCCGCGTCCAGCAGGGTCTGGAACTTCTCGCGTTCCTGGTCGGTGAAGCCTGCGTTCATGCGGTTGGTCTTCGGATTCTTCAGGTCTATTTCCTTGTGCGCCACGTTCAGGTCGCCGCATACCAGCACGGGCTTCTTTGCGTCAAGTTCCAAGAGGTACCGGCGGAAGGCATCCTCCCACGTCATCCGGTAGTCCAGGCGCTTCAGTCCGTCCTGCGAGTTGGGGGTATAGACCGTTACTAAATAGAAGTTCTCCATTTCCAAGGTGATGACACGTCCTTCACGGTCGTGTTCGTCGATGCCCATGCCGTAGCTTACGTTCAGGGGCTGGTGGCGGGTAAAGATGGCGGTGCCCGAATAGCCTTTCTTCTCGGCATAGTTCCAATACGAGGTATAGCCGTCGAAAGCCAGGTCGAGCTGCCCTGACTGCATTTTGGTCTCCTGCAGGCAGAAGAAATCGGCATTTAGCCGGGTGAATGCGTCGCGGAAGCCTTTGTCGCAGCACGCCCGCAGTCCGTTTACGTTCCAAGAGATGAGTTTCATATATTTTTGTTTTTTACTAGTTGACCAGGTATCAGGTACTAGTTGACCAGGTTCTGAATAGTTTTACTAATGGTATCTAAAATCTAGTTACCTAGTACCTAGTCAACTAGTCCCTAATACCTGATTCCCTTATTTCTTTAAGTCAAACAGATAAGTCAGCCGGGCACCGATGTACGAATGTGCCGAGCGCGAAAACGGGTCCTTCTTTGAATTGTTGTAAAAATCCGACAAGCCGAAGTAATAACGGGCTTCCAGCACAAAATGACCGATACCCGTACGTACCTCCATGCCGCCCCCGCCTACAATGCCATAATCGAACTTCCGGTCTGCCATCTTGCCGTATTGCTCGTTGGGAGTGCGTCCCGAAGGGTCCCAAGGGTCGCTCATCGTTTCTTTTTCCCCTATCAGGTATCCCACTTGCGGTCCCAGGTTGAGCACGAAACGCACGCCGTTCCCCTTGTCCTTACCGAAAGCCAGGTGGGCGAGCAGGGGGATTTCGATGTAGCTCATCGAGCGGTGATATGTATCGCCTGTCCCATCTTCTATCACTTCCTTCCATCCGCGTTGCGAGAAATTCACTTCTCCCTGTATACCGCATATCATCTTGAAATATTTTTCGCCGATATAACGCACGGTCAGTCCAAATGCCGGCCCTACCTGTTTGCCTTGCTTGAAACTGGGCGTGATACTGATAGAGCTGAAATTGACGCCGCCGTTTACGCCTATGGAGAGGTTGCTCCGCTGGTCTTGCAGTTGCGCCTGGGCGGGAGATGCCCCCAGCAGGCATAGTCCGGTAATGATAAGTATGTAAAGTCTTTTCATCATAAGTAGATGTTGAGAATTAGTTTATTTTAATATCCGCATTCCACCTAATTGCCCCTACATGGGATGTTTGCGGATATTCAAATAGTTTATATAATGTGTCAGCTCAGAAACGCAGATTAACGCAGATTTTCGCGGATTCTTTTGATTTACTATTTTTCGATTTACGAAGTACGATTTAATGCTCAAATAGTAAATTGTCAAATCGTAAATTAAAGTAATCTGCGTTAATCCGCGAAAATCTGTGTTTCTGATAATATCATTTCATTTTGCATACTTACTTATTCAAAATCAAGTTTGACCAGTTCGTAATTTTGCGAGAAATGTACGAAGAATATCTTGCGGTTGATGAATCCGCCCCAGTTATTGACCCGCTCAAACTTGAATCCGGTCTGTATCGGTACCACCTTCATACGGTCCAGATTGTCTTCCAATTTGTTGCCATACTGCGAAAGCCCTTTCAGGAAATAATAACCGATGTCAAACCCCAGCATGCCGTATTTGGGATAGATATTCGCCATATCCTTGCTATACCAGTGCCGGTAGGCATGTGTGAAGTCCACGGCGGCTGGAAACAGGTTGTTGGTATAAAACGACGAATAAAAATACGTGTCCAGTTCGTAAAAGTTGGCAAGGAAATCCTGCGTGTAGGTCTGCCATTCAGGATAACCGAAGAGGTGCATGTCGAAATGCGGATGTTCCTTGCGCACCAGCGTAAGATGAGGAACCAGTTTTGTCAACGCTGTACTGCGTGCCGAAAGCGGTACGAAAATGTTCTGTTGCAGCGTGTCCATCGCACTGATAACCCGGGCAGGGTCAATTTCCCCCTCCAGGCGTATCTGGGTAAAACGCACACCGTTATCCTTCAGTTCCGCCTTCATTCCCTTAATGAAATCGGCTTTTTCAGGGTCGGGCGTACCATCATCAAGGAACACCACATTACTCCGCCCGAACTTACGGAGAAAATGTTCGTATACCTCCGAGTACAGATACGATTGTGGCGTATTCACCTGGTAAAGCAAAGGATTGTTGAACACCTGGTCTACCTTAGGAGCAAACGGCACCACCAACCGGATATTGTTCTGCCGGGCAAAATCCGTCAAGGGAGCAATCGAAGCGGCATTTACCGGCCCCACAATCAAATCCATCTCTTTCATCCGGCTGTCTGCCAGAATTTTTTCGGCACCTGCCTTAGTCTCCTTGGTATCGTAGGCATAGATATCCATCGACACTCCCTGACGTTTCAGGCTGTCTGCCGCCATCAGAAAACCTTCGTAAAACTCCACAATACGTGTCTGTGGCTCGCGCTGTGCACCGTTCTCTTTCGAAAAAGGGAGCACCAGTGCCACTTTAATCGTATTAATAGGCTTCTTTTCAGCAGCATTTTGCCTGAACAGCTCCTCGTTGGTAGGCTCGGCAGCAGCCTGTTTTGCCGCCTCTATCACCTCTGCCATAGCCTGGCGTTCCGCCTCTGGATAAGGGATAAAAAGAAAGGTTCCCCGTTTCAGCTTACCTTTCTTCAGCTCAGGGTTCGCCGCCAGCAATTCTTCTTCACTGATGCCATACTGGCGGCAGATACTGAATATGGTTTCACGGCGTTGCACCTTGTGCATTGTCTTCCATTCGTCTTTCGCCTGTTCCGAACCCTGTTTTGCAAGAGTAGAAGAAGGTTGTGCCTCTGTCTTTTCATCAGGAACCGGAACCACGATAACCTGCCCCACACGGAAATTGCTGGCACTCAGACCAGGATTTGCAGCACAAATGGCTTGCGCAGTCACCCCATATTTCACAGTCAGCTGATACAGGGTTTCCCCCCGCTGAATGGTATGATACTGCGGTCCCTGCTTGGCAGCAGATGCTTGCGGGATTTTCAACGTTTCGCCCGTGCGGATTTTCTGGTCGCTCCCGGGATTCAGACGCACGATATCACTTACCGGCACATTGTACATCCGTGAAATAGAATATAAGCTTTGCCCCTGTGCCACGGTATGCAGGAAAAATCCCGCATCGCCCGCGGTCTGTGCGTTCAGTACGGGATTACCTATCCACAACGCAGCCGCTACGCAAAGAATATGAATGAATTTCATCTTTTTGTCTCTTGAATTGTTTGAACGGGCAAAAATACGCATTTTTATCGGTAGGCTAATGGATATTCCCAAGAATTTGCTCTCCGTGTAAGATTTTTTGGGAAATAAAAAGTTCACCACAGGATACAGGGTACCACACAGGAAAATATAATTGAATATCCGTATTTTCCCAACAAGGAGTTAAAAGGAGTTAGAAGCCAATACATTAGTTCATGGAAGCCATAGCAAGACTATTGGCTTTTAACTCCTGCCGAAGGTATAACTTCTTTTAACTTCCTCTTATACTATGGGCATTTTGCGGAATTCATAAAAATTTAAAAGGCTCTGTGTCCTCTGTGGTGAAAAATGATAAACTTATTTCACTAATTCGTATTCCAGGCAAGCCATGATGAAAGGGCCGATGGCTTTGCCTTCATTGTTTACGATGGTTACGTCTTTACCGCACAGGTAATAGTCGGGTGTACCGTCGCGCGAGGGATCTTTTGCCGGACCCAATCCTGCCGAACGGCAACTTTGGTTCAGGTTGATGGTGCCGTTTTCGTTGGTGGTGACAAAGGTTTTCAGCAATCCTTGGTATGCCTTTTCGGCTACGTCCTTATAGCTTTCGGGCAGGATGCCGAGGCGGATGCCTTTCAGATAAGCGTAGGTAAACATGCTCGAAGCCGAGGACTCCAGGTAATTGGCGATGCCGCATCGGCTTACGAACGAGTCGTCGTATTGCAGCAATTGGTACCATACGCCGCTCTCTCGGTCTTGCCAGCGTGCCAGCCCCTTGGCTACGGTATTTACGATGGTCTTCAGCTCATTGCAGTCGGGGTGCGACTGGGGCATCACTTCCAGTACGTCGACCAGTGCGGCGAAATACCAGCCCATGCCCCGTCCCCAAAACTCTTTTGAACATCCTTTATGCGGTTCAGTCTTGTTTGCCCAGAACGAGTTGGCGTCTTCGGGATTGGCAGACCATGCGTGATAATACAATTGCTTGCCGGCATCGTAGGTATGACGGGCGATGGTCTTGAACTGGTGCGCAATGTCGGTCCATGCCTTTGTATTGTTGGGGTCGAAGTTGGCTTGCCATTCGGCATAGAAGGCGGCTCCCATATAGAGGCCGTCCAGCCACATCTGTCCCGGATAGATATCTTTGTGGAAGAAACAACCTTTGGCATCGCCTGTCTGGATACGCGAATAGTCGTTCACCAGGTAATTGCGTAGCCAGTCGGCAGCCTTTTTGTAGCGGTCGGCATTGTGCGTGCCGTTCTGCTCGTCCAAGGCTTTTTCGTGGCGGTAAAGGGCGAAGAGCACCTTGCCCGAATTGATGTTGTCAATGTTTCCTTTCTTGAAGTTCTTGAAGGTGCCGTCGGGATTGATGGCGTTATCAGCATATTCTTTAGCCCATTGGTAATAGTTGGCAGTCCAGTCGGCATATTGGTATTGCTCGCAAAGGTTCAGGAGCGACTTGGCTACCAGCCCGTTCACGTAGTCCCACGATTTGCCGTGTGTCCATTGTTTGCCTTGTGATTCCGCCATGCGTTGCGAATAGCGTGTTTGCGCATGAGTGGAAAGGGTGCAGCAGGCGGCAAGAAGCAGGCATACGGCGCATACGAATGTTTTCATGCTCGATAGTTTTTTAGGGTTAGGTTTTATTTCTTTTACGGTTAACGAAAAAAGGCCGGCTGAACATTCAGCCGACCTTCATGCTTTGAGGTTCCTGGCGGATTCGAACCGCCGTGCACGGTTTTGCAGACCGCTGACTAAGCCACTCATCCAAGGAACCATTGGTTGTTACACTTGTGTTTCTCAAATGCGTTGCAAAGGTATGACTATTTTTTGAATCTGCAATACTTTCCACCGAAATTTTTCATTTTTCTTCATGTTTTCCATCAGTTTTCTATCTGTCTTTTCAAGAAATGCTCTTTATTGTACTCATGTGCATCGTTAAACGGCGAACTCACTTGTGTTCATCAAAAGGCATGTTTGAATCGTTGTCTTTTTGAAATACGAAGCCAGCGCAATCTGTTTCTTCTGTGGAGAGCGTGCAGATTGCGCTTGGGCATTATCGCATCAAAAAGGTATGCCGTTTAAAACCGGTATCCGATATTCAGTTGGAAATTAGAGTTCCGCAATCCTAACAGGTCGTGCACCTGTTTGATGCCTACCATGTAATTGAAACTGACGGTGTAATGTTCGGCTATGATTGCTTTCAGTCCGGCAGTTCCTCCATATTCCCAGTGGCGGAAAGGAGTGAGAAGGGCATGTGCATTGTTCGGGCTTCCTTCGATGGGGTACGAATATCCTTTCATCGGATTCCATTGGTGTGTTTCCGTGCGTGCACCTTCTCCATCGGGCTGTACAATTTCCAGCGAGGAACTTCCTGCGCTGAAGCCGTATGCTGCATAAAGGCCGATAGACGGCATCAGGCAGAAACGCTCGGTAATGTGGAAGTTATAACCTATTTTGAGGGGCAGGATCAGGTTGTTTATTTTAGTGTCTGTCTTAGGAAAATGTGTCACCATGTAAGGCGAGAATTTCATGGTGCTCCGGTTCTGTAAAAGTGTCAGTCCGGTTGAAAGTGTCCAATGTTTTTTGAACTCATAGTCGACGGTTGCCCCTACTTGGAACCCGGCTTTCATTCCTCCTGTTTGTTCTGCCGTATGCTTTTGACTTGCCAGATAGTGTGACAGGTTTGCTCCGGCTTCCACGCCAAACTTTACTTGTTGGGCTGCTATTGGCAGGATATTTAGAAGAAACAGTATGAGTATAATGGATAATTTTACGTTCATAATTTTATAGTTTATATAGAATAAGGCATAAGGTATTTGACAGGTCATAACCCTTAAGCCTTATTCGATTATTGCTACTACAAAGTAATAGACTGGAAATTCATAAATTTTCTTTTGTTATTGATATGGATTGTATGAAATACTGCAAGAATATTCATCGTTATGATTGCATGTCGGTAATGTCATTTTTTGTACGAGAGAGTTGCATACTACGCTGTTGTATGTCTTTTGTGATGCTCCTTGTAACAAAATATCATGCCAAACCCAAATGTTTCCTGTTAATGGCTTTTTATTTGATGAAACATAATAATATCCTGTTTTATAATCAATTTTTCCTGTTTGTTGGAATAAGTATAAATCTGGTTTGCTTATGTTGATTTGATTGCCGTATAGTCCCCAAAAGTTGTAGACAAAAGGTGTTAACTCAATTTCATAATAAATATCTCGATTATTGTCTCTTTTCCATCCGTACCACATTTTTTTCTGAATTCCAATGCTTACAGTTACGAAAAGTGAAGGGGTATCAAAGAATACAGAACAAGTTGTTTTCTTAGAACCATTTAATATTCGCTGAAAACCATTGACATCACTTGTTGATAGTGGTGAAACATGTGGGGTAAATACAGCTTTGTCAGAGCGGCTCATATCTTGGGTGAATGACAAGGTTTTCACTTTATTTCCGATGACAATATTTTGAGAAGCATTAACCAAGTAGGTAGCCATATTGTCTCCATCAGGAACATAGAGAGACAGGTCTTCTGTATCATATTCATTAGCGATTAAAATGCCTTCATATTTCTTTTTGTATTCTTCATATTTTTTTGTGAAGTCGCTTTCATTGGCTGCTTCTTCTCCGATAGCATCAAGTTCGGCATCAGCTTTTTGAGCTATGGCTTGCAGGGAAAATATTCCGAACCGTTGTGCAAATGCGATTCTTTCTTTTTCAGTCATTGACTCCAGTTCTTTCAATGTTTCCTGATAAATGGAAAGAGAAGCGAATTTTAAAGCATAATTTGTACTATCGGCTTTTGTTGCTCTGCTATTATTTTCTATTGGTATGATTTCTCCTCCATTGATTGATACAAGTTGGATTTCAGTTTGATTATTGTCTGAATCGGTCGTATTGTCGGTTACTATGTCTTCATTTTGACAAGCAACAAATGCTAAAGAAAGCATGGTTGTAAAAAAAAGTTTTTTCATAATGTAATTGTGGTTTTGAATTAGTTATTATACATGACTTTTTACTATTAAAGTGTATTGTTGTTTGTTTTTGGTTTCTTTTCTTTCTATCTTCGCACTCACCTCCTTTCTTTTTAGGTGGTTGGGGCAGGCACTTCCGGTTTCTTTTAGCGGGGAAAAGGAAGGGGCTTGCCTTTACTCACTCACATTATTGTAATTCAATAAAACTGTAAATGGTGTTTTTACCATCTGTAATGGAGACTATTCCTTTTTCTATATTCAGATGTTTTAAGGAAATTACGTACAAAGGGGTTGACCCAGTTTGAATGGTTTCTTTGTATGTAATTTCACCTTCTTGATTTGTAATGGTAAGGCATACAGAACCTATATCTTGCAAAAATTTAAGAGACAAAACTTGGGTGATTTCATCAAGGTCACCTTCTATAAGCTGATTGGCATCTAATGATATAGTTTGCATTTTGCTATTTGTATGCCATGTGTCTCTCCAATGGCATTTTCTGCTTTGAATAGGAATTGCAGTCAGTAAAGTTATCCCTATTAATAAAATCAGTTGTACTTTTTGCTTTTTCTTCATGTCGTTTTTTGTTTTATGGTTATTTTAATGGTGCAAAGTTATGTAGGACAAGAAAATTTTTCAAGAAGAATAGCTTTTAGAAACGGGACAAAGAGATGTTGATTTATAGGAAGTTATCTTTTTATTGATAGGACAGAGTATGGGACAAATTATAGGATGGAACTTTCTGTATTTTATTGAAAATAAGTGTTTTAGTCTAATAAACTATGCAAAAAGTCGTGTATGTTGATTTTTTGTCCGGTCAGTTGTAATTTTTGGCGTACTCTTGAGCGATATTTGTTGACAGAATCTACTTGTACACCTAAAAGTACAGCTTCTCTATTAGTGTCGAATCCAAATACAGACAAGTAGGCACATTGTTGTTCTTTATCGGTCAAGTTATTATTTTGTAAGAATTCGTAGATAGGCGGATAGATTGAACGTATGAGTGTTTCAATGGCTGCCCAATCTTTGTTCCCCAATAGTGGTTTTTGTTTACCGGCAACTATTTTTTCAGATAATCTGTACAGTCTTTTTGTAATGTTGGCTTCTTGAAATAATTGTAACCGTTGTTGCTGGATTTGCAGGTTTAAGTTTTTTGTTTCTTGTTGTTTCTCGACATATTGGGTCTCCAGTAAAACATTGTCTATATTGAGCCGTTGTTGTTCAGCTATTTTTAAGGATAGATTTTGTAATTCGGCTTTATTGAGAGCCAAATCCTTTGCCAGCATATTTAATTTTGCATTCTTGTTTTGAAGTTCCAATTCCTGGTGGTTGATTTTTTTGTTTTTCTTGTTTAATCGTAATTGGTAGATAATAGTCATTAATGAAGCAAAAAGTAGGAGAAGTATGCCCCCGGTGAAATATCGGTGTTTTATTAGTTTTAGCCGTTTGTTTTCGGCAGACAATTTGCTTTGGTTGTATTTCTTTTCTGCTGTGATGACTTCATTTTGGCTCCTGAGGAACATGATTGAATCTGATAATTCTATATATTCCTTTAGATATGTTAATGCTTGTTTGTAATTATGCTTTTTCTCTTCTATTAGCGCACGAGCTTGAAGCATTCCAATGGGAATGTCTTCATTTAGGTTCGTTAATTTTGTATTGTTGTTAAGCTGTTCTGCCGCTTGGAGGCATAAACGTGCGCTGTCCAATTGATTTTCTTGGATGTATATATGGCTTAGGGCTAAAAAATCAGGTAGGCAATAGGGGTAATTCTCTTTTATCGTTTGTTTGAAACAATTTTTAGCTTTAGCATATTCACCTTTCATTTGGAAAATATTGCCTATGCCATTTATGATACTTCCAATATCAGAGAGGTTTCCTATAGGCCGTATTAATTTTTCGGCTTCTTGCATATAATGTAACCCTATATTGAGTGAGTCAGAGAATGCAGCCTGCCGTCCGGCATCGCGTAAAGCGAAAGCTTGGCTGCGCTGATTCTTGGCAAATTTAAAGAAATCGGCGGCTTGCAAATATTTATCCTTTGCTTTAGGGTACATAGCTTTGAATTCGTACATATCTCCCATATAACTGTTAATATAACCAGCAAGATTAAAGTCTTTTATTTTTAGAGCTATATCCTGTGCTTTTAAATAAGTATGCATGGCATCTTCATAGTTCCCATCTTCTACATATGCCCTGCCTAAATAAAGCAAGATGCGTGCCTGTTCATTTGCACTTCCTTTATGTTGATAGTAATGTACCGCTCGTTCTAATTGGTGACTATAAGGGAGGTCGGTATGAAGTGTGTCGGCTATTTGCCCCATCATCATGCACCATCGGGCATTTTGTTGTGCATTCAGATTTTCGGGATATTCTATACTGTCCAGTAGCAAGTATGCTTGTTCTGGATGGGTGTACAACAGTTTGTGGGCTTGTGTTAATTGGTAGGTAGCTATACTAGCTTTTTCTTGACAGGAGAAAAGTCCGGTCAAAAAGAAAATAAAGGTAATTGCGTATACAAGAAAGCGGTACATATATCGGGCTTTTGTTTTCATGCTTTTTGGGTTTCATGACAAAATTAAGCAAAATCCGTTGAAATATGTATGTCGTTTCAGTTAAAAAAATATCTGCTTCTGCGCCTCTGCGTTCGTTAGTTGAAACGCAGATTGACGCAGATTTCGCAGATTACTTTTCAATTTATGTCTGTTGTTCGCATCTATTTGTTTCTGTTTGCTCAGAAAGGAACGTACACGGAGAGCATGAGGTCGGACAGATGCCCTTTGCGTCCGTTTGCCGCTCCTTTGTTGAAATGCTTCAGCACGTCGAGGCATCCGTATTGGTAGGAGAGGGCAAGCTCGCAATGCTTTCCTATGCGATAGCCCACTTTAGTCAAGACGGGCAGGTCGAATACGGCTTGCGGGCGTACATAGAGGGTAGGAGCCATACCCAGCCCGAAGAAGAACTTCCCGGTGATGCGGTAGTTCCAGCTGGCAGCTATGGATACGGGCATGACGAACTCGCTGAACTCATCTCCTTCATTGCCGGTGTAAGTGCCGTCTTGTTTAGAAAGGAACGGCACGTATTTTTGTGTGCTCATACCTTGGAATCCGATGGTAAGGTCGAGGTCGAAGAAGTGTTTCCGCTGAGGCAGGAAGCGTAAGCGGTATCCTATCATCCCGTTTCCTTTCAGGTTATGGTCGTAGCGTAATTCGTTGGTAGGCGGAATAAGTTGCTTGCTGTCCTGCATGGGGAATCCGATACCTCCGCCGACTAACACTCCGTGTTCCACCTTCTGCGCGAAGGCGGAGGTGGAAAAGATTACTAACAATAAAAAGAATAACTTTTTCATAACTTTGGCTTCTTTAATTGGTTTCATCTGTATGACGGAAAGAAACCGGAAGCTCCCTATTGGCGGATAGTGAATATTGGTTAATCGGGCAATGCTTTCAAGGTTTCTTGTGTTTCCCTTTCTGGCATCCGGCACATCCGCATCCGCACCCGCAATCGGTTTGTCCCGGTTTCTTCTTCTTGAAGAACTTCAGGAAGTGCCGCCCTGCGTAAATAACGCAGAGCAGCACGATGATATAAACAAGGATAGTTTGTGTGTCCATGAGTTTTATTTTTAGGAACTAGGCACTAGTTGACCAGGTACTAGGTCTTTAATAGCATGTATTTATCTAATTAAAACCGATGTCAACTAGTCAATTAAATAAATAATTTCCCTATCTGATGCACCGCAAACGCCACTATCCAGGCAAGTACGGTGGTATAGCAAGCCGCAAAAGCTGCCCACTTCCAGCTTCCCGACTCGTTCTTGATAGCCGCTATGGTGGCGATGCAGGGGAAGTATATCAGTACGAAGAGCATATAGCCGTATGCCACTAAGGGCGTGATGGGGATGCGTTCGGAGAGATTGACATTCTCGATGTCTTCTTCGTTGGTATAGAGTACGCCCAGCGTACTGACCACCAGCTCTTTGGCTCCTACGCCCGACAAGATGCCGATGCCCATCTTCCAGTCGAATCCTAACGGTTCGATAACGGGCTCGATGGCTTTGCCTATCTGGCCGATGTAGGAGTTCTCCTGCTGTTCGGCGGTAGTTTCATACCGGTCGTGGTTGGGATAATATCCGAGGAACCAGATGATGATGGACGCTATCATGATGATCCCTCCCATCTTCTTGAGGTATTGCGCGCCTTTTTCCCAGGTGTGGCGTGCCACCGATTTTGCCGTAGGCATACGGTAGGGTGGAAGTTCCATGACGAAAGGAGCATCTTCGCCTTTTACGATGAACTTGCTGAAGATGCGTGCCATGAGCACGGCGAGCAGGATGCCGGCTACGTAGAGCGAGAGCAATACCAGGCTGGCGTGGCTGGGGAAGAAGGCTCCTATCAATACCAGATAGATGGGCAGGCGGGCGCTGCACGACATCAGCGGGTTGATGAGCATGGTGACCAGGCGTGCCTTGCGGCTTTCGATGATGCGCGAAGCCATGATAGCCGGTACATTGCATCCGAAGCCCATGATGAGGGGGATGAACGACTTGCCGTGCAATCCCATTTTGTGCATGATTTTATCCATGATGAATGCCGCGCGTGCCATGTAACCCGTATCTTCCATGAACGAGATGAAGATGTAGAGCAGCAGGATGTTGGGCAAGAATACGATGACGCCTCCCACACCTCCGATGATGCCATCGATGACCAAATCCTTGAGCGGGCCTGCGGGCATGTAATGTTCGGCCAGTGAACCGATTTGTGCTACCAGCCATTCAATCCACTCCTGCGGGTAGGCACCAAGGATGAAGGTGCACTCGAACATGATGTAAAGGAAAAGGAAGAAGATGGGGAAGCCCCATATCTTGTGGGTCACGATGCTGTCTACCACACGGGTGAATGCTTCGGTGTTCTGGTTCTTCTCCACGAAAGTTTCTTTCAGTGCGCCCGAGATAAAGCCGTATTTGGCATCGGTGATGGCTTGTTCGCTGTCTTCGTTCATCGCCCGGCGGATGCGTTCGGCTTCTCTGTCGCGTATCTGGATGACTTCTGTGCCGTTGGGAAGGGTAGAGATGACGTGCTGCTCGATATCCTTGTCGTTTTCCAGCAGCTTGATGGCCAGGAAGCGGGTGGAGTATTTGTAACGGATGTTCTCGTTCTTGCAGATTTCTTTCTTTACGGCATCGATACTGCGCTCCAGTTCCGGTCCGTGGTTGATGTGGATGTGGCGGATATAGCTTTTCGAGTCAAACTCTTGTACTTCTTCTTCCTTGCTTCCGAACTTGTGGTCGGGCGCGTACTGGTCGTGCCATTGGCGTAGTTCGCGCAGGGCTTCATTCTTTATCTCATCTTTTTGCCCCATGAAGTCGGCACCTTCGTATAGCCCGATGATGACGTGGAAAAGTGTATCGATGCCTTTTCCTGTGCGGCTTACGGTGGGCACCATAGGTACGCCTAACAGTTGCCCCAGTGTTTTATGGTCGAGGGTATTTCCGCTATGCTCCAGTGCGTCGTACATGTTGAGTGCCACCACCATGCGCACATTCATGTCGATGAGTTGGGTGGTGAGATAGAGGTTGCGCTCCAAGTTGCCTGCATCCACTACGTTGATAATGACGTCGGGTGTCTCATCGATGATGTGCTTACGCACGTAAAGTTCTTCGGGACTGTATGCCGAGAGCGAATAGGTGCCCGGCAGGTCGACCAGCCGGAAGTGATAGCCTTGGAAATCGAAATGCCCTTCTTTGGCATCTACCGTTACTCCGCTATAGTTGCCTACATGTTCGTGCGCTCCCGAAGCGATGTTGAAAAGTGAAGTCTTGCCGCAGTTGGGGTTCCCCACCAGTGCCACGTTGATGGTGCGCCGTTTGCCCTGTGCTATTTCCTTCAGCTTTTCTTCGGATACGGGAATGTCTTCTTCGATGGGGTTGAGCACCCGGTCTTCGTGCATGGAGGCACGTGCTTCTTCTTCGCTCATCACTTCAATCATCTCTGCCTCTTGCCGGCGGAGTGAAATCTCGTATCCCATGATTTTGTATTTGATAGGGTCTTTCAGCGGTGCGTTCAGCAGTACTTCCACCGTCTTTCCCTTGATGAAGCCCATCTCGATGATGCGCCGGCGGAATCCTCCGTGCCCCATTACCTTGATGATGACTCCTTTTTCTCCAGTTTTAAGTTCTGATAGTCTCATAGTTGCCGTTTATTTTGCGGCAAAGATATAGGATAGATTTTTGCTATGCAAGTTATTTAGATTGTTTTTAAATAGAATGTAAAGAAGTTGCATCGGTTTTCGCTTCAGAATGTATGTATATGGGGTGTTGGGAGCACTTATCTGCAAGAGGTTTTGCACATAGGTGCATGAGGCATTGCATATAGTCAGGTATTTTTCTTATCTTTGCTTTATGTTTAAAAGGAAAATATTGCGATTTGTCCGCGAGAAAGATTTGTTTGCCGGAGGTGATACGGTTGTGGTGGCACTGAGTGGGGGAGCCGACTCGGTAGCTTTGTTGCGTGTGCTGGTGGAATCGGGTGTACGATGTGTGGCAGCCCATTGTAATTTCCATTTGCGCGGGACGGAATCGGACCGGGATGAGGCTTTTGTGCGGACTTTGTGTGCAAGGCTGGAAGTGCCTTTGCATGTGGCTGATTTT
Organism: Bacteroides sp. An51A; assembly: GCF_002161565.1. Classification (NCBI taxonomy): domain Bacteria; kingdom Pseudomonadati; phylum Bacteroidota; class Bacteroidia; order Bacteroidales; family Bacteroidaceae; genus Bacteroides; species Bacteroides sp. An51A. The sequence continues at coordinate 541,152 of NZ_NFIC01000002.1, forward strand.
GATACGAAGGCATATGCCGCTGCGCATCATGTCTCGGTAGAGATGGCAGCACGCGAGCTTCGCTATGCTTGGTTCGAACAAATCCGTATGCAAGAGCAAGCGCAGGCAATCGCTGTGGCTCATCATCGTGACGATAGTGTAGAGACTTTCTTGTTGAATCTGGTTCGGGGAACAGGCATACAGGGATTGAAAGGCATTGCGGCAAAGAACGGCAAGGTGGTGCGTCCGCTTCTGGAGGTGAGCCGTGAGGAGATTTTGTGCTATCTGAAGCAGTTGGGGCAGGACTATGTGACCGACAGTACTAATGCAAAGGATGTGTTTATGCGTAATAAAATACGGCTCGATGTGCTTCCGCTATTGAAAGAAATCAATCCGTCGGTAAGCGAGACCATCGCCGGGACCGCGCGTAGGCTTGCTGATGTAGAGGCGGTCTATCGTTCGTCAATGGAAGAGTCTTGCAAGCGGGTAAAGGATGATGAAGGGCGCATTCATATCAGTTCTGTGCTGCGGGAAGTGTCTCCGCAGACGGTTTTGTTTGAATTGTTGCATCCGCTGGGATTCAATTCGGCGCAACTGAATGATATTTACCGTAGCTTGGATGGAGAATCGGGCAGGTTGTTTTATTCGGCGGATTATGTGGTTCTGCGCGACCGTGATTGCCTGCTGGTCAGAAAACGGGAAGAAACGGAAGAAGTGGTATGGACTTTGCAGCAGGAAACGGTTGAGGTGAATGCAGGCTTCCAAGTGCCGAAAGATGTGCATGTGGCTTGTCTGGATGCTTCGAAGGTAAAGGCTCCGCTGGTATTGCGTAAATGGCAGGCGGGCGATAAGTTCGTTCCCTTTGGTATGCGTGGATTCAAGAAGGTGCGCGACTATTTGCGCGACCGCAAGTACTCTTTGTTCGATAAAGAAAACCAATATGTGGTGTGTGCCGGTGATGATATCGTATGGCTGGTAAACGAACGTACCGATAATCGTTTCCGGGTAACGGGACAGACCCGTCGGGTATTGATGTTGCGGGTAAAAAAAGATACTCCAGCCATTCTCTAATGGTTGGAGCAGTCTTTATAGGGCGTTTTTAAAGGTCGTTTCCCTGTCGCTCCAGGGTAAGAAAAATGTTATGGGCATTTATAATCAAATTCCCCAAGCCATATAATTGAAGTATCTGATTGGGTTGCGTTATTAATCCAGATAGCTTCCTTTTATAGTTTCCATATCAAAACCGTACGTTCTTGATATGGAAACCGTATGTTTTCGATATGGAAACCGTACGGTTTCCATATGGAGAACGTAAAAGGAAGACAGCCTGAAACAGATACTGAACCTTTCAATCATACATTGATTCATATCCGCAAAACAAATTTATCAGAAAAATTAAGAAGCTGTTTTGGATTTATCAATTGATTATCAGCTGGACTGGAAGATAATGAAGGATGTAAGTTTGTCTTTAGGCTATTCTGTAATGTTCGGGACTTCAACAATGGATATTGTAAAAGGAGGTAACCATAACAGCTGGCAAGACTGGGGATGGATATCACTGAATATAAACCCACAAATCTTTTGTAAGTGACGATTCCTGTATGAGTTTTGGTGGTAATTATTCTGAATTCAAGTTTCGATAATAAAATGTATATTAAACAGAACGCTCAATTGAGTAAATTACATATAATTTACTGTAAGTAGAAAATAGAAGACCTGGCAAATAGTCATGAAATAAAAGTAAATGAGCTATTTGTCAGGTCTTCTATTATAATTGAAATTAATCTTGATATTATATGGGCCTTTTAATTTTAGCCAAGTTTAATTCTATGTTACCATTAGGTATTCTTTTTATTAATCCTTCCTTTTCCATTTTATTGAATTCAGTTGATAATGCAGGTCTTGTAACATTCAAATATTCAGCCAGCTGCGTTAAAGTATGAGGCATCTTAATGATATTAGAGTCTTTAGCCTGCTTTTTAAACAGATATACTAGGATACGTTCTCTAATTGTTTTTCTGGATAAAACATCCAAACGTACAGTTGTACATATATTACATTTTCCGGATACACAAAGAAAACTTCTTAAAATATCAGGACATTCACTGATGAGACGGAATGTGGAATCCTTTGTAGCTGTCAGAAGTATAGATTCTTCAATCGTTTTAAATGTTGCGGGGAATCTGTTGTCTTCTTTAAACAAATGAGGAGTTGCAAATGCACGTGGGGCCACAATATTTTCGATTAGAACCTCATTGCCATTTGCATCAATAATATTGACCTCTAATTCTCCTTTTAATAAGATATATAGCCTGGAACAGGCTTCTCCTTGTTCTGCAATTATTTCATTATTTTGAATCTTGAATAAATTAAAATCAAGTTCCTGAATGAGTCTCTTTTTTAATATAGTATTTAAATCACGGAATAGTGGTATTGAGAATAATATATCTTTATAATAGTCATTAAATTCAATTGTCTCCATAATCTTATTCTTTTTGAAAATGTACAAAGTTAGTATTTTCTGCCGACATTATGAAACTTTATCCGGACTAATATCCAATCTGATTATCAGATTACTGAGGATTATGTGAACATAGTGTTTTATTCATAGATGAAGTTTCATGTATGTATATTATATGCTTTTCAAAAGTTTAGAAACTGTTTTGAATTGATTCAAGAATAATGTTACAGTCTCCTTAAAATTTGAAATCAGCAGGCCAATTGGAAAAATGTTATATCTTTAAAGGTACCAAACTATAAAGTTATGACACACTATCCAACCGACCTGACTGAAAAACAGTGGCAAGTTATAAAAAATATTTTAGAGCCGCAAGCGAGGGACCGAAAACATTCGCTTAAAGAGATAATGAATGCAATCCTTTATATCAACAAGACCGGCTGCCAGTGGCGTATGCTTCCCTCTGACTTCGCCCCTTGGCAAACCGTCTATTGCTATTTCCGTAAATGGAAGCTTGAAGGCGTGTTTGAAGAGGTGATGGATACCTTGCACGCTTTCATCCGTAAACAGGCAGGGCATCAGGAAAGCCCCAGCCTTGGCATCATGGATTCCAGAAGTGTGAAGACTTCCCATCATGTTGATTCTGACCGCGGTATAGACGGGAACAAGAAAACCAAGGGGCGGAAAGAGCACATAATTGTCGATACGCTTGGTCTTCCGTTAGCCGTCGCAATCCATGAAGCCAACCTGCATGACAGCAAAGGCGCTCCGCAAGTCATAGAGAAACTTGCTTATAAATTCCCGCGCTTGGTGAAAATCCTGGCAGACGGTGGTTATAAGGGAAAGTTGGCTGATTGGGTCAAGAAGAAATTCGGATGGGTATTGGATGTCGTGCTCAGGCCGGACGAATGTCCAACCAAGTTTCAAGTTCTGCCTAAGCGCTGGATTGTGGAACGCTCTTTCTCATGGCTGGAAAACTTCAGAAGGCTGACCATCGATTATGAATTCCTCGCTGAAACTGCGGAAGCCATGGTACAAATCGCATTCATCCAAATCATGCTTAACAAATTTATCGAATGAAATCAAAACAGCTTCTTAGATTTGAAATATTCGCTGAATAAAACATACAGTTAAGAATGAAAATGTATTGGATTGATTATTTCATCAGGTATTTTCTCTAATAAATATCAATGGTGTCATTTTTATTACATCGTATTTTTTTCATCTAAGGTAATTTTGTCGTATAGTTATAGAATATTTTATACCTAGGTAATAGAACAGAGGTTGTTCTTACCTGTAATATTAGGCAAATATTTAAGCATATTTAGAACTTTATGAGAAAAGTAAGTAGGGAAATGGACAGCAACTGGGCATTGGAAATAATGCGCAAAGCTCCATATATAACGGTTAGTTTTACAAGACCGGACGGTACTGCATATGGAGTACCATTATCTTTGGCCAGTAATGGTGATGATATTTGGTATTTTCATTGTGCTCCAGAAGGTGATAAACTTGATGCTATAGCAGTAAATCCAGAAGTATGTCTTTCTGCTGTTACAAAATGCCAACCTACGGTTGGTCCTAAAGATGGAACTTTCACTCTTCAGTACCGTTCGGCTATTGCATTTGGAAAAGCTGAGGTTGTTACTGATAATGAAGAAAAGATTTTGGCATTGAGATTAATTAGCCAACGCTTTCTGCCAAAACACATGGACGCTTTTGAGGAAGCAGTTAAAAGAAGCCTTCATCGTACAGCTGTAGTCAAAGTAACCTTGTCGGCTCCTCCAACAGGCAAGCGTAAACAATACGATAAGAATGGCGATGAAATGAAGTATGGAAGGATGGAGTAGTAAAATATTAGATTATGAATTTGTTTGATGTTTATTCTATATTCCCTATAAATATTGTTAGGGGTTCTGGTTGTTATGTTTACGATGACAACGGTAATTCATATTTGGATTTTTATGGTGGACATGCTGTAATATCAATAGGGCATTCTCATCCGTACCTTGTAAAATGTATGTATGAGCAGATGCAGAATCTGATGTTTTACTCTAACTCAGTAGTTAATAAACTTCAGGAGAAGCTTGCATATGAATTGGGGGAAATCTCCGGGTATTCTGATTATAGTGCATTTTTTGTAAATTCTGGAGCTGAGGCAAATGAGAATGCCCTTAAACTAGCCTCGTTCCATACCGGAAAGAAAAAGGTGATAGCATTCAGAAACTCTTTTCATGGTCGTACATCAGCAGCAGTAGAGGTAACAGACAATCCTTTGATCACAGCTCCTCTTAATTGCAATGATAATGTATATTTTTCAGGAATGGATATAGCTGAGGTGGAAAGTGTATTGCGTAGTGGAGATGTTTGTGCTGTAATAATAGAAGGTATTTCTGGGGTTGGTGGAATAAGAGTTCCAGAGGATGATTTTCTTAAAGAATTGCGTAAGCTGACTATACAATATGGCGCAATTCTAATTATGGATGAAATACAGTCTGGCTACGGGCGTACAGGAAAGTTCTTTGCTCATCAATGGAGTGGCATTAAACCGGATATCATTACTGTAGCCAAAGGTATAGCCAACGGCTTTCCATTTTCAGGTGTTCTGATAAGTGACGTTTTCAAACCTCGTAAGGGAATGCTTGGAACTACATTTGGCGGTAATCATCTTGGGTGTGCTGCTGCATTGTCGGTGATACAGGTCATGAAAACTGAAAACCTGATAGAAAATGCAAATAATGTGGGAGATTATTTCATACACAAACTGCGTTCTATTGAATCGCCATTAATCACTGATGTTAGAGGACGTGGGCTAATGATAGGAGTTGAGTTTGCCATATCTGTGTCAAAGATCCGAGAGATGCTTCTGTTCAATCACCATATCTTTACCGGATATTCTGGTAGGAATATTCTGAGAATATTGCCTCCATTATGTATTACAAAGTCGGAAGTTGATTATTTCATTGATAAGTTAGTATGTTGTTTGGATAAATTAGGATGTAAGAATGATTAAGGAAGGAAAGGTCCCTTACAGGGTTTTTGTTATAGCAGGTAGTGAACCTCTTGGCTCTGCAGGGATACAGGCAGATGTCAAGGCAATATCTGCATGTGGAGGATACGCTGCAGGGGCTATCACATGTGTTGTTGATGAAGATACAGAGCATGTAAAGGATGTTTGTTTAATACCTGTTGATATGGTAGTGTCTCAAATACAGTCTTTTATGGAGGATGTCGAGGCCGACTGTATTAAGACTGGAATGCTGTATTCGAAAGATTTGGTATTGAAAGTCTCTGAGACGATAAAAAACTATGCTGGTATACCGTTGGTGGTAGATCCTGTTATGGTTAGTTCCTCGGGTGATCAACTTCTTGAAGATGAAGCTATTTTTTGTTATAAAAAGAAACTGATGCCACTAGCCACTATCATTACACCTAATATGCGAGAGGCAGAGATTCTACTCGGGCGAAAATTGAATATACATGGGATTCTAGACGACTTGAAGGAACTTTCTATTTGGGGTAATTCTGTGATAATAAAATCTGTGCCATATAAAGATAAACTTGCAGATTATTTTTATTGTCCACAAAATGGTGATTTTAGGGAATATATTAAACCTATAATTAAAACAAAGAATGTGAATGGAACGGGTGATATGTTCGCATCATCTATTGCTACTTATTTAGCAAGAGGATGGAATATTATTGATGCAATAGATAAATCTGAAGATTTTATTCATAAGGCCATAAGTTATGGAGCAAAATTTTCTTTCGGGACAGGTTTTGGGCCGGTTTTTCCATTCTACAAGAATTATACTAAATTACAGAAAGAAAATCTCAGATATAGAATGAATATCTCTCAAGACAGAAATAATAGGTGATATATTGTTTGATGTTATTAATTATCTAGAGTGTGAAATCTTGATATATAAAATGATTATTGCATAATATTTTAAAATAGATATTGATTTTATGGAACTTAGATGTAAGAAAGTAAAGGATATTGTCTTAGAAAACTCTGCAAGTGCGTCTGTTTTCTTCAGATATGGGATAGACTATTGCAATGGAAATATGAGTTTGGAAGATTTATCTGGAGAAAATAGCGCTAATATAGATGAAGTCCTCCACGATTTGGAAAATATATCACATCAGGGAACACCATTTTATTTATGGCCTTTAGATTTGCTTTTAGATTATATTATAAAGTATCATCACAGGAATACAAAGGAAAAAGGGGCTTATCTTCTTTCTATGATTGAGAATGTGAAGGACAATTATGGAATGGAATATCCTGAATTAAATGAATTGTTTAATCAGGTTAAGTTGTCAATGCACGAATTGGAATCGCATTTTCAGAAAGAAGAGAGTGTGTTATTCCCATATTTGTATGAATTGTTCGATGCTTCACATAATGAAGAATATATAGAGACTATGCATTGTGGAACAATTTCAAATCCTATCAGAGTAATGACAATGGAGCATGAAAATGAAAGGATGCGCTATATGCATTTGAGAAAGATTACAAACGGTTTTAGAGTACCGGATGAAAATCTTTGTATAAATTATGAACAGATGATGGTTGAACTGGAAACGTTTGTAGAGGATTTATTTGAGCATATATTCATTGAAAATAATATTCTATTTCCTCAATTTGAGAAATTGGAGAGAGAATGGGTAAGATGATTAATTATGACGTAAATCCTATTTTTACAGAATGAAATTATGAATACAACACATTTGCAGCTAATTTCCTCTATGATAGAATACTATCGGGGTGATGCTAAACGAATACAACATTTTATCAAAGTATATAATTTTGCTTCATTGCTTGGAAGACAAGAACAATTGGACGAAGAAACTCTTTTTATTCTTGAAACAGCAGCAATTGTTCATGATATTGGCATACGTATATGTGAACAGAAGTATGGAGTTTGTGATGGAAAACACCAGGAACTTGAAGGTCCGGCAGAAGCGGAGAAACTCTTGATAAAAACAGGTAATTATACATGTGAACAGATAGAACGGGTTTGTTGGTTAGTCGGTCATCATCACACATATACAAATATCAGTGGAATAGATTATCAGTTGCTTGTTGAAGCAGACTTTCTTGTTAATATATTCGAGGATGGATTCTCTGCTGAAATGATTGAGAATGTAAGAAATAAGATATTTAGAACACAATCAGGAATACAATGTTTAGAAGATATGTATTTGAAAGCTAACTGATTTTATGATATAGCTTGAGAATACTGTTTTTATATTGTAGTAAGATCTAAATGAAGGAATCCCCTGTCTGGGGGATTTTTTTATTTAGTAGTCATTTTTAAGTATATAAATTCTGGTATGTTGAAAATAGCAAGTAATAGAGATATGACATCTGGATCTCCATTGACTGTTTTGATTAATTTTACAGTCCCTCTTTTGTTGGGCAATCTTCTCCAGCAGACATACTCTATAGTTGATGCAGTAATAGTTGGTAAATTTTTAGGTATAAACTCTCTTGCGGCTGTTGGTGCAGGTACTTCTGTGATAACCCTTATATTGGGATTTTGTACAGGCTGTTGTTGTGGTTTTGGAATCCCTATGGCTCAGAAATTTGGTGCACATGATTATTTGACATTGCGTAGATATATTTTTATTAGTCTGAAGATTTCAGCAGTAATGTCTATAATGATTGCCATAATAACAAGCCTGTTGTGCTCGGATATATTGGGTTGGATGAAAACTCCTGAAAAGATAATGAATAAAGCTTATATATATTTGCTCATTACATTTTTGGGTATTCCATTTACTTTCTTCTATAATCTTTTTTCAAGTATTCTACGTGCTATTGGAGATAGTAGAACACCTTTTTTGTTTTTGGCTTTATCAACTCTGATAAATATATTATTGGATTTATTGACTATTCTCTTATTGGATTGGGGTGTAACTGGTGCAGCTATTGCAACGGTGCTTTCACAAGGAATATCAGCCTTACTTTGTTATATATACATTTACAGAAAGTATGATATACTTAAGGGTTCCAAACACGATAAAAAATTTGATTTAAGAATTGCAAGGCAGTTATTGTATATAGGTATTCCTATGGGACTGCAGGTTTCAATAATAGCTATAGGGATGATTATGCTGCAAAGTGCCAATAATTTTCTTGGAACTGTTTATATTGCTGCATATACTTCCGCAATGAGAATTAAAATATTTTTTGTCTGTTTGCTTGAAAGTCTTGGTATAGCTATGGCTACTTATAGTGGACAGAACTATGGTGCTGGAAAACCTGAAAGAATATGGTTAGGAATAAAATCAGCTTTAAAAATAGTAATAGTATGTGTTTTAATATTGAATATAATTGTTTGGAGTTTCTCAAAAGAATTGGTTCTGTTGTTTATTGATTCCTCAGAGATTGATGTTATTGAGAATGCAGCTTTGTTCATAAGGATTTCTGCAATATTCTTTATTGTATTGGGAGTTTCATTTATATTCAGATATACTATCCAAGGGGTAGGTTATACTCGACTGGCTTTGTTTTCCGGAATATCAGAAATGCTGGCAAGGACATTTGTTAGTGTTTTTGCAGTCCCCATATTCAAATTCTGGGCTATTTGTTTTGGAGACCCCATTGCTTGGACGTTTGCTGTATTATTTCTTTTACCTGCATTTAAGTTTGTTAATAGAAAATCGTTGTTAATAAATAACTGAATTTTATATCCATTATACGGAACAAGTATTGTCTATTATAAAAAGCATAAACAATACTTAATTCCGTATATCCCTATTTATATGATAAACTTTAAAATTATTTATATACTTTCTTTATATAAGAAGTTGCACTCCTAATAAAGCATTTTAATTTACTTATTTTCCAACCGCTTATAAGAATTATAATAATTGTGATACCTAATATGCATGGTATTAGTAATGTCATGATTCCTAAAAAGGTAACAATTCTGCCAGTATGTATTTCTAAAGACAGATTCCATAGTGACATTGGCCTTGTTTTGTATTTGTCTGGCATTTTGATAAAACCATTTTTAGATTCGATTGTGCTAGCTCCATTATTATAATCAAATAGTATTGTTTGCTCATTGTTGTAGAAAACAAGACCTGATACTTGATTATTAGAGAAAGGCAAACCATAACTTTGAGCTTCTATATTGTTGTTTAAAGCATCATAATATGTTTCAAAAGTTTTATTCCATATATACAGGCCACTAAAGGAGCCTATAATCCATTCATCTTCATTGATTTGCTCCATTACGTTTAATCCCATGACACTTATGGGTGGAGTATTTAGTCTTGATATTCTTTCTGAGGTCCATAAGTCTTTAAATTCATACATTCCATCTGAAGTATATATTAACCAACTATTGTTATACTTGTCATATCTAATAGCCCTAAGCAGATCCTTCCATTTGTTTTCTGATTCCATGTTTGTTCCTGGTATAGGGGCTATTGATGAGTTTGCAACAAATAGCAGAAATGGAGGTCTTAAGAATGTTCCTGAAATTGTAATTATCATAAATGGAATAAGTAACTTGATTTGTACCTCTGCACGTTTTCCGTTTATTGTGATACGCATACAGATTGGTGCTTCTCCATTTTTTAGCAGCTTTGATTTCTTCAGGAAAAACAATACCGTAAAATAGTTTCTTTGCATTGCCATACTCTTCTTTTTTTGATGGTGTAAAAATACATGTTTTGAAAAGAGTTTGTTCTATGCAAAACGCAGAGAATCAGTGAAATATAATCCAATCAGGTGGACTTGTTTTTAAGTGGAAATCAAGTCCACCTATTTCACCTCCAGTAAGATGCGGTATTCTGCTTCAATTTGCGGTATGGATAAAAAGAAAAACCGCTGATAATGATTGATTATCAGCGGTTTTCATTGTTTTGCTTTTTGTTTGAGTGATCCGCTTGGGGCTCGAACCCAAGACCCCAACATTAAAAGTGTTGTGCTCTACCTGCTGAGCTAGCGAATCAAACCTGTTTTGCCATCATTTCTGATTGCGGGTGCAAAGATAGACACTTTTCTTGAACTGGCAAAACTTTTGAAGTTTTTTTTCTGATTATTTCATTTTTCGGTTCTTTCCCCGACCTCCTTACTCTGTTTCCCTACCAGATTTCCCTCGTAACGCTTTTTGGTAACATCTCCGGCATAAAGGCTCGTATTCTTCTTTTTCGCCAAGCAACACACGCTTGTCATCCGCTACCGTGCGGTGAGAAATATATGCCAAATCACCACATTTCACACAAATAGCATGCACTTTCGTCACTTCATCGGCTATGGCACACAATCCGGGTATCGGACCGAAAGGAACACCTTTGTAATCCATATCTAAACCGGCGATGATAACCCGTACCCCGCGGTTAGCCAGTTCGTTGCAGATACCTATCAAGCCTTCATCAAAGAATTGTGCTTCATCAATACCAACCACATCAATTTCGGAGCCAAGCAAAAGAATGCTCGCTGATGTTTCTACCGGAGTTGACTTAATGGAATTATTATCGTGTGACACCACTTCCGCCTCCGAATAGCGTGTGTCGATAGCTGGTTTGAATATTTCTACTTGTTGACGAGCAAACATTGCACGCTTCAGGCGGCGTATCAGTTCTTCAGTTTTACCCGAAAACATCGAACCGCATATCACCTCAATTCGTCCACGACGAAAAGTCTCTTGTGTATGGTCTTCTGAAAATACTACCATGATATGATCTTCTGTTTGAATAATTGCGGTTGCAAAAGTACGTTTTCTAAAGTAAAAAAGAATACAGTCCAGACTAAAAAACGATGTTTTAGGCTAGAATAATACAACTTCTGTTAAATAATGGAGCAAATTAACACATACAATCAAAAACTTTCTACCTTTGCTATATTATAAATGACAAATATGGGTAAACTGTATGTAGTACCTACTCCAGTAGGCAATTTAGAAGACATGACATTGCGTGCCATACGGGTGCTGAAAGAGGTCGACTTGATTTTAGCGGAAGACACCCGCACATCGGGTATTCTGCTGAAGCACTTCGAAATCAAGAACGCCCTGCAATCTTACCATAAGTTCAATGAACATCAGGTACTGGAGAGCATCATCACGCGGCTCAAGGCTGGAGAAAACATCGCCTTGATATCGGATGCAGGCACGCCAGGCATTTCCGACCCGGGATTTCTGGTTGTCCGCGAATGCGTAAGGAACGGCATCGAAGTGCAATGCCTGCCGGGGGCAACAGCCTTTGTTCCGGCATTGGTAGCCTCAGGACTGCCGGATGAACGCTTCTGTTTCGAAGGTTTCTTGCCTCAGAAAAAAGGACGGATGACACGTTTGAACTCACTGGCAGAAGAGACACGGACGATGATATTTTATGAATCTCCATACAGGCTGGTAAAAACCTTAACCCAATTCGCCGAACTTTTCGGTGAAGAACGGCAGGTTTCTGTTTGTCGGGAAATTTCAAAAATACATGAGGAAAGCGTACGAGGGACGCTTGCAGAAGTAATAGCGCATTTCACCGTTGCCGAACCTAAAGGAGAAATAGTAATCATACTTGCAGGGAAAGAAAAATAAAAGTATAAATTCTAAACAGATAAGAAACTATGAAGAAAGTTGTTTTATTTTCGCTATGCGCAGCAGCCTTATTGGCTTCCTGTACAAATTCGGGGCAGAAAAAAGACGCATTACAAGTTCAAAACGACTCATTGATGCTGGAATTGTCTAATCGGGATGCAGAACTCGATGAGATTATGGGAGCTTTCAACGAGATACAAGAAGGCTTCCGCGAAATTAATGAAGCCGAAAACCGTGTTGACTTGAAAGGTGATGCAATGGAAAGCAAATCGAGTGCAGAGAAAATCAAGGAAGATATCCGTTTCATCAGCCAGAAATTGCAAGCCAATCGTGCACGAATTGCAGAACTGGAGAAACAGCTGCAAAATAGCAACTACCAGTCTGCACAACTGAAAAAAGCAATCCAGAACCTGACCGCTGAACTGGAATCGAAACAAAAGCAAATAGAAACCTTGCAGGCAGAACTGGCTTCGAAAAACATCCGCATTGCTGAACTGGATGAAGCTGTAGCCGACTTGAACAAAAACGTAGACGAACTGACGGCAGAAAATGAAGCCAAAACAGAAACTGTAGTGGCACAAGACAAGGCACTGAATACTGCCTGGTATGTATTCGGAACAAAATCGGAACTGAAAGACCAGAAAATCCTGAAACGTGGAGATGTATTAAAAGATAACGAATTTAACAAGGATTATTTTACTGAAATTGATATCCGTCAGGACAAAGAAATCAAACTTTACTCCAAACGCGCTGAACTGCTGACTACACATCCTGAAGGTTCATACGAACTGGTAAAAGATGACAAAGGACAGTTGACTCTGAAAATCACAAACCCCAGCCAGTTCTGGAGTGTATCACGCTATCTGGTTATCCAAGTACGTTAACACGGCTCATATTAAACAATGAATTGTGCCCGATAAATGTTGGGCACAATTCATTTTACATGTTCTCTCACACCAACACTTCGGAGTTGTTTTGAATTTCTCCAAACAAAATTATCCAATCTAATATAGCCAAATACCTAAGTTTATCTTTATTTATCCAAACAATTATTCATTTTATAAGGTAAGTTCTCATTTTTTTTAGCTAACTTGCAATCCGAAATCAGCATAAACAAAAACAAATGAGAAAAATCTGTTTGCTTTTCATACTTTGGGCATGTGTATGCTTGACCGGAAATGCCGGAACGCAGGCAAGTGAGACAAAAAAGGATACAACCGAAATTTACATTGAGAAACAACTGGACAACCGTTGTTTCACGGTAGATGTATCGATGGCTTATCCCATGCGGGGAAGGAGTATTCCGTTGACAAGTTCTTACAGCCTGAAGATGAAAAACGACTCGGTAGACGTATATCTTCCCTATTTCGGAAGAGCTTACTCGGTGCCTTACGGAGGTGGAAAAGGCTTACATTTCCAATCGGAAATTACGGGCTTTTGCCTTGAAAAGAAAAAGAAAGGATACGAAGTCCGCTTTTCTTCGAAAACCGAAGAAGATGTTTTCGATTTTTATCTCGACATTTCTACAGGAGGTTCTGTAACGGTTTCTGTCACGATGCACAACAGGCAACCAATCCGTTACAGTGGAGAAATAGTGGCCGAAGAAATGCAATAATAAATAAAGATATCCGTTTTTATGGAAAATAACCAATACTATATTGACCGGCTGGAAAAGAAAAGCGTAAAACCTACTTCCATACGTCTTTTAGTATTCAAGGCAATGGTAGAAGCTGAACATCCGGTTTCGTTGCTTGACTTAGAGACAATACTCGAAACGGTTGATAAATCAACTATATTTCGTACCTTAAACACTTTTCTTGCCCACCATCTGATACATGACATCGAAGACGGCAGCGGGTCGCTGAAATACGAAATCTGTTCGGGAGAAAATGCATGCAGCATTGACGACATGCATACGCATTTTTATTGCGAAGTGTGTCACCGTACATTCTGTTTTAAAGGAATACACATTCCTGTGGTAAATCTGCCCGAAGGTTTCGACATGCACAGTATCAACTATATGGCGAAGGGAATCTGCCGCGATTGTACTCGTCAACGCAGGCAAGCGAATAAACAACCAATCTAAATATCCATTTAATTAAAGTAAAAACATTATGAACGAAATTTTCAGTATTGCCGGAAAAGTAGCCGTCGTAACCGGCGGCTCCGGTGTGTTAGGGAGTAATATTGCAGAAGGTTTTTTACGTGCCGGTGCTAAAGTAATCATTATCGGTGCCCACAAAGACCGCGTAGATGCAGCTGTAGAACGCCTGAAACAGACAGGAGGTGAAATAAGAGGTACAGTATGTAACGTACTCGACATTGAAAGTCTGAATGCAGTAAAAGACGAAGTACTGGCCCAGTGGGGACGAGTAGACATTTTGGTCAATGCCGCAGGAGGAAATATTCCAGGTGGTACACTGACAGTAGACCAAAACATCTTCGACATGAAAGTTGAAGATTTGGACAAAGTGGTTGACCTGAACCTGAACGGAACGGTTTACCCTTGTCTGGTGTTCGGTGAAATCATGGCAAAGCAACAGAGTGGTGCTATCGTTAACGTTTCTTCGATGGCTGCCTACGAATCCATCACCCGTGTACCTGGTTATTCAATGGCGAAAAGTGCTGTAGAAAACTTTACACGCTGGATGGCACAGGAAATGGCAATCAAGTTCAGCGAGAAAATCCGTGTCAATGCCATCGCCCCCGGTTTCTTCATCGGCAACCAGAACCGTGCCATCCTGATAAACCCCGACGGTTCGTTAACCGACCGTAGCAAGAAGGTCATTGCCAAAACCCCGATGCGGCGGTTTGGTGATATTTCTGAACTGAACGGTGCTGTACAGTTCTTATGTAGTGATGCTGCCAGCTTCATCACGGGTGCTGTATTGGCTGTAGACGGCGGCTTCAGCGCATTCAGCGGCGTCTGATTAACTACAGGTGTACTCACCATTACAAATTTATAAATCCTATGTGTTTCGACATATAAAAAATGAAAGTCTGCAAACCCCAATCAGCACATGATAAGTTCAAAACAGTTTCTTCTATGCGAACATTCAAAAAAAGAGGATAATCTTCTTCAACGAAGAGGATTATCCTTTTTCTGAATCAGTACTGCCAAGAAATTTAGCACATCATTTCAGCTCCAAAGGCACGCCACGGTAAAAGTCTAGTATTTTGAAGCGGAAGATATAGTTGTATTTCGCCTGCAGCTGATCGGACACCGCACGCATCCATGCCGTGCGCGACTCATTAAACTCGGTAGCATTCGCCTTGCCATTCATGTAACGTTCTTTCATTAAGTCGAATGATGCCTTAGCAGCTTCGGCTGCAGTACGGCTACTGGTGTATTGTGTCTGCGCACTCAACGTATTATAATACGCCTGTTGTATTTCCTTGTACAAAGTTTTTTTGCTATCTTCCAGTTGCCATCCCAACGTAGTTTGTTGGATGCGTGCACTCCGTACACGATTGCGCGTTGCCAGACGGTTGAAGATAGGGATGCTCAATGTCAGCCCCACATACTGGCTAAAATTATCTCGCAGCTGTGAACCGAAGCCTGCATTGTCCATGCCTGACATTTTATAATAATTAGTACTCAACCCTGCTCCTAAACTCAGCTGAGGATAGTAAGCACTTTGTGCGATGCGGATGCTCTTTTGTGCTCCTTCCAAACGATATTGCGCCGCCTTGATGACAGGCTTTATCAGCAAGGCATCGGCATAGATTTCAGCAGGTGGAAGCGGGGTGCCCAAATTCTCCACGGCATCAGTTTGGGGCGAAACGATAGCAAATCCGTCAGGAGAAGGTAACTCAAGCAGTTGACTGAGGTCAAGCAATGCCAACTGATAGTCGTTGTCTGCCTGCACTGCCGACAACTCATCTTGAGCCACGCGTGACTTAGCCTCATATAGTTCCGACTCCGAGGCCTTGCCATTTCGGAAATAAGCTTCGCGCTGTACCAGCATTTCACGGCTGAGGTCGACCTGTTCGTGCGCCACACGTGCCAATTCGTCATTAAACAAGACCTGCAAATAACTGGATGCCACTTGTATACTGACATTTTCTTTAGCAGCATTCAGGTCTTCAAGAGCCGCCTGCAGGTTAAGTTTCGAGAGGGCAATGTTGTTAGGAATCTGCAATCCGGTAAAAAGCGGTACACTGGTAGAAAGGCTGAAGCCTGTATTTTGGGTATTGATGCTATTGTAAGTATTGTCTGCCTGCAAACTTCGGCCGAAGCTAAAAGAGTGCGATGCACTTCCGTTCAGATCGGGCAGACGGCTGTTTTTCGCTGTGCTCAGTTCTATCTTGCTCTGCTCGGCAGAAGCTTCCTGCTGCTTGATGGTTAGGTTATGTTCGATGGCATAATCAATGCATTTCTTCAATGTCCATGCCTGCTGAGCATGCACAGGCATACACATGGCTCCTATCCCTATAAATAAATAACTGAATTTCATCATCGCGAATATTTATTGGTCTTCTATTTTCAGTCCGCGAACCTTGTCACCGGACTTTAATCCTTGTTTCACTTCCGTATCGATGCCATTACTGATACCTGTTACGATTTGCTGGCGTTTGAACTTCTGGTCAGGCACACTGTCTGTCAATACATAAACAAAAGTAGAATCACCGCTAAATTCGACGGCACTTTCGGGAACAGTTAACGCGCCGTCAACATGTTGCAATTCCATCTCTGCATTGGCGCTGTACCCCGAACGGATAGTCACACTATCGGGCACATCGATAGCAGCTTTGATTTCAAACTGATTGGCGCCATTATTTTCTGTACTTTTAGGAGATATATATTCCAATACGGCATCAAACTTCATATTCTGTAAGGCTCCTAAGGTGATTTTCACTGGAATCCCTTCGCGGATACGTCCCACTTCAGTCTCATCTACATTTCCACGGAATATCAAGTCACTCATATCTGCCACAGTAGCAATCGTCGTTCCGTCATTGAAGGTATTACTCATTATCACCGAATTTCCCACCTTGATAGGTACATCCAATATCAATCCGGTAATCGTAGAACGTATCAACGTACTACTGAATGAAGCACTGTTTTTCGTAATGCCTTCTTTCACGATTTCCAGATTGTCTTTTGCTGCCTGAAGTTCTTCACGTGCCTGTTTGGCAGCAAGCAACGTCTTTTCGTATTCTTCATTACTTACCAGCTTACCTTGGTAAAGTTTTTCCATACGTTCCAAATCGATTTCTGCCTGTTTGCCGTTCATCTCTGCCAGCCGGACCCGGCTCTCTGCCGCATTAAGTGTGCCCAGTTCAGGAATCACTTTTACTTTGGCAATAACCTCACCTTCTTTCACGGTCTGTCCTGCCTCTTTATACACTTCAGCTATGATACCCGATATTTGTGGCTTGATTTCCACCTCGTCACGTGGCTCTATCTTTCCCGTGGCAACAGTAGTCTGTACCAAGTCTTTGGTTTCTGCCTTCAACACTTGATAACTCACTTTTTCCGGCTGCGATTTCTGATAAAGAAATACAAATGTCCCAATAAACACAATGGCTATCAGAACCAGTACAGCAATTTTCATAAACTTCTTCATATAGGTTATGGTTTTTATTTGTTTCTTTTTTTTGTTCACTACAGATTACACAGATAAAAAAGATTTCCTCGTCTGTGCACTCTTATGGCAAATTTTCTATTCCCGTTTTTATTTTTTAAATCAGTGCAGTCTGTGGTAGGCGTCACTCGTCACGAATCGCATCAATCGGCTTTACCGACATTGCACGATAAGCAGGAGCCAGTCCCGCAAGCAAGCCAAGGAAAAGCAAAAGGACACATGCCCCGACAGCTTCCCAAAAACTAATCAAGAAATGTGTGGGTGCATTCGGCTCGGAAGTTCCTACCTCGACCACATTCAGCAAGAAGACTGCAAAAGCAATTCCCGCCATACCGGCAAGGATGGTCAAAACCATGCTTTCTGAAAGAATCTGTTGCAGAATATCATTCGGCCGGGCACCGATGGCACGGCGGATACCTATTTCCACCGTACGTTCTTTTACCGTTACCATCATGATATTGCTCACACCGATGGCACCTGCAAGCAGGGTACCTAATCCTACCATCCATCCCAGGATACGGATACCCGAAAACAAATTGTCCATCATACTGAACATAGCCTCTGCATTCACCTGTATCATTGCCTGGCTGTCATCGGGATGAATGTAATGCGCACGTTTCACCACTTGTGCCACTTTCTTTTCCACCTCGCTGATAGAGTATCCCTTGCGGGCGGTATAACACAAGAGTTGCACCTTTTGCCCGAAGTTATAGTTTTGCTGCATCGTAGTGAAAGGGATAGTCACAGAAGTTTCCGAACGCCCGTTTATAGAAATATTCCCCGATGAAACACTTACTCCAATTACCTGATAATAGATGCCATTAATCTTGATGAACCTTCCACACGGATTCTCCTTACCGGGAAAAAGCGTCTCGTAGATACGTTTTCCTATGACACATACCCTGCGCCGGTCTTTCACATCCATGTCATTCAAGTATCGTCCGTAAGTAATCATCGGTTCCTCTATCTTGCCATATTCGGGATAAAGCCCTTTCAATGTTCCCGAAATTTTCTGCTCATTATAAATCACATCCACTCCCCACTTTGCCAAGCTGGGAGTAATAATATCTACTTCGTTTACACTCCGGCGGACACGGTCTACATCACTATTTTCCAAATCCCAGTACCGTCCTTGCTGGAATCCTTTATAAGCCTTGCTGGTCTTGTTCGCACCCATGAATCCTGAATTGGTGGCAAATCCTTCAAATTCCCGCGAAAGCATCTGCTGCATGCCTTGCGCTCCCCCCATCAGTGCAATGAGCATAAAAATCCCCCAAAAGATACCGAAAGCTGTCAGCAAACTGCGGGTTTTGTTACGGGTAATGGTAACCAATATCTCTTCCCAAACATCTAAATCGAACTGTTTCATAACTTAAATATTTCTCTTGTCAATGTACTAGTCTGCCCTCAATGCCTCTATCGGACGGATTTTTACAGCTTTCAATGCAGGAAAAAGTCCAGCTAATGTTCCTGCAATAATCAATGTCAAAGTAGCTTCAATGGCAATGGAAAGGTCGACCGTCGGATTTTCAAAGAAAGTCATTGAAAACACTCCCATATCCATGGTCTGCTTACCTGCCACCATGTTCATATACTCGGTCACCGCTATACCTGCTACCATGCCAAGGTATCCGAAAAAAGTCGTAATGGTCACACTTTCTGAAATAATCAGCCGGAGAATAGACAAAGGCTTTGCTCCCAACGCCTTACGAATACCGAACTCGTGCGTACGTTCGCGTACCGTTATCAGCATAATGTTGCTCACGCCCACAATGCCGCTTAATAAAGTAAAAATTCCGATTACCCAAATGGCTATATGCAAGATCTTTGTGGCAGTCTGCTGCTGAAGGTATTGCGTGAAGCGGTTCCATATCCAAATGGCACTGTCGTCAGACGGGTCGAATTGTTTCTGGCTTCCCAGCATACGGCGATAGTCGGCTTCGAAAGCATCATTGTCGGCTTCGTTTGTCAAGCCCTTGGTGGTAAACATAATGTTGTCAATACTGTCTCCCTTACTGTACACCGTCTGTAAGGTAGTAAAAGGTACAAGCGCAGTAGGCGAGAAGCTATTCTGGTCCTTATAGACCCCGACTATCTGATAACCGACTCCACTGGCATTGACGTATTTTCCTATTGCATGTCCTTGCGGAAAAAGCATTCCTACAGTCTTTTCATGGAGAATCATCACTTTGCGGCGTTCTGCCATATCGCGTTCGTTGATGAAACGCCCTTCTTTCAGTTTCATTGCTTCCAGTTCTGGATAATTGGGAAATACCCCATCCACCCCTATGCTTAAAAACTCTTTGCCATAGGTTAGAGTGACATCGCTCTGGCTCACCGTAGCCCCCGTAGCAATGACATGTTCGGGAAAAGCCGTAGCACTCAACTCCCGGTCACGGTTATCCAGTGAAATGCTTCTTCCTTCCTGCATGCCTTGAAACGGCTTTGAAGTATATCCCGGATAGATTTTCATCGAGTTCATTAGCATATCTTCCGATTGTCCTTCGAAGGCATGTATCAGTCCGTTGCCTGCACCCAGCAACACAATAAGCATAAATATCCCCCATGCCACCGAAAAGCCCGTCAGAGCCGTGCGCAATTTATTACGCATAATGGTGCCATATATTTCTTGTATTAAGTCTACCATAAGATTACTTATTTCATGAAACCATTTTGTCCGAAAGGTGAAGCGTTATGGTCAATGTTGTCTTCAATACGTTCAATGACGCCGTCTTTGATATGGATTATCTTGTTCGTCTGGTTGGCCACGCCACTCTCGTGCGTCACCACCACGATGGTCAGTCCCTCCCGGTCATGCAGGTCTTTCAAGATATTCATCACTTCCACCGAAGTCTTGCTGTCCAGTGCACCGGTAGGTTCATCAGCCAAAATAATCTGCGGCTTCGATATCAAAGCACGCGCAATGGCCACACGTTGCTTTTGCCCGCCCGAAAGTTCGTTGGGCATATGGTGTGCCCACTCTTTCAGTCCCAGCTTGTCGAGGTATTCCATAGCCAGTTCGTTCCGTTTCTTTCGGTTCACACCTTGGTAGAAAAGCGGTAGGGCCACGTTCTCCATGGCATTCTTGAACGAAATCAAGTTGAACGATTGAAAAATAAACCCGATCATCCGGTTGCGGTATTCGGCTGCACGCGTCTCGCTCAGATTTTTGATAAGCACATCATTCAGGTAATATTCACCCGAATCATAATTGTCAAGAATGCCCAATATATTTAATAAGGTGGATTTTCCCGAACCTGAAGCTCCCATAATAGAAACAAATTCTCCCTTCCCGATAGTCAAATCAATGCCTTTCAACACATGAAGCGGAGCTCCGTTGTGGTAAGTTTTATTGATATCCTTTAGTTGTATCATAATGTAAAACTTTGGTTTTTCTTTCGTTTTTATGCCCTTTAGACGCTGCTAAGATATAAAAAGTTACGCAACAGCTTAAATAAATTCATTAAAAATTTGCTCCGTTGTGCCCGATTGCTTACTTTTGTTCTCATAACTAACCTTTAAACGATTTAATGTCATGGCAACAAATATGGAAAAACCCTACGTAGTAGGTATGGACATCGGTGGAACAAACACCGTGTTCGGTATTGTTGATTCACGCGGAACCGTACTGGCTTCCGATTCTATCAAGACACACCAATTTGAAAAAGTAGAAGATTACGTCGATGCCGTATGCGAGCGGATGCGTCCGTTATTGGAACAATTCGGAGGTTCCGACAAAATCAAAGGGATGGGTGTAGGTGCGCCCAACGGCAATTATTATAGTGGCACTATCGAATTTGCGCCTAACCTGCCATGGAAAGGCATCATCCCCCTGGCTGCCATGTTCGAAGAACGTCTGGGTATTCCTACTGCCCTGACCAACGATGCCAATGCAGCTGCCATCGGTGAAATGACCTATGGAGCCGCACGCGGTATGAAAGACTTTATCATGATTACTTTAGGTACAGGCGTAGGAAGCGGTATTGTCATTAATGGACAACTGGTATACGGTCACGATGGATTCGCAGGCGAACTGGGTCACGTCATCGTAGACAAGGAAGGACGTATCTGCGGATGCGGCCGTAAAGGATGTCTGGAGACTTATTGTTCAGCAACCGGTGTGGCACGTACGGCACGCGAATTTCTGGTAGCACGTTCCGAGCCCAGCCTGCTGCGCAATGTCCCGGCCGAAGAAATCCAATCGAAAGACGTTTATGATGCAGCCGTAAAAGGCGACAAGCTGGCTCAAGATATTTTTGAGTTCACGGGCGACATATTGGGCCGTGCGCTGGCTAATTTCATTGCTTTCTCCAGCCCTGAAGCCATCATCCTGTTCGGAGGATTGGCCAAATCGGGCGATTACATCATGAAGCCTATCCAGAAAGCTATGGAAGACAATGTGCTGAACATCTTCAAAGGCAAAACAAAAATACTTCTTTCTCAACTGAAAGATGCTGATGCAGCCGTATTAGGCGCCAGCGCTTTGGGATGGGAAGTAAAAGAAAACTAACAAGTCGGTATAAACGACAAAAAACAATCAAATCCGGATGGTACGTGATGTATCGTCCGGCTTTAATTTTAGATCCTTACAATTACAACTTATAGTAGAACAAAGCCTGTTTCCAGTGTCACGCAGGGTTGCAAATCAGCTTTTTCAATTACGCCGGATTACACATCCGGCATGACAAGCAAGACATTGGCTTTTTCGCAATATAACTGCATTGTTTGTAAGATTATTAATCTTACAGCGTGAAGATTAATAATCTTTCGGCATGAAGATTAATAATCTTACAAGCAAGGCAGCTATATCCGTCGTACGATGCAGCTATATTCATTCAGCCTCCCATGCAGTAGCATGTACCGGCGATATCAGTGTGTCTGGCTGAAGCACCAGCTGACGGGCCTCCCCTCTGATTTGTACATCAGGCACAAATGCTTCAGCCTCCTCTTCCGTCATCAGTCCTTTGACCGCAAGACGCCGGGCAATGACACGATAATATCCCAACTGATTTTCACGCAATGTGGCATCAGGATTAAACACCGAACGGAAATGTTTCGGCCGTGGAATGATGGATGCCAGGAAAATAGCTTCACTGACCGTCAGCTCAGACGGTTCTTTTTCGAAATAAAAACGGCTTGCCTCGGCCGCCCCATATACCAACGGTCCCCATTCGATAATATTCAGATAAACTTCGTACATACGTTCTTTCGAGGTGAGATGCTGCGACTCGATAAGCCAGACTATCAAGGCTTCTTCCAGCTTGCGTGCAATATTCTTATGGCGATTCAGAAAAACATTTTTTACCAACTGCATCGTAATGGAACTGCCTCCACGGGCAAACCCTCCTTTTTGTAAATCATATGCCAATGCCTCTTGGATAGCACCGGGATAAAAGCCATCGTGATAATAAAAACTACCGTCCTCGGATTGCATCACTGCCATCTGAAGCAAAGGGGAAATGCACGAAAGCGGACGGAAATGAGGATTTGACGGGCCAATGGCAAATGTACGCACAGGGGTGTCGTGCTCGTAAGCCGTATACTCGAACTCCGTACTCATCCGTGACAAGTCGGTAGTCCCCATACGATGAATACGAAATCCGTGCCCACGAAGATTGGAAGAAAATTTCAAACTGTCAAGACAGTTGAAATCCACATCGGCATTCAGGTCATAACTCAATTCTCCTTCTACCTCCAAGCCCCGCAAATGACTGAACAGGGCAGAAGGAAGAGAAGCAAACAAATCTTGTGCCGGGAAAGAAGGACGATGAACAGATGCTGTGAAGTGCCATCTGTCGGTCTTGTCGGCACGCACGAAAGGATGAAACGAAAGGCGGTTGAAACGGACGGTAGTAGCACTATCCAACTCGAACGCACGTTCACCGACATGTACCATATATTCTACTTCTCCCTTGTCTAATCCAATCGTGTCGGGCGACAAAGCCTTGTGATGTATTTCCAGCCCACCCACTTCGGTATATCCGGTAAGAGTTTGATTGCCGGCCGAAAACGGTTCCTGTTTCATACTGAATGCCACTGAGTCGAATGCCACAAACGTCTGGTAATGCGGAAGAATATAAGGCACCACGATACGCTTTCCGGATTCAGCCGAAGCAATACTTCCTTCTATCAGGCGCGTCTTGCAGTCAAGTGTACCTGCTACTCGCCATTTCCCGTTCATCTTCTCTTCCGATACTGCGATTTCAGAAACAAATTTCCGGTCTTCCAATACAAGGTCCGGAATCATAAAAACGGTCTGAAGTGAATCACGCTCACCCATAAACGTAGTGTGACGAAGCGTAGCATCTTCGGGGAGCAAACGAAACAATGCTCCCAACGCTTGTTCTACCCGCCTGGCATAACCGATAGGAACAACATCTTCTGTTTCCTGCCCACGCGGCTCCTGTGGTATACGCTGAAAGAACAAATCGTAATTCGATTTACCTCCGCATTTGACAAACCGGCACGTCAAGCCATCGGTATGCATGCTTTTTACCGACAAATTTCCCTGCAACAAAGGTAAGAGTTCGAGCTCAACTTCTGCCGAACGGAGTTTCAACAACGTATCCCGATGCAAAGGAACCACACTTACCCCTTCTACCCGGACCGTAGCAAGTGAAGGCATCTTTAACGAAGCATACGCTATCCGAAGTCCATAACGGTCCGAATAAGTTTCTATCTTTCCCTTTACCACATGACGCAGCAAAGTGCCACGGAACAAAAAAAGTCCTGCTCCCGAAAATATCGCGAGCAAGACTATCACTATACCGATTCGCTTCAATATCATCATATTCTGGGTATCTTGTCAACTAATCACCCACAAAAATACATCATCCTCAGGTTCTGTGCAAGAGTCTGTTGCCTCTTTCTTTTGATACATTCCGTTCCGGACGTTCCGAACGCGGACGTGCCTGTGGTTTACGGTTCGGATGTACAGGCTTGGCTATCGGATGTTTGCCGGGTTTATCCGTCCGTGATGGTTTTACATTCGGACGCCGGGGATGTGGTTTAGCCGGATGAGAAGGCCGGATGTCCGGACGATGCGCAGGTCTGTGGGGCTTCTCCGGACTCATTGCCGGATGCGGAGGACGATGCGCAGGGGTAAAATGATAACCGGGTCCAGAGGATGGACGCCTTGCCATAAAATCGTGCTTCCTATTATCGGGACGACAACGGAAATCTCCTCGATATATCGCATGATGGTACACCCTTGGGTAACGTTTCTGATAAAAACTTCTTCCGCCACAATGGTGCCGGCTATGTGCCCCACAATAAGTCAAGTAGTGTGCCGGACGGTCGAAATAAAAGAACGTACGATTGGGGTACATTTTGTAAACACGCAGATAACAGATATTGTTCATCGCATAAACCGGACGGAAAAAATAATCCAATGCCATAAACCGCACATACTCGGCACTGGACAAAATCCAGCGCAAGTCATCGTTCCGTTCGTCCAGATAACGATAATAAGCATCAAGCGCATATGACTCCGAACGTGCCATAGCGGCTACATACGGGTCGACGCAATGAAAAAAGTCGTAATTGACCTCGTACAGATCGTTGTACTGTGTTTGGGTCAAATTCAGTTCAAACGCCATCCGGTCGGTAAGGAAGCGGGCATTGATGCGGATATCCCCCAATCCGGAAGCCATGGCCGATGATGTCAGGCAACAGATGACAAGGAGCAGGCTCCATATACATTTTTTTGTCTTCATATGGGTAACGGTTTAAATTTCTTGATACAAAAATAGGAGGATAAAATTCCTCCTGCAACAGAAAGTCCCCACACATTGGTAGGGACTTTCCTATTTGTGATAGGGATTTCAGGCAATTGGTAACCCGCGATATGCCGCTTCCAGTTGTTTCATCGCCCGTTCTACTACAGCACGTGGACAGCCTACGTTCATCCGCATGAAACCAATGCCTTCTTTGCCGAACATTTCTCCATCGTTCAATGCCAGCCCAGCCTTTTCTACAAAAAAAGCATTCAATTCTTTTTGCGGTAAACCAAGTTCCCGGCAATCCAGCCAAATTAAGTAGGATGCCATCGGACGCATAGCCTTTATCTTGGGCATATGCGTTTTCAGACATTCGTCTACATAATCGATATTACCTTGGATATAGGCGATACATTGTTCCAGCCACTCCGTGCCGTGCGAATAGGCTGCCTCTACTGCAAGGAAAGCAAAAACGTGTCCCATATCCAGTTCGCCTGCCTCCACGTAAGTATGAAAACGGTTCAATAATTCCTTATTATATATGATGACATGCGAAGCAGCCAAGCCCGGCATATTAAAAGCCTTACTGGGGGCCATAAACGTAACCGAATGTTCACGGGCTTCTTCCGAAATAAGTGCAAAAGGCACATGCTTGTAGGGAGGAAGCGTAAGGTCGGCATGTATCTCATCAGAGAATACCAGTACATTGTTTTCAGCACAGATAGCCGCTATGGCTTCCAGTTCCTTACGTGTCCATACCACGCCTCCCGGGTTATGAGGATTGCATAAGATAAATACTTTTATGTCTTTCGCCAATCGGCGAAACAGTTCCAAGTCCATCCGGTAATGCCCGTCTTTCAATACCAGCGGACACGTAATCAATTCGCGCCGGTTACGGGTCACCAGCCAGGCAAAAGGATGATAGACAGGAGGCATAATCAACACTTTATCGCCCGGACGGGTAAAGGCATTGAGTGCCATCCCCAGCCCTGGTACAATACCTGGTACATAATGAAGCTGGCTTTGTTTCACCTCCATACCATAGCGTGCCTTCACCCAACGGATAATAGCCTGATAATAACTGTCCGGTTTTGCGGTATATCCTAACACCGGACACTCACAACGCCGGCGTATGGCATCAACAACAAAAGAAGGAGTAGCAAAATCCATATCTGCCACCCACATCGGAATTAAATCACTTCTTCCCCAAATTGCTCTCATGCCGTCTATCTTCTCGGCATCCGTGCCGCGACGGTCTATTTGTTCATCAAAATTATAAATCATACGGTATATGTTAGGTATCAGCCATTATAAAGACTAGAAATCAAACGTTAGGAAAGTTCGTTTACCGATTGGTCAGACACCGATATCAATCAGTGTCAAATCTTCCCCGAAAACAGCTCACAAAGGTAGCCGATTCTGATTATCTCCAAAATTATTTCAAGAAAAAGTTCATAAATTGTTTGTTTTTTAAAGAAAAGTATTACATTTGCACCCAGAAAGCTAACAAACTAACAAAACAAACGTATGAAAACATTTGCTACATACTTCTTCTTTTTCTTTTATTACTTTTACTTTAGCAATGAAGTGAAGCGGGAGTTTGTATGCATACGTTAAACGATAACAAACAAGAGAGAAAACCAAACTAAAAAATGATACGAAATCCCGCTTCCGAAACGAAGACGGGATTTTTTTTATTTAAAGCATTTTGAAAATGAAAAAAGTAGCCATACAAGGAGTCTTGGGCTCGTATCACGACATTGCGGCCCACAAATACTTTAAGGATGAAACCATCGAACTGATTTGTTGCAACACATTCGAAGAAGTGTTTGCCGAAATGAAGCAAGACGACAGCGTCCTCGGAGTGGTGGCAATCGAAAATACCATTGCGGGTAGCCTGCTCCATAACTATGAATTGCTTCGTGATAGCGGAGCCACCATCATAGGCGAACACAAATTGCGCATCAGCCACAGCATTATGTGCCTGCCCGGCGAAGACTGGGGCACACTGACCGAAGTCAACTCGCATCCTGTAGCACTGGCACAATGCCGTGACTTCCTGCAGCACCATCCGCAACTGAAGGTAGTAGAAACCGAAGACACCGCAGCCAGTGCACGAGACATCAAAGAAAAAGGGCTGAAAGGTCATGCTGCCATTTGTTCGAAATATGCTGCCGAACTCTATGGCATGAAAATCCTGCAAGAAGGTATCGAAACTAATAAACACAACTTCACCCGCTTTCTCGTGGTATGCGACCCTTGGATAGCCGATGATTTACGCGAACGCCCGAAGCTGAACAAGTCGAGTATCGTTTTCTCTCTTCCCCATAACGAAGGAAGCCTCTCGCAAGTTTTGTCTATCTTCTCGTTCTATAAAATCAACCTGACCAAGATACAGTCGCTGCCCATCATCGGACGCGAATGGGAATACATGTTCTACGTCGATGTAATGTTCACCGACTATCTGAGATATAAACAAGCTATCGATGCTGTAACCCCGCTTACCAAAGCACTTAAAATATTAGGAGAATATGCAGAAGGAGAATCAACTTTATAACATCCAGCCTGCCGACCGGCTGGCGAATGTAAGCGAATATTATTTCAGCCGCAAGCTGAAAGAAGTGGCACGCATGAATGCCGAAGGAAAAGACGTCATCAGCTTGGGTATCGGAAGCCCTGACATGCCGCCTTCGGAAGAAACCATCAACGTGTTGTGCGAGAACGCCAAGAAACCCGACGCGCACGGCTATCAGCCTACCGTAGGCATCCCTGAATTGCGCCGTGCCATGGCAGACTGGTACAAGCGCTGGTACGATGTAGACCTGAATCCGGATACCGAAATCCAACCGCTTATCGGCTCGAAGGAAGGCATCCTGCACGTGACACTGGCTTTGGTGAATCCGGGCGATCAGGTATTGGTGCCCAATCCGGGTTATCCTACCTATACATCCCTGAACAAGATACTGGGAAGCGAAATCGTCAACTATACACTCAGAGAAGATAATCACTGGCAACCTGACTTCGACGAACTGGAACGGATGGACCTGAGCCGCGTGAAGATTATGTGGACCAATTATCCGAACATGCCCACCGGAGCCAATGCCACCTTGGAACTGTATCAAAAGCTGGTAGACTTCGCACGCCGGCACAACATCGTGATAGTAAACGACAACCCGTACAGCTTCATTCTGAACCGCAAGCCCATCAGCATCCTGAACATTGAAGGGGCGAAAGAGTGCTGCATCGAGTTCAACTCGATGAGCAAAAGCCACAACATGCCGGGCTGGCGTGTAGGTATGATTGCCACAAATGCCACATTCATCCAATGGATACTGAAGATAAAGAGCAACATCGACTCGGGCACGTTCCGCCCCTTGCAGCTTGCCGCAGCGCAAGCATACCGGAACAGCGCGGAATGGCACGAGGAAGCCAACTATAACGTGTACTTTCGCCGCCGGAAGCTGGCAGAGGAAATCATGCACGCCTTAGGTTGCACGTTCGACCCCGAACAAGTAGGCATGTTCCTGTGGGGGAAAATCCCCGACACGTATGCCGATGTGGAAGACCTGACCGAAAAGGTATTGCACGAAGCCCGTGTATTCATCACCCCCGGATTCATCTTCGGAAGCAACGGCAAGCGGTATATCCGCATCTCGCTCTGCGCCAAAGACGAGAAGCTGGCGGAAGCGCTCAAACGGATTCAAGCAATCATGTAATCAGATATGAAACGCAGATTAACGCAGATTTTCACAGATAATAATTTAAAGTTCTGCATTTTCTGTAACAATAAAAATCTGCAATAATCTGCGTTTTAGCAAACTTAAACTTACGAACTCAAAAAATTCAAAAGATATGGAACTCGAATTACAACCCATCGAACTGGAAGGCGTATCGAAAGAACGTCCCGTTGTCATTGCAGGTCCCTGCAGTGCAGAAACAGAAGAACAAGTGATGTCAACCGCAACCCAACTTGCCAACAAAGGAGTCAAAATCTTCCGTGCAGGCATCTGGAAGCCACGCACCAAACCCGGAGGCTTCGAAGGAATCGGCGTGGAAGGGCTGGCTTGGCTGAAGAACGTGAAGAAGGAAACCGGCATGTATGTAGCTACCGAAGTGGCTACTGCCAAACACGTGTACGAATGCCTGAAAGCCGGCATCGATATCCTGTGGATTGGCGCACGCACCTCGGCAAACCCCTTTGCCGTACAAGAGATAGCCGATGCCCTGAAAGGCGTGGATATCCCGGTATTGGTAAAGAACCCTGTTAATCCTGACTTGGAGTTATGGATTGGCGCACTGGAACGCATCAACGCCGCAGGGCTGAAACGTCTGGCAGCTATCCACCGCGGCTTTTCTTCGTACGACAAGAAAATCTACCGTAACTTGCCTCAATGGCATATCCCCATCGAATTGCGCCGCCGCATCCCGGCTCTGCCCATCCTGTGCGACCCGAGCCACATCGGAGGCAAACGTGAACTGATTGCCCCGCTCTGCCAGCAGGCCATGGACTTAGGTTTTGACGGACTCATCGTAGAATCGCACTGCAATCCGGACAGCGCCTGGAGCGACGCTTCGCAGCAAGTCACGCCCGATGTACTCGACTACATCCTCAACCTGCTGGTCATCCGTAAGGAACACCAGACCACCGAAAGCTTGCACGAATTGCGCCAGCAGATAGACGAGTGCGACAATAACCTGATGGAGATTTTGGCAAAACGCATGCGTGTATGCCGCGAAATCGGTACGTTCAAGAAGGAACACAACATGACCGTCCTGCAGACCGGACGTTACAACGAAATCCTCGACAAGCGCGGAGCGCAGGGAAGCCTCTGCGGCATGGATCCCGAATTCGTAAAGACTGTATTCGAAGCCATCCACGAAGAAAGCGTGCGCCAGCAACTGGAAATCATTAATAAATAAAAGATTTACGATTTAGCGATTTACTATTTACAATTTAGGGCTTCAACAAGAATGAGATACAAATTACTAAATGATAAATCGCTAAATCGTAAATAGTAAATCGTAAATAAAAAAGATGAAGATTCTGATATTGGGAGCCGGCAAAATGGGCTCCTTCTTTACCGATGTATTGAGCTTTGAGCACGAAGTGGCTGTATTCGAAACCGACCCGAAGCGGTTGCGCTTCATGTACAATTGCTACCGGTTTACGAAAGAAGAAGAAATCGAGGCTTTCCGTCCCGAACTGGTCATCAACGCCGTAACCGTAAAATACACCCTTCAAGCCTTCAACCAGGTAATGCCGTTCTTGCCCAAGGATTGCATCATCAGCGATATCGCTTCGGTCAAGACCGACCTGCAGGCGTTCTACGAGCAATGCGGATTCCGTTATGTATCTACCCATCCGATGTTCGGACCGACCTTTGCCAACTTAGACCAACTGAGTTCGGAGAACGCCATCATCATCAAGGAAGGCGACCATCTGGGCAAGATATTCTTTAAAGACCTGTATCAACGCCTGGGCTTGAACATCTTCGAATATACGTTCGAGGAGCACGACGAGACCATGGCATACTCGCTTTCCATCCCGTTTGTGTCTACTTTCGCCTTTGCGGCGGTGATGAAGCACCAGGATGCGCCGGGCACCACATTCAAACGCCACATGGCTATCGCCAAAGGCGTATTGAGCGAAGACGATTACCTGTTACAGGAAATCCTGTTCAACCCCCGCACCCCGGCACACGTGGAAGGCATCCGCACCGAACTGAACGAGCTGCTGGACATCATCAGCAAAAAAGACGCCGGGAGGATGCGTGCCTATCTGGAAAAGATTCGAGGACATATAAAGTAATGTGGAAATGTGAAAATAAAGAATGTGCTAATATAAGAATGTGCAAATGTGCCAATTTCCGTATTAGCACATTTGCACATTTATACATTGTTTGAATTATCAGAAAATATAGCCTACCGAAATAGCAAAACTCATGTTCTTTGGAGAAATTTTATCACCATCTTCATCAATTACGTCACCATTAAATGGACAAATAAATCCGTTCTGTCCCGTTAAATTAATCAGATAGCGGTCTGCCAATTCAAAACCAATTCCGTATTGCAATCCAAGATCAAAGCGATTCATTATTGCATCACGTCCATCTTCTCCCGAAAAAAGTTTAGTATCTTCTCCACTATCCCAATGTTCCTTATTCTTTCCACCAAGCCCGATAGCAAGATAAGGACCTGCGTTTACAACAAATTTAACATTATCTGTAATGTTTGTTTTCCAAGCTCCCATCAGCGGTATTTCCAAATAAACAGGACGATACGTATCCTTGTATCCATCCTCTTTATATTTCCATCCTTTGGAAGAAAACATCACCCCCGACTTAAACGACCACATATCCGTGATGCTGTAATCCATACCGATACCTAAATTAAAGCCAGGCAATGCTTTCGAATCGTCCATCTTCGTCATGTTACTGAAGTTCACGCCAAACTGGGCATCCCAACGTACTTGTGAAAAACCAACCAAGGCAATCATGCCGAACAATACGGTTAACACTAACTTTTTCATAGCTCTTTTCTTTTTAAGTCATGGCCCTTCCCTTAACAGACCGAAACTCATTTATAATCTCTTTTGCCGGAAAGCGAAGGGATGGCTCCCTTTAGATAAGAACAGAAAGCCCACTTCCAGCAAATTAAACTAAGACAAAGTTAGAAAATTTTACGGAATATACAAACTTTTCCAAACATAGAGTCTGCCTAAAAGCCTTTTTTAATAACCAT
Source organism: Bacteroides sp. An51A (assembly GCF_002161565.1). NCBI lineage: Bacteria > Pseudomonadati > Bacteroidota > Bacteroidia > Bacteroidales > Bacteroidaceae > Bacteroides > Bacteroides sp. An51A. The sequence continues at coordinate 573,193 of NZ_NFIC01000002.1, forward strand.
CGCAACATAAAACGATACTATCCGGAACAAATTAAGGACTATAATTTAACTTTCTTCTTCACCGCCTTCGATTCGTTCTGCAAGCGGTCGAGGGCAGTCACTACATAGCGGTACTTTGTCTTCCCGTCCTCATACGGAAGCTTATAGAAGCAATCGCGCGTAATGGCTACGATGTGCGAAGGGTCTTTCAGGTTGACATCTTCCTTATTCCCGAAGCGGTACACCACGTATTGCACCGCCTCATCCATCACGTCCTTGGCTTTCGGAGCCGTCCAGAACAGAATGTATCCGTCTTCGGTCCATACTGGTTTCACCTTGCGCACCTTTTTCGGAGCTTTATCATCCATAAACGGATAACGGGGCTGGAGGGCAGGATATTTGTGATAAACCTTTTCCAGCATGTCGCGATAATTACCCGGATTGTCCACCACAGCGGCGGCATACCACTGGCAACTTCCTCCGATGGCAGGAAGCGAGCGCTGCAACTGATACTTTGCCGGCATCTGGTTCAGACGAGGATTCTTTATATCAGCATTCGAAACCGTACGCATTACGTCTTGACCGATATACAACGGACGTGCAGCCGAATGCTTCGCCCACCAGCGCACCAAGGTGTCATAGTCTGCCGCTGGATGCCCGATTTCCCAATATACCTGCGGGATGTTGTAATCCACCCAGCCGTTGTTCACCCACAACAGTACATCGGCATACAGGTCATCGTAGTTCTGAAGCCCGTTCGTATTGCTTCCGTTCGGGTCTGATTTCTTGTTGCGGTAGATACCGAAAGGCGATACGCCGAACTTCACCCACGGCTTGCACTGGCGTACGGTCTCGTGAATCTCTTTTATCAATACGTTCACATTATCGCGCCTCCAGTCTGCCTTGTTTGTAAAGCCCCTTCCATATGCCGCAAAGCTGACGTTATCCGGAAAGTCCATGCCGTTCACCGGATAGGGATAAAAATAATCGTCCATGTGGATGGCGTCTATGTCGTAACGCGAGACAATGTCGCGCACAATGCGGCAAATGTACTTGCGCGACTCGGGTTGTCCGGGGTCGAAATACAACTGACCCGCATAGCGTACGAAAAGATTGGGATATTTATTATAGGGATGAAGCGGAGAAAGCACCGTCGTGCCCTTGGTCTGTGCCCGGTACGGATTAATCCACGCATGAAGCTCCATGCCTCGCTTGTGGCACTCGTCTATCATGAATTGCAAAGGATCCCACATCGGAGTGGGTGCCTGGCCCTGTACACCGGTCAGGAAGCGGCTCCACGGTTCGTATGATGAACGATAAAGTGCATCGCACTCTGCCCGTACCTGAAAGATAATGGCGTTGATGCCCGCCTCCTTCAGCTTGTCAAGTTGGTTCACCAATACAGTCTGCATGGTCCGTGCAGGCATCCCCTGAAACTGTCCGTTTACACATTGTATCCATGCTCCGCGGAACTCACGCTTCGGATAAGCATTCTGTGCCGTCATTGCCTGCCAGAAGCACAGGCAGAAGAGGCAAGCCGCCAAGAAAAATTTCGCTTTCATTATTGTCTTTTCGTTTCAATGTTTTTAGTCGGGGAACAAAGATAGGGAAACTCTCCCAAATACGGATGGATTTCGGAAAAATAATACTCCGCAATATAGCTGCATCGTTTGTAAGATTATTAATCTTACAGCGTGAAGATTAATAATCTTTCGGCGTGAAGATTAATAATCTTACAAGTAAGGCGGCCATGCGGATTGGATTATCGGACTAAGTTTTCGACTAAAAAACGACTAATAAATATTGCCGCCCGTGGAAACAAACTGTTAAAGTACCTTTTCTCCAAGTGGCTGAGACCCACGAAAAAAGATACTCCAGCCATTCTCTAATGGTTGGAGTATCACAACACAAAAACTAAACTAGACTTAACTAAACTATTCAATAAGAAGTTTCACAACTTCTGTTGTTATTATGTACACGGCAAATATAAGCCTTATATTTAGAAGCGGCAAACTTATCAAAAGAAAAACGCACTTATAGGGCGTTAAAGAAGATTAAAAACGAGAACAAGTTTAAACAATATGTTCGTTAACATAGTTTTGGAGCTCTTGCTTATAACTATCAGAGATCGGAATGTAATCTTTTCCGAAGACAATGCGTCCTTTGTCGATTATTTTTATTTTCTGCTTTTGGACGATAAATGAGCGGTGAACCCGTATGAACTGGCTTGCCGGCAGCTTTTCTTCCATGGCTCTCATGCTGATGAGTGACAGGATGGGTTTGTCTGTTCCTTCTACATGGATTTTAATGTAGTCTTTCAAGCCTTCGATGTATAAAATCTTGCTTAGTTCTATTTGTATCAGTTTGTAATCGCTTTTTACATAAATGTATTTTTCGGCTTGTGCAGAAGAGAAAGCAATTTCGGCTTTTTGTTGGAGTTCGAACCAGTGGATGGCTTTGTTGACAGCTTCCATGAAGTCGGCATAGCTGATGGGTTTCAGTAGGTAGTCGAGTGCATTTACCCGATAGCCGTCGATGGCATATTGATTGAATGCCGTGGTGAAGATGATGCGGGTAGTATCGGATACCATACGTGAAAATTCCAGTCCGTTCAGATCGGGCATTTGGATGTCGAGAAACAAAAGGTCGACCGGATGTTCGGGCAATGACTTCATTGCCTGGATGGCACTTGAGTATGTACCGCATAGAGTCAGTACAGGGGTCTTTTTTACATAACTTTCCAGCAGTCCTAATGCCAGAGGTTCATCGTCGATGATAGCGCAACGTAAGTTCATGTTAGTTTCTATTTTTAGAGTTATACAGAGTGAAATGGCCGGATGCTGATAGAGGACAGATATTCTTTGCCATCGTGTGACACGTGTCGTTCCCATTGGTAACGTCCGGGATAAATCAGCTCCAGGCGTTTGCTTACCTGTTCCAGCCCGATGCCAGACCCGCTTTTGTCTGTACGGGTTTTCGGGTAATTGCTGTTGCGTATGGTACAGCATATTTCTTCATCTGTTTCTGTGATAGTGATGGAGATGAAGCTGGGATGGGTAGGAGATATGCCGTGCTTGAATGCATTTTCTATTAAGGAAATGAAAATGAGCGGTGCAATGGGAGTCTGGCTTTCCGGCTTGATGTGGAATTCGGTTTCTATCGTTACCTGTGGGGAAACGCGTATGCGCATCAGTTCAATGTAATTCCGGATGAAGTCGATTTCCTTTATTAGCGGTACGAACATTTGCTGATTGTCGTAGAGCACATATCGCAGTAGTTTGCTCAGTTCCTGTACAGCTTGTTGGGCCTTGTCTGTATCGAAGGCAATCAGTGCATAGATATTATTTAAGGTGTTCAGCAGGAAGTGAGGATTCAGTTGGTTGCGGAGGTTTTTCAGTTCGGCTTCGGTGCGGCTTTTTACCGCTTCTTGCCGTTCGGCTTCAGCTTGGCTCCAACGGATGCTCATGCGGATGGCAACACTCAGTCCTGTTGAGAAGATGAGGCCTGCCATGTCGCGAAGATAAAAGATGTATTGTGGAGGAATCGGGCGGTTCAAGTCGGGAGGAGGTGGTGCAATCAAGTTATTCAGGTAACGTTGTCCCAAGGTCATGATAGCGATGATGACAAAGTTGGTCAACAGGAACTGTCTGGAACGTTCCCGGAAGAGAAGATAGGGTATTAACAGAAAATAGTTGAGGTAAAAGATGAAGAATGCCGAGGTGGGGAAGATGCTGTGGTGCATGAATTCTTTCCAGTTGATTGTGCCGTTGGTGCGTTGGGCGAAGAAAATCGGGAAAGCGAAAAAAAGTCCCCAGCAGATAATATGTATCAGTATCTCCAAGGTTCGGCGGGGTATGTCGGTGGTTTGTTTCATGGTGCTTTTGTAATTAAATGAACAAAGATGATGGGCAAGATTTCGAAAAATCCGGCTGCCGGGATGAACTCCTTGGGCAGCCGGATAAAGAAACCAAAGTTATGAAGAACAAAGTTATTTTAGACGAACTTTCACAAGCTCGGGCTAAAATCAAAATAAATGAATCACTCGTAGCGTAAAGCCTCTATCGGGTCAAGGTCGGCGGCTTTCTTTGCCGGATACCAACCAAAAAATACACCTGTCAACGTGCAGACCGCGAACGAGAGCAGTACGCTCCACGGTTGGATGAACACGGGCCAGTGGGCTACCGTCTTGATGACGAAGCTGGCTCCGCATCCCAATATGACACCAATCAGTCCTCCTGTGATGCTGATGAGAACGGATTCGATGAGAAATTGCGAAAGAATGTCTATGCCTCGTGCGCCGACCGACATGCGCAGCCCGATTTCGCGGGTGCGCTCGGTTACCGACACATACATGATATTCATGATTCCGATACCTCCTACTACCAGTGAAATACCGGCAATACAGGCAAGCAGGGTGGTCATCAGGTCAGTAGTGGTATTCAGCATCGAACTGAGTTCCTGCTGGGTACGGATGGTAAAGTCGTCATCGTCGGTGCTTTTCAGCTTGTGTTCGCGGCGCAAGACAGTAGTGATTTCGTCTACTGCTTCTTGGGTCATGTCTTCGGTCAGTGCAGAAGCAAATATGCCGCTCAAGTAGGTTTGTGCCAGCAAGCGTTTCATTACGGTGGTGTAAGGTGACAGTACGATATCGTCCTGGTCTTGTCCCATCGAGTTATATCCTTTTGATTTCAAGACGCCGATAACGCGGAGCGGAATCTTGTTGCAACGGATGATTTTACCAATGGGGTCCGTTCCGTCGGGAAACAGGTTGTCTACTATGGTCTTCCCTATGATGCAGACTTTTGCAGCTGTCCGTATGTCGTTGTCACTGAATGCTTCGCCTTGTTCTACCGTGAGTTGACGTATTTCTAAATAATCATTGCTACATCCTGTTACAGAAGACGGGTAGTTGTTCGAACCGGCGATGAGTTGTCCCGATGAAGATACATTGGGGCTGATGGCGGCAAGATAGATGCATTCGTCACGCAGTTTTTCGTAGTTTTCCAGTTTCAGTGTCTGCATGGCTGATGGGTCTTGACGTACGCCGCCGCGCATTTCGGCTCCGGGATGAATCATGATCATGTTCGAACCCATTTCCGAAATCTGCTGCTGGATACTTCGTTTCGAACCTTGTCCGATGGCAAGCATGGCAATTACCGATGCCACACCGATGATAATGCCCAGCATGGTGAGGAAAGCACGGAGCTTGTTGTTTGCCAATGCCCGAAGCGCTATTTTGAATAGGTTTGTTCCGTTCATTTTTATAAATTCTTTCTCGTGTTTACTTTGTTTTAAACTCGTTTATGGGCTTGTCGGAAATATTTTTATACTTCCAGACATGTGCCTGGACACGGACTTTTATGCTTTCGTAGCCCGAAACTATTGGCGAAAATCGTTTGTTTATGCATCATCATCGTTTTTGGGTAGTGCAGCAAGTGCCTCGGCTGCTGATAGGACGCGTTGATTTATGGTGTCTTCTATTACGTGTCCGTCGCGCAGGCGGATGTTGCGGCTACTGTATTGCGACAAGTCCGGGTTATGCGTGACAAAGATGATGGTTCGTCCTTCCGCGTGTAGTTTCTGAAACAGCACCAGGATTTCGAAGGATGTCCGAGTGTCAAGGTTACCGGTTGCTTCATCAGCGAGGATGACTGCCGGATTGTTGACCAAGGCGCGTGCTATAGCTACTCGTTGCATTTGTCCGCCTGACATCTGGTTCGATTTGTGCTCCAGACGGTCTCCCAGTCCTACGGCAATCAATGCTTCCACGGCTCTTCTTTTTCGTTCGGCTGCACTTACCGCGGGATTATACATCAGCGGAAGTTCCACGTTAGCGACTGCAGTCGTTTTCGGAAGCAGGTTGTAGTTTTGGAATACAAACCCGATTTTCCGGTTGCGCAGAATGGCACGTTGTGATTTACTCATTGTGCGCACTGAAATTCCGTCCAGATAATATTCGCCACTGGTGGGTGTGTCAAGGCATCCCAAGGTATTCAGCAAGGTTGATTTGCCGGAGCCGGATGTCCCCATGATGGTAACAAACTCTCCTTCACATATCTTGAACGAAATACCGCGCAATGCGTGGACAATTTCATCTCCCACCACAAAGTTACGCTTAATATTTTGTAATTCAATGACTGTTTTGCTCATTTTTTGAAAGAATTACGTTGCATCCGTTTATTTTTTGTCTTTTTTCTTGTCACTTCCCGGAGGCCCTGGCATAAACGGGCTGCGTTCGCCGCCTTCACTGCTTCCGTTCATTTCGGGCATTTCACTTTTTACGGTGGCTTCGGTTACTACTTCCGTGCCTTCGTCAATGCCTTCCACTTCTGTGTATGCACCGTCGCTGATGCCGGTTTTTACCGGATGTGCTACGAATGTGTTGTTTTCTAGCGTCCATACTTTGTGTTCGCCGGCACAGTCTTGGATGGCACGTCCTCCTGCAATATCCTTATTCGGAGTGAAGCGCAAGGCTTTGGCAGGAACGGTCAGCACGTTGTCGTGTGTCAAGGTGTAAATAGTGACATTGGCGGTGAGGCGTGGCTTCAGTTTCAAGTCGGGATTGTCGGCTGTGATAACAACTTCGTAGGTCACTACCGTTGATTCGCTGCTAGATGACGAAGAACTGCTGGAACTGCTGTTCACGCTGCCCAGGCGTACTTGTTTCACTTTTCCCTCGAATACATCGTTGGGGTAGGCGTCGACGGTGAAGGTAACTCGTGCACTGTCTGCTACTCCTGCAATGTCTGCTTCATCCACATCGGCTACTACCTGCATTTGGGTCAGGTCTGCAGCAATGGTAAAAAGAGTGGGGGTCTCGAATCCGGAAGCTACGGTTTGTCCTTCTTCTACATCTTTGCTGGTGACTATTCCGTTTATCGGTGATGTGATGGTGGCATACGATAAGTTTCTTTCGGCTTTTGCCAGTTCGGCTTCTGCTTGCTCGTAGCTGCTTGCGGCACGTTGATAGTCGTAAGTGGATAGTTCGTAGTCGGTATCGCTGATCAGTTGCTTTTCATGCAAGGTCTTATTGCGTTCATACAGTTTTTTTTGGTATTCGTATTCGGCTTTTGCACCGTTATAAGTAGCTTGTGCTGATTGTAAATCACTTAGAAGTGTAACCTTGTCCATTTCAGCGATGATTTCTCCTTGCTTGACTATCGAGTTGTAGTCTACATAGATCTTGTCAATAATGCCGGATACTTGCGTACCCACTTCTACTTCAGTGACTGGCTCAATGGTTCCTGTAGCCGTGATAGAGTTGCTGACACTGCCTGTCCGTGTTTTTTCGGTTACGAAATCGACTTGGCTATTGGCTTTCGTTCCGCTTAAGGTCCAGCATACTGCAATAATCACTACGATGGCGATTGCCGCTATAATCCATGTTTTTTTCTTCTTCATATTGCTTGTTTTTTATAGTTCGATATTGTTTCCTGCATAAAAGTTCAGAAGTGTCCGGTTAAGTATCGCCATGTATTTGGCTTGTACCAATTGCTGTTTGGCACTTAGCAGGTTGTTTTTCTCTGTGAGTAGTTCTACGGTATTTTTCATGCCCAAATTGAATTGTTCGTTTACCATGTCGAAGCTGGTTTGGCTGCTTTTCACTTTGGTTTCGGCAGCAACATATTGCTGTTGTGCATTTAAGGCATCCAACCACAGCCCCTCAATGGTACTGTATAGTTCTTTTTGTTTGTTTATCAAGTCTAGTTGGCTGGTGTTGTACTGTAAACGTGCTTTCTGTACGTTACTTTTGTTTTGGCGATTGTCGAAAATAGGAATGCTGAGACTGATTCCTATCATGTTATTCCAGCCGTATTTCATTTGTTGTGCCCAGTTGTTTGTGCTGGCACTGTTGGTCGTACTCGAACTGGATGCTGACAGGCTGATGGTAGGATAGTAACCTGCCTTGGCGGCCGATATGCCTAGTTTGGCGTTTTCTATGCTTAGCCTGCTGCTTTGGATTTCAGGACGTATTGCCATGGCTGCTTGGTAGACATCGGTTTGACTGGGCAACATTTTCAGAATGTTTTCCTCATTCAGTTCGGGGAGGACCAGGTTGAATTCTTCACTACCGTCCAGTTCCAGTAATTGTTTCAGTTGCAGTTTATAGTTTCTCCACGTACTTTCTGCAGTGACAAGTTGGTATTGGTCATCGCTTACTTGAGCTTCCAGTTGTGCCAGATCGGCTTTCGAAAGGCTTCCTTCGGCAAACAGTTCTTGTCCTCGTTTGTAGGTGGCTTTGCTTACTTCCAATGTGCTTTTGTTTATTTGGATAGATTCATCAGCATAAAGAATCTGGATGAAAAGTTGTGTTATCTGTTCTTGCAAGGTGTTTTCGGTTTCTGAGACGGTCAGGCGGGCAATGTCGCGGTTGGTTTTCTGTTGTTTCAGATTATTTAGTCTCTGTCCTCCATTCCACAGCGTCCATTGTGCATTTAGGCTGTAATTGCCGTTGTATGTGGTCTTTTCGTCGCTGCTGATAATTTCTGTTCCGCTAACCGTGTTGCTTTGTTCTTGGTAAGGCCGGTTTACCACGTTGTGTCCTGTGCTGAATGACAGACTTGGGAATAGGCTGGCGCGTGCATCCTTGATGTCTATTTCGCTTTCTTGTAGCGAAATCTTGTTTTGTTGCAATTGGATGTTTTTTTCAAGTGCATAGTTTATGCATTCTTGCAGTGTCCATTCTTTTCCGTTCGAGTTTTCTTGTGCGTAAAGAGGAAGGGCAGCTGATAGAATCGTATATATGCAAGCCGTTCGTAGTTTCATAAATGTTATTTGTTTGGTTTTGATGTATGCAAATGTATGAATCACTGGGAAAAGGAACAAATGATATAGATTAACGGATAAATTCTACGGATAAAGACTTGCATTTTACCGATAAAAGGTTTTTCTTTGTAATCATTATAAAACTATATTATGATTAAAAGACAGATTCTTCGAGTTTGGACGTTTTATCGGGATGGTTTTCGTTCGATGACCATAGGGCGCACATTGTGGGTGTTGATTCTGATAAAACTTTTCATTATGTTCTTTATTCTGAAGTTGTTTTTCTTTCCGTCGTTCTTGAAAGGGAAGAGTCCCGAGGAAAAGCAGGATTATGTCGGGATGGAACTGGTGAACCGTTCGGTGGATAATTCATTAACTAAATAAGATAGACGTATGTTAGCAAGTATTGACACCTCGATGATTGACTGGTCAAGAGCACAGTTTGCCTTGACCGCCATGTATCATTGGCTGTTTGTGCCCCTCACATTGGGATTGGCTGTGATAATGGGATTGATGGAAACCCTGTATGTCATTTCAGGGAATGAGTTTTGGAAGCGGACAGCCAAATTCTGGATGAAGCTGTTTGGAATTAATTTTGCGGTGGGAGTGGCTACCGGATTGATTTTGGAATTCCAGTTTGGTACTAACTGGAGTAATTATTCTTGGTTTGTAGGAGATATCTTTGGGGCTCCATTGGCGATAGAAGGTATTGTGGCGTTTTTTATGGAGGCTACATTTGTGGCTGTTATGTTTTTCGGATGGAACAAAGTCAGTAAGAAATTTCACTTGGCTTCTACCTGGCTTACGGGATTGGGAGCAACTTTTTCGGCATGGTGGATTTTGGTGGCAAACTCATGGATGCAATATCCGGTAGGCATGGCTTTCAACCCGGATACGGTGCGGAATGAGATGGTTGATTTCGTGGCTGTTGCTTTTTCGCCAGTAGCAGTGACTAAGTTTTTTCATACCGTCCTTAGCAGTTGGATGTTAGGAGCAGTGTTTGTGATTGGAGTCAGTGCCTGGTTTTTGTTGCGCAAACGGGAAAAAGAGTTTGCCATTGCAAGTATGAAGGTGGCTGCTGTAGTTGGTCTGTTTGCTTCGTTGGTAACGGCGATGACTGGAGATAAGTCGGCATATCAAGTGGCTCAATGCCAACCGATGAAGCTGGCTGCTATGGAAGCTTTGTATGATGGAGGCACACGCGAACCTTTGACGGTGGTGGGCGATATCAAGATTCCATTGATGTTGTCTTATCTGGCTACGCATGATTTTGACGGTTATGTGCCGGGTATTAACAATATACTTTTGGGAGGATATGCTTTGCCAGACAGTACAAAAGCGCTTTCGGTCGTGGAGAAAATGAAGAACGGGAAAAAGGCCATAGCTGCTTTGGCGGATTATCGTGAAGCGAAGCAGGAAGGTGACCAAGTTGCAATGGAAGCGGCACGTCAGGTCATTGATGAGAATATGAAGTATTTCGGTTACGGGTATATTGATGACCCTAACGATCTGGTACCTAATGTCTGGCTTTCGTTTTGGGCTTTCCGCGTAATGGTAGGACTGGGAATGTATTTCATTGCTTTTTTTGCGTTGATATTGTTTCTTGCGTGGAAACGGAAGTTGTCGAAAGTAAATTGGTTGCATTATGTTGCTTTGGCAAGCATTCCGTTGGCTTATCTTGCCGGTCAGGCGGGATGGATTGTGGCCGAAGTCGGTCGCCAGCCTTGGACAATTCAAGATTTGCTTCCGGTAAATGCGGCCATATCCAGATTGGAAACTGGTTCGGTCCAGACTACTTTCTTTATATTTTTGATACTTTTTACGGTATTGTTGATTGCTGAAATCGGCATCATGCTGAAAGCTATTCAAAAGGGTCCCGAAGAGGCATGAATGCATAGTTAAACGGATTAACTCATAAAAATAATTCATTATGGATTCTACATATCTATTCTTACAAAATTATTGGTGGTTCTTGGTTTCGTTGTTGGGAGCCCTGTTGGTATTTTTACTGTTCGTCCAGGGAGGAAATTCTTTGTTGTTCCGGTTGGGACGTACTGATGAAGAGCGTACGTTGCTGGTCAACTCTACCGGACGTAAGTGGGAGTTTACTTTTACTACATTAGTGACTTTTGGGGGAGCGTTTTTTGCTTCATTTCCTTTGTTTTATAGTACGAGTTTCGGGGGAGCATACTGGTTATGGATGATTATTTTGTTCAGCTTCGTTTTACAAGCTGTTTCGTATGAATTCCAATCGAAATTAGGCAATCTGTTGGGGAAGCGCGCTTATCAATATTTCTTGGTTATTAATGGAGTGGTGGGACCGGTGTTGCTGGGAGCAGCTGTGGCTACTTTCTTCAATGGTTCGAATTTTATTGTCGATAAAGCAAACATGACCGATAATATGATGCCGGTTATTAGCCATTGGGCGAATGGATGGCATGGATTGGATGCATTTGGTGATCCTTGGAACATTATTTTGGGCTTAGCGGTGTTCTTTTTGGCACGTTTGTTGGGTAATTTGTATTTTATCAACAATATCCGTGATGAAAAGCTGATACCGCGTTGTCGTCGTCAGTTGATTACAGATGCTGTTCCTTTTCTGATTTTCTTTTTGGCATTTGTAATTCGCACATTATTGAAAGATGGGTTTGCGGTGGATCCTGTAACTCAAATTATTGTGATGGAGCCGTTTAAATATTGGCATAATTTGCTGGCAATGCCTGTGCTTTTCGGCTTGTTCTTGGTAGGTGTGGTAAGTGTGTTGTTGGGTTTGATTAGGAGTATTTTGTCGCAAACCTACACCAAAGGTATTTGGTTTGCAGGTGTCGGTACAGTATTGACTGTATTGGCTTTACTGTTGAGCGTAGGATATAACCATACGGCATATTATCCTTCTACCGCTGATTTGCAAAGTTCATTAACTTTAGCCAATAGCTGTTCCAGCCAGTTTACACTAAAAACGATGGCTTATGTTTCAATTTTGGTCCCGTTTGTATTGGCTTATATCATATATGCCTGGAGAGCGATAGATCGAAAACCAATTACTTCCGATGAACTGAAGGAGGATGGTCATGCTTATTGATAGGTGGGATGAATTATGCATCAACTATAATTTTATATCTGCAATTAGTTAATCTGGCTGAGTTGGAAACGCAGTAGTACTGCATTTGCCGATGAAGTATATATTCGTAGGCCGATGCAGTATATATTCAACCGCGTATGCAGTATATATTCATTTTTCAGGGGTATGTATTGGTTGTTTGCGGACATTCATTTGGTTTTATATTACGATGCATCTAATTTCGTTGAAGAGAACAAATAGTTGCATTAACGCCGGTGCTGTATTTGATATTGCATCGGCGTCAATGTTTATAATCTTGTTTTTTCTTTGCTCTTTTCATGCTCGGTTTTCTGTTGTTATATATATAATAAGGAGTATTGTTATTCTTACGAAGTTCTTTTTAGGTGTAAATATTTTCCTGTATATCTGTGAATATCAGCATTTTGCATATTTCACATGAAAAAAGTTTCAAAAAAAGTTCTCCAGTTTCTTGCAGTTTCGGTAAAAAGGCGTACCTTTGCACTCGCTTTCCGAAAGGGACGCCACCTGAAAAGGTTGTGTAAGTCCCTGGTGAGCAAGATCTTTGATATGATTTGGATACAGGAAACGCAGTACGAAAAGTGAATGACGTGAAGGTTAGAGAGATGTAACCGGACCTGGACAGGAAAAAATCCGCCTTGCCTTTCTTTTTTTGGGGAGGCAGGCGATGAAAAGATATTTTACAATGAAGAGTTTGATCCTGGCTCAGGATGAACGCTAGCTACAGGCCTAACACATGCAAGTCGAGGGGCAGCATGGGCTTAGCTTGCTAAGCCTGATGGCGACCGGCGCACGGGTGAGTAACGCGTATCCGACCTTCCGGCGGCCCGGGTCCAGCCTTTCGAAAGAAAGATTAATCCCCGATGGTGTCAGGCAGTTCCATGACAGCCTGACTAAAGAGTTATCGGCCGCCGATGGGGATGCGTTCCATTAGCTTGTTGGCGGGGTAACGGCCCACCAAGGCGACGATGGATAGGGGTTCTGAGAGGAAGGCCCCCCACATTGGGACTGAGACACGGCCCAAACTCCTACGGGAGGCAGCAGTGAGGAATATTGGTCAATGGGCGCGAGCCTGAACCAGCCAAGTAGCGTGGAGGATGACTGCCCTACGGGTTGTAAACTCCTTTTGCAGGGGGATAAAGTGTGCCACGTGTGGCATATTGCAGGTACCCTGCGAATAAGCATCGGCTAACTCCGTGCCAGCAGCCGCGGTAATACGGAGGATGCGAGCGTTATCCGGATTTATTGGGTTTAAAGGGAGCGCAGACGGCCCCTTAAGTCAGCTGTGAAAGTTTGCGGCTCAACCGTAAAATTGCAGTTGAAACTGTGGGGCTTGAGTACGGTCGCGGCATGCGGAATTCGTGGTGTAGCGGTGAAATGCATAGATATCACGAAGAACCCCGATTGCGAAGGCAGCATGCCAGCCCGCCACTGACGTTGAGGCTCGAAGGTGCGGGTATCAAACAGGATTAGATACCCTGGTAGTCCGCACGGTAAACGATGGACACCCGCTGTCGGCGATATACAGTCGGCGGCCAAGCGAAAGCGTTAAGTGTCCCACCTGGGGAGTACGCCGGCAACGGTGAAACTCAAAGGAATTGACGGGGGCCCGCACAAGCGGAGGAACATGTGGTTTAATTCGATGATACGCGAGGAACCTTACCCGGGCTTGAACTGCGCCTGAATGTGCCGGAAACGGTGCAGCCGCAAGGCAGGCGCGGAGGTGCTGCATGGTTGTCGTCAGCTCGTGCCGTGAGGTGTCGGCTTAAGTGCCATAACGAGCGCAACCCCTTCCGGCAGTTGCCATCAGGTGATGCTGGGTACTCTGCCGGTACTGCCATCGTAAGATGCGAGGAAGGTGGGGATGACGTCAAATCAGCACGGCCCTTACGTCCGGGGCTACACACGTGTTACAATGGGGGGTACAGAGGGCTGCCAGCCGGCGACGGCGCGCGAATCCCGAAATCCCCTCCCAGTTCGGACTGGAGCCTGCAACCCGGCTCCACGAAGCTGGATTCGCTAGTAATCGCGCATCAGCCATGGCGCGGTGAATACGTTCCCGGGCCTTGTACACACCGCCCGTCAAGCCATGAAAGCCGGGGGTACCTGAAGTGCGTAACCGCAAGGGGCGCCCTAGGGTAAAACCGGTGATTGGGGCTAAGTCGTAACAAGGTAGCCGTACCGGAAGGTGCGGCTGGAACACCTCCTTTCTGGAGCGTCCGGTCTCATGTTTCTTGCGTGGTTCCTTTCGTTTCCGTTTCCTGTACCTGACATATCCGACTCTATGGGCGTTGAATCGCACAGGGCTTGAAGATGCCAGTCCTATAGCTCAGTTGGTCAGAGCGCCACACTGATAATGTGGAGGTCGGCAGTTCAACTCTGCCTGGGACTACGGTCTTGGGGGATTAGCTCAGCTGGCTAGAGCACCTGCTTTGCAAGCAGGGGGTCAACGGTTCGAATCCG